>CAVJZJ010000014.1:0-63983 GCA_963653995.1 Flexilinea sp.
TGTAACTATTCAGCGGTAGAAGCATGACGTGGTATCAAACCTCAAACAAGGCTTGAATTGCGTTAAAAGGAGTTTTGTTGTGTTTCTTGGCGGTTTCGATAACGGAATGTAATTCAAGGAATGCGTCAGCTCCGAAATCAGAACGGAACGTACACGAGTTCTTCAACTTGATTTTCAGTTTCCGTATACCGCGTTCGCTTGCGTTGTTGTCCGATGGTATCATTGGGTCTTCGAGGAAATTAAAAATGTAGCCCCTGCATTTTATCAATCCCTTTTTAAGAGTCTCAAACTTCTTACCCAACTCACAGATGTTCTTTTTCAGCAAACAATCCAGGCGTTCTATCCATGAGGATTTGTCTATAATGTCGGCAGGATTGGCGTTCCTCTTATGGATAGCCTCACGAAACAAGTCGGCTATTTGTCCGGACCAATCTTGACCAGTGTTCAATTCGGAAAGATATTGAAATTCCCTCAACAAGTGAGCCAGGCAGACCTGATGATTCAGAAAATGAAGAGCGAAGTATGCGCTGTGCCTGTCCGTTACGGCAGTCATGCGTTCTAGACTGTCACCGAATTTATCTTCCAACACCTTCGAGCCTCTCCCATTTGCACGGAACAACAATGTGTAGTAAACCGTCTGTGCTATCCATGCCCAGTCAAGTCTTTTGTTGCAATAGTATCCAGACTCGTCAAAGCCGACAACACTTGACGTCATGATGTATTCCCTTATCTTGTCAACAATTGGCCGCGCGTTTCTTTTGGCTTCGTTCACCCAATTTACAAGAGAGCCTTCGCTTGGCGACAGGTCGAAAACTTCGCGAAGAAAACTTGCTATGCGTCCATAAGGAAGGAATTGTACAATGTTTAGATATACTACTAAAGATTTGACGCTTGCGTCATACACTACATCGTTAGACCTGCGTTTTGGAGCCGTACGGACACGTTCGCCACATTTCTTGCATGTCATCACGTAATGGCGTATCTCTTTTATTACAGGTTTAATTCCGGTATCGAGACAACTTGCGTCACATAATCAAGCACACGCTCCGTATTCGCCAATGGCTCGCCGCAATTGGTGCAATAGCTTGGGGTGTCGTCTATCACTTCGTCGGGAGTCGACGAACAGGAAAGTTTGAAACCCTCATGCCCTTTCTGCCCACCGGGCTTCTTGCCGCTTGGCCTGCGGAGAGTCTTGGTTCTTCTGACTATCTCGTCTTTCATGTTCTCCTTGCCTAGCGGCGTGCTGCTATTGCCAGAGTTCTTGTCTGGTTGCTCGTATTTGGACAGGCGGTCATTCAACTTGGCTATTTCCTTGTCCTTTTTGCGGAGTTGATGATTTAAGGCTTCTATGTTACGGTTCAATCTGGCTATCTCAGAAAGCCACCGGCTATTCCTACCGCTGAATAGTTACCAAAAGACATTTGGGCTGTGGAACAAAATAAGGCTACATCATCATTTCCACATACCTTACCAACTGATAAGTTGTTGCACTAAATCATAATACAGCGAAATTCTGTGATAGAGCAAACTAGAAAAAAATGTGATTGTAACGCTCGACATCCAACAATAATTATTAATTTTGCTCTTGTTTAATTCTGCACTTGGGTTCTCTGTTTCGTTATTGACTCTGTTGAATATTTCCTTTTCAGCAAATATGAACCAAGTATAAACAATTGAAAAATAGAAACATATATGATAGTTTGTATTGCCGAGAAACCTAGCGTTGCCAAGGATATTGCTCGTATACTAGGAGCGACAAAATCATGTCAAGGTTATATTGAGGGCAATGGATATCAAGTAACATGGACGTTTGGACATCTTTGCACGCTCAAAGAACCTAATGACTATACAGACAAATGGAAAGTATGGAGTCTTGGGGCTCTTCCAATGATACCCCAGCGCTTCGGCATTAAGCTCAAAGAGGAGAGCCATATTACACAACAGTTTTCTATTATTGAGAAACTTATGCAATCGGCAGATAGTATTGTGAACTGCGGTGATGCTGGCCAAGAAGGCGAACTGATTCAACGATGGGTTATGCAGAAGGCCAAAATCCAATGTCCAGTTCAAAGGTTGTGGATTTCTTCTATGACAGACGAGGCAATACGGGAGGGATTCCAAAACCTGAAAGACCAAAACGAATATGAGTCACTCTATACAGCAGGATTGTGCCGCGCTATTGGTGATTGGCTTCTTGGCATGAATGCTACTCGACTATATACTCTCAAGTATGGTCAAAAACAACAGATTCTCAGTATCGGACGAGTACAAACCCCAACTTTGGCTCTCATTGTTAACAGACAAAAGGAAATTGATAGTTTCACTCCTGAACCCTATTGGGTACTCTCCACAATGTACCGGGATACACTTTTTATTGCGACAAAAGGGAAATTCATGTCGAAGGAAGAGGGGAAACAAGCATTCACCACAATAGAGGGTAAACTCTTTACCGTAACAAGCATTGTCAAGAAAAAAGGATCTGAGGCCCCACCACGTCTTTTTGACCTGACATCCCTTCAGGTGGAATGTAATAAAAAATTCAGTTATTCTGCTGAGACAACTCTTAATCTCATACAAGGGCTTTACGAAAGAAAACTTACTACATATCCGCGTGTAGATACGCAATTCCTTAGTGATGACATTTATTCAAAATGTCCCAATGCCTTAAGGGGATTAAGAGGATATGAGCAACTTACGCTTCCTCTATTGTCTCACCCACTAATCAAGAGTAAGAAAGTGTTCGACTCGTCCAAAGTTACCGATCATCATGCCATTATCCCAACTGGTGTTCCCGCTACCAATTTAACAGACATGGAGCGTAATGTTTATGATCTTATTGCAAAGAGGTTTATAGCCGTCTTCTATCCTGATTGTAAGTTCTCTACAACTACCGTTTTGGGAATGGTTGAAGACGTAGAATTCAAGGCTACTGGCAAGGAAATTCTTTCACTAGGTTGGCATTGCGTGTATAATAAAGAAATACAGAATGTAGATAGCGATGATACCCACAAGATAGATGAGGAACGAACACTTCCTACCTTTTCCGAAGGTGAAAATGGTCCACAAATACCAACTCTTACAGAAAAACAAACAACGCCTCCAAAATACTATACAGAGGCAACTTTGCTAAGAGCAATGGAAACTGCAGGAAAATTTGTCGAGGATGAAGAATTACGTGCAGCCCTCAAGGAGAACGGAATAGGGCGTCCTTCATCACGCGCCAGTATTATCGAAACACTGTTCAAGCGAAATTATGTTCGTCGTGAACGCAAAAATTTGATAGCCACTCCTACGGGTATAGAACTTATTGACACTATTCATGAGGAACTCTTGAAAAGTTGTGAACTTACTGGTATATGGGAGAAGAAACTGCGTGATATTGAGCATAAGCAATATAATGCTGCAGATTTTATAAACGGACTCAAGGAACAAGTTTCACAGATAGTTGTTGACGTTCTCAGTGACAATAGTAGCAGATGCGTATCGGTTGCAACTGATGAGGATATCAAGAAAACAAAATCTCAACGTTTCTCCACAACTCGAAATAGCCGGACAAAGGCAAAGAACGAATCCAACGCACCTAGGGTACAGGCAAAAACAAATAACTCAAATATATATATAGGTATGCGTTGTCCCCGATGTGGTCAAGGAAATGTCATCATGGGGAAAACAGCCTACGGATGCAGCAATTGGAAGAATGGTTGCACTTATAGATTACCATTCGTGACGCAAAAATAAATTCTGAAGATAACAAAATGTTGGAGAAGAAAAACATGAAGTTTCTCTTTTCCAACATACTATTACATTTTTTTGATTCTCAGAATGGATAAAGCAATGGCAGTACAAACGTCATAACAACACCAATTATTATTTGTAAAGGAAGACCTATTCGCACATAGTCCATAAAACGGTAATTGCCAGCTTGCATAACTAGCGCGTTAGGGGGAGTCGAGAATGGAGAAGCAAAACACATGCTCGCACCTAATGTAACAGCAAAGAGAAACGGATAGGGACATACCGTAAGACTTTGGGCAGAGGACAAAGCGATTGGGGCCATAAGCACTGCCGTTGCCGTGTTGCTGATGAACATTGTAAGTAGCGATGTCGTGAAATATATACCTGCTAACATAACCATCGGACCATACATACCTAGCCGACTGACAAGTATCTGTGATACGCTATTCGAAACACCTGTTTTTTCAAGAGCGACAGACATGGGTAACATTGCTGCTATCAGCACGATACTTTCCCAATTGATTGTTCGATACGCAGCTTCCACGCTGCGCACGCATCCTGTAAGAACCATAAGAAGGGCCGCAATCATCACTGCCGTGACAGGAGCGACAGGTATTGCGTCAAACACCATCATTGCAATCATTCCAAGCATGATGATTGCCGCAATTGGGGCTTTATAATCTAAAGTTACTTGTGCCGCTTTCTCAAGGGGTTGCCCCATAACCACCCAATCCTCTTCTTCGCGTTCAAGCCGTGCAATGTTATCCCACGTTCCTTGTACGAGAAGTATGTCACCAGAAAGGAAAGTGACATCTGCTAAATTTTCTGTAAGATGCTTACCTCCTCGTCTTACGCCCATAATGTTGATATTATATTTCTCACGAAATCCCGATTCTCTGATGAGATGGCCAATAAATCGCGACTTTGGCATCAACAAAAGTTCGGCAATTCCTATATCGTAGAATGCCAATTCTCTAGAGTGATATTTCTTTCCTTCTCTAGAGAGTTTCTGATTTTTGAGACCATAGTCACGTTCAAGTTGCTTTACCTGCTGACGATCCCCTGAAACAATAATTGTATCTCCTTTCTCAAGAATAGTATTAGGTCCAGCTAATTTCTGCTCCATGTGTCGTAGAATATTCTTCCGACCTGTTGATTCTCTTCTTATCTCTATAACGGTTAGGGAATAGTGGTTGTATATTTGAAGTTCTGAAATCGTTTTGCCAATAGCTTTTGACTTTTCTTCCACCACTATGCGTGAGAGATTCTCGGAAAGTTTATATTCGTCTGCTAGTTGATTGAGTGATTTTGTCTTATTGCTATTTTTGCTAATCGCATCACCTTTGGATAATATCCATTTACTTAATGGCAACAGAACCAAAATTCCAACTATAATACACACTAATCCCACAGGAAGAAACGAAAAGAATGATAAAGGAGCAAGACCTGCGTCAATTAGCGTTTCTTGTATGACTAGGTTGGGTGGAGTACCAATGAGAGTCAGCATACCGCCCATACTACTGGCAAATGCCAAGGGCATAAGCAACCGCCGTGCTTTGACATCTGCTTTTGTCGAGAGACTTACTACAATCGGCATCATAAGGGCGACAGTACCCGTATTGCTTACGAATGCTCCTATTACGGCCGTAACAATCATGACGAGAAGAAACACGATAGTTTCGTTGTTTCCTGCAAGTTTCATGATTCTACCCCCAATCATTTTTGCCAATCCAGTCTGAAATATGCCTCCACCCACGACAAACAATCCGACCATCATAATAACAATTTGGTTTGAAAATCCCGACAAGGCTTCTTGTGGCGTGAGGATTCCGCATAACAGCAACGCTACCAATGCGCATATTGCAACCAAGTCCGATCGTACTTTTCCAACTGCAAAAAAAACAGCCGATATTGCTAAAATAAGAAGTGTTTGTATCATGATTAGGCTTGTTTATGAAAGAATTGTCTACTGATTGTTGAATTTATCGAATGGTCTTCCAGGTACAATAATGTTCCTATCAACAACAAAATCCGCAATAAATATAATAAATTTCTAGCAAACAGAGAAGCATAGAGGTAGAGATCACCCCCTACCCTATGCCGCATCGTCATTTGAATATTAATTCATTGTTTTCAGAATTTATATCTATTAGTATTTCCGCACCTTCCTTGATATCACCATTCAATATATGGTTGCAAATACCATCCTCTACATAGTTTTGTATAGCACGCTTTAGAGGACGTGCCCCATACATAACGTCATATCCCTTGGTTACCAAGAAATCTTTAGCAGACTCTGTCATTTCTATATTATAGCCAACCTCCTTAAGACGTTGCTTCAGGATGCGTACTTCTATGTCTACAATATTTCTGATAGACGTTTGATCAAGTTGGTCAAATGTAATAATCTCATCAAGACGATTTAGAAACTCAGGGGCAAATTGCTTACTCAAGCTTTTTTGAACAATAGATCTTGCATACTCTTTGTCGCTTTCACTATTTGTTGCACTTGACGGCGTTGTGGCCTTAAATCCTATACTTCGACCAAAATCCTTTAGTTGTCGCGTTCCCGCATTCGACGTCATTATAATAACTGTATTACGGAAATCAACAATCCTGCCATTGCCATCTGTCAAACGCCCCTCATCCAAAACCTGCAACAACATATTGAATACGTTGCCATGAGCCTTCTCTATTTCGTCTAAAAGTACGATAGAATACGGATGACGCCGTACTTTTTCTGTCAATTGCCCACCTTCCTCGTAGCCTACATATCCAGGAGGGGCACCAACAAGGCGCGATGTATTGAAACTTTCAGAATATTCACTCATGTCGATTCTAATCAGTGCATCACATGTTCCAAACATTAGTTCAGCCAGTTTTTTTGCAAGATGCGTCTTTCCTACACCTGTAGGTCCAAGAAACATAAACACGCCAATCGGTCGATTCGGCGCTCTCAGTCCTAGTCGATTACGTTGGATACATTTGACAACTTTCTCAATAGCATTATCTTGACCGACAATATCCTTTTTCAGTATCTCCGGCATCTTTGCAAGTCTTTGGTTCTCGCTCTCAGCAATACGTTGCACAGGGACACCACTCATTTGCGCAATTACATTCTCAACGTCATCGACTTCAACAAGATCCCTTTTTGAGAAATCAGCAGAAGCCCATTGAGAACTGAGAATTTCAAGTTCATTTTCCAGATGTACCTGCTGGTCGCGAAGATCTGCCGCCAACTCGAAATTTTGATTATGTACGGCTTTTCTCTTTTGTTGATCAATTGCTTTGATTTCTTTTTCCTTTTGATCAATCTCTGGTGGTATTTGCGCATGTTTCAAATGTACCTTCGCACCTACCTCATCAAGAGCGTCAATTGCTTTATCTGGGAAGGTTCTGTCTGTTATGTACCTTTCCGTCAATTTTACGCATGCAGTCAATGAATCCTCAGTATATTGCACATGATGGTGTTCCTCATAACGGCCCTTAATATTTCGCAAAATTGCCAAAGTTTGTTCTGTAGTAGTCGGTTCGACCAACACTTTTTGGAAACGTCGCTCTAGAGCACCGTCTTTCTCAATACTATTGCGATATTCATCAATAGTTGTAGCACCGATACACTGTATGGCACCACGCGCTAGAGCCGGTTTCATAATATTGGCTGCATCCATACTTCCCGGAGCACCACCCGCACCGATAAGCGTGTGTATCTCATCGATGAAAACAATAATATTGGGATTTCCTTCGATTTCCTTCAATAATTGATGGATACGTTCTTCAAACTGTCCACGATATTTTGTACCTGCAACAATGGCTGTCATATCAAGACTGACAATCCGTTTGTTGAATAGTATAGGCGAAGTATGGCGTTTGGTGATCAGCTGTGCTAGTCCTTCTGCTATAGCGCTTTTCCCGACTCCGGGTTCCCCTATGAGGATAGGATTGTTCTTTTTTCTTCTGCACAATATCTCCATCACCCGCTCCATCTCCTTTTCACGACCGATTACAATGTCAAGCTTTCCTTCAACTGCGGCCTGTGTAAGATCTGTAGAAAATTTATCTAAAATTGGGGTTTTTGTACCTTTCGTTGTAGTCGTAGAAACCTTTGCGACATGGCCCCCCTCTTCTCCTTTACTTCCACTTATTTGTTCAGCATCATCATCTTCAGAAAGGCTGATACCATTTCTTGTAGTGTTTCTATGTTGAAGAGTTTTCTTTGCATCCATATAATTTATATTATAACTTTCCAATATGCTTTTTGCTCCATTGTCCGATCTGTCATGGAGGATGGCAAGTAGTACATGTTCCACATCAACAATCACAACATGTTGCAGGCGGGCTTCAAGAACAGCTAGTTTGAGAATATTATTAGCGTTCTCGCTGAGTATCGGTTCATCATCACTTTGTCCTGAAAATGGCGTATTGTTAGAATGCCGTTCTATGGTTGATTCTAACTCTGATTTTATCATTCGCGTTTCAATCCCCATCTGACGTAAAATGGCATGAAGGGGACTTTCCTTCTCTCTCAACATACCAAGCAACATATGTTCTGGACGTACTGAATCGCTGGCAAGCCGAATGGCCTCTTCTTTGCTGAAAGACAGAATCTCTGAAACTTTGAGTGAAAATTGATTTGTCATAAGCGATATCTATAAATCAAATTCTTCAAATTTGCAAGTTTTACAAACAGTAACCAAAATATAGAATAATTCTACAAACACTGTGCCAATTATACAGACTTATCAAATCCTTTGATAATATTTTTCAATTCTATAACACGAGAAGTCCTTTCTTTGGGGTATCCGTATTTTTCATAACATGATAGGGATTCTTGAAACGTTTGTCGTGCTTGCTCATAGCAACTTTGGTTCAAGTAACAAAAAGCCAAATGAAACAAGGCATCTGCCTTTTCATTGTCGTGACAAAGAGTCAACATTGCAACATAATATGTTTCGGCCTCTTTATACTCACCCAAGTTGAAGTGACTTTCGGCTGTACAATAATTATATAATGACCGTTCTTGTGGAGCAAAAGTATCAAGATGCACTAAAAGTGTATCCATTGTTTTGCACGTCATAACATAGTCTTGTTCGTAATAATAACATAGTCCTATATATGCTTTTAGGCGCGGACTTAAATTATGCTTTTTATCCAGTTGGCGTAAAATAATCAAGGCCTCATGAAACTTGTTGCTTTGCATGTATTCCATAGCCATACCTAACTTCTCACTGTCTTTTTGCGCATATAGGCTTATTGGTAATACAAGGATAACCAAAGTCACTATGCAATATACAAAAGGACGAAACATATTTCTATGTTCAATTCTGAAACAGAATATATTATGCTTATTAAGGTATATATGCATTTAGTTCTTCTAACAAACTACGGACATAGGAGCGATTCCAATCAAGTATGTGATATCGTATATCATCATAACTCAACAGATCAATATCCAATAATATTTCCTTGTGATTACTTGGATCACGCCCACAAGTAAATTCGATTTTTTTGAGACAAGAGTCTAAATCATGGATATTCATTGCTGTACAAAATACCGCCAAAAAATTATGAAAAGGTGGACTTCCTTCGATACCGATTGCTTCGGTCACAATTACTCTACTGAACCGAATATCGGAGAACCTTTGGCTTAATATACGTTGCGCAGTTGCAATATGCTCCACTGCGTTCATATTGGATCCTACTGCAACAATAACCCGATGGAACCTTGATGTATATCTATGCTCGTTCACCAAGAAGATTGTTGAGAAAATTATCCAAATCCTTGTCAAGTCCTTTCATCAAATCTCCTCCTATTAATATTGTATCATTGTCTGCAACATAAATCTCCGAAAATGGCTCTCTTTCATCAGTTTCCAACACAAAACTATAAGGTTTCATGATGCCAAGACTATCTGCCTTACAGGAATTCTTTTGAAAAAATGTACGCAATATGTTAGTTACTTCATCATAGAAGCCATCCTCACTATTACCAATCCATTGTTCAATTACACATCGTGTAATCTCATTGTCGTCATCATCAAAAGCTGTCATATCTCCATTCTCTTGTGACACACGTATATGAATGTCTGTTAAAATCATAGGATCTTCAGAAGAAGGAAACTTTTGCGTTATTTTTTTGGCGAACCGTTCCACCTGTTGCAATGTCTGTTCTGTCGGTTTCATAAGAAAAAACTTTTATTAATTGCAAACTTACATAATTTTCCCGACTTATTCGTTATACAAGATAGTTAAAACATCATAAGGCTTGTTCAATTCTTCAATATGATGTTTATCATATTTTATTCTTCAAAAAGGAAGTCGACACCAAAGTCAAATGGACTTTTCTTCACGAAAGACACAATATTCTATCGTAGTACACTATTTTTTACTATCTTTGCAAGCATTATGAAAATAGAAATATTATCAGACAACGAGTTGTCCTTATTACGGCATATAATAGACGAATCGCAAAATATTGTTATCTGTTGTCATAAATCGCCAGATGGCGATGCATTAGGATCATCATTGGCATGGGCTGAATACCTCCAACAAATAGGCAAAGCGCCAACGATTATCGTACCCGACGCATTTCCAGATTTCCTACAATGGCTTTCAGGAACAGAGAAAATATTACGTTATGACAAGCATACTGAGCAGGCACAAGAAATATTGGGGCACGCAGACTTGATATTCTGCTTGGATTTCAATGCTTATAATCGGGTTGATGAAATGAGTTCATCATTACAGGATAGTCCTGCAAAATTGGTGATGATAGACCATCATCTCAATCCTACATTGTCAACAGTACTGACTATATCCCATCCTCAAAAGAGTAGTACCTGCGAATTAATATTTCGTATCATTTGGCAAATGGGAGGATTTGAACAGATGAATTCCAAATGTGCCTCTGACATTTATTGCGGGATGATGACAGATACAGGCGGATTTACGTATAATTCCAATGATCCAACAATTTTTTTTATCATCAGCCAATTGCTAACAAAGTCAATAGACAAGGACAAGATTTATCGGAATGTGTTCAATAACTATAGTGCTTGGGCTATCAGACTGAGAGGTTATATTCTTTGTCATAAGCTAAACGTCTTTAATGATTACCATGCAAGCTATTTTTCATTGTCACGCCGAGATATGAAAGAATTTCATTTTGTCAAGGGCGATGCCGAGGGGTTGGTCAATGAACCTTTGAGAATAAAGGGTATGAGGTTGTCAGTCTCATTACGTGAGGACGACAGACGCGAAAATTTAATTTGGGTAAGTCTTCGATCTGTTGATAACTTTCCATGCAACGAGATGGCTACATTATTCTTTAATGGCGGAGGACATCTTAATGCAAGTGGTGGACATCTCAATTGTTCTCTTAAAGAGGCAGAAGCATGTGTCCGCAATGCAATCAAGTACTATGCCGATAAACTACTATAGGGAAGGCAAATTCTCTTTTTCCATATGAATAAAAATTAAAATATATATATGCTAATACCCTCTCTACACAAATTTTGCTAACTTTGTCCCACAAAAAATATTAGTCAAAAAACAGAAAATGAAAAAAATCCAAATTGCAATATTTGCCATTATCGGAATTATTGCCTTTGCTTCATGTAGCAATAGCGAGACATATGCCGATCAAAAGAAAAAAGAACGGTCAGCTATCAATAAGTTGATAGCCGATTCTACTATAAATGTCATCTCCGAAAGCACTTTCAGCGCTCAAGATTCAACAACTGACGTATCCAAAAACCAGTATGTACTTTTCGAATCATCAGGAGTCTACATGCAGATTATCCGCAAAGGATGTGGAGAGAAAATAAAAGATGGAGAAACTGTTACTGTTTTGTGTCGTTTTACTGAATATAATTTATTACAAGGTTCAGATTCCGTCCAATTGTCAAATATGGGAACATCATGGCTTGTGGATAAGATTATGGTAAAACGTAATTCTGGAACATTTACTGCCTCCTTTGACAAAAATTCGAGTTTGATGTATACAGCGTACAGTAGCGCTGCGGTTCCAAATGGATGGCTTGTTCCTTTGTCATATATAAATATTGGTCGGCCAACAAAAGAAGGAGATGAGATAGCGAAAGTGAAACTCATTGTGCCCCATTCTCAAGGGCAACAATATGCTTTGCAAAATGTATATCCATGCCTCTATGAACTCACCCTCCAAAGAGGCAAATAATTCAAAGATCTAACTAATGACACTTATAAAATCAATATCGGGAATTCGCGGCACTATAGGTGGATATCCTGGAGAAACTCTAAATCCTTTGGATATTGTAAAGTTTGCATCCGCGTATGCAACCTTCATCATGAAAAAAGCAGATGAGGGTAAACGTTTGAAGATTGTTGTGGGCCGAGACGGTCGTATATCGGGAGAGATGGTCAAAAACATTATATGCGGCACCTTGATGGGAATGGGGGTTGACGTCATCAATATAGGGCTTGCCTCCACACCGACGACAGAGTTGGCGGTAACCATGTCAAACGCTGATGGTGGCATTATAATAACGGCTAGTCATAATCCAAGACAATGGAATGCGCTCAAGCTCCTTAATTCAGAAGGCGAATTCCTCACAAAGGAAGACGGAAATGAGGTCCTTGCCATTGCCGAAAAAGAAGATTTTAGTTATGCTGAAGTTGATAAACTCGGAATTTATACAGAAGACCATACTTTTGATAAAAAGCATATCAATAGCGTTTTGGATTTGGCGTTGGTGAATGTTGATGCCATACGCAATAGTCATTTCAAAGTATGTGTGGATACCATAAATAGTGTTGGCGGTATCATTCTCCCACAATTATTAGACCAACTGGGAGTAGAGTATACCATTATCAACGGAGAATCAAATGGTAACTTTGCGCATAATCCAGAACCCTTGGAGAAAAATCTAGGTGAAATAATGTCCACCGTCTCCCAAGGAAAATATGATTTAGGTATTGTTGTTGATCCAGATGTTGACCGCTTGGCCTTCATTTGCGAAAATGGGACAATGTTCGGTGAAGAATACACATTGGTAAGCATAGCCGACTATATATTGTCGCATAAGCCAGGCAATACGGTTTCCAATTTGAGCTCTACACGCGCACTTCGTGATATTACCGAAAAACATGGCGGAATTTACACACCAGCAGCAGTGGGAGAAGTAAACGTTACGACCAAAATGAAAGAAGTGCATGCTGTTATCGGCGGAGAAGGAAATGGCGGAGTTATTTATCCAGAGAGCCATTATGGACGTGATGCGCTCGTGGGTATTGCACTTTTCCTTTCGGAATTAGCAGAAAAAAAATGTACTGTAAGTGAGTTGCGTTCTACTCTCCCCAATTACTGCATAGCCAAAAATCGCATTGACTTGACACCTACAACCAATATTGATGCAATATTGGAGAAAGTAAAAGTTTTGTTCAAAAATGAGAAAATTACTGACATAGATGGTGTAAAAATAGATTTTCCTGACAAATGGGTACACCTTCGCAAGTCAAACACGGAGCCTATAATTCGCGTTTATAGCGAGGCACCTACCATGGAAGAAGCCGAAGCCTTAGGAAAAAGTCTTATGAACGTAGTCTACGATATGCAATAAGTCGTGTATCTTATTTCTCACCCCAGACATCAAGCATAGATGAAATCCAAACTCATTGTTGGACTTTATCTATGCTTTGCTCTTATCATAGAATATTTATTTTGTGCCAACAGGTGTTTCACAAATAATGTACCCCCCCAAAAAATAACATCACACGACAATCATGTGTCTCATTCAGTGAATTTTTTATATGGAAATCAAGTGCCCTAAATGTCGATTCAAGTTTATTGATAAAATACCATCCGGCGTCAACGAATTTTCTTGTGTATGTCCACGGTGTGGAATACCTTTTACCATTTGTTTGAAGCATATTTCGAGAGAGGGTAATACATCTTCAATTTCTCAAGAGACCGTTCCACCTATAATTACGGGACAGAAATTCATTGGCCACAACTCCGACATCGATACGAAACCGAAAGAAAAGCAACAAAACAAAACAGATATAACCCCAAGATTGTCTGTAAATTTCCGAACAAATAAAAAGAGTGACAAATATCTTCTTCGCCTTATTATCGCATTCATTGCTTCTATTTTTCTTGTCGCATTTTTACTTCAGTTTGTTTGGGGCAGATGTATGAAAGTTCCTGAAGTTGACGTGTTTTCTGAAGAAGCAATGGAAGACGTGCATGAAGATACATCATCAACCTATACAAAAATCCCCAACAGAATACATAACCAACCTATTCCGCAATGGATAAAAGGTACTTGGAAGGGAAATGCACAATTCTACAACATCACTCTTGAAATCTGTGACGACAAGATTATTGAACATAGTGGTGACAAAAAAGCGCAAGGAACATACCAATACGACCACGGTCGGCTATTTTGCAAATTTCCAGAAAATGGCGAATTTACATACCTTATAGATGAGGATTCCCATACAATCAGTGCTGGAGAAGGAATTCTTCTACACAAGTAATTTGGGATGTGGACCATTGGTCTGACTTACAAAAATTCTTGTTGGCTGAATTTGCTTATGGTCGCGTTTAATAGGCGTTAATATGCCAAATAAGATTGTTAAAATGGAATAAAGAAAACGGTCAAAATGACACTTTAACGTTTTTTGCGTCTATATTTGCAACCGCTTTGAAAAAGGCATAGACAAGAAAATATAATCAATACAAATAAAACAAGAAGATGAAAAAGTATTCTAATTATTTGATTGCAGCTATTTGCATTGTCACGATTGGTTTTGCAAGCGTACCAACCGCACAAGCCAATGCTATGCAAGCAGCCGCCACCCCAGGACAACCGGTTGACCTCACATTTGCAGCAGAAAAAGCCTTGCCAAGTGTAGTCCACATTTTGAATACACGCAATCAGAAAGTACAGACCGTTGATGTGCAAAGTGATCCATTCAGTGATTTCTTCTCCGATCCATTCGGATTCTTCGGGAACCCTGGTGGGGGACAAGGAGGAACACAAAAGCGTACCGTACGAACACCGAAGCAACAAGGCTCAGGTTCTGGCGTTATTATCTCTTCTGACGGTTATATCGTGACCAACAACCATGTCGTAGAAGGTGCCGATGAACTGACTGTCACATTGAATGACAACAAAGAATACTCCGCTCGCATCATCGGAACAGATAAAACTACAGACCTTGCTCTCATCAAAATAGACTGCAATAATCTCCCTGCTATAGTCATAGCCAACAGTGAAGATATCAAGGTCGGAGAATGGGTTTTGGCTGTTGGTAATCCTTTCAATCTCACCAATACAGTAACTGCGGGTATTGTCAGTGCCAAAGGGCGCTCACTCTACCAAAATGGTGTGGAGTCTTTTATACAGACGGATGCAGCCATCAATAGAGGAAATTCTGGCGGTGCACTAGTAAATGTTAAAGGCGAACTGATAGGAATTAATGCTATGCTATACTCCGAAACAGGTTCCTATAGCGGTTATGGATTTGCTATTCCGACTTCTATTATGAATAAGGTCGTAGATGACCTGAAGAAGTATGGCACAGTACAACGAGCCGTTATCGGTATTACCGCTATAGATGTCAAGAACTATGTCGATAGCCAAAAAGACAAAGGTAATGATGTAGATTTTGGTACAATGGAGGGAATCTACGTTGATAGTGTCGTTGATGATGGTGCAGCAGCTGAAGGTGGTCTCAAAAAAGGTGATGTTATCGTCGGGGCAGATGGCAAACAAGTGACTAAGTTTGCTGAACTTCAGGAAATACTTGCCAAGAAACATCCTGGTGACAAGATGACCGTTACTTATTTGAGAGATAAAAAGAAAACGACCAAGACCATCACTCTGAAAAACGAACAAGGCAATACGCAAGTTGTCAAAAAGGCAGATCTCGACGTGCTTGGAGCGAATTTCCGTGAAATTACCGATGCACAAAAGCGGCAACTGAATATTACGTATGGTCTGGAAGTGATAAAGGTAAACAACGGAAAACTTAAGAATGTCGGTGTCAACAAAGGCTTCATTATCCAAAAAGTCAATGACAAGACCATGAAGACACTAGACGATTTGCAGACTACTGTCAAAGAGGCCTCTACCAGTAAGGATCCCGTTCTCTACATACAGGGATTGCAGCCAAGCGGTAAAAAAGCATGGTTTGCAGTACCTTTGCAAGATGAATAAACCACAAGCGAGATATAATTTGCAAAAAGTAGTGGAAGGAATTTCTTCCGCTACTTTTTTCTTATCACATTTGAATAAAAAATCCGAATGTAGGGTCAGAACTATCAATTGTTCACATTACTAAGTGAATGATTTATTTGTGTATAAAAAATAAATGGAGTAAATTTGCATAATACAACAATTATGAAATACGACATTACCTAAATGAGACAACTCAAAATCACACCTTCAATAACAAACAGAGAAAGCGAAGTTCTTGAAAAGTACCTTCAGGAAATTGGCCGGGAAGAAATGATTACCCCTGAAGAAGAGGTGGCATTGGCACGACGTATCAAAGAAGGTGACCATAAAGCGCTCGAGAAACTTACAAGAGCAAATCTTCGCTTTGTCGTTTCGGTTGCAAAAAAATACCAAAACTATGGTATCAGTTTGGCTGACCTTATCAATGAAGGTAACCTTGGATTAATCAAGGCTGCAGAAAAATTCGACGAAACCCGAGGATTCAAGTTTATTTCCTATGCGGTATGGTGGATTCGACAAAGTATAATGGAAGCGATTGCTGAACAGAGTAAAATTGTACGAATGCCAGCAAATCATGTCGGTTCTGCGAGCAAGATCAATAAAATACTTAATGATTTTGAGCAAAAGAATGAGCGTCGTCCTAGTATCGACGAGATAGTCTCAACTGCGGGTATGTCAGAAGATAAAATTCTTGATGCGATTAAGGCCAATTCAAGGCAGATATCTATAGATGCCCCTATCGCGGACAATGAAAATAGCAACAATCTGATAGATCTTTTGTCAAATGATGATAGCCGATCTACCGATAATGAACTTATTATTCAGTCTCTTAAGGAAGAAATACGTACAGCGCTGGGCATTCTCAATGAACGAGAAAGAAATATCCTGGAAGCTTACTATGGAATAGATCAACCAGAATGTACAATGGACGAAATAGGTAAGAAGTATGACTTGACTCGGGAACGAGTTAGGCAAATTCGTGAAAAAGCAATACGCAAACTTCGCAAAAATACTAACAACAAAATTCTAAAAGCATATTTAGGACAATAAATAGAATTTACAAGATGAATATATCGAGAAACAAAGTTAAATCAATCATACTCCTTGGAGTTCTTTCGCTATCTGTAACCCTTTCTTATGCGCTGAACAAACCCACAAAACTATACGTATATGGATTTGCTGCGACCTTCAATGACTCGACGGTATATTTTACAAATATCGAAGAAATTGATACCGCTTGGGTTGATACGAAAAGCAAATTTCTATATAGTCGCGATAACTATTCCTATCAATTTCGTGACTACTTGAAATCCCAAGGTGTATCCCACCCCACTTGTATCACAGGTTATGCGACCTCAAGAAAAGTAGCTGAAAAAAAATATACTTCGCTCAAACGCCGCTATACCTCAAAAGGTAACTACAACATCAAGTATGTTACAGAAAGTGAGTTCCGTTACAATTCTATTTCTCCAGACGAAAGCGAGATGAAGTTTATTCCCGTCAAAGACAGAAAATCAAAAGACGGTAAGAAACGAATGAAGTAATCCATATTTGTCATCATACGGTAGCCACGCAAGAAGAATGACGGAATCACATTTGTATAGAATTGCAGAATTTTACATATCAATAGAATTCTATGAAAGTGCACTCAATGGAACGCACCTCATTCCGTCATTTCAGCCTTTCGAGCAACAAGGGGGGCGATATGGTTTTAAGAATCTACTATTCTCCTTGTCAGTAGATGACTCATTATCTCCAATACCCAAAGGCAAACGCGAAAGAATTAGAGATTTCGACACAGGAAACGGCCATATTATTGTGGATCAGATTAGAGATGAAGGCTACCAATACATCATCAAGGATCTTTCCGGCCACAATTGTTGTTTACTGCAAACCAATAGGGATTTTACAATCAGTCAATGTGCGCTAAACGGCAATTTTGGCATGAGGTCTTACGGCTTAAGTAATGCTCTTATGCTCATCTTCGCATTCCGTGGAAGTCATCAGAAGGCTCTTCTCATCCATGCATCACTTGTGAGACAAGGGATATATGGATACCCTTTTGTAGCCAAAAGCGGAACGGGAAAAAGTACGCATGTTAACCTTTGGATGAAGAATGTCCCCGGTTGCGATTTAATGAACGATGACAATCCCATTATCCGTATTATAGAGGGCAGAGCATATATCTATGGTTCTCCATGGAGCGGGAAAACACCTTGTTACAGAGATGTCAAAGCAAGACTTGGGGCGATTACACGCATTGACCGTGCAACATCCAATAAAATAGAAAAGTTGCGGCCCATTGAGGCGTTCGCCTCACTTCTACCTACATGTTCCTCTATGAAATGGGATAAACCCATCTTCGACAATATTTGTAATATAATATCTGAGATTATCGGGATGACGGATATATACACACTACATTGCCGCCCCGACAACGAAGCAGCAATATTATGCCACAACACCATATCACAACAAAAGAAAAAAGATACGACAACGCCATACTCTTGCCTGAAGTCATAAGTCTTCTTGATGAGGGACATACCGTAACCTTGAAACTCCGTGGATATAGTATGCGACCCTTCTTGGAAGACAACCGTGACAAGGCCTTGCTATCAAAGGCACAGAATCCCAATCTTGGTGATGTTGTACTCGCAGAAATTTCACCAGGGCATTTCGTTCTGCATCGCATTATTAAAGTCAAGGGTCATCATATCATTTTGCAAGGTGATGGAAATTTAGGCATAGAAGAGTGTGAAGTGGAAAATATAAAAGCATTTGCTATCGGTTTCTATCGCAATGGAAGCCATATTCTCGAGAAGACCAATGGTTTGAAATGGCGCATATATTCTGCATTGTGGATGTCACTTCGACCCATCCGGCGGTATCTTTTGGCGTTCTATAGAAGAATTTGGTTGAAATATCTAGTTCGATGAAAAGGCAACTGCAATACTATTAAATAACTGTTATTATGAAAGTAAAAAAAGGATTTACACTTCGTAACGTCTGTGGAGAAGACGTAATTGTTTCTGAAGGAAAGGAAAATATCGATTTTAGCAATTTAATATGCCCAAACGAGTCTTCCGCATATTTATGGAAGAATGTACAAGGCAAAGATTTCACTGCAGAGGATCTTGCAATATTACTCACGAAAGAGTATGAAGTTGATTATGAAACCGCTTTACATGACTGTGAAAATCTCATGCGACAATGGGCGGAAGCAGGTATTGCAGAATAATATTGGAATTGTGCAAAACGCACAACCCACAAATAATATTGCTGTGCTTTCGCACAATCTAAATTTTATTTGTACATTTGCATATGTTTTAGCGAAAAGTAGCAAATGGAAAAAATCAGAATAAAAGACATCGCAGAAAGAGCTGGCGTATCTGTCGGAACTGTTGACCGAGTACTGCACAACAGACCTAATGTTTCTAAACCAGCAAGGGAAAAAGTAGAAAAGGCGCTAAAAGAGATGAAATATCAGCCCAATGTTTATGCTAGCGCCTTGGCATACAATAAGTCTTACATATTTTACGCTTTGCTTCCTCTACACGAATCTGAGGCTTATTGGGAAGAAGTTGAGCAAGGAATAAACAAGGCCAAAGAAATGAGACGTGATTTTCATATCGACGTCAAAATCATCTATTATGAAAGATTCAATCATGAATCATTTAAGGAGAAGTATACTGAATGCCTTGAAGCCAATCTTGCAGGTGTCATTATCGTACCAATAGAGATAGAAGAAACTAAGATCTTCACCGAGAAGTTACATGAAAGACAAATACCTTTTATTCTCCTTGACTCCTATATGCCAGACCTCCGTCCACTCGCCTTTTGGGGACAAGACTCTTTCTGCAGCGGATATTTTGCGGCCAAAATATTAATGCTTGTTGCATACAACGAGAAAGAAATTATGCTGCTCAAACGCATGAAAGATGGACATGTTACCAGTAAGCAGCAGGCCAACCGCGAAGTAGGTTTCCGCCACTACATGCATGACCATTTTCCGCAAGTGAAGATTTCAGAATTATGTCTACCCTTTAAGGGTACAAGAACAGAATATGACACACAACTGAAAGCATTCTTTAATACCCATCACGATGTACACCATTGCATTACACTCAATTCCAAGGCACATATCGTGGGTGAATACCTTTTACGCAACAATCGTCGCGACATACAGATTATGGGGTACGACATGGTGGAGCGGAATGCAGAATGCCTAAGACAGGGTAGCATTTCCTTTCTAATTGCACAGCACGGATATCAACAAGGTTTTTGTTGTGTAGACACACTATTCAAAGCAATTGTACTCAAGAAAAAGGTACAACCCGTCAACTATATGCCAATCGAACTTCTGACGAAAGAAAATGTCGATTTCTATCGTCGAACACAATTGTAAACACTCACTCAAATTCAGTCAATGAGTAATAAAAAAGGATTGTTTGCGCTCAGTCCTCTAGTGGTCTTCATAATTTTGTATTTGGTGACATCGATTGTTGCGCACGATTTCTACAAGATGCCCATTAGCGTAGCATTTGTTGTGTCAAGCATCTATGCCATTGCCACGACTTCAAAGGAGAAACTGGCCACACGCATAGACATCTTTAGCAAAGGCGCAAGTACAAGCAATATTATGCTGATGCTATGGATATTTATACTGGCTGGATCGTTTGCGTCATCAGCCAAGGCAATGGGCGCCATCGAGGCCACAGTTAGTCTGATGCTCACCATCCTTCCCGATAACATGTTGTTTGCAGGATTGTTTCTTGCAGCCTGCTTTATAAGCATTTCTATAGGTACGAGCGTAGGAACGATTGTCGCACTTGTTCCGATAGCATCAGGACTAGCCCATTCTACAGGCACTAGCATATCTTTTATGGTGGCCATTGTAGTAGGGGGAGCTTTCTTTGGCGACAATCTCTCGTTTATCTCTGACACCACAATTGCAGCCACAAGCACGCAAGGTTGTAAGATGAACGATAAATTTAAGGCCAACTCACTGATTGTCATTCCAGTTGCCATTATCGTCCTTGCTATATATATACTTATGGGATTGGATACGCATACCCTTGGTAACATTCCCGAAGTTGCATTTACGAAGGTTCTGCCATATATCGTAGTTCTCATTGCTGCAGTATTGGGAATGAACGTCATGGTTGTTTTGACTATTGGTATTATTCTAACGGGCGCAATCGGTATCCTCAACAGATCCTATGATTTTTATGGCTGGTTCAGTTCCATGGGGGATGGTATAATGTCTATGGGAGAACTTATCATCATCACGATGCTTGCAGGTGGTCTATTTGAGATTGTACGCAAAAATGGGGGTATCGAATACTTGATAAGCAAGACAACATCGCACATCCATAGCAAAAGAGGAGCAGAACTGATTATCGGCATACTTGTCGCTATCGTGGACATATGTACAGCCAACAATACGGTAGCTATCATCACAATGGGTGGAATCGCTAGAAAAATAGGAGAACAGTTTAGTCTCAACAAAGCACGCATAGCTAGTATACTCGATACCTTTTCATGCTGTATGCAAGGTATTATACCGTATGGTGCCCAAATGCTAATGGCCGCGGGATTGTCCAAGGTCAATCCTCTCGACATAATGCCATATCTCTATTATCCCTACATTTTGGGGATTTGCACGGTAGGATGCATACTTTTCAGATTTCCTAAAAAATATTGCTAAGAAAAGGAGTGCTGCGATATGGACATTATACAACGCAATTTTCTTAAACTGCTACGTTATGGAGCGCTATCAGACAGTATAACACTTGAGCCAATGACCGAGTTCAAGTGGAAAAAGGTTATTGCGCTTGCAAAAGCATTAAAGACAGAGGATATATTGTGTCAATGTCTCCAATCCCCTACCCTTTTACAATCTATACCAGAAAACATTGTTGCAATCATCAAAAACATTGCTGATGAATATACGCAACAAGGCAATGACAATTATGAGAATATTTCTCCCCGCTTAAGCAATTTTTTGCTTAATAAATGGTTAGACAAGATACGTGATAACGAAATACACGCAATTGATACCTCTACTGAAACCCTCCATCTCCTTGATCTTGTAGTGTCCAATAGCCACTACATTCTCACGTTTGGTATAAGCCTACGTCTACTTCTCCAACTTGGGGCATACCTAAGAACACAAGGACAAAAAGTAGATTTTGTAAAATTTGATCGCTGGTTACAAAAATTACATCTACAACGTATGGCTCAATTTGAGGGAAATCTTATTGTAACCTTGTTTGAATTCGAACAGGACGAGATACCTTTTATACAATCTTCTGATCCCAATGCAGATGTCTATGCGGATAAGTTGTTGAAAGGCGTTTTTACAAACACAACGGAAGCACTATTCAAACAAGGCAAAAGTGGGCTGATACAAAGCAATACTTTGGCAACATTCCGTACAATCTTCCGATGCATACGTTTTTTCACATACTGTCCTATTGAATCTTTAAGTAATATGATAGAGAGATTTGTCGCGAATCTCTCTGAAATAGAGGAATGATTCGTATCTGTGGACATTTCAGCCCTCGTCGAAAAACAAGGAAGGGTAATTATCCTCCCCTTCTATTGTATTCTCGTCATATTCTTCCGAAAGTGAATTTTCTTCACAATTTGAGAAATTCAGAAATTGTTGTCGAATACTATCCGCGCTATCATTGAGACAGTAGTAACCACGCCGCGAAGCACGCTTTATCATAGAATTATTGCAGCGGACACTATGGTTCAAGTAACGGCTCACTATGGTATATATTTCCTCGTATGTAGTTTCCTTAAACAACGTGTTGTTCGCGTTGAATACGTGCAACGCAATTTTGCGGACTGACAAACCTCTATTGCCAGCCTCCTCAAGAATATGACATATGGTGTACTCGTAGTCCATATAAACAAAGAAGAGAGTTGCATGCACACTGCGTACTACAACTCTCTCCTTAGTATGTGTGGAAATTTAGTTTCAAGCCAATGCGATGAGTTCGTTCTCATCCTTAACTTTACCTTCCTTGAAGAGCCATCCGATACCCAGATATGCTTCCTCTTTGCTAATCTTTGCTGATTTTGCGATTTCTGCAACGCTCATTGCTTTACCTGCGGCTGCAAGTGTCTGATAAACATCACCAGCACGGAAACCCACGCTCTCAGCATTGACGATGAGTTCTGCCTTCTTGGCTGCTACTTTCTTAGTTGCAGTAGCGGTCTTGGCAGTAGCATTTCTTTTTGTTGTCGTCTTCTTTTCTGTCATAATTTGTTATAAATCTGTTTTGTTGGTCTTTACCAACATAAATCTTTTGCAAAAATACGACTTTTTCACTTAATCCAACAACTTTCCGAAAGAGAAAACAAGGATTTTTTAGGTAGAAGCCAACAAATCCTTATTTTTCTTGACTTAAGTCAATCTTTATTCGCAACTCATCAAGTTGTTTCGGATCTAGTTCGGAAGGAGCATCCAACATGACATCGCGCCCGCTATTGTTCTTAGGGAATGCTATGCAGTCACGTATGGAGTCAAGGCCAGCCAGTATACTAACAAAACGATCAAGACCAAAAGCAAGACCGGCATGAGGAGGAGCACCATACTTAAAGGCGTTCATCAAAAATCCAAATTGGGCCTCGGCACGCTCCTTGGTAAAACCAAGTACCTCAAACATTTTCTCTTGCAACTGTGTATCGTGTATACGAAGAGAGCCACCGCCGACCTCAATGCCATTGCACACAAAGTCGTAAGCCTTTGCCCTTACCTTTTCGGGATGCTCATCAAGAAGTGGTAAATCGTCAGGGTTGGGCATTGTAAAGGGATGATGTGTTGCCATAAGTCGTTGTTCCTCGTCACTCCACTCGAACAAGGGGAAATCCACAATCCACAAGCATTTGAATGTATTTTTGTCACGCAAACCTAGCCGTTCGCCCATTTCTAGACGAAGGGAACAAAGTTGTATACGAGTTTTGTTGGCATTGTCACCACTAAGTATCAGCACAAGGTCGCCATCCTTAGCACCCATTGTTTGCTTGATTTCGGCCAATTCCTCTGGTGAATAGAATTTGTCAATGCTACTCTTCACTGTACCATCGGTATTATATTTTATATACACAAGACCTTTGGCACCAATCTGTGGTCTCTTGACAAAGTCTGTCAACTCATTGAGTTGCTTACGACTATATTCGGCACATCCGGGAACACAAATTCCACCAATGTATGCAGCCTCGTCAAACACAGAGAAACTACCCTTGCCTGTGAATGCATCTTTCAGTTCGACAAATTCCATTCCAAAGCGCAAATCCGGCTTGTCACTACCAAAACGTTTCATTGCCTCATGCCATGTCATCTGCTGCAACTTGGGTAATTCCACTCCGCGAATTTCCTTGAAAAGATGGCGAGCCATGTCTTCAAACAAATCTATGACATCGTCCTGATCGACAAACGACATTTCGCAATCAATCTGGGTAAACTCAGGCTGGCGGTCTGCACGCAAGTCCTCATCACGGAAACATTTGGCTATCTGGAAATATCTGTCGAAACCACTGACCATAAGCAATTGCTTTAGTGTCTGCGGACTCTGTGGCAATGCATAGAACTGGCCTATATTCATACGAGAAGGTACAACGAAATCTCGTGCGCCTTCTGGAGTACTTCCAATTAGAATAGGGGTTTCCACCTCAATAAACTCGCGCGCATCAAGGAAATTGCGTATCAGTATCGTCATACGGTGCCGCAGTTCCAAATTTTTCCGCACACATGAGCGACGCAAGTCTAGATAACGATATTTCATACGGATGTCATCTCCGCCATCGGTATTGTCTTCTATGGTAAAAGGTGGTGTAGCACTGACAGAAAGTATGTTCAATGACTTTGCCAAAATCTCTATATCACCTGTCGGTAGATTAGCGTTTTTGCTTTCGCGCTCACTGACAACTCCTTCTACCTGTATACAATACTCGCGTCCAAGTCCATTTGACTTTTCGCAAAGACTGCAATTGTCAGACTCATTGAACACCAATTGCGTAATGCCATACCGATCACGAAGGTCGACAAAAGTCATACCTCCCATTTTTCTCACGCGCTGCACCCATCCTGCCAATGTAACATTTTTTCCAGCATCAGAAAGACGCAGTTCGCCACATGTGTTTGTTCTATACATAATATAATATGGTAATGCTTTTACTACGAAATGCAAAACTACTCAATTTATACCGAACTGCAAATTTTTTCTATAAGAAAGTTTTGTCATAAAAATACAGCAATTCTTGTCAAATACTTCTGACACGGGTAGTTCCTAAAATTACTTTCAACCGGCAACAAAGGCCGATTCGTACAAAGGCTTTGTACTACCTGTACAGAGCCTTTGTATCAACGGTACAAGGCCTTTGTAGTGTCAGTACAAAGCCCTTGTATAAGACCACGTCAAATATTCTAGGATGCATAATTATTCTTCCAAACATACCTATAAGGTATGAGAGCCTCCTTCATTAAAATTTCCATCTAACCTGAATATCCAAATCAGACTTTGAAGAATGGTCTATCTGTTGGTACGAACTGGAAATCTTGTTCCGGTCAAAATAGTCAGTAGTTGACAATTTGCAGATGAACATTAGGTTTTTAGTTATATCAAGACGTCCGTATATAGAATAATGAATCCCATGTCCGTAGAACGACGGGAAACTGAAACCGTACAATGTCCCTTTTTCATAGGAATAGAGTCTGCTATAGTAGTCATCCGTGTTGAAATAGCCCAATAGAGCAGACAAGGACAATTTTGACCAAGAATAACCCACATTTTGCGTAAGCATCCAACCGAAACTGTTTTTGTCGTCCACATAAGCAACATCACCCTGCGTTTGTATAGATACTCGGTTCAAAACGAAACTTACTGAGGTTCTTGCACGGTGTTCGTGACGATAGAATAGATGTGTATCTGCATCGTCATATTGACGCATTCTAAATCGGTAGCGTACTTGAAAGGCTAATCTCTCTTTCTTGAGGGCCAACGACAAGAAATTATCCCAAGAGTGAGAACCACCTGACACTTGATAACGTGGCCACGCGAAATAGGAGAAATCCGTATATGCATTCAGGGTCAATGTCGCACTGGGAGTCCATACAGCGCCTACATAAAGACCGCTCTCATTTTGAACTTTACCTCCATCGCTAAAACTTTGGCTAAATAGTGAATAGTATTTGTAGGAATAGAAACGCTGAATGGCTGTGATATTCAACTCTCCAATCGGTTGATAGGTAAGACGATGTATTGTTGCGATTGCCCCACAATCTCCTGTGGCTGTCTCGCCGTCAAATGAGAATTTATGACAAAGATACCCATAATCAATCCCCACATTCCAAAAGTATTTCCCTGATGGATTGTATTTGCGAAACGCACTTTCCGTATTTGGTGCAAGGGTTCTGTTAAAGGAAGAAAAAATATAAGTGGAACCTATGTGAAATCCACGGTTGTAGTATCTTAGGTTTCCACCTGTAACCATCTGACTAGTATTGTGTTTTTTCTGTATTTCTGATGTTGTTCTATGATAACCGGACGTTACTAGTGTTGTGACGTTACCCTCATCGTCCAAGGTCGCATCTTTTTTTCGTAAGGAGAAAAAGGCAGTCATGTCCAATCCTTTTAGTATATTGATAGTTGTCGCACATCCTTGTAAATAGGCCGACTCGGAACGTGATGTTTGCGGTGAAATGGAATTTCCTATATTCGGTGAAGACAATGCAAATATTTTTCCAAAAGAAAAATTAGTATTCATCACTAGTCCCATACCGAAGCGAACTTTGTAACGCCCGACTACCAATGATTTCACGCGCCCAAGATTTCGTGCTACTGCATAAAATGAATAATAGTCATACCCCCACTTGTTGCATCCTGCAAAAAAGGGCTCACCGCTATCTTGAGACCCGACCAGACCCATTTGGAAATATTGGCCTAACTTGTACGAATATTTCAACCAGTGTTTGTATTTGTACCCTGTATATCCGCTTTTGTCTCCTTTTCGGTCGTACAACGGAACGTTACCCGTGAAAACAACTTCCTGTTTCCCATATTTTAGAATGTTCTTTAGTGACGGATATTTTTCTTTGTCAGCATCATTACCGAGATATACGAAACACTCCAATAATTGTCTTCGTTCTGGCTCAAGCGATTCTATCATTGCTAATTCTCCCATCGTATGTAGTGGAGCATGCCAATACAAATATTCGCTTATCTCCTCTATTTGGGTTGATGTCAGAAAGAATAGTTTGTCCAACTCTTCTTTTGAAGCTTTGTTGAGATCTATCTTATTCTCTTCAAGTTCGCACAACTGCTCGTAGGCGTTCTCCCACGTTTCGCTTTCCGCATCTTCCATACTACATACCTCTTTGAAATAGGTTTCCCATTTCCTATCTTTCTGTGCGATACATGATAAAGCATGTGTAAATAATATGATGATTATTAGGATGGATTTCATAGTTGTGGATAGGGCGTAAAATGGTTAGTAGAATTGAGGGGAAGCCCATTATGTGCTTCCCCTCACAATAGGATTGCCTACGTTGAGAACTTACGCAGTCATTTCTTTAAGTTTTTTCAATAGGGCAAACATAACTATTGCACTAATTAGGCAGAGAGCAATAAGTATGCCCCAGTTGTACATCAGAGGAATTCTATTCCACAACATCGACGGGATAGAACTTAGGTAATTTCCAATGGCTGTGGCAACAAACCATCCACCCATCATCAATCCCTTGTATTTGGGAGGTGCTACCTTGGAAACAAATGATATACCCATGGGAGAAAGTAGAAGCTCCGCCAACGTTAACGTGAAGTAGGTGGAAATCAACCATCCCGGCGACAAGATACTTTGAGTACCTTCCTTCAAATCCATCGGAGAGATAAGTTCCTTTGAAGCCAAGGTGATGACACCAAATCCCAATGCAGCGACTAACATACCCCATGCGATACGTGTCGGTGCACTTACTTCTTTACCACGATTGGCCAATGCACCAAAGAATGCCATACTAAATGGTGTCAAAGCGACGACAAAGAAGGGATTGAATTGTTGGAAGTCTGATGGTTGCGCATTGGTGGGATTTTCCATCGCTGCATACAAGAAATAGGCACCTCCTAAAAGAATAACGGTTGCCACTCCACAGATGATGCGATTCTTCATCAATTTAGACTGGAATGTTGCAAAACCTGTATACACAGCAATGGCAACAAGCGACAGACTGAATATATTGAAGCCTATTCTCATAGGTCCAGAGACCGTCAAGTTAGTATACTTCTTGGCAAAGAACGTTAGAGCTGATCCATTCTGATGGAAGGCCATCCAAAAGAAAATTACCACAGCAAAAACAAGCAACAAAGCAACTATACGATCCTTGGTCTGTTTAGGAGTAAGTGTCTCCACTTCTACAGACATTTCTTTAGCCTGCTTCGCTGTAACATCGGCATGCTTGAACCATCCTCGGAAAGCAAAATATATAATGGCAGATATGACAAGAGACACACAGGCCACACCGAAACATAGGCCATATGCACCATATAGTGCCTCAAGGTATTTGGGATCTTGATTGGCTGCACTATACTCAAAACCTGACCCTGACAAGTATACATTGGTAATCCATTTCGCCATTGAGGGCGCAAACATGGCACCGATGTTGATGGCCATATAAAACAGGCTAAAAGCAGAGTCACGACGAGAAGAATACTTGGGATCATCGTATAGGTTGCCCACCAATACTTGTAGATTTCCTTTGAATAGTCCTGTACCCACAGATACACATGCCAATCCTGCAAACATGGATACTAAACCTACTGTATCCGCACCCGTGGGGATAGCCAAACCCAAATATCCGAGAAACATTGTTGCAAAACCGATAGTAACGCATTTTCCGTATCCAATGGCATCAGCAACCATACCACCTATAAGAGGGGCAAAATATACAACAGCGAGGAAGATAGCGTATACCTGTCCGGCTTGTGACTCTGTCCATCCGAACTTTGCCTGCATGAAAAGGGTGAAAATGGCAAGCATCGTATAGTAACCGAATCGCTCACCTGTATTGGCTAACGCCAACGCATAAAGACCTTTTGGTTGTCCTTCAAACATAAACAAATATTTTAGTTAATAAATTTTTCTATTGCAAGCAATAGTCACTATGGTTTTCTGCTTTTTGTTATATCAAACAAATAGGTCAGTTTGACCACAATTGCACTATTGTTGGATTTCGCAAAGTAGTCTCTTTTCGAATCGCCATATATATTACCCAGTCCATAGTAATACCGACCTTCCAAAATAAAGTGTCCGACCTTCGGAATTGTATATTCGACACCCAACCCGGCTGCGATACCATAGTCAAATTTGTTTTCGACAGACATCGTGTCTTGTGCGCACACTTGGCTCGCTCTATCTGTAACATTTCTATCGGCAAAATTGAAATTGGTTACCGTTTTTTCGCTCAGCAAAAAGCCGAACTGCGGACCAGCCTGAAAAAAGAACTGAAAGCCATGAGTTTCTCGACCCCACGCCAAATGGGCGAAGATAGGAATCTGTAGATAATTTAGTGTTCTTTCATATTGTTCCGCAATTCCAGTTGACGTATTCAGTACAGGCTGATTCTTTGTGTCACGGATATTCTCCTTCCAACCCATTTGTGTGTAGTTGACTTCCGCATAAATAGAACATATGGTCTTGAAATACTTTTCGCATACATATCGAGTGGAGAATCCAAAGGTTGTTCCTTTATGCATATTCTGTGTGACCTTGGGGGTAAATCCGACATTGCTTAATGCATATCCGGCATTTGCCCCTATGGAAAAATCATTTCGATGTTGCCCTATTTGTCCCGTCATTTTCATTGTAATTCCCAAGAGAAAGATAGAAATGAGGACTTTCAATTTATTCATATTTTTCACTTTCAATAACTTATAGACTCCATGGAGCGGTTCGGTTTATAATGAACAAGCATGAAACTAATATTCTGCATGCCGCCGTTTCCCACACGTCTAAATTTAAGTTGGGTCTGAATAGGACTATAGTCAATTTGTCCCTTAGTTCCACAGAAACTTGTGCCATACTTATGAACACCCTCTATAAAAAAACGTCCATGATCGTATCCGGTAATGGCAAAACGAGGGAGCGCGGCACGCATGTCCTGGTGAAACCACTTACGATAGGCATTCTCCAAACCTTTAGTGCGAATTGATAAAGGGTTATAGTAAAACGTTGTAGGAATATAAGTATCGTATTTATAAAAGTACTCTAAATAGACCTTTGTATACATTAGCCACTCTGTATATCCATACATTGAAATCTGCATCTGAGGATAGGCGGTCTTGAGTCCGTCTATCTTTGCCAAAGCAATATTGAGCTCAGGAGATCGAGCAGTATTCAATATGACGACATTTCGTACTCCCCCACTGAAAGCCTTAGCAAAATTCTCCTCCGAGGATTTAAGATTCGTAATGCTATACTTAATGCCCTTTGCATCAAGTCTTTTTCGTAATCCAAAAGTAAATGAACCTTTACGACTCGTAGTATCATTGCAATCTATAAAAACAGGATGGCAGTGTGGAAACCTTTCCATAAAGGCACTAATGGATGACTCTGTGGTTTTATCTACTGATTGGTAAACTTGGAAAATCTGTGTATTTGTGGCTACGTCGTTGCCTGTAATGGAAAAAGGTATTACCATGCGGATGCCATACGTTTTGCAGAAATCAGCCAACGGTTTCACTTGTTTGGAATATAAAGGGCCAAAAATAATATTGCAATTGGAGGCACCTTCTTCAAGCAGTGTTTGGCGTACATCAGCATCAATGGGCACATTCCAAGCGTGAATTTTTGTACTTATACCTTTATCACGCAGGCTATCACAAGCCATCAGCAATCCCCTATAATACTCTACCATGCGCTGACCGTCTCCATCGTCATTATGTAATGGTAACATCACTCCAATATGTATAACGCCATCATCTATTGACTTTGTGACTGCGTTGGAAGATGGAATTGATGGTTTCGGCTGTATAGGAGACGGATACGGTATGAGCAACTGCTCCCCCTTTTTCAAGACGTAACCCGATTCACTCAAGTTAGGATTGGCTTTCTGTAGTTCTTCTACAGTAATTCCATATTTATGGGCGATGCCATAAATGGTATCTTTTTTCTTTACTTTATAAAGGTCCTGCCATTTGGGCGTTTGTGCATATGATACAGAGACAATCGCCATAAGAAAGAACAATAGGAATCGTTTATACGGGTAATATTTCATTATTTTCATAATTTCTATAGAATCTATACACTTTGCTTTCTTCTTCCTTTGCAAAAGTACGCAAAATATATGGGATGAACATAAAATACACCCGGATTTATAAGGTACATCCTACTTATTCCGAAGATTTATCGTCCTCCTTCAACATCTTTTCCAGTTCTTCTTGTGTCCTTGCAAGCCTTGCCTTACACAATCGAATAAGTGTCTGAGCCTTTTTGAGACTTTCGCAAACATCATCCAGTCCCATGTCGCCATTTTCCACTTTATTTACAATTGTCTCCAATTGAGCCATAGCCTCCTCGTATTTCAATGGTTCTTTTTTCATAAAATTATCATTTTTGTATTATTGATCTTGCCTTACCATACGCAAAAGTCGTTTCCAAAATATCACCATCCTTCAGTTGTCTAGATGATGTCAGAATTTTCCCTTTGTGTGTCGTTATACTATACCCACGTTTGAGCAGTTGCTTGGGGTCAAGCAAATTTGCTTGTTTTTCAAGCAAAAGTAGATGTTGATACTCATGTGATATACATTGGCGGAAACTTATCCTTAAGGCTTCTTGTATGCCATCCACTTTCCGCACAGACAAAAGGGTCTGACGAATGACTGCGTTTTTCAAAGCAGTATAACAACTTTTCAGTTCAACTTCCTTGCGCGAAATGTAGGTATTGCCCAATATGGGTAATTTTTCAGATAATCGAAGAATGCGACTTTGCTCGACCCCCAAGATATAGCGTGCTCGTTGTCGTAACGAAGCATCTGCCTTTTCAATGCGCGCCCACACGTTTTGTAGATTATCGACCAATAAGGCAGCCGCAGCAGTCGGCGTTTTCACACGTGTGTTTGCGACCATATCTACAATACTCTCATCACGCTCGTGTCCGATACCTGTAATTATAGGTAATGGGAAATTGGCTACATTCTCGGACAATTCTAAGGTATCAAAACCTGTCAAGTCGCTTGTCGCTCCGCCACCGCGAATAATAACAACTACATCATAATTTTCAACTTGTTCAAAAATCCGATTGAGAGCAGCAATAACGCTTGTTTCTACCTGCTCCCCCTGCATAATTGCCGGAAAAAGATGTACATCGAAAGAAAAATTATTGTTGTTTTCTCTCAAGTGAGTGCAAAAGTCTTCATATCCTGCCGCACCAGCATTGGAAATGACAGCTATGCGTTGTGCAAACATTGGTATGCATAGTTCCTTCTGTAGGTCAAAAATACCTTCTTCCTTTAGTTTCTTGATGATTTCATTCCTCCTACGTACCATATCGCCGATTGTATATTCGGGGTTGATATCAGATACAATCCAAGAAAAGCCAAATGCCTCATGAAAATTTGCATTAACATTGAGCATAACCTTAATCCCCGCTCTAAATTGTTGTCCAGTGATACGCTCAAAATCTAACCGAAGAAAGTTCCATGAATTTCTCCAACAAATTGCTGATGCTTTGGCGATGGGAGTACGACTAACGCTATCTTTTTGAACCAATTCCATATAGCAATGTCCCCCAACCTCTCTTACACTTGACAATTCGGCATCCACCCAATAGGAATTAGGTAATGAAGTACGAATACATTCGGAAACGATGTTATTCAATTCATAAAGGGTCAGTGCTTTTGTCATGGTTTAATCACAAAAAACATAGTTTGCAGAATGTATATTTAAGGAAAGCCTACGTTAGATACTGTCATAAAATAGTAAGTTCGCGACAAACCTAACGTAGGAGTATATAGAAGACTATGATGCAATCAATAGTCTCATTTACATGCTATTGATGCTGATCTCTCAACAAATCATTTACTGTTTTGACGGGATTGAAAGTAGTGATGGGTACCTCTACAAAGATAGTGTTCCAATCGCTCATAGCTCCATTCCATAGTCCTGGAAGTTCCAGCGCTTTCAAATCTTTCCCGTTTTTGCTCTTTGAACTGACAAAGCCCGTTGATTTGTCTACGTAGTCGGGAAGATGGAAAGATTGCCCTTTGTAATTTTTGGTTCCACAAACAAGATCAACAGGATTAAAATGAGTCCCTTCCTTGAACATCTTCACATACTCTTCATTGTTCTTGTCTATTTGGCTGGACTCTAAAATTTGGAGACTGATTGTTCCGTCTTGGTTATAGCACAAGAATGGGCCGCCACCTGGTTCACCAACATTCTTAACGACTCCACATACACGTAACGGTCGGTTGAGTTTTTTGTGGAGATATTCTGCTAACTCGGCTTCTGGCATTTCTTGATTTTTGGGAGCTTTACAACACAATTTCTCTTCCAAAAAATTGCTAATCTCCTCCAGTTGCTCGTGGGTATAGGCCTTTGTGTCCAATAATGTCAGGTACATAAATGACGTAGCTTGCAAATGCACAAGAATACCAGCAAGGAGTTTCTTGTAGGTGACGGTTTCATTTTTAAGGCGGTCGGGTACAACATTGTCGATATTTTTGATGAAAATCACATCTGCATCAATGTCATTGAGATTTTCAATCAAGGCTCCATGTCCTCCGGGACGGAACAAAAGGCTACCATCCTCATTTCGGAAAGGAGTATTGTCTGGATTGGCAGCTATCGTATCTGTACTTGGCTTTTGTTCTGAAAAGGATACATGAAGTTTTACATTATAGGCTTCCTCATACTTGTGCTTCTTTTCTTCAACCTTTTTCTTAAATAGCTCAAGGTGATCGTGGGAAACAGTGAAATGGATATAGGCATGCCCTTCACAATTTGCATATAGCGCGGCCTCCACCAAATGTTCCTCCATGGGTGTACGCGGACCATCTTCATAGTTATGGAAAAGCAATAAACCCTTAGGAAGTGCTCCATAGTTGAGTCCTTCTTTCTCAAGTAAATTGGCTACAACAGGTTTATACTCTCCTCCATCGATCAGTTTGCAAATACCCTTGCCCTTATTTTCCTTGCATTTGTTGCAAAGTTCTTTATGGAACGCAAATTTCTTGATATTATCGAAAAACGTATGTTCAAATTCTGTTACGGGTTCATCGTAATCGGCGGTCAAGAAGGAAAAAAGATTCTTGAACATACGGCTAGCAGCCCCACTTGCAGGAACGAACTTTACAATGCGATGACCTTCTGTAGAGGTGTATTCGCTCCATTCCGTTAGAAAACGGATTTGCTCGCTTTCATTGAGAGATACGATACCATTTCCTACTGCAGCGGCCGATTCAATTTTTAGGAACGGAAAACCTTGTGCGATTTGTTTCAATTGCTGTTCCACCTGTTGGGCCGTAATACCTCGCGAGGAAATCTGACTAAAATCTTGTTCTGTCAACATAGTTAGATAGTTTTGAATGACATATTTACGGGTTTATGATACAAAAATAAATACTTTTTCCTTAAACACGAAACAATCGCGGTATTTTTTGTAACTTTGTCTGATAATTAACATCAAACATTAGTGGTATGGAAGAAAAATTCAAGTTTACAACTGAGGAAGGCCGCGAAATTGTTGCCATAGCAAAACGGCTCAAAGAAGTACTCCATGACTCTTTGCATGCTGACGACGAAAAGAAACTGAAGATACAACTCTCTTCTGAAATCAAAAACAACCAAATACAACGAGATTTGTTTGGGTTGAACCCGATATTGTTGAGTTTCCAAACTGCAATGCTGGAATATGAAGAAATCGGCATGAAGCGCGACTGTATCCTGGCAATACTTCTGTACAATAGCATTGTCTGTGGCAATACTACAGAAGAAAATGTACGAAAAGAATATGGACAAAGTGTAGCACAAATTATCCATGGACTAGTACGCATTCACGAACTATATAGCAAAAATCCTATTATAGAAAGTGAGAATTTCAGAAACCTTCTTCTATCTTTCGCTGAAGATCTCCGAGTAATATTGATAATGATTGCCGATAGAGTTAATCTGATGCGGCAAATACGTGATGTAAACAATGAGGAGGCGCGTCATCGCGTAGCAGAGGAAGCCAGTTACCTATACGCTCCATTGGCCCATAAATTAGGATTGTACAAACTAAAAAGCGAACTTGAAGATCTCAGTTTGAAATACCTTGAACATGATGCCTACTATATGATCAAGGAAAAACTAAATACAACAAAGCGGGCTCGTGACTTCTATATAGATCGATTTATCACTCCTATCAAGGAGAAATTGGACGAGATGGGGATACATTGCCATGTCAAAGGGCGAACAAAAAGTATCCATTCCATATGGCAAAAGATGAAGAAACAGAAATGTGGATTCGAAGGTATATATGACCTTTTTGCCATACGTATCATTATAGACTCTCCCATAGACAAAGAGAAAATGTTGTGTTGGCAAACATATTCCATGATTACGGATATGTATCAACCCAACCCAAAACGTTTGAGGGACTGGTTGTCTGTTCCTAAATCAAATGGATATGAGAGTCTACATATTACGGTTCTTGGTCCAGAAAACAAGTGGGTGGAAGTTCAGATACGAACAGAACGTATGGACGAGATTGCGGAACGTGGTCTTGCCGCCCATTGGCGCTACAAAGGTATCAAAGGTGAGGCTGGGCTTGACGAATGGCTTGGCAACATCCGTAGCGCATTGGAAACCAATGATGACGTACAACTGATGGATCAGTTTAAGATGGATCTGTATGAGGATGAGGTTTTTGTGTTTACTCCCAAGGGTGATTTATTCAAATTTCCCAAAGGTGCAACGATTCTAGATTTTGCTTACCATATACACTCTGGCATCGGCAACAAGTGTGTCGGAGGACGCATCAATGGTAAAAATGTGCCCATACGCGAGGTCTTGCATTCTGGTGATCAAGTAGAAATCATCACCCAAAACAATCAAAAGCCCAAACAAGACTGGATGAACATTGTGAAGACCAGCCGTGCAAAAGCCAAATTACGTTTAGCCCTAAAAGAAACGCAAGTTAAAGACGGACTTTACGCTAAAGAAATGTTGGCAAGAAAACTCAAAAATCGTAAGATCGAAATCGATGAGAGTACAATGTCACACATGATAAAAAAATTGGGCATAAAGGAAATGTCTGATTTCTACAAACAGTTGGCAGATGAGAAACTGGACATCAACAACATCATAGACAAGTATATTGAGGTTCGCAATGAAGAAACGAGTGTAAAAACAGTGATAACTCGTTCCGCAGAAGATTTCAATTTTGAAACCGTCAACGACGAAGGTACAAAAGGTGGCGAAGACGTATTGGTCATTGACCGAAATCTAAAGGGGGTAGACTATTCACTGGCGAAATGTTGCCATCCAATTTTTGGAGACCCTATATTTGGATTTGTCACCGTCACAGGCGGAATAAAAGTACATTGTCAAAATTGCCCCAATGCGCCGGAGTTGCGGAAAAGATTCGGATACAGAATAGTAAAGGCGAAATGGAGTGGAAAGGGCACATCGCAATACAATATTACTTTGAGAGTTGTTGGCAACGATGATATTGGTATTGTCAACAACATAACAAGCATCATCTCTAAAGAGGAGAAAATCGTAATGCGTTCAATCAATATTGACAGCCATGACGGATTGTTCAGTGGCAATCTTGTCGTACAAATAGAAGGAACACAACGTCTTGATTCGCTATTGAAGAAAATAAAGACAGTGAAAGGTGTCAAAAGTGTAATACGTCTTTAGTGACGGCGAAAAATATAATTTGGTATGATTTGCGGATTATATTTCACAAATCGTACCAAGTTTTTATGACCACTTATACATTACCCGTTAAAATAGAGACACTAGTAAAGGCGCGGAATATAAAGAATACGCCTTATAATTGTCTCAATATGGATAGCATAGCATTGTTTTGATTTTTTGTTCCAATGGTAATTCTTAAACAATCTTTACACATAGGTAGACTAGAGCAATCACGGACAAGTATGTTATGATGTAGCAAATATTGGTACACTTTCTGCGCATTGAGCATTTTTACTAAAAAGAAATTAGCTTCCGTCGGATAAACCTTTATGCAAAAAGGTAATAAGCTAAAAGCGTTCATAACTTGTTGTCGCTCTATCAGAACTGATTTTTGCCATCGCCCAATATCATACAAATTTTCCAACTGTTTTATAGCATATTGTAAACTAATGGTACTGATATTGGGAATTGATTGTACCTTTCTGATATTCTCCACAATATCGTCTGCGCCAAAAACAGCAGAAATTCCTAGTCCAGCACTACCCCATTCGTTGCATACATTATTGAGTATCACCAAGTTTCGGTATTTTGATAAACAATTCATAAATCCATGATTTGAAGAGAATGTTATATATGTTTCATCAACAACAACAATTCCTCTGAATAAATCAAGCACTAACCTTATCTCATCCAAATCCAATACATTCCCGGTTGGATTATTTGGAGAGTTCAACCAGATTATCTTCGTATGGTTGTCGCATTTATCAAGAATTTGTGTAGCGGTCACTTGAAAATCATTGTCCAGCAATACTTTTCTGTACTCCACTGCATTTATTTCGGCATACCGTCTGTATGGATTTTCTGTTGGCTCGACTGCTACCACATTGTCTACATTTGCCCGACACATACAACGATAAAGGATATCTATAAATTCCTCAATACTCGTTCCGATACAGATATTCTCTTCTTTCAGATGTTTCTGTTCGCCAATTCTGCGCAACAATTGTACAGGGTGGGAAGCAGACATCCTATTACAATAATCTATATTGTAAGGATTCTCATTATTGTCAAGAAAAATAGTATCTTTATCCCATTTACCACATGCACGAATATCTTGTTGTCTATCGGTTACAAGACGGATGTTTGGGTTTAGAATATCTTCTAAATTAAAGCCATTTGTAGTCAATGTCTCATTTTGTATCATATAAATTAAAGCCTTTATCAACTTGACGAAAAGTTCCTCCTTCTGATTCAATATGATTCTTCCTTGCTCCCCCAAATTGAGGACTTTGAGAAATATCGATAAATACGATAACAAAAGTAGATATTTCTAATGATGTAAGCAAAAAATAAAGTAACTTTGTTTATTATGCGTATTGTACATACATACATATTTCTATTCCTTGCGGTATTTTTCGGCTGCACGGAAAGCAAATTCGTGAAGAAAACACCGTGGGGAGAGGCTATAGAGCAGGGAAATGATAATGTAACACCACCCGAGAATTTCTCATTTGCAGACATTCAAAGCAATGGTGAAATGATAATGCTTACTATGAATGGTCCTGATACTTATTTTGACTACCACGGGAAAGGTATGGGCACCCAATTTTTGTTATGCCAACAGTTTGCCCAACAGATAGGTGTATCTTTACGTGTGGAAGTATGTAAAGATACCGCAGAGATGCTAAAAAAGCTCAAAGATGGGGATGGCGATGTCATTGCCTACCAATTAGCGCAGAATATTTCCGGTGTTAGACATTGTGGTTATGCGATTGATTCACTCCATACATCTTGGGTTGTTAATGAGAACAATGCCGATTTGGCCGACACCCTCAACCGATGGTATCATCCCAATATGATTGCACAAATAAAAAAAGAGGAACAATATCTTTTCTCTTCTCAAAGTGTATCTCGTCGTGTCTATTCCCCAATGCTTAACGCATCTAAAGGAACCATCTCTGTGTATGATGGCCTTTTCCAAAAATACGCGTCAGTTGTCCGATGGGACTGGCGGTTAATTGCTGCCCAATGCTACCAAGAATCAGCCTTCGACAAAAATGCAAAATCATGGGCTGGTGCATGTGGACTGATGCAAATCATGCCCGCAACAGCTAATATTGTCGGCTTGAGTACCTCTGATATATACGACCCAGAAGCAAATATCGCTGCCGCCACCAAATACATTGCACTTCTCAACAAAAAATTCCAGGATATTCCAGATTCTTATGAGCGTCAACTATATGTATTGGCGAGTTACAATGGCGGATTTTTTCATATCCGTGATGCGATGGAACTTGCCCGAAAAAACGGACGAAATGCCCACAAATGGTCTGACGTATCGGAATATGTATTAAAACTCAGTCAGCCAGAATACTTTCGTGACCCTATCGTAAAACACGGGTATATGCGAGGGAACGAAACGGTCGAGTACGTCGAGAATATTCGTGTTCGTTGGGCAAAATACAGAGGATTTGCACATGGAAAGAACTTATCGCCTTACTCATACGGAAACATATCCCCACGCAAATCACGTCATAAAAACAGGTTTTCAAAATAGCCGTCTCACTTATCCAATAGCCACGAGAAGTCAAATGAAAATACGATGATAACAGTGAATATGAGATATGAGTGTTGCCCGCTGTGATTTCTAATTGAGAACTATAGCCCGAATAATCCGAATGTCTTCTAATGGGCGATCATTGCTATCGGTTTCTACCCATTGTATATTCCGCACTACGTCCAGTCCGTCTACCACCTCACCAAATACAGTATATTGTCCGTCAAGATGCGGAGTGCCGCCATTTCTGAGATAATATTCCTTTATATCTTGGGGTATTGGCGTAGAATTTTTATTGGAAGCAGAAATTCTATCTTGAAGTGCACCAAATTGATCCTCTGTAAATCGCCGTCCATAAACTATATAGAACTGGGACATAGATGATTGTTTTTCGGGATTTTCCGTATCAGGTTCACGGGCTGCCCCCACCGCTCCTCTTTTGTGAAAGAATTGCGGATACCTTATCTCTGCTGGAATTTTATATGCTTCTTGTGAGTCACCGAGTATCTGTCCTGGATGGGAATGTCGGCTAGTTGAATCACCCGTCTGTATCATAAAACCAGAAATAACTCGATGGAAAAGCAATCCGTCAAAAAAGCCCGATTTTGCTAACCTTAAAAAATTATCACGGTGCATAGGAGTCTCATTATAAAGGGAAATACATATATTACCCATCTGAGTTTCCAACAATACATGGTGACGCAAGGAATCCTGGCCATTTGCGGACATACTCAACATAACAATAAGAAAAAAGGTAATGGTGGTTTTCATACATTGCAAATGGTGGGTCCCCATCTCCATTAAAACAAATGGCTCATCACTCGTTCAAAATAGCGCTGGGTGCGCTTCTTACTATACTTCAATCCGCCATTCCATGATCTGATAGCCTTTTCGATATCGTTGAGAGGATTGAAATAAGATTGTATCAGCAGGAACATCTCCTTTGATTTTTCTATACTGAAACGGTCGCTCAAAGTAAATCTCTTTTTGCTTTTACGTTTGCGCAGAATATCATTGCATTCCGCTACCAATATGGGAGTTATCTGCATCGCTCCACACGAATTTCCACGTTGAGCTTTAGGATTTCCTTCACTTTCTACTTGAATAATTGCCTGCATTACAGGTTCCCAATCGAATGCTTGCATTCCAGGTTCGGACATATTCGTATAATTCTCTGCCCACGAACGGACAGGGCATACTAAATAAAATAATACAAAAAATACAATCTTTAATGTTCTTGTCATACTTATTGATTTTTGGAGCCTAAAATGAAGCAATGGTGAACAATCCATATTTCGCTACATTTCACCTCAAGTTATCATCACTAAAATTATTGATGAATTTTATTTTGCCCCCAATACGGGCCAAAATTTGGTAGGCTCCGTTAACACTAAGGAATAACCTCTCCACAACAAAAAGAGCCGGATATTCTCTTTTATTCCGCTGCAAAATTAAATATAATAAATGATTTGTGCAAATTTATGCATATTACATTTGGTTAATTTAAGAAATTCTGTCGGCAATTATGTTCTTTACACCCACCAAATAATTCAAATGCTCATTATTTGACCTAATTTTCTTTTCGTTCATTTGCTGTTGCATTAAAAGTTTTTAACCTTGTCCGGATTCGATTTTCTTTTCTAGATTTTGTCCTATTCGTTTTTTTTCATTTACTTTGCAATATAAAGTAACTAAAACCTTATTCTTATGACAAACACAACAGAAACAGAAAATCTTTGTGGCTTGAGATGTGAGGACTTCCAAACCTCCATCAACGGCAAACAAACAGATTTGTATATACTACGCAATAAACAGGGAAACGAAGTGGCCATTACAAATTATGGTGGTGCAATTGTTGCCATAATGGTACCCGACAAAGACGGAAAGCATGCCAACGTTATCCAAGGACATGACAACATACAGGAAGTTATTGATTCTCCAGAGCCTTATCTTTCTACACTCATTGGCAGATATGGCAACAGAATTTGTAAAGGCAAATTTCAGATTGGAGGAAAAGAGTATCATTTATTTGTCAACAATGGTCCCAATTCATTACACGGTGGAAAGAAAGGCTTTAACGCAAAGGTATGGGATGCCCTCCAAATGAATGACCACACACTTGTTCTTAAATATGTCAGCCCTTACGGAGAAGAAGGCTACTCAGGAGAGATGAAAATAACAGTTGTTTACTCCTTCAATGATGACAATGAACTCGCCATAGAGTATATGGCAACTACAAATAAGAAAACTATTATCAACCTAACAAATCACGGATTTTTCTCTCTCGCAGGGATTGCCAATCCTACTCCAACTATTGACAACTTGATTTGTCAGATAAACGCAGACTACTACTTACCTATAGACGAAACATCCATACCAACTGGAGAGATACGTCTTGTAAAAGGAACTCCTTTTGATTTCCGACAAGCCAAATCGTTAGGTCAAGATATAGACGCAGACGATGAGCAAATACGTCACGGAGCGGGATATGACCATTGTTATGTACTTAACAAAAAAGAAGAGGGAGAACTGAGTTTCGCTGCAAAGATTACAGAGCCCGTCAGCGGACGTACCATGGAAGTTTATACAACAGAGCCAGGTGTCCAGTTATATACAGATAATTGGGCTGATGGATACAAAGGCCAACACGGAGCGACATTCCCGCGTCGAAGCGCAGTTTGCTTCGAGGCCCAACACTTCCCCGACTCACCCAACCATCCATATTTCCCGTCTGTTGTTTTGAAACCAGGTCAACAATACACTCAAAAAACTATATACAAATTTGGCGTAGTCAAATAAACTTCGGGCATTCTGTTAGGAAATCGATAGATTTATTTTATAGTGAAGCCTTAAATTTTATCTACATATTTTTATAATATCATCACGGCGAAGATTATACATATATCTTCGTGTGATTTTCATTACCATAGAAACAACAAAATAATAATAAAATCAACAATGGAAACGAATCAATCCTCTAAAAAGCACGGTAGTATTATCGCTATATTTGCGATGATATTCCTTTTTGCAATGATTGCCTTTGTGACAAATCTTTGCTCACCTATGGCCGTCATCCTCAAGAATGCCTTCAAAGTACCAGAATCACTTGCCCAAATTGGCAATTATGGAAACTTTGGTGCATACTTGGTTATGGGTGTTCCGGCAGGTCTTCTCATCCAAAAATTCGGCTACAAAAAAACTGCACTGATGGCCCTTCTTGTGGGTATTATTGGCCTAATTATACAATGGTTTAGCGGCTCTATGGGTTTCATTGTGTACCTTATAGGTGCATTTGTTTCTGGCTTGTGCATGTGTATGTTGAATACCGTTGTCAACCCAATGCTTAACCTTCTCGGTGGTGGTGGCAACACAGGAAACCAATTGGTACAGATTGGAGGCGTATTCAACTCGGCTGCTGCAGTATGCGTATACATACTTATGGGAAGTCTCATTGGTGACGCTGCTACGGCAAAAGTATCTGATGCGACTCCAGCCTTGCTCATAGCGTTGGCAATATTTATCTTTGCTTTTGTTGTTATATTTGCGACAAAAATTAAAGAGCCCCAACAACATTCCGACACCAAAGTTCCTACCAATGGTAACTATAGTTGTTATTCGTTCCGCCATTTCAAATTAGGAATGCTTGCCATTGCCGTTTATGGAGCAGTGGAAGTATGTCCTCCAACATACATTATGTCATACTTGACTGCGGCCCCTAATGCAGAAAACCCAGGATTGGGAATGGATGCAGGTTATTGTGGAACGCTCAGTGCTGTGTATTTTATTTTCATGCTTATTGGACGATTTATAGGAGGTATGATTGGTGGCTTGGTTTCTGCAAAAAAAATGATTGCCACAGTCAGCACCATTGCCATAATTCTTGTTGGTGCTGGTATGTTACTTCCGACTGATGTCATGGTAAAATGTCCTGGTATTGACTATTCGTCTTTGAACCTTGTATGGGGAGAAATTCCAGTCGGAATATTTGCGTTCCTGCTTGTAGGTCTGTGCGCTTCAGTAATGTGGGGTGGCATTTTCAATCTTGCTACTGAAGGACTGGGTAAATATACAGCAGCAGCATCAGGCGCTTTCATGATGATGGTTGCAGGATTTGCCGTAATGATAGGTATACAGGCTGTGGTTATCGACTTTACTCATAGTTATATTATGAGTTTCGTCGTAGTACTTCTGAGTGCCTTATACATACTTTACTACGCTCTTGCAGGATCAAAGAATGTTAATACAGACATACCTGTAGAATAATTACAATAAGAAGGACTTGACTTTTCCACATTCGATGGGTTAAGCAAGTCCTTTTTCAAAATAACTATCGTATATTATTAACCAAGGTGGTTTTGTTTTCACCACCATAAAGACATTGATAATGGATATAGAATTTGTGAGAAGCCGTTTCATCAAACACTTTGATGGAAAAACAGGCAACATTTATGCATCTCCTGGACGTATCAACCTTATCGGAGAACATACAGACTATAATGGCGGTTTTGTATTCCCTGGTGCGGTCGACAAGGGCATTATGGCAGAAATACGTCCTAATGGACTAAATACAATCATGTGCTACTCTATCGACTTGAAAGACCGTGTAGAATTCAAGGTAGATGACCCGGAAGGACCGCGCGCAAGTTGGGCTCGTTACATCTATGGGATAGTACAGGAAATGCGAAAACTAGGTGTTGAGGTCAAAGGTTTCAATACTGCCTTTGCCGGTGATGTCCCCTTGGGTGCGGGAATGTCATCATCCGCTGCCCTTGAAAGTTGTTTTGCATTTGCACTTAACGATTTGTTTGGAGAAAACAAAGTAAGCAAATGGGATATGGTATTAGCTGGTCAAGCAACCGAGCATAATTATTGCGGAGTAAATTGTGGAATAATGGATCAATTTGCGAGTGTCTTTGGAAAAGAAGGTTGCTTGATGCGTCTTGACTGCCGTAGCCGTGAATTTGAATATTTCCCATTCAAACCAATTGGTTACAAATTGGTTCTTCTCAATTCATGCGTTAAACATGAGTTGGCAGGATCTCCCTACAATGACCGCCGAAACAGTTGCGAGAATGTAGTTAAGCACATAGCCGAAAAACATCCTGAAGAAAAATTTGAGACTTTGCGTGATTGTACTTGGGAGCAACTTGAAGAAGTACGCATAGAAGTTGGAGAAGAAGACTATAAACGTGCCAAATTTGTTCTAGGAGAAAAGGATCGTGTTCTTGCTGTCTGCGAAGCATTAAATGCAGGCGATTACGAAACTGTAGGAAAGAAAATGTACGAAACCCACGAAGGATTGTCACAAGACTACGAGGTATCATGTGAAGAATTGGACTTCCTCAATGATATCGCCAAAGCAAATGGAGTGACTGGTAGTCGAATTATGGGCGGTGGCTTTGGTGGATGTACCATTAATCTTGTGAAAGATGAACTTTATGACAAGTTCATTTCCGATGCGAAAGAGAAGTACTTTGCAAAATATGGAAAACAGCCAGAAGTTTACAACGTTGTAATAAGTGATGGTTCTCGTAAGATTTGTTAAGATCTTCCATAACCTTAAAAACCTTGGATAAGCCATTTTATCCAAGGTTTTTTAAGTTATTCCACACATACTTTGCTTAACGTGTTTGACATAAGATAAACACATCAGCCCAGTGTCGGCATTCTTCTTAATATATCTCAACTGGACTTGCCACAAAACGAGTTGCGCCATGGGCTGACAGAAAATCTTTGTCGCGAAATCCCCATAATACGCTAATACAAGGTATTCCACAATTCCTCGCTGTCATAATATCGACATCGCTATCTCCTATATATACTGCACCATCTTTACTAGCATGTAATTGATGCAATGCTTCTAATACTGTATCAGGAGCAGGCTTTTTTCTAATATTCTCTTGTTCACCTATTGCTACAGAAATATAGTCAGAAAAAAAATGTTGACACAACTCATTCGTCGCAGAATGAAATTTGTTACTTACCACTGCAATATTCTTTCCATTGCGATGCAAACGCTCAAGCATATCCATGACTTCAGGATAAGGCCGCGTGGTGTCTAAGCCGTGTATCATATAATGCTGACGGAAAGTTGTCAAAACCTGTTCGAAGAATGGATTTTCCAATCCATGTGGAACAGCCCGTTCCATCAACTTCTTTACACCATTCCCCACAAATTGGCGAACCTCATTTACAGTACGCTCAGGAAATCCACTTGCACGAAGCGCATAATTACAACTTGCCGTCAAATCACCAAGTGTATTTAACAAGGTTCCATCAAGGTCGAAGATATAAGTCTTATACATAATATCAAAATTATAGTTACCCTTATTAAGGGCAAAAGTACAAATTCTATTCTACCTATAGCATTTTTGGTGAAAGAAAATGTAGAAATCTTTGTTTTAGCCGAAACTTTTATCCCGTTAGATTGAATTTCAAAAAGAATGAGGTTAGCAACGATAAAAACTTTACAAACAAATTTAGTTTTTTGTGCATTTTTTATACCTTTGCAAATAGTTCAACTAAGACTAATACAAGCAATGGAAATAACGGAATATAGAGCTAGCCTTAAGGGAAAAATCCTAAAGGCTTCAATGGAAGAGTTTATTAGTAAAGGTATTCGCCCTGTTCGAATGGATGACATAGCAAATTCGCTAGCCATTTCAAAAAGAACACTTTATGAGATATATTCAAACAAGGAAGAACTTCTTTTAGAGAGTACTCGTTTGAGTGAAGAAGAATACGACCGCCACATTAGTGGATACAGAGAAGACCCACGACACAATGTCATAGACATACTTATAGAGTCTTACAACTATCGTATCAAGCGGTTGTCTGGTGTAAATCCTATGTTTTTTGCAGATATGCGCAAATACCAAAGTGTTGTTGCATATTTCGAACAAGTACGAGCAGAACGACATGCACGTACTATAGAGTTCTTCAAAAAAGGCGTTGCAGAAGAATGTTTCCGTTCAGATGTTAACTTTGACATATTCTGTCGTATTGCAAATGCATCGATGGAGTTTATTATGCAGAACCAAATGTACAAGGAGTACGATTTGAAGTATATATTGGACAATGTGATTATGCTATATGTACGTGGAATTTGTACGGACAAGGGGCTACGTCAGTTGGACTCATGTTTGGCGGAAAGAGACGCGTAGAGTTTTCCAAAAGCTATCCTCTTGTAGCAACCGAGATTCCGCTAGCGTTTTCAAAGGTCTTGGTTGCTACTGCATTGTCTAATGTCTATTATTAGGATACCCATAGCAATTAGGATATAATTACATACACAAATGTATGTAAAACACTTTGACAGATGATTATTTTTATATAATTTTGCAAGAAATGTGAGGTGGTTACGTGACACAAACAGACGTCTTTACATTTGTCCATTATTATAAATAAGGAAATAATTATGCGACCCATTTTCATTGCAGGTCCTTGTGTAATAGAGTCTCAGTTATTGTTGGAAACCGTAGCAAAGAGTCTTGTTACGATTAGAAAACATTTGGGCCTTGATATTGTATTTAAATCCTCCTTTGATAAAGCCAATAGGACTTCGATAAGATCCTACAGAGGGCCTGGACTGGAAAAAGGACTACAAATGTTAGCAGATATTAAGTCAAAATATGATTTGCGTATTTTGACCGATATACACGAAAGTTACCAAGCTGAGCCAGTAGGTCAAGTGGCAGATGTCTTGCAGATTCCCGCATTTCTTTGCCGACAGACCGATTTACTGACAGCCGCTGCCCGTACAGGTAAGATTGTTAATATAAAGAAAGCGCAATTCCTCAGCGGAAAAGATATGGTATACCCAGTTGAAAAGGCATACGACGCTGGTGCCAAAGAGGTATGGTTGACAGAAAGAGGTAATATGTTCGGATACAACAATCTTGTCGTTGATTTTCGCAACATCCCAGAAATGTTAGCAATAACAAACACTGTCATTATGGATTGCACCCATAGTGTACAACGCCCTGGTGCAAATACCGGAACCACTTCAGGTGACCGACAATATGTTCCATCTATGGCCTTGGCAGCTAAAGCATTTGGAGCGACAGGCTATTTCTTTGAAGTCCACCCTAATCCAGATAATGCCCTAAGTGACGGCCCCAACATGTTATACCTCGACCAATTGGAAAATTTGATTTCTCAACTAAAATAAGACTCCTATGAAATCAGAAATATTGGAACGTTTGGGAAAAGTGAAGGAATATGCCACTCATTGTCTTCAAGATGAGGCTCAAGCTATACTTGATCTCATACCCCAAATAGACTTAAATTTTGAAAAAGCAGTTGAACTGATATACAAATGCAAAGGGAAGGTTATTGTTACTGGAGTCGGAAAGAGTGGACACATAGGTGCAAAAATAGCAGCTACATTGTCGAGTACGGGAACACCTTCATTTTTTATCAATCCCCTTGATGTTTTCCATGGTGATTTAGGCGTAATGACTACTGACGATGTAGTGCTCGCTATCAGCAATTCGGGACAAACGGATGAATTGTTAAGATTTATCCCTATGCTATTGCAGAAGCAAATACCTATTATCGGCATGAGTGGTAACCCACAGTCATTGCTTGCAAAATATTCGACAACCCATCTTGATGTAATGGTCAAGAAAGAAGCTTGTCCACTAAATTTGGCCCCAACAAGTAGCACAACTGCAGCATTGGCTATGGGAGATGCCCTAGCCGTAGCATTGATGAAAGTTCGTGATTTCAAGCCCAACGACTTTGCACAGTTCCACCCAGGAGGAGAATTGGGAAAAAGACTTCTTACAACTGCTTATGATGTGATGCGTACAAAAGATTTACCTATCATCTCAAAAGAAGCCAATTTAGGAGAAGCAATCATTCAAGTAAGCAAGGGGAAATTGGGATTAGGCGTATCCATAGAAAACGGTAAAGTTGTCGGTCTCATCACCGATGGCGATATTCGACGAGCGATGGAAAAATGGAAAGAAAAATTTTTCGACAAAACCGTTGAAGATATTATGACGCGCGTGCCTAAATCTGTTTTACCAACAACAAAAATCGCCGACATTCAGAAAGTCATGCACCAAAATAAAATTCATACCGTACTTGTTGTCGACAAAAACAACCATTTATTGGGAGTAGTCGACCATTATAGTTGTATGTTGTAAAAAAATGCTGTCAAAAACCATTACCACTCTCCTCCTCCATTTAATCTGCATTGGAACATTTGCCGATAGTAGCGATTCGCTTATCATCAGCCAATTGCGGAAAAACAACATTCAATTCTCCCATAATAATTCAGTTGTACTTCTTAAAAATGGGCATGAGAAATTCGAGGATCTTTTCGCTGCTATAAGTCAGGCTAGGAGTAGCATTCACCTTGAGTATTTCAATTTTCGCAATGATTCAATTGCCCAAAAATTGTTTGCCGAATTATCACAAAAAGCACGTAAAGGGGTCGAAGTGAGAGCATTATTTGATGGGTTTGGCAATGCCTCAAATAACAGGCCATTAAGCAAAAAACACCTCAATGAAATACGCAAGAGCGGTATAGAGATATACGAATTTGACCCCTTACGTTTTCCATGGTTAAATCATGTGTTTCACCGTGACCATCGTAAGATTGTAGTTATAGATGGAGCAATCGCGTATACAGGTGGTATGAATGTAGCTGACTACTACATCAACGGTACCAAACAAGTTGGTGTTTGGCGTGATATGCACTGCCGTATAGAAGGTGACGAGGTTAACACATTGCAATCTATATTCTTAAAAATATGGAACCGTGTAACACAACAAAACGTGCATGGGGCAAAATACTATCGTACGAATTCTTCTGCAGATTATTTTAAGTACCTCAAACGTGATACTACGTCAACAGCAGGAGAGAAAGTTATAGGTATCATTAATAGGGAGCCAATAATAAGCAACCGTATTATAAGAGATTTCTACATAAATGCAATCAATGATGCTAATGACAGCATAAAATTGGTGAATCCATACCTTACATTAAGCAGAAAACTGAAAAGAGCATTACGAAATGCTATAGAAAGAGGTGTTAAAGTAGAAATTATGGTTTCCGCCCATAGCGACATTCCCCTTACCCCTGATTGTGTTTACTATAACGTTCACAAACTGATGAAACATGGAGCAGATATTTTTATCTATAAACCCGGATTCCATCATACAAAGACAATGACGGTAGACGGGAAATTCTGCACTATAGGTAGTGCCAATCTAAATGCGAGAAGTCTGCGCTTTGATTATGAAGAAAATGCGGTAATTATTGACAAAAATACAACTAAAGAATTGGATAACATCTTCGATGCAGACAAAAAGGATTGTTTTAAACTCACGCCTACCACTTGGGACCAATTTCGAACCCCTTGGAAAAAGTTTGTGGGATGGTTCGCTCATCTACTTTCACCTTTTCTTTGAAAGTCTTTAACATTTCATAGTATACCAATATGAAACTCGGTTACTGAGTCTCAAATATGCAATGATAGTTTTGTCATTTTATATAAATGTATTATCTTTGCCTTAAATACAACAAGAACAAAACAACATGGAGTATAAAGAAACAGAGTTAAAAGGCGTGTATGTAATAGAACCTAAAGTTTTTACTGATGCCCGAGGGTATTTCTTTGAAGCATGGAAAAGGGAAGACTTTGAGAATCATATCGGGAAAATAGATTTTATACAAGACAATGAATCGAAGTCTAGTTATGGAGTGTTGCGCGGATTGCACTACCAGAAAGGAGAATTTTCGCAGGCAAAGCTTGTACGTGTCGTAAAAGGATGTGTAGTGGATGTTGCTGTTGACCTAAGAAAGAGTTCTCCAACATTTGGGAAATATGTAGCGGTAGAATTAAGTGATGTAAACAAAAAACAACTCTTTATCCCTAGGGGATGTGCCCATGGATTTGTGGTTCTCAGTGAAGAAGCAATCTTTACCTATAAGGTTGACAATGTATATGCGCCCCAATACGAGGCATGCATAAGATGGAATGATTCAGACATCGCAATCTCTTGGCCGATTGACAAGGAAAAAGTAATAACTAGTACTAAGGATCTTCAGGGAAAATCATTTGCTGATGCTGATTTGTTCGAATAATTCCAGATAAACAATATTTATTGCAGCAAACTTCGCATAAAAAGATTCCATATGTTACTCCTCTATTTGTTATTCTTATGAAACAAGTCAAATTGACAATTCTTCTTTTCGTTTCTTTATTGATAATATCATGCAATGGACACAAACATGATAAGTTAATTGTCACCGAAGACATTGTAGCAAAGAAAGAATTACAGGGAATTTGGCTTAATGAGGATGACGAGAACCCGACATTCCGAATACAAGGAGACACCGTATATTTTCCTGATTCCACAAGCGCCTCTGTTCGATTTTACGTAAATAAAGATACTTTGACGCTGATGGGGGCCAATGTCACGAAATACCATATAATAAAACGTACTCCTCACGTTTTCATTTTTGTCAACCAAAATGGAGAACGTGTGCGCTTAGTGAAAAGCAATGATACTGATTATCTAGAACAATTTGAACAAAAGACATCGGTAGTATCAATAAATCAGCAACGTCTCATAAAGCGCGATACCATTGTATACCAAGGACAACAAAAATATCATTGTTATGTGCAGGTAAATCCGACTACATATAAGGTTGTAATACCTTCTTGCAACGATGATGGCGTAGAGGTGGACAATATTTATTTTGACAACATCGTACACCTAAGTATATTCAATGGGGAGAAAAAATTGTTTTCACAAAATCTCAACAAAAGCGATTTCAATAAGTTTTTTTCTCAAGAAATACTATGTCAGACAATATTTAGTGATTTAGTTTTCTCCGGAATAGACGAAGAAGGTATGCACTACTTTTCAATATTAGCAGTACCAAATAGTTCAAGCAGCTATATGGTTGAATTAATTGTGGATTTTAAAGGGAAACTACATAAACGTATTGCAGTAAAGAATTGAAATGAACAAAATTACGAGATATAGTTTATTACCCATATGAATGCGTAACTCGCCCAATATAGAACGTTTATTAAAATGCCAGAGATATCAGTACGAGGACTCGAGATGCCCGAGTCACCAATTCGAAAACTAGCTCCGTTGGCTGTCGCAGCCAAGAAACGCGGTGTAAAGGTTTATCACCTAAACATTGGCCAACCAGATCTCCCCACCCCTCAAATAGGTTTGGATGCCCTAAAACACATTAATCGTAACGTACTGGAGTATTCCCCTTCGCAAGGTATATATTCTTACCGTCAGAAACTTACCGAATACTACAAAAAGTACAATATCAATGTAAACGCAGATGATATAATCATCACGTGCGGAGGCTCAGAAGCGGTTTTATTTGCATTTATGTCGTGTCTAAACCCAGGAGACGAAATCATTATTCCGGAGCCTGCGTATGCCAACTATATGGCATTTGCTATATCTGTAGGAGCACGTATCCGCACGATTGCGACAACAATAGAAGAAGGATTCTCATTGCCTAAAGTCGAAAAATTTGAAGAACTAATCAATGAGCATACTCGAGCAATATTAATATGCAATCCGAACAATCCGACTGGTTATCTGTATACACGCCGCGAGATGAACCAAATACGCGATTTGGTGAAAAAATATGATCTATATCTTTTTTCTGATGAAGTCTACCGCGAGTATATATATACTGGTTCCCCGTATATCAGCGCATGTCATTTGGAAGGAATTGAGAACAATGTCATACTTATTGACTCCGTTTCCAAGCGCTATAGCGAGTGCGGTATCCGTGTCGGCGCATTGATAACAAAGAATCCAGAAATTAGAGCAGCCGTAATGAAATTCTGTCAGGCTCGCCTCTCTCCTCCTCTTTTAGGTCAGATTGTTGCAGAAGCATCTCTAGATGCACCCGAAGAATATTATCGCGACATTTACGACGAATATGTAGAGCGTCGAAAATGTCTGATAGACGGGTTGAATCGTATACCAGGAGTATATTCCCCTATTCCTATGGGAGCATTTTACACTGTTGCAAAACTTCCTGTCGACAACTCAGAAAAATTTTGTAGATGGTGCCTTGAATCATTTAGTTACGAGGGTGAAACCATAATGATGGCTCCCGCTGCGGGATTCTATACTAGTCCTGGTGCAGGAATCAATCAGGTCCGCATAGCATATGTTTTAAAAAAGTCAGACTTGGAACGCGCTCTTATTGTTTTGCGAAAAGCACTTGAGGTCTATCCAGGAAGAACGATGGAGTAATACAACCTATCACAAAATCAACAATCGTGAATCTTCCTGTTTTCTTATCAAAGCATATTTACACCAGCATGGACGGAAAACAACAGGTTTCCCGCCCTGCTGTTCGCATAGCAACCATCAGCGTATCCATCGGTTTGGCTATTATGTTGATAAGTGTTAGTGTGGTATTAGGATTTAAGCATACCATACGTAGCAAGGTTGTCGGTTTCGGAAGTCATATTCAAGTTGCAGAGTTTTCAACTCTACAGATGGCTGACAATAAACCCATCACGATGGATAGCCACATGTTATCAACAATAGCGAACATTGCCGGTGTTAGCCATGTCCAAAGATATACCTTGACTCAAGGCATACTGAAAACAGACAATGATTTTCTTGGTGTGGTATTCAAAGGCATCGGACAAGAATATGATACAACGTTCCTACATAAAAATATAATACAAGGAGGTATTCCCCATTATTCAGATAGCGCAAGTAGTAATGCCATTGTTATTTCTAAGACAATGGCAGATAAACTACAATTAAAATGCGGGCAACGTATATTCGCTTATTTTATCAGTCAAAATGGAGTTCATACACGTAAATTCAACATTGAAGGAATTTATCAGACAAACTTGTCTCAATATGACAAGTGCATCTGTTTCATTGATATATATTCTGCGAATAGATTAAACGCATGGAAACAAGATCAAGCAACAGGTGCAGAAGTAACAGTAAAAGATTTTTCTCTGCTAGATATCATAGAAAAAGATTTTGTAAAGAAAATTAATCGCACTACTGACAAGCACGGTAACACGTACACGTCAAAAACAATTAAAGATATAAATCCACAAATTTTTTCATGGCTTGACCTTTTGGACTTGAACGTATGGATAATATTAGCTATAATGATAGCCGTCGCATGCGTTACCATGGTTTCTGGACTTCTTATCATCATTTTGGAACGCACAACCATGATTGGAGTTCTTAAAGCACTAGGCGCACAAAACAAGAGTATACGTCACACCTTTATTTGGCTTGCATCCTACATAATAGGTAAAGGTATACTTTACGGGAATTTTTTAGGCATTGGATTGATTATCCTACAAGAACAGACCGGTCTAGTAAAACTAGATCCTAAGACGTACTATGTAGATTATGTTCCGACAGAAGTCAACATACCTTTAATTCTTGCACTTAATATCGCAACAATAATTATATGTTTGGCCGTACTTGTTATTCCTAGTTTTTTTATATCACATGTACATCCAGCAAAATCCATGAGATACGAATAAAGTATACTTGGGTGGGCAGTTAATTACTTATAATTTTTAATTTCACCTACATACCTCTCATTTTTTATTCGTAATTTTGCGTAAAAGATAAAGCAATAAATGTAAAAATAGTATTCACTTAAACATACAACAAATGAAAATCGAAGATTTCAATTTTGCAGGAAAAAAGGCTATCGTGCGTGTGGACTTCAACGTACCGTTGGATGAGAAAGGCAAGGTAACAGATGATACTCGCATTCGTGGCGCTCTTCCCACTCTGAAAAAGGTACTTACCGATGGTGGTGCACTCATTATGATGAGCCATATGGGAAAGCCCAAAGGAAAGACGAAACCTGAACTAACTCTGAGCCAAATCGTCCCCAACGTTTCTGAAGCGCTAGGTGTAAACGTGAAATTTGCTGCAGATTGTGGAAACGCAGAAAAAGAGGTAGCGGATTTGCAGCCCGGCGAGGCACTACTCCTTGAAAATCTTCGTTTCTATCCTGAAGAGGAGGGAAAACCTGTAGGTGTAGAAAAGGGAACGCCCGAATACGATCAAGCTAAAAAGGAAATGAAGACTAGACAAAACGATTTCGCTAAGAAGCTTGCTTCCTATGCAGATTGTTATGTCATGGACGCATTCGGTACAGCTCACCGTAAACACGCTTCAACTGCTGTCATAGCAGACTACTTTGATGCTGACCACAAGATGTTAGGTTACTTGATGGAGAAAGAGGTCAAGGCTGTCGATAGCGTTCTGAAAAACATCAATCGACCTTTCACAGCAATTATGGGAGGATCGAAGGTTTCCACAAAAATAGGTATCATTGAAAACTTGCTTGGAAAAGTTGACAACTTGATTCTCTGCGGTGGAATGACCTACACCTTCGCAAAAGCTCAAGGTGGTCATATTGGCAAATCTATATGCGAGGATGACAAGCTTGATATCGCGCTTGACGTTATTAAGAAGGCAAAAGAAAACGGCGTGAACCTTGTTTTGGGTACAGATTGTATCGCAGGAGACGATTTCAAAAACGACTGCAATACCCAAGTATGTCCGGCCAACGCAATTCCCGAAGGATGGGAAGGCTTAGATGCTGGCCCTGAGACAAGAAAAGCTTTTGCAACGGCCATAGAGAGCGCAAAGACAATCCTATGGAATGGACCTGCAGGCGTATTCGAATTCGATAATTTTGCTGGAGGTTCAAAGGCTATTGCAGAGGCAATTGCCAAAGCCACTGCTAATGGTGCATTCTCTCTGATTGGAGGTGGAGATTCCGTTGCCTGCATCAATAAGTTTGGAATGGCAGATCAAGTCTCTTATATCTCAACAGGTGGAGGTGCGCTTCTTGAAGCCATCGAAGGGAAAATTCTTCCTGGTGTTGCAGCCATCGAAAACTAAGCAAGTTTCAAAAAGGGAGAATTAAACATATTCCCCTTCTAAATAAGAAAAATAGAATAGGAGGTAAACGCTATAGGTGTTTATCTCCTTTTTCACTTCACACACGATTATGTTCAACAAAACCAATAAAACGATGCCTTGGAAATTCCAAAACATCGTTTTAATGGTTTTTCAAAATTCCTAAGATAGGATTTCACATACTAATCAAGCCACTTTACGTAACAGAAATCTTGACGATGAGGTAGGTTTGCATTCTTTGGGAACATACGAACGCAACCCTTATATGCTCCTGCAACATCAGGCTCAAATTCAACTTCGAAGGTGTAGTTATTTCCTTCGTGACCTACGACCTTGAATTCACGTACACGGAAAATGCGTTCTTCACCTGTGCTTTTATCGTTTTTGATAGACACAAATTCTAGGCCGATTGCATCGTTGAGTCCTTGCTCGTCAATGACGTAACGTAATTTGTATACCTTTCCAGTTTCAGCTCCCATCAGTACGGAATCATCCTTGGACACAACATGTATGCTGTCCCACCGTTTTGCTACTTCTTCCTTCCACTGGGCAATTTCTTTTGCCAAACGACAATCGTCTGCAGCAAGTTTCTTGAAACGGGCAGCTTCTTTACCATAGAACTTGTCGAAGTAATCATCAAGTTGTCGCTTCATGGTGTAATGGGGTGCAATGGTAGCAATTGAATTCTTGATGGTGGTTACCCAACCTTCGCTATACCCCTTCTCATTTTTGTCGTAATAGAGAGGCTTGATTTCATTCTCAAGCAGACTATAGATAGTTGCAGCATCAAGTTGATCTTGATAACCTTGATTTTGGTAGGTACGCTTTTGAGGCAATGCCCAACCAGCACCTTTGCGATAGCCTTCTACCCACCATCCGTCAAGTACGGAAAGGTTGACAACACCGTTCATCTCAGCTTTTTCTCCTGACGTACCTGACGCCTCAAGAGGACGTGTCGGAGTGTTCATCCAAATATCCACGCCAGACACGAGACGACGGGCCAGTTGCATGTCATAATCCTCAAGGAATATGATTTTACCAAGAAATTCTGGACGCTGACTGATTTCGAAAATACGCTTAATCAATCCTTGTCCAGCACCATCAGCTGGATGCGCCTTTCCAGAGAAGAAGAACAATACAGGACGTTCGGGATCATTAACTATTTTCGAAAGTCTTTCTAAATCGGTGAAGAGTAGGTGCGCACGTTTATAGGTTGCAAAACGACGGCAGAAACCTATCATAAGTGCATTGGGATTGATACGCTCTAGGAGAGAGACGACGCGCGAAGGATCGCCCTGATTCTTGAGCCATGTCTCCGTGAATTTTACACGGATGTATTCAACGAGTTTTTTCTTGAGTGCCATACGTGTTTCCCAAATCTCATCATTAGGAACGTCATAAATGGCATGCCATATTTGTTCGTTGCTTTGGTCTCCGATGAAGTTCTCATCAAAATATTTTGCATAGAGTTTTCTCCATTCAGTAGCTGTCCATGTGGGGAAATGCACACCATTGGTAACATAACCAACGTGATTTTCCTCAGGATAGTAACCCTTCCAAATGGGGGAGAACATTTGCTGACTTACCCAACCATGAAGTTTACTTACACCATTGACTTCTTGACAAGTGTTGCATGCGAAAACAGACATACAGAAGCGCTCAGAATGATCATCCGGGTTTTGACGACCCATACCAATGAATTCATCCCAAGAGATACCAAGCATCTGCGGATAGCCACCCATATATTTTCCGAAGAGAGACTCATCAAAATAGTCGTGGCCTGCAGGGACGGGGGTGTGAACAGTGTAGAGAGAAGATGCCCGTACAAGTTCGAGCGCTTGATTGAACGACATTCCCTCTTTGATGTAGTCACAGAGACGTTCCAAGTTGCAAAGGGCTGCATGTCCTTCGTTGCAGTGATATACATCCTTCTTAATACCAAGCTTCTTCAACATCAAGATACCACCGATACCCAACAAAATCTCTTGTTTCAGACGATTTTCATTGTCGCCGCCATAGAGTGAATGCGTGATAGGCTTATCATACTCTGAATTCATCTCATTGTCAGTGTCAAGAAGATAGAGTTTAATGCGTCCGACATTAACCTGCCAAACATAGGCATGTACCTGATAGTTCATGTAAGGTACATCTACGACAACGGGATTCCCATTTTCGTCAAGCACACGTTCGATAGGCAGCGAATTGAAGTTTTGGGCTTCATATTTGGCAATCTGCTGACCATCCATGCTAAGTGACTGGGTGAAGTATCCGTAACGGTAAAGGAAACCAACACCGCACATATCAACGTTGCTATCAGAGGCTTCCTTCATATAGTCACCAGCGAGCATACCCAAACCACCCGAATAGATTTTCAGTACCTGATTGATTCCATATTCCATACAGAAATAGGCTACGGAAGGACGCTTTTTGTTGGGTTTTACATCCATGTATGTGCGGAAGGACTTGTAAACGTCCTTTACGCGTTTCATAATAGACTTGTCTTTTACTATAGCCTCCTTACGGTCGTAACTCAGACGATCGAGAAGAAGTACTGGATTGTGGCCGACCTCCTCATAGAGATCTGCATCAAGACTTTTCCACATGTCCCGTGCTTCATAATTCCACGCCCACCACATATTGTGAGCCAATTCGTCCAAGCAATTCAACTGCTCGGGAAGTCTAGATTTGACTGTCAACTCTTTCCATTGCGGTTCGTTGGCGTAGTCAGCTTTAATCTTCATAGTTTATTAATTGATGTATGATTGTTAATATTTCTCAATTTAGCTTTTTGAAGCGCATAACTATATGCTGATGCGTAATATTTGATAAATTCGCTCCACAATGCCTTCTTAGAAAGCGTTTCCGCATTTTTTCTTGACTTGCGGATTTCGGTTGGTGTAAATTGCGAGAATTCAATAATTGTATTTTTGATAGCATCTGCAACCTCAGAGAAATTGTAGTCATCTCGATGTATTACTTTTACTCCGTCGAGTATTTCGCCATTATGGCCTATAGAGTGATTTACCCAAAGACCAAATCCTGCCAAATCAGTAGTGATACAAGGAACGTGAAATGCAATAGATTCCAATGGAGTATACCCCCAAGGCTCATAATATGATGGATATACGCAAAGATCATTGCCTAATATGACATCATAATATTTCATATTTATTATACCGTCATTACCAATAAGATAACTAGGAATGAATATCACTTTGACTTTGTCCTCAGGGCGATTCCACATATTGAGATTGCGTAACATTGTCAGCACGTTGTCTCCACTCATATCGTGCAACCAATGCGTAATCATAGGGGTTTCTAACGGAGTCTCGTAAGTAACATTACTCCTCATCCGTTCTGCTAAATCTTGTCGAGGGGCAAATACCCAACCAGGAACCTCAACGAATGCTATGACTTGGCGGTCAACTGACATATCTCTGTTGAGACGTGACATGGCCTCAAGATACACATCTATTCCTTTATTTCGAAATTCGTAGCGCCCACTTGTACTAACAATAAGTGTATTCTCATCAAATATACACCCTGTAAGCGCATTAGCCAATTTAAGTAGACGCTTGCGCGCTGCCTTACGCTTAGGCGTGAAAGAACGTCCTTGGGGCACAAAGTCATCATCAAAGCCATTCGGTAATACATAATCGACTTGTTTGTCAAGCAATTCGGCACATTCTTTAGCAGTAATATCACTTACCGTGGTAAAACAATCAACATATGCCGCTGTCTGTTTCTCGATAGATTGCTTACTTTGCATATTCAACTCCATCGCCATTTGATCGCCATTGTATGCCCATAAATAATTATACAATGGTTTGTTGTTTCCTGCAATACTTCGCCCGATACTTGTAGCATGCGTCGTAAATATGGTCGCAATTTGGGGGACTTCATGTTGAATATACAAAAGACCAAGCCCTGTCATCCATTCATTACCATGGTAAATGACTTTTTTGTCTTTAGTGATACCAAACTTATAAAAACTTTCTACAACTTTAGCAGCAGCAAAGGAAAACATAGATGCCTCGTCGTAGTCGCCATAAGCATGGAGGCTGTCGACCTTATACCATTCCCACATAAGAGTATAAATACGGTCCTTTTCTCGATAGAACGGAGTAAAGTCTACTAAAATGGCGATTGGATTGCCTGGGATGTTCCAGCGTCCTATACGTAGTAGAAGACCGTCTTTCTCATATGCCGACTTATGCCAATCCGTAAACAATGTACTATCTTCACAAAAAAAAGGACAATCTTTGTCCTTCCAACAGTCGGGACCTATGAACACAAGACCATCGCCCATTGTTTTACACAACGTGCGCGCTCTAGTGGAAAGAACGGTATATATTCCGCCAACTTTATTACATACCTCCCAACTCGACTCAAAAATAAAGTCTGGAGTTAAATTGATATTTTCCATAAAAAGCGAATAGCGTTGCAAATTTACTATAATAATTGTAAAGGCCAAATTATTGGATATTTATTTTTTCAAGAAAGAACACTTTTCTTGATGTATTTCATTAACTTTGTACATGCTTGTGTGAGTATACAAGTTATTACTTCTTATTCTAAAAAGATACTTCTGATACAGTGGGTGATTATGAAAAAACATTTTCTAAAACATATTATCGGATTAGCAACGATTCTTGCCTTTTGTTGTACTAGTACGCAAGCGCAAAATAGCAAAAATAACTTTAATGGATATTTGTATAACTCTGAATATCAAGTATTTTTTAAAATAAATTTTAATGACAATGACATTATTGTTGAGGGTCAAGAGATTTTCGGACCATTGCCAGGCTATATGGGAGCAATACGAGATTCCCGAAAATGGCTCATTACTGACGTAAAGAAAAAAGGTCAAAATATGTATATCCTAGGCATTACTAATGATTACGGAAGTGAGGATCTCTCGGCAACACTTCAGTATAATGGAGATGGGACATACACCTTAAGACAGATTAGCGGAAGTAGAATAAAAATTGTTGTGGATAGAAAATGGGTTAAAATTCCCACAGAATTGATTTTCACATATAGCAACCAATAGAACACATGAATATTATGCGAAAGGTGACAAGTATGACTTTTACTAAAATACTATTGTCGTTTGTTTTTAGTTTTGGAATACGTTCAAGCTTTGCCCAATACAAACCTAGTATTTCTATACTTGGAGATTCATACTCTACATATGAGGGATTCGTAACTCCATCGACGAACGAGGTGTGGTACTACGCAAAGCATGGTCAAAAAACTGATGTAGAATCCGTAACACAGACGTGGTGGCATCTACTCATTAGCGAGATGGGCTATCGTCTTTGCGTAAACAATTCTTATAGTGGCTCTACTATTAGTTATTTCGGATACGATGGAAATGATTATTCCACACGTTCTTTTCTTAATAGGATGGACAATTTAGGATGCCCTGACATTATCTTCATCTTTGGGGCAACAAATGATAGTTGGGCAAATTCACCATTGGGTGATTATAAATACAGTGATTTCACATTAGGCGATTTCGACTATTACCGTCCAGCTTTGGCGGCATTGCTAGGTCATATGCAACAACGCTATCCCAATGTTAGATTGTATTTTTTGTTGAATGATGGGTTAAGTGATGAAATTTCCCAATCAACAATAGCAATATGTGAATATTATAAGGTTAAGTGCATCGTACTTGATCACATAGATAAATTCAATGGCCATCCAACAATTAAAGGTCATTTACAGATTGCGAAACAAGTAAGAAACGCTATTCTCAATGACATCTAAATAGATAAGATTACTGAGAGGGATTTTCGTAGTGTATACCGCCTACAATACGAAGCGGTAACCAACCGTAAATAAGAAACAATATTTTTTTGTTTTGTCATTAGATATGTTATAAACGTTCGTTATTCCGAAGTTATAACGGGCATCAAGTATAACGTTCATATATTCATAAGAGATTCCTACCGGAATGGAGAATCCGAACTTTTTTGGCGAATAGTTATTGTCAACATTCTCAATTGTTTCCGAAGGCTTTTTACCACCATCATCCTGTAACTCATAGGTTGTCTCGTCCCATTTTATTTTTCCTGAAAGGCCAAAGTCTGCTTGAATTCCTGCATTACAGGAAAGGTTCCTTGCCACATATATTTGTGCGGCCATTGGCACAGAGATATAAGACAAATCAGCGTGTATGTTCTGCATACCGACACTTATTTTTTTATTTGCTGTTGTGTATTCAACACTACAGTACCGGTTTCCTTGATTGGAATAATAGACACCAAACGAAATTCCTATGGATGATGCTGTTTGATACACAAGATCAAAACCTCCAGAAAATCCCTCCTTATACTTAGTATCTAAGGATTTTCCGTTGGCAGTAAATAATTTGTCATTCGTATTGGTTATGCAGACTCCAATTTTTGGTACTATCGAAAATACACCAACCTTCTGTTGCGCTAAAAGTGTTGTTGATCCAAGTATTGCGATAAATGCAGTTATTGTTTGTTTCATTTTTCCATGTAATATAATAAGTTTCCTCTTACTAAGGTATAATTCTAGATACATCCGCATTGATAAAAACGGGTGCATGGGGTAAGATATTGCATATTTATTAAACAAAATCGGTTTGAATAACTCAATATGAGAATTCAAACCGATTTAGATACCGTTTATATGATACTAAATTATCAATCCTTATTAGCTCGCTTTCGCGCTTGATGATCAAGGATAGATTTGCGCATACGCATACTTCTTGGTGTCACCTCTACGAGTTCATCTTCTTTGATATACTCAAGGCATTCCTCTAAACTCATAACCGTCTTGGGTATTACACGTGCCTTTTCATCACTTCCGCTTGCGCGAACATTTGTAAGTTGCTTGGCTTTGGTAACATTTATCACAAGGTCATTGTCATGAACATGTTCACCAATCACTTGACCCGCATAAACATCTTCGCCTGGGTCAATAAAGAATTTTCCGCGATCCTGTAACTTATCGATGCTATAAGCATAAGACGTACCCGTTTCTAGAGCTATCATGGAACCGTTGAGTCGGCGTTGAATTTCTCCTTTATACGGTTGGTATTCCTTATAACGGTGTGCCATGATAGCTTCTCCTTGTGATGCAGTCAACACGTTTGTGCGTAATCCGATAATTCCACGCGAAGGTATGTCAAATTCTATATCAACACGGTCACCCATAGTCTGCATGGAGGTCATTTCTCCTTTGCGCCGAGTTACCATATCAATCATCTTGGAAGAGAATTCTTCAGGTACATTGATGGTCAATTCTTCAATCGGTTCACATTTTATACCATCAATTTCTTTATAGATAACTTGTGGTTGTCCGACTTGAAGTTCGTATCCTTCACGGCGCATCGTTTCAATAAGAACAGAAAGGTGAAGTACACCTCTTCCGCTTACAATCCATTTGTCAGTTGATTCTTCAAATGGTTGTACACGCAAGGCTAAGTTCTTTTCCAATTCTTTTTGTAGACGGTCATTTATGTGACGGCTAGTAACAAATTTTCCTTCCTTTCCGAAAAATGGCGAATCGTTGATGGTAAACAACATACTCATAGTCGGTTCGTCAATAGCAATAGGAGGTAGTGGCTCGGGATTTTCGTTGTCACAAATGGTGTCACCAATTTCAAAGTTTTCCAAGCCAACCACAGCGCAAATGTCTCCACTATGTACTTCTTCTACTTTTTTCTGTCCCATTCCATCAAAAACGTGAAGCTCCTTGATGCGTGTTTTTTCTTGAGTTCCATCACGATGGCAAATGGAAACAAGAAGACCCTCCTTAAGCGTTCCGCGATGCACGCGCCCTACTGCAATTCGTCCCGTATAACTACTATAGTCCAATGAAGTTATGAGAAGTTGTGGTGTACCCTCCAACATTTTTGGTGCAGGTATAATTTCCACTATTTTATCAAGCAGATAGTCGATGTTATCTGTTGGTTTGTTCCATTCCTCTGCCATCCAACCATTCTTTGCGGATCCGTAGACAACTGGGAAATCCAATTGGTCTTCGGTAGCATTGAGCGAAAACATAAGGTCGAATACCATCTCATATACCTCCTCAGGACGACAATTCGGTTTATCAACCTTGTTTACAACAACAATAGGTTTTAGGCCTAACTGGAGGGCCTTTTGGAGAACAAAACGTGTTTGAGGCATTGGTCCTTCAAATGCATCAACTAGCAATATGCAACCGTCTGCCATATTTAGTACACGCTCCACCTCCCCACCAAAATCAGAGTGTCCCGGAGTGTCAATAATATTGATTTTTACTCCTTTCCAATTGATGGAAACGTTTTTAGATAGAATTGTTATACCGCGCTCTCGCTCCAAATCATTGGAGTCCAACACTTGTCCGCTATTATCCTGGCCTTCACGGAATAATTTTCCTGCCAACATCATTTTGTCGACAAGGGTTGTTTTTCCATGGTCGACGTGAGCAATGATTGCAATGTTTCTAATGTCTTGCATAATTACCTTAAAAAATCATCTGCAAAATTAGTGATTTTTATTGATATAGCACATTTTGTAAATGTAATTTTGAATATTTAGGGCCTGCTAATTAACTCCGAGTGCGCAAACTTGTGGAGCGATAAAAATGTCCATGAG
>CAVJZJ010000015.1:0-63014 GCA_963653995.1 Flexilinea sp.
AGGAATCCAGCCCTATCTTTTTCATGCTCAAAAAAGTTTTAGCGGACAGCAATAAATTCCTTTATTTGGGAACTTGGCCAGTTGACAAGAAACAAATGTTCGGTAGCACGCGTAAATGCAGTATATAGCCAATGTATATAGTCAGGTGTAAGCATTTCTTCCGTCATATACCCTTGATCAATATATACATGCTCCCATTGCCCTCCCTGCGCCTTATGACAGGTTATTGCATAAGCGTATTTTATTTGAATTGCATTGAAATAAGGATCTTTTTTCATTTTCTTCATCCGCTCAGACTTGAGAGGAATGTCGGTATAATCCTCCATAACGGCATTGAAAAGTAGAGTACTTTGCTCTGTTGTCAGAGATGGCACCTCTGTCAAAAGACTATCGGTCAACACAGTAGCCTTCATCTCATAGTTATCATAGTCTGGGAAACGCAACCAAATATCAGCAAAAGTGAAACCATACAAACTGCGTATATTCCTTACCCTCTGGATAATAGCATGATCGCCATTGGCAAGAAAGGCAGGTATCTTCATTCGTTGCCAATCTATGGAAGGTGTCTGCTGCGTATTCTTTCCATCATCCTGCAACATATTGTTAGATTTTGACTTCAAAACAGCTTGAATCTCCTTTTCCATCCAATAATAGTTGTTTTTCACTATCATAAGAATATCACCAGATTCTAACATTTCTTCCCTATCGAGCACCATATTTCTAATTCCTTGATTATATATATTTGCTCGCTTGTTTGAGCGCGTGATGACAATTGTACCATCAATTCCAGTAGCGGAATAACTTGCAGAAAGTGATTCCACCAATTCGTTACCTGGCACTATGCTGATATCAGCAAAACAGGAAAGTCGGATTTTGGGAAGTTCCGTCATTTCGTCATGTGTAATCATCTGACGAATAATTGTCGCATTGTACAATATTCCGGAATTTTGGCTTTGGCGCAATACCTTATTTATATCGGCCACATAGACAGTAAGTCCATAACCAGCCATAAAATCTTTATTTAGTGCAGGAGATTCTTCTTCACCAACAGGTGGCAATTGAGCCTTATCACCGATAAGAAGCAGACGACAATTGCGTCCAGAATAGACAAAAGAAACAAGGTCGTCTAGAAGACACCCATTTCCAAAGACATTTTCTGTCTGCCCATAATTTGCAATCATGGATGCCTCATCTACCATAACGACAGTATCACTCTTCATGTTCGGTGCAAGTTCAAATCCTCCGTATAGTGTTTTTTGGCGATATATACGTCGATGTATTGTAAACGCATCATGCTCCGACTTTTCAGAAAAGACTTTGGCTGCTCGCCCCGTAGGTGCTAAAAGCACGACTTTCTGCCCCAACCGCTTCATTGTATGTACGATTGCACCAGCGACAGATGTTTTACCCGTACCTGCAGAGCCTCGCATTATCATACAGGCTCGGTCTCCATTGTCATTAAGAAATGAAGAAAATGTATGTATTGCTACAGATTGTTCATGGGTTGGTACGAACCCAAAATCGGATTCTATTTGGCGACTTAGTTCTTCGGCTGTCATATAGATTCTCAGCTTTTGCAAAACACAAAGAGGCGAGTCCTTTTGGACACGCCTCCTCATATTTTTGAAGTTTTATATTAGAGTTACTCTATAACCACTGTTGTCCATCCATGCTTGTCTTCCTCTATTCCATATTGTATAGCACGGAGATGATTATACAATTTGGTAGATACAGGTCCTGGCTTTCCATCTTCACTGAAAGTGAAACGTACGCCTGTATCCAAATCGTCAATATAGGAAATAGGACTTATGACTGCAGCTGTTCCACAAGCACCAGCCTCCTCGAAGGTCGACAATTCTTCTTCCGGTATTTGGCGTCGTTCTACTTTCATACCATAGTCCTCTGCCAGTTGCATAAGACTCTTATTAGTGATACTGGGCAAGATACTGGTGGATTTCGGTGTAACATAAGTATTATTCTTGATACCGAAGAAATTAGCAGCCCCACATTCGTCCATGTACTTCTTTTCCTTTGCATCAAGGTAGAACTCGCAGGCATAACCCTTCTCGTGCGCAATACTATTGGCCTTAAGTGAAGCCGCATAGTTTCCACCAACCTTATAAATTCCCGTTCCAAGAGGAGCAGAACGATCGTACTCACGAACAATAACATAAGGATTGGTTGAAAATCCGCCCTTGAAATAAGGACCTACAGGCGTAACAAAAATCAAGAACATATAGTCTGTAGCAGGATGCACCCCAACACGTGGACTGATACCTATGAGCAACGGACGGATATATAGTGTTGCTCCACTCTCATACGTCGGAATATATTCTTGATTGAGCCGTACTACCTTTTTCACCATTTCTTCAAACAACTCTGTTGGGAGCTCGGGCATCATTATACCCCGACAGGTACTTTGCAAACGCGCAGCATTATCAGCCATTCGGAAAACTCGTACTTTTCCATCTGGGCATCGATAGGCCTTCAATCCTTCAAAAGCCTCTTGACCATAGTGAAGACACGTTGCCGCCATGTGAAGTTTGAGATACTCGTCGGAGCAAACTTCTATTTCGCCCCATTGTCCGTCTCGATAATAACAACGGACGTTGTAGTCAGTCGGCATATAACCGAAGGATAGGTCTGACCATGCAATATCTTTCATGTTTTTCGTATTAAAATCGCTTTTATGCAGACCTTCTTGCAGGTCTACTACACTATGCAAAAGTAAGAATAAAAGTTGTCTTCTGCAACTATTTCGAATAAAATATACATAGCTTCCCTATAGCATGTCAATATGACAGATAATACTTTTCATCACAAGCACTTCAAAAGACTGAAGATAGACGCATTACACATTTTTTCATCTGACAATTTGACGCACATCAGGAGCGGGCATGCAATTTGTGCTAAGTTTCCACAGATAAGGTTGGGTAAGCAAAGAAAAGATAAGATTTTCATTTCCATTCATTCCTGCCGCAACTACCCGACCCACACTATATTTTTTTACACCTCGTAAACAATAAGAGAAAGGAGAATTGATATATGACATTTGAAAAATTCACAATCAAAGCACAAGAGACTGTGCAAGAAGCTATCAACATTGCGACACGAAACGGGCAACAAGCCATCGAGCCTGTTCACATCCTGCAAGGAATGATAACAAAGGCTCATGATGTTGTCATGTACATATTCCAAAAAATGGGAGTTGGTGAAAACCAAATATCTGCTGTACTCCAACAAGAAATAGGAAGATTGCCACGCGTACAAGGAGGACAACCCTATTTGAGTAATGTATCAAACAAAGTATTACAAAGGGCAGAAGATTTATCCGTAGAAATGGGAGACGAGTTTGTAAGCGTAGAACCAATTCTATTAGCACTGCTTACCACAGACTCTACAGCAGGCCGAATACTCAAAGATGCCGGATGTACAGAGAAGAGTATGCGCACAGCCATTACAGAACTCCGACAAGGTCAAAAAGTTCAATCTCAATCAGCCGACGACAATTACCAAAGTTTGGAGAAATACGCCAAGAATCTCGTGGAGCAAGCAAGAAAAGGCAAACTTGATCCAGTTATCGGCCGTGATGATGAGATACGCCGCGTTCTGCAAATACTGTCACGCCGTACAAAGAACAACCCGATACTGATAGGTGAACCGGGTGTCGGCAAAACGGCCATCGTAGAAGGATTAGCAGAACGTATTGTCCGTGGCGATGTGCCTGAGAACCTAAAAGATAAGCAACTCTATTCGCTTGATATGGGAGCACTAGTTGCAGGTGCCAAATACAAAGGAGAATTCGAGGAAAGACTGAAAAGTGTTATCAAGGAAGTATCCAACAGTGATGGACGAATTATTCTTTTCATAGACGAGATTCACACCCTTGTCGGTGCGGGTGGCGGAGAAGGAGCCATGGATGCCGCCAATATACTGAAACCTGCCCTAGCACGGGGCGAGTTGAGAAGTATCGGTGCCACCACACTCAATGAATATCAGAAATACTTTGAGAAGGACAAAGCCCTGGAACGCCGTTTCCAAACCGTCTTAGTAGATGAACCAGACGAACTTAGTGCCATCAGTATCCTGCGTGGTCTGAAAGAACGGTACGAAAACCATCACAAGGTACGTATTCAAGACGATGCATGCATAGCAGCCGTGAAATTGTCAGAACGTTATATCTCCGACCGTTTCCTTCCCGACAAAGCCATCGACTTGATGGATGAAGCTGCGGCTAAATTGCGAATGGAGCGAGACTCTGTCCCTGAAGCGCTCGATGAGATAGTAAGACACTTAAAACAGTTGGAGATAGAGCGTGAAGCCATCAAGAGAGAAAATGATCAAGACAAAATCTCCCAACTCGACAAGGAAATTGCAGAACTACGTGACCAAGAAAAGCAATATCGCGCCAAATGGGAAGGAGAAAAAGGACTTGTTAATAAAATACAAGAGGACAAGCAACAAATAGAGAATCTGAAACTAGAAGCCGAACGGGCCGAACGAGAAGGCGACTATGGACGCGTGGCCGAAATCAGATATAGCAACATTCCCAACTTACAGGAGAGTATCAAACGTATACAAGAAAAATTGCGACAGACTCAAGGCGGATCTGCAATGGTACGCGAAGAGGTTACGGAAGACGATATCGCAGAAGTGGTAAGCAGATGGACTGGCATACCTGTTACGAGAATGATGCAAAGCGAACGTGAAAAACTTCTACACCTCGAAAACGAACTCCACAAACGAGTTATCGGACAAGACGAGGCCATAAAAGCTGTCAGTGATGCCGTACGCCGCAGCCGTGCAGGCCTACAAGACCCCAAACGTCCTATCGCGTCGTTCATCTTCCTAGGTACCACAGGTGTAGGAAAGACGGAATTGGCTAAAGCCCTAGCTGAATATCTGTTCAATGACGAAACTATGATGACCCGCATCGACATGAGCGAGTACCAAGAGAAGTTCAGTGTCACCCGTCTGATTGGAGCCCCTCCGGGATACGTCGGCTATGACGAGGGAGGACAACTTACAGAGGCAGTCAGACGCAAACCCTATTCTGTTGTTCTTTTCGATGAAATAGAGAAAGCACATCCTGATGTATTCAATATCCTCCTACAGGTATTGGATGATGGCCGTTTGACGGACAACAAGGGGCGCACAGTAAATTTCAAGAATACGATTATCATCATGACATCCAATCTTGGAAGCCAATACATACAACAGAAATTTGAAGAAATCAACGAAAGCAACCGTCAACATATCATAGAAGAGACAAAAGTAGACGTATTGGAAATGCTCAAGAAGACCATTCGACCAGAATTTCTCAATCGTATAGACGAGACCATAATGTTCCTTCCTCTTACAAAACAAGAGATAGCAGACGTTGTCCGCCTGCAAGTATCATCCGTACAAAGGATGCTCCAACCGCAGGGATTTGAGTTCAGCGTGACAGATGCAGCCATTGATTTTTTGGCCAATGTTGGTTATGACCCTGAATTCGGAGCCCGACCAGTAAAACGAGCCGTACAAAGATACATCCTCAATGACCTCAGCAAGAAAATATTGAGTGAGGAGGTAAGCCGCGAACAACCGATTGTAGTTGACGCAAACGCAAACGGACTGATTTTCAAGAATTAGTATATTTTTCTCATAGCAACAAACCAATAGGTGGAGAAATGAGTATCAGACCTCGTTTCCCCACCTTTTTGTTGTTGCGTAAAAACTAAGTGACGATAAAAATACAAACAATACAACCATCCATCCATACTTTCTTCTTATAGTGTTCTCATCGTACTACTTATTTTCTTATCATCACTAAAATTCGTGTAAACAAAAAGTGTATTTACAAATAGATTAAGTAATTTTGCATTCGCTTATTGAATTTAGGTCTTACACAGACCCGCCAAAATGATATCATTGTTTTTTAGAACCACCTAAAGTCATACTCCACATATATGTATTTCATCGGACTAATTATTGCAGTCTGCACATTTCTCATCATAGGTTTTTTTCATCCCATTGTCATCAAATTCGAATACTACTGGGGTACAAGACATTGGTGGGTATTTCTATTGTTAGGCATTCTCTTTATAGTTTCTGCTCTTTTCATCTCCAACATATTGCTCTCGTCACTCTGCGGAGTTGCAGGTGCCTCATGCCTATGGAGTATCGGCGAATTGTTTGAGCAAAAGAAGCGAGTACTCAAAGGATGGTTTCCTATGAATCCCAAAAGAAAGGCCGAATATGAAAACTGAAATCATCCTTGTCGGGAAAACTTTTGATAAACGCTTTGAGTCTGCCATTGACGACTATCTGAAACGATTGTCACATTATCTTCCTATAAAGACGACCGTTATTCCATCTGTCAAAAACACCAAGAATATCACCGAGGAGCAACAGAAACAGATGGAAGGTCTATTGATACTTCAACGGGTACAAACGGGTGATACACTTATCCTTTGCGATGAGCGCGGCAAAGAAATGCGCAGCATAGAGTTTGCAAAATGGCTAGAAAATGCCCAACAGAAATCGCGCAAACTGACTTTGGTCATCGGCGGTCCCTACGGATTTTCCCAAGATGTATACAGTAGAGCCAACGGCCTACTGTCCTTTTCAAAGATGACCTTCTCCCACCAAATGATACGCTTGATTTTAGTTGAGCAACTCTATCGTGCATGCACGATTATCAAAGGTGAACCATACCATCATGAATAACCCGTATACAACGTCCAACAAATATAACTCAAGTATGAATACAACTACACACAAAATGATGATGACAATTGCCTTCTGCATGACACTAGTTATGAGCATAACTGCCTGCAGTGACAACGTCAATGGTAGCAGTGAAGATAATACAGAATATACACTTCCGCAAAAAATAGCAATCATTGATGCGGGAAGTACAGGTTCTAGGCTCAAAGTTTACGAGATTAAGACAGACAGTACGATAAAGATAATATACCCGACGACAGAAGACGAGAAAACAAAATCCAAAGGCAGAGCTCTTTCTACAATTGTGAATCATACGGACAGTGTGAAGAAATACATAGAACAGATGACCACCAATTATTCACACGTGACAAGTAGCGAAACCATACCTCTCTACATACTTGCCACCGCTGGCATGCGAAACCAAAACAAAGATATAGCAGATGGTATATACAGCAAGATGACAAGCATACAGGAAGACATCAATGGTTTCAAGGTGCAAAAAGCCACGACCATATCCGGACGTTACGAAGGACTATATGCTTGGATAGCCGCCAATTACGAGAACAACACACTCACGACCTCATCCAAGGGAATACTCGAAATAGGAGGAGCATCTATGCAGGTCGCATTTGCGACCAATTCAACTACCGTCCCCATTGACTATAAGATAACACGCAAGAATTGGGGTACACTCTACTGCAAGAGTTATCTTCAAGGCGGAATAGATGCCATATATGCACAGACCCCTGATACAATACCATTCAAATTCACCCTTCCGATTGAAGACATCAGCGCATATAGTAGCAACACTTCATTTTTCGGATGTAGCACAGGGGTCAGAAAAATACTTATTGGTATCGAAAAGGAAGGCTCCACTGATGCATACGCCCAAACGCTTCCCCGAAGAGACAGATACCACAATTTCATGTGCACATATTACTTGCAATGGGTTCTCGAGAATCTTCATCTCACAAACAGAATTATAGCAGACCCCTATGATTCTGACTGGACCGAGGGTGCGGCATATGACATTATCATCAACAAGGAAGCACCAGAAGTCTTTGACTATACAAAAAAGTTGTAACGACAAAATAGTTCTGAGCACCCATAATGTCATTGTAGGATTGGATTCCACACCAATATGCAACAACCACACTCGTTATTGCCCACACCATCGACTCACTTCATAACTGAAGACAATAAGCATCATACGAGTATTCAGACAAAAATACTGGAGTATTCGGCCTTGAGTACTCGAGTATTCAACCTCAAATACAACCGTATTCGGCCTAAAATACTACAGTATTCGGGCCGAATACTGTAGTATTCCGGCCCGAATACTATAATCAATGTAGATTCTACAAATTTTCACCGTAAATAATAATGATGCCAATACACACGTGCAACCCGGTAAAACAAACAATTTTATAACGTATGAGGATGAACACACCAATGGTCAAAAGATTAATAAGTATTATCTATGTTTTAGTACTTATCAGCATGGCAGTCGCTACCATCGTTGAAAAAAGTAAAGGTACAGACTATGTCCATACGCACTATTATGGAGCGTGGTGGTTTATACTTATATGGGCAATATTGGCTGCACTTGGAGTATTCTATATTGTAAAACGTAAAATCAAGACACCATCCACAATAGCACTCCATCTTGCATTCATTATCATTCTTGCAGGAGCCATGCTAACCCATGTTTCAGCCAAGCGTGGCATGATACATTTAAGAACAGGTCAGCCCAACGCCACCTATATGACAAGCGACGAGCGACGAGGCATAAGTGAAGAATTATTGCCATTCACATTGACACTCAACCGATTCGAGACAAAATACCACAACGGGACACGCGCCGAGGCCGACTATCTATCCTTGTTTACTGTTACCGATGGGAAGGAGAAAATATCCGGGGCCGTCTCGATGAACAATATTTTTTCCTACAGACAATACCGATTCTATCAGGCTTCCTACGATGAAGATGGACAAGGCAGTATACTGACAATCAACGCAGACCCGTATGGTATTCCTGTGACATACACGGGATATGCCCTTCTTTTTATCTCACTGATATGGATTTTGGTTGATCCCAAGGGCGGATACAAGCAAGTCCTTCATAGTCCATTGCTCAAAAAAGGCATACTAGCAATAGTGCTGTTTATCGCAACTTTCAGCAGTGCAAATGCGCAAAATGTACTTCCACGCGAGACGGCAGATCGTTTTGGCCATCTCTACATCCTATACAACGACCGCATTTGTCCAGTCCAAACTTATGCCATTGATTTCTGTAAGAAAATATACGGTGCCCGAACATATAAGTCATTCACTCCCGAACAGGTTCTTACTGGATGGATATTTTACAGTGATGAGTGGAGCAAGGAACCTTTCATCAAAATTAAAGGTGGCATACTGAAAGAAACACTGATGTTACCTGATTTCTGCTCACTAAATAGTTTCTTCAACCATGACATGGGAGGATATACTATCGGACAATATGTGCAGGACTATTATCAAGGCAATCATGACAATTTTCATAAGCAGGCAACAGACATTGATGACAAGATACAACTTATCATGGATCTCCGTCGCGGAGTATCCCTCAAGATACTGCCCTACACCTATCCGCGTACATTCAGTCCAAGAAATGGGCAACCGCTTCTGAAAAAGGGAGAGACCACCTGGTTTTCGCCTACCGACAAATTGCCGGCTGCAATAGAAAAACAACATGCCCTCTATATTTCCAACGTATTCTCACTTCTATATGAGGATGTACAAGCAGGACAATTCGACCGCGTAAACATATATTTTGACAAGATGCTACAATACCAGCGTATCAGCGCTGGAAAGTCTCTCCCGTCTTCCACACGATGCAAAGCGGAGCGCATCAACAATACAATACCTTTTGCAACAATTCTTTTTATGGTTAACCTCACGTTGGGTTTTCTCAGCCTGTTCTATACAATATATAGTCTTGTACGAAACAGACGTATACGATTTGCAGAATGCGCATTGCCAATATTCCTCTTAGTCTCTTTTGCCGCACTGACATTAGCACTTGCCTTACGCTGGATTATAAGCGACAACATCCCTATGTCCAATGGATATGAAACAATGCTTTCCATGGCATGGTTTGTTATGCTGATTACCCTTTCCCTACAACACCGAATCCGTATCTTGACGGCGTTCGGTTTCATCCTTTCCGGATTTTTCCTGCTTGTAAGTCATATCAACCAAATGGATCCTGCTATAGGACAGATGATGCCAGTCCTCAACAGTCCACTACTAAGTATGCACGTCAGTGTGATCATGATCAGTTATGCTATGTTGTCCATTACATTTCTTTGCGGAATTATGGGTATTTGTTTCCGTTCTCACGGGGAAGAGTTACAGGCACTGAGCCGACTTTTCCTATATCCAGCCATGACCACATTAGGTTTCGGCATTTTCATAGGAGCAATATGGGCAAATATCAGTTGGGGCTCATACTGGAGTTGGGACAGCAAGGAAACGTGGGCGCTCATTACGTTTATGATATACGCAGTAACTCTGCATACTCATAGCATACCAGTACTGAGAAGGCCATTGGTGTATCACATCTATCTCACACTTGCATTTTTGAGTATACTGATGACGTACTTTGGTGTAAACTATTTCCTTGCAGGCATGCATTCGTACGCTTAGCAGGTATTCAAAAACAAAAAAGTATAATTCTATGTTGTCCTTTTTTTCCGGAAAAACATTATTTTTCACAATAATAAATATTCGGACGATGAGAAAATTTTTGCCTTTTGAATATTTAGGTTTAATTTTGCAAAGAATTACGCATTAACAAACATAAAATAGGATTATCGAATGGAATCAACCAAGAAATCCCTCGTCACCAAGATTATACTTGGTATTGTCGGAATCATCGTTGTTTGCTGTATCGGATACTTGGCATTCAGTCTTGAAAAGCAAAAAAAAGCAAACGCCGATATGCAGGCACTGGCTGAGATGGACAAGAAAGAAATGGAAAACGAATACCAGCAATTCGCCAACCAATATAGTGAGATGAAGACGCAAATCAGCAACGACTCTATCGTTGCCCAGTTGACCGCTGAACAGCAGAAAACAGAGCAACTTCTCACAGAACTGAAAAATGTGAAAAGCACCGATGCACGAGAAATAGCACGGTTGAAAAAAGAGCTTGCGACTGTACGCGCCGTCCTACGTAGTTATGTACTTGAGATTGACTCACTGAACAGACTTAACCAAAACTTAACAGCTGAGAACACAAGAGTCAAAGGCCAATATGAAGAAGCGACACGACAAATAGAAGGTCTCAACTCCGAGCGTGCTTCCCTCTCTCAAAAGGTGGCTATCGCAGCACAATTGGATGCTACAGGCATCACAATGACCTTGAAGAATAAGAAAGGAAAAAAGACAGACAATATCAAAAAGGCAAAAACCATACAAGTAAGTTTTACCGTAGCCAAGAATGTTACTGCCCAAAACGGGAACAAAACTTTCTACATACGAATCACCTCACCTACAGGAACTGTATTGCCAGGTGGAGGTTCATTCACGTATGAGAACAAAACCTTACAGTGTTCTATGAAGAAAGTCGTTGAGTACGATGGACAGGAAACAAGTCTCACTGTTTATTGGGACGTATCCCAAACTATAGTTGAAGGTACCTATCAAGTTAGCATTTTTGCTGACGGCAATATGATAGGTTCCCGCAGTTTCACTCTTAAATAACGAAATGAGAAAACAGATCCTTACATTCGTTCTTCTGGGTGGTATCATCGTCCCCGGATATGGACAGACCCTGTCACTTGACAGTTGCAGAGCCTTGGCATTACGCAACAACAAAAGTCTCGGAGTAGCTCGGCTCAGACAGGACATGGCTACATACACGACAAAAGCTGCACGAACAAAATACTTGCCCAAAATTGATGTATTAGGCGGTTACGAATATACAAGTCGAGAAATATCCTTGCTCAACAACACCCAAAAGAACGCTTTGGGCAGTATCGGAACAACCATTGGCGGACAAATGGGAAGTGACATCAGTTCCGTGCTTGGCAATCTAGTACAACAAGGAATTTTCACACAAGACCAAGCCACACAAATTGGTAGCGTACTCAATAAAGCCGGAACATCACTTGGTTCAGCATTGAATCAAGCTGGCCAAAAGATTGTAGATGCCTTCAGAACCGACACTCGCAATATCTTTGTCGGATCTGTCACTTTGCGTCAACCTATCTACATGGGCGGAAGTATCATTGCTGCAAACAAAATAGCCAAAATTGGAGAAGAAATGGCTAGCAACGGCACAGACGCAACTACACAAAATATACTATACAACATAGACCAGACCTATTGGCTGGTAGTATCCCTACGTCACAAACAAAAATTGGCCAATCAGTTTCTCGAATTAGTCAGAAAATTCAGCGATGATGTACACAAGATGATCGACCAAGGCGTAGCTACGAAAGCAGACGGGCTGAGAGTGGATGTCAAGGTCAACGAAGCGGAGATGACCGTGACACAAGCAGAAAATGGTTTGTCGTTGGCTCGCATGCTGCTTTGCCAACAATGCGGAATTCCGTTGGATACCAACATCACATTGACTGATGAAGATGCGTCATGCATCACAAATCAATACACAGAGCAACCTGCAGACATAGGGATTGCACTGGAAAATAGACCAGAAATAAAACTGTTGCAGAATCTTGTGGATGTAAGCCGGCAAAGCACAAAAATCATACGTGCCGCCTACCTACCACAAGTAGCCCTTACCGGTGGTTACCTTTTCTCCAATCCTAACGTGTACAACGGATACCAGAACAAATTTTCTGGTGTTTGGAATGTCGGAGTTGCTGTACGAATACCCCTATGGAATTGGTTTGAAGGAGAATACAAAGTGAAATCCAGCAAAATTGCCACAAGTATTGCGAATTTGGAATTGACTGACGCTCAAGAGAAAATGCAACTTCAAATCCAACAAAACGCTTTCAAGATAAAGGAAGCCAAGCGGCGCCTAATAATGTCACAAAAGAATGTGGAAAACGCAAACGAAAATCTCAGATGCGCAAATTTGGGTTTCAAAGAAGGAGTACTTCAGACAACTGAAGTGATGGAAGCACAGACAGCATGGCTATCAGCCCAAACGCAAAAGATTGACGCTGAAATTGACTTAAACATGAGTCAAGCAGGATTGCGTAAAGCCATGGGTATCCTAAGAGAACAATAAAATAAAACAAACAGAACTCACCGAACAACAAATATATGACAGAAAAAGCACAACAAAGGAATGTACTCCTTGCCGTCGCCGCAATGAGTATAGTCATTGTCCTCATTGCAATTATTGCTACCTTGTCACTGAAAAAAGAGCCTGACTACATACAAGGTCAGGTAGAAGTTTCAGAATACCGCGTTTCAAGCAAAGTCCCCGGACGCATTTTGGAATTGCGCGTCAAAGAGGGCGATTTCGTCAGAAAAGGTGACACTCTTGCCATCATTGATGCGCCCGAAGTAGAAGCCAAAAAGATACAGGCGCTCTCTGCTGAAGGAGCAGCATCGGCCATCAATGAGATGACGAACAATGGTGCACGTCAAGAACAAATACGAGCTGCCTACGCACTACTCCAGCAAGCCAAGGCCGGGCTTGAAATTGCAAAAAAGTCGTATACAAGAGTACAACACCTCTATGACGAAGGGGTCATGACAGGACAAAAACGCGACGAGGCATTTGCCAACTACAAAGCCCTCGAGGCCCAAGTAAAAGCTGCGCAAAGCCAATACGACATGGCAATAAACGGCGCACGCCGCGAAGAGAAAGAAGCAACTGCAGCCCAGGTAAACAGAGCACGCGGAGCCGTACAAGAGGTAAACGCATACATTCATGAAACAATACAAATTGCACAAATGGATGGAGAAATTTGTGAGATTTTTCCTAAAGTCGGAGAACTGGTTGGAACAGGTTCCCCAATCATGTCTGTTTCTATCATGAAAGACATGTGGGGTACATTCAATATACGTGAAGACCAACTCAACGACATAAAAATAGGTTCTACCATCACTGCTTTTGTGCCTGCCTTCAACAAGGAAATACGCATGAAGGTTTATTACATCAAAGACCAAGGCACATACGCTGTATGGAAAGCCACAAAGTCAAATGGTCAATATGACCTAAAGACATTCGAAGTCAAAGCTCGACCAATCGACAAGATGGAAGGTCTACGTCCAGGGATGTCCTTGGTCATCAAGAAGTAGAATAAACATCATAAAGTACTTGAATATCAAGCAAAAGGTATCAACGTGAGCACAAAGAATAGCATATTATATAGCCTGACACATGTCACAAGAAGAGAAGTCCGTCGCCTGTCAACGAACAAGATATATCTTCTTTGCATGATTGTGTTTCCTATTCTTGTAACAATATTTTTCACGTCACTGATGAGTCAAGGCATCCCAGAAGAAATGCCTGTGGGTGTTGTCGACATGGACAACACCACAACAACACGCAAGCTGGAAAGACTTCTCGATGCCTTTCAGACCACAAAGATTACAGAACACTATTCAGACGTTGGCGTTGCACGAAAAGCAATGCAACATGGTGACATCTACGGTTTCATCTATTTTCCCAAAGGAACGACCGAACAGCTACTAGCATCGCGCCAACCAAAGATATCTTTCTACTACAGTTACACATCACTCACAGCAGGATCGTTGGTATTCAGAGATTTAAAGACCATTTCGTCGTTAGGTTCTGCTGCAGTCGGTTCTGCTACGATGCGGGCAAAAGGCTACACCAACAAGCAAATCAGCACATTTCTACAACCGATAGTCATTGATTTACATCCACTGAGCAACCCGTGGACAAACTACAATGTATATCTCAGTACAATGCTAATACCCGGTTGTATAGTATTATTTGTATTCCTCATCACTGCCTACAACCTAGGTAGCGAACTGAAAGAGGGTACAGCACATCAATGGCTGAAAGAGGCAAATGAAAACATATGGATAGCCATATTAGGAAAGACGATACCACAAACAATCGTATTTTTGGCGGTATTCTATAGTTATCTTTTATATGTGTTCTATGGTCTCGGATTTCCTCATCCTGGAGGTATTCTACCTATCCTACTGCTTGGGTTGCTCACAATACTAGCATCTCAAGGCTTCGGAATATTTCTGTTCGGACTATTTCCATCCTTACGAATGTCCATGAGTATGTGTTCGCTATGGTCTGTACTCAGTTTTTCTATGGTAGGTACGGCATTTCCGACATTGGCGATGGATCCAGCACTAGAGACACTTGCCAACCTATTTCCATTGCGACATTACTTTATGTTCTACCAAATAAGCGTATTGGGAGGATACCCACTTGCTGACGTTTGGATAAATATCTGTACACTGATTCTATTTGCAGTTCTACCACTTCTAGTAATCTTCCGTATACGGAAAGCCGCAAAACAATATATATACATTCCATAGTCCTATAGCAGAACGATGAAAACCATCCTTAAAAAAACATTAAATGTCCTTATAGACACCTGTCAAGTTTGGATGAACGAGATAAAAAACACGTTCAAGGACGAAGGTATGTTGCTTTTTGTCATTTTGTTGCCTCTTGCCTACCCAATTCTGTATTCATGGATATACAATAATGAGGTAGTAAGGGAAGTACCTGTAGCCATCGTTGATTTATCCCATAGTGCTACTAGTTTAGAATTTATCAACAAGTGTGATGCATCACCTGATGTACGCGTCGCCTATCACTGCAATAGTCTTGACGAGGCCAAACAATTGGTTGGACGGCAAATTGTATACGGTGTCATTTACATTCCTGAAGAGTTTTCAAAGAAACTCGGACGCATGGAGAGTTCAACCATTGGGATATACTGTAACATGGGTATCATGCTCACCTACAAGGCAATATACCAAACAGCAACTGCAGTTGCAGCAGAGATGAATGCGAAGATACAAACATCGTTATCTGGCAACTACACATCAAGAGAGGATGCAATTACTACACGTCCACTTAATTTCGAAGAAGTACCGATGTTCAACAATACGGCGGGTTACGGAAATTTCATTCTTCCGGGAGTTCTTGTCTTGATTATCCAGCAAGTACTATTATTGGGTATTGGTCTTTCCGGAGGCACATCCTACGAAACGGGGCGTTACGCCGGACTGAAACATATATATACCAAACGTTGCGGTACTATGCGTATCACATTAGGACGAGCACTTTGTTATTTTATGGTTTTTGCCGTGATGACTGCCTACATATTGTTAGCCATACCAAAGATGTTCCATTTTGTACATATGCTGCATCTGTATGATTTTATATGCTTTGCTCTACCCTATTTGTTGGCATGTATTTTCTTTGCTATGACGTTCACTATATTTCTACATCAACGTGAACACGTCATGTTACTGGTTGTCTTCACATCCGTCCCGTTCCTATTTCTATCAGGTATATCATGGCCAGGTTCAAACATACCCGATATTTGGCACTACATATCTTTCCTTTTTCCCTCAACCCTCGGCATACAGGGATTTGTGAAGATGAACACCACGGGAGCGTTGTTGTCAGACATAAAACCAGAGATACACATTCTATGGACACAAGTTGCAATCTACGCAATTCTTGCAGGTTGCGTTCAACGCTACCATATAAAGAAAGCAATACGTAGGAAAGAGTCCAATAGATAATGTCTATCGGCCAATAGACAAATTATATATCCACAATTGAAGGTAATTACGTACCTTTGCATCAGTGAAAGAAGAAACAACAACCCCATCCAAAACAATAACATTATGAAAGAACTGAAAGGAACAAAAACTGAAAAAAACCTGCTAGATGCATTTGCAGGAGAATCAATGGCTCGCAACAAATACACTTACTTTGCGTCAAAAGCAAAAAAGGACGGATACGAGCAGATAGCCGCTCTCTTCGAGGAAACCGCACAAAACGAGAAAGAACATGCCAAGATATGGTTCAAGTATCTTGAAGGAGGAGCCATCAAGAGTACAGAAGAAAATCTTGAAGCCGCTGCTGCTGGAGAAAACTATGAATGGACCGATATGTACGACCGCATGGCCAAAGAAGCAGAGGAAGAAGGTTTCAATGAAATTGCCGCAAAATTCCGTATGGTAGGTGCTATTGAAAAGCACCATGAGGAGCGATACAGCAATCTCCTCAAGAACATCAATGACGCAGTAGTATTCTCACGTGACGGTGATCGCATCTGGATTTGCCGCAACTGTGGACACATCGTCGTTGGTCCCAAAGCACCAAAGGTATGCCCCGTATGTGCACATCCGCAAAGTTATTTCGAAATCAAGGCTGAAAACTATTGATTTTCTGACACTGACTGTGGGCTCTCAAATTTAATTTGCCACAGTACACCACAATCGTAATGTTAGTCATTCCTCTTTGTTGTCACAAGAAATACAAAACAAAGGGGGATGGCTTTTTTCTTTCCCCTTTTTTTCGTACTTTTGCATACAACAATAATCAAGTATACAATTAACCATCATATATTTATGAGCAAACAAGTTGAGAAAATCAAAGAGTTGGTCGCAAAACGCGAAAAAGCACGTCTTGGAGGCGGTGAGGCTGCGATAGAAAAGCAGCACAACCGCGGCAAGTACACAGCACGCGAGCGCATAGAAATGCTCGTCGACGAAGGATCCTTCGAAGAGTACGATATGTTCAAGATGCATCGGTGCCATAACTTTGGTATGGAAAAGAAGCAATACCTTGGCGACGGTGTGGTAGCCGGTTCCGCAACAATCGACGGTCGTCTTGTCTATCTTTATGCCCAAGACTTCACGGTGAACGGTGGTTCTCTCTCTGAGACAATGTCACAAAAAATATGCAAGGTTATGGATATGGCCATGACTATGGGGGCACCCGTCATCTGCATGAATGACTCCGGCGGCGCACGTATTCAAGAAGGTATTTGTGCATTGGCCGGATATGGAGAAATATTCGAACGCAACATTTTGGCAAGCGGTGTAATTCCGCAAATATCGGGTATATTCGGTCCATGCGCGGGAGGTGCTGTATATTCGCCAGCCTTGACAGACTTCATTCTGATGATGGAAAATACATCGTATATGTTCCTCACAGGTCCAAAGGTTGTAAAAACAGTAACAGGAGAAGACATCGATTCCGAACATTTGGGAGGAGCATCTGTACACGCCACAAAAAGCGGTGTCACCCACTTCACTGCAAAAACTGAAGAAGAAGCAATGGCTCTCATCAGAAAATTGTTGAGTTACATTCCTTCCAACAATACAGAAGAGGCTCCACGCGTTGAATGCACAGACCCAATAGACAGAAAGGCAGACCTTCTCAACGAGATACTCCCCGACAATCCCAACATGGCCTACGATATGTACAAGGTCATCGGTGCCATCACAGACAATGGAGAATTCTTTGAAGTTCAGCCCAAATTTGCCAAAAATATCATCACTGGCTTTGCTCGCTTTAATGGTCAAAGCGTAGGTATCGTAGCCAACCAACCTTCATGTTACGCTGGAGTATTGGATGCCAACGCCAGCCGCAAAGGAGCACGATTCGTACGCTTCTGCGACGCATTCAACATTCCTATCGTTTCACTTGTTGACGTACCCGGATTCTTGCCTGGTACAGGTCAAGAATACAATGCCGTCATACTGCACGGTGCACAATTGCTCTACGCATACGGAGAAGCAACTGTACCTAAGATTACAATCACCTTGCGCAAGAGCTATGGAGGTAGTCATATCGTGATGGGATGCAAGCAACTTCGCGCTGATCTCAATTTTGCATGGCCGACTTCTGAAATTGCTGTGATGGGTGCTAGCGGTGCCGTTGCCGTATTGTGCGCAAAAGAAGCCAAAACCAAAGAAGACCCCAAGGCTTTCCTTGCCGAAAAAGAAGACGAATACACAGAGATGTTTGCCAATCCTTACCAAGCAGCTCAGTATGGCTATATTGACGATGTGATAGAACCGCGGAATACACGATTCCGTATTTGTCGTGGATTGGCTCAATTGGCAACCAAGCGTCAATCACTTCCCGCCAAAAAGCATGGCTGCATGCCGATGTAAAACAACTCAACAGAAATTTTCAATCATGGAAAAGATAGACAATGCAGTATATGCGGCCATAGCCTTGGCATTGCATGATTTTAGGGGAAACAACGTACACGACTATGAGCCTGGAATCATTACAATCAAAGAGCGCAAAACGCTATGGAACGCCAGAATGCTTCAAATGACCGTTCGTCCATAAAACAAAGAGAAGAATGAAAGAATACAAATATACCATAGATGGCCAAAAATTTGAAGTAGCCATCGGTGAAATCGAAGGGAATATCGCCACGGTAACCGTAAATGGTGTCGAATACAAGGTAGAAATGGAAGAAGAGCCCAAGGAGGAAAAGAAGAAAGTCGTTGTCAAGGCAGCGTCAACTTCTGAAGAAACAGAAGTCACTTCCAATACCAATGTAAATACAGCCAATGCCCTCCGTGCTCCTCTCCCCGGTGTTGTAACAGAAATTAAGGTCGCTGTCGGTGATGAGGTAAAGAAAGGTGAGACTGTTGTAGTACTTGAAGCCATGAAGATGGCCAACAATCTCGAAGCTGAAAAAGATGGCAAGGTGACAGCTATCTGTGTAAAACAAGGCGAGAGTGTAATGGAAGACACTCCTCTTGTTGTAATAGAATGATCATTATAGAAGAAAGTGACATACTTTCATCCGTGAAATAAAAAGGAGTTGCATTCATCAGAATACACTCCTTTTTATTTTTTGGTAAATTACTAATGTATAAAAAGACCCATAGAGAAGGATATAGAAAATCCTTGCCAATGGGTATTCACATTTACTCTCCTGTCTTAGAACAATTTTGCAGGATAAACGCCCTCTTCTATAAGGCTTTGTATCTTTGCAACAACACTTGGACGATCTGCTGCGTATGTTACACCAAACCATTTGCTAGTAGTGTCAAGCACTTTGACGGTAGCCGTCTTATCATTGATCAGTTTGTTGACCATCAAGGGGATAAAGAATTCAGCCTTAAGATTTTCCATATTCTTCGAATCGGAAAGGAATTCCTTAAAATAACTTTCACTGTGCTGGAAATAATCAGGAGTAAATCCCCACATATTCATTGATACTGGAGTATTATCCTCTACGCTAACCCATTCTCCCTTTTCGTCTTTGTAGCATACGAGACCATCTACACGCTTAATCTCTGTTCGCTCTACAACGGTTGTCAGATTGCCGTTCTCATCCTTGGAACAGATGCCGCGAGCAACAGTACCATTTTCAGAAAGTGTATTACCGACACGGAATCCTACCATCGCATACTGATTGGTTGCTCCATCGGGAAGTTCTGACAAAAACTTTCCTATTACCATAAAGGCGTCACGATTGTAAAAATCATCGCAATTAATAACACAGAAAGGTTCCTTTATCGTATCCTTAGCCATCAGTACAGCATGGTTTGTACCCCATGGTTTCACTCTTCCTTCGGGAACAGAGAAGCCCTCTGGCAGGTCATCAAGCGCTTGGAAACAAAGTTCAGCCGGAATATGGCCTTCATATTTTGACAATACCTTGTCACGAAATTCTTGTTCAAAATCTTTGCGTATGACAAATACAATTTTTCCAAATCCCGCCTTTATGGCATCATAGATGGAATAATCCATAATTGTCTCACCATTGGGTCCGAGACCGTCAAGCTGTTTCAAGCCACCATAGCGACTTCCCATTCCAGCTGCAAGGAGTAATAATGTTGGTTTCATATATTGATTATTTTTTAGGTGTTTATTCCAGAAATTAATGTCAGGACAATAATAACAGAAGTTTTCCTCGCCTCACAATTTGCGCAAATCTTATCACCTATCAATCTTTGAATAGGGATTTTTATTCCGGTTATATCAACCCGACTGATGCAAAGATAACTATTTTGATTGAGAAACTACTACAATCATAGGGAAATCATCCCATAGAAAATCCAAATAAAAAAAAATACTTACCTTTGTATCGTTTCACCAATTAAACCTATTAACAACAAAGGATGAAAAGAGTTATTTGGACCATACTATGCATCTTATCAATGGTAAATACAAGGGCACAAGAAGGTTCTTGGAAGGGAAAACTTCAGGTACAAAGCATCAAATTACCATTAGTTTTCAATTTTACGGCTGATGGATGTACGCTTGATTCCCCTTCACAAGGAGTAAAAGGCATCAAGGCTGAAAAAACAATATTAGACGGCAATAGAATCAAGGTGGCAATTTCTACAATTGGAGCCGTCTTTGAAGGAGAATATTGCAAGGATAGCATTTGTGGTATATTCAAGCAAAATGGGATGACGCTTCCTTTAACCCTCCGACCAGGAGCTGTTGAGACAAAACGTCCTCAGACGCCTGTGCCTCCATTTCCATATCGAGAAGAACAAATACAATTTTCCAACGGATTTTTTTCCTTTAACGGGACACTAACCCTGCCCAAAACCTACAACAAGAAAACACCTGTCGTATTAATGGTAACTGGTAGCGGACAACAAAATCGCGACGAGGAAATATTTGGACACAAACCATTTGCTGTCATTGCAGATGCGTTGGCCCGTCATGGTATTGCGTCACTCCGGTATGACGATAGGGGATATGGAGATGCATCTATCTGTTTCACGAACTATACTACTGATGATTTCAAGCAGGACGCCGAAGAAGGCATCAAAATATTGCGCAACCGATTTGAGAAGGTTGGAATATTGGGGCATAGCGAGGGAGGAACTATAGCTTTGATGCTTGCAGCCGAGCATAAAACAGATTTTGCAATATCATTGGCTGGCATGGCCATCTCAGGCAGTGAAACACTCCTTTTGCAAAATAGGATTGCATTATCTTCTATGGGATATCCAACTAATATTGTAAACCGCTATTGTGACACATTGGCAAAACTCTTTTCATCATTGAAGGAGGAGAAAAACATAGATGACATCATGGATAACACTCCCGCTATGTTCAAACCCCTGCTGAATAAAGCAATGGAACAGTTGGAAACGCCTTATATGCGACACTTTCTTACGGTTGACATTGGCAGACAGTTAACACGCATTAATTGCCCTATTCTTGCATTAAACGGAATGAGGGATACTCAGGTAGATTGTGATGCAAACATTAAAGTACTGGACAAAGGATTATCAAACTGCAAACACACTACTCTCGCATTGGATAATCTGAATCACCTCTTCCAAAACTGCGAAACAGGCTCTCTAATTGAATATCAACAGATAGAAGAAACTATTTCTCCCGAAGTATTGGAAAAAATCACAACATGGATTAATACACTATAATGCCATCAAAAAAGGGATTCGCTGACCAATAGGTCTACAAATCCCTTTCATTATATTAAACAAAAACGATTTCGCCTTTGTCTATATGTTCTTGTTTATTCCCACTCGATTGTCGATGGTGGTTTTGAGGAAATGTCATAACAAACACGATTTACACCGCGTACCTTATTGATGATCTCGTTGGATACCTTTGCCATAAAATCGTATGGAAGGTGAGCCCAATCAGCAGTCATTGCATCAGTAGATGTGACAGCACGCAAAGCAACCGGATGTTCGTAAGTACGCTCGTCTCCCATCACGCCCACAGAACGTACGGTAGAGAGCAACACAGTACCTGCTTGCCATATCTGATCGTATAAAGAAACCTCTATCTCGCCGTTTTGCATATCAGCCGGTACACCTGCAGCCAAAACGCGCCGTGCGTCTTCACCTGAGAGTTTCACCTTATACTCACGAAGACCACGAATGTAAATATCATCAGCATCCTGAAGAATACGTACCTTCTCGGGGGTGATGTCACCCAGTATTCTAACAGCGAGGCCAGGTCCAGGGAATGGATGCCGAGTTATAAGATGCTCAGGCATACCCATAGAACGACCGACTCTGCGCACTTCATCCTTGAAAAGCCATTTCAAAGGTTCACACAACTGCAAATTCATCTCTTTAGGCAATCCGCCTACATTGTGGTGACTTTTGATTACCTTTCCCGTAATATTGAGAGACTCTATCCTATCGGGGTATATAGTACCTTGGGCCAACCATTTGGCACCTACTTGTTTTTTTGCCTCTGCATTGAACACTTCCACAAAATCACGTCCTATGATTTTCCGTTTCTGTTCAGGATCGGTGATACCAGCCAAATCAGCAAAGAATTTCTCACTTGCATCAACGCCGATAACATTAAGTCCAAGACATTTATAATCCTCCATCACATCATGGAACTCATTCTTACGAAGCATACCATGATCAACAAAGATACAAGTAAGATTCTTACCAATAGCCTTATTCAGCAATACTGCCGCAACACTAGAATCCACTCCTCCGGAAAGTCCGAGAATAACTCTATCATCACCCAACTGCTGTTTCAGTTCGGCCACCGTAGTTTCCACAAACGAGTCAGCACTCCAATCCTGCTTACTACCGCAGATATCTACGACAAAATTCTTCAACAACTGCGTCCCCTGGAGCGAGTGGAAGACTTCGGGATGAAATTGTACAGCCCAAACTGGTTGCTTGGTTGATGCATAGGCAGCATATTTCACATTGGCAGTAGAGGCAATGCATTCATAGTCCTCTGGTATGGCGGTGATTGTATCTCCATGACTCATCCAAACTTGAGAATTCTTTTCAAATCCCTTAAACAAAGGATTTTCAACCTCAAAATACTCCAAATTTGCACGGCCATATTCGCGACTATCTGCAGCCTCCACCTTTCCGCCATTGGCATAAGATATAAACTGCGCACCATAACAAATACCTAAAACTGGAATCCGTCCAATAAACTGACTCAAATCAACCTTGAAGGCCTCTTTGTCGTGAACGGAATAAGGGCTACCACTCAAAATAACCCCTATAACAGACGGATCATCCTTTGGAAATTTGTTGTAAGGCATAATCTCGCAGAAGGTGTCAAGTTCGCGCACACGACGACCTATAAGTTGCGTCGTTTGAGAACCGAAATCGAGAATTATTATCTTCTGTTGCATTCGTTGTGATTATATTAATGTAGAACGATTATTAAAATTTTGTATCGCCTAAGTTCTTCAAGAATGTTTCTGCTTGCGAGAGCGTGTCTAACTTTCCGATATCCATCAGTAACAAGTCATTCTGGACAAACCCTACAATACGATGGGTCGCACAAGTCTTCAAATAAAAATCTATAATACCGAATTTATCAGGGAATCCATCCATTTCTTTCACCAAACGCGGTGAAATAACATGTATACCTGAAAAGGCGAACATTTGGTATTTCTGCACATCTATTTTCCCATACGGACTTCTGACCTCTCCTGTTCCGATATTTGTCCAGCCTACCAATGTCATATTATTATCAAACAACAAATAACGCTGCGTTCTGCGCTTGCTGACCAACAAAACTGCATCTATTGACGAGTTGGAAAGAAGGTGTGATGTCAGGGCCACAGACGCATTGCCATCTATTACACAAGTAGCATCCCCTATTGTCTCACTAGTTTTGGCCATATCATAAAACTGGCGCAAATTAACATTACTAAATATGTCGACATTATGTATGAGTATGGGAACATTTTTGTCAAACAACGATGCGGCTTTTTTTATACCTCCACCTGTATCAAGCAAATTGTCACTCTCGTCACTTATCATTATATCTAAACCGAAGTTATCTTTTTCATGTAGAAAATCTATAATCTGAGATGAAAAATGATGGACATTGACAACAATACGACTAATACCTGCTTCTGCAATTCTGCGCACGACATGCTCTATCAATGGCACACCACCAACCTTCACCAACGCCTTTGGCATTGTATCCGTAAGGGGTTTAAGACGAGTACCCAAACCTGCCGCAAAAATCATAGCCTGCATCATAAGATTGCGCAATAATAATATATGCACACAAAGTTACGCATTTTATCCAACACGACAAAGATTTTAAGTAAATAGGTCTACACAAACATTGCATCTAACATCTAATCCACCATCTAACATAAAAGAAACAACCACATACGGGTCCAGAATACATGCATCCCAGTTTTTACCCATGCAATCCTACTATTACAAATAAATTGTGTAACTTCGCAACATGAAAGATTTTCTGACCCCCAAATACATTCTACGATTCGTCATTATCGTAGGAGGATTGTTTTTACTGACAAAGAGTATCAGCATATCTCTAGCGGTGCTTTTCCTATTACTTGCAATAGATAGAGCATTTGTATTATGGACGAAAAAGAAAACGAACGAGAATTCCACAACAAATCAAGAAAATGAGTGAAAGTATGTCCACCGGCTATAAAGACTTGATAAATCTGTATACCAAGTGGAACGGCAACGAACCCACTATGGTAGAGAAGATGCAGGGGGCTGGAAGCAACCGAGAATATTACCGACTATTCGATAGATACGGGAATTCCGTGATTGGGGTTATAGGTACAAGCCGTGACGAAAATCACGCTTTCATCTACCTATCTCGTCATTTCGAACACAGACAGTTGCCCGTACCGCACATCATCGCCACAAGCGAGGACGAATGCGTGTATCTCCAGACCGACTTAGGAAAGACTTCACTTTTTGATGCCGTTAAGGGCGGTCGTGACGCAGGAGGAAGGTACAACCAGCATGAAAAAGATTTGCTTATAGCCACCATTCGACAATTACCCAATATACAAATACGCGGTGCTCGCGGTTTGGATTGGAGCAATTGCTATCCGCAGCCAGAGTTCAACGAGGAAAGCGTGTTGTTCGATCTTAATTACTTCAAATATTGCTTCCTTATGCCATCAGGACTAGATTTTCATGAGTTGAAACTAGAAGCGAATTTTCGTCTTTTAGCCAAAGACCTGACTAGTGAGAAAAACGATGCATTTCTCTACCGTGACTTCCAGGCTCGCAATGTTATGCTCGGTGATGACAACAAACCCTACTTCATAGATTTTCAAGGAGGTCGTAAAGGTCCTTACTACTACGATCTCGCTTCTTTTCTATGGCAAGCATCCGCTAAGTATTCACACAAACTACGCCGCGATTTAGTGGCCGAATATTACAATTCGCTGAAAAACTATACTGAAGTACCATCTGTCCGTCATTTCGTCAATAGGCTCAGTTTATTTGTATTGTTCCGCACATTACAGGTATTGGGTGCATATGGATTCCGAGGCTATTTCGAGCGAAAGAAACATTTTCTTGACTCCATACCGCCTGCATTGTACAATCTGCGTGAATTACTTGCTTTGTCTAAGGAATTTCCGTACCCATACATGATGGATATTCTTAGACGTCTGACAGAATTGCCTCAATATGCTCACATCGAAGAATCTGCAATCAGTAGATCCGATGGTTTTCGCATAGCGAAAAGTAACGTTTACAAAGGAAACCCACAAGACGGGCCTGCAACTTACTCCAAATACGACGGAAAAGGGCCTCTCGTTGTCCGCGTCTATAGTTTCTCTTTCCGTAAAGGAATACCTGAAGACGAATCAGGGAATGGAGGCGGGTATGTGTTCGATTGCCGATCCACCCATAATCCAGGTCGCTACGAACCATATAAGAAACTGACAGGACTAGATGAACCTGTCATCCGTTTTTTGGAAGATGATGGAGAAATACTGACTTTTCTCGAAAGTGTATACAAATTAGCTGATGCACACGTTGCCCGCTACATTCAAAGGGGATTTACAGACTTAATGTTTTCCTTTGGATGTACTGGAGGACAACATCGTAGCGTATACTCCGCCCAACACCTTGCGGAGCACCTGCATAAAAAATTTGGCATTGAGATACATATATGTCATCGAGAACAAAACATCTGCCAAACATTGCAGCGCATGGGATAAAACAAATTGCATCCATTTTTACAGAAAGCAAATATCACTCCATGATATATCCTAACAATTTTGAAGAGAAAATCGGTTTTAGAGAAATACGCTCCTTGCTCCGTCAACGTTGTCTCAGCCCATTAGGGAAAGAACGCGTTGAGGCAATGTCTATATCTTATGACGCGGACACCATCAATGAATGGTTTATGCAAACGAAAGAATTTCGAAAGTTGCAGGATACAGAAGAACAATTTCCCCTACAATTTTTCTTCGATCTTCGCGAATCCATCTCACGTATCCGCCTAGAAGGTACCCATCTTGAAGAAAGCGAAATATTTGATCTTCGCCGTTCTCTCGAAACAATCAGTGGCATCACTTCCATTTTCGACAAATGTACAGATGAGAACACGTACGTATACCCTACCCTACACCTTCTCACATCCGATGTCTTCACATTTCCAGAACTTATCCATCGCATCGACCAAATACTTGATAAATATGGAAAAGTAAAAGACAATGCGTCACCCGCTTTGGCCGACATTCGAGTAGAATTGTCACGAGTACAAGGGGGTATATCACGCACCTTATTTAGCATACTACGTTCCGCTCAAGCAGAAGGACTTGTTGAAAAAGATGTCACCCCCACCATACGAGATGGAAGACTCGTTATACCCATTGCACCAGGTGTAAAGAGAAAAGTACGAGGCATCGTACATGACGAGTCGGCTACTGGAAAAACAGTATATGTAGAACCAACTGAAGTAGTTGAAGCCAACAATCGCATTCGCGAATTGGAAGCAGAAGAACAACGTGAGATATTACGCATTCTTACTGAATTTACGAATTTAGTACGTCCACATGTACGCGAGATTTTATCATCATACCATTTTTTGGGAATTGTTGACTTTATACGCGCAAAAGCAGAATTCGCCCGCATTGTCAATGGTATGGAACCAAAAGTATACAATAAACCACACCTTGATTGGATACAAGCCACACATCCACTACTCCAATTATCCCTCCAAAAACAAGGTAAATCCATCATTCCTCTCGATATCACCCTTACTGAAGAAGACCGCATTCTGATTATCTCCGGTCCCAATGCCGGCGGAAAATCCGTTTGCTTAAAAACTGTGGGAATACTACAATATATGCTACAATGCGGAATCTCTGTACCTTTCAGTGAAAGATCTACAGCAGGCATTTTCAAAAACGTCATGATTGATATTGGCGACGAACAAAGCATTGAAAATGACCTCAGTACATATTCCAGTCATCTGACCAACATGAAGTGTATGATACGTCAAGCAAATGATGCAACGATTTTGCTCATCGATGAGTTCGGAACTGGAACTGAGCCACAAATTGGAGGAGCAATTGCAGAAGCAGTACTCAAACAGTTCTGCTCAAAAAAAGCTTATGGGGTCATCACCACACATTATCAAAATCTGAAACACTACGCGGACAGCCATCCTTGTGTTGTAAATGCCGCTATGCTATATGACCGCCATGAGATGCGACCACTGTTCCAATTGGCCATCGGACAACCAGGAAGTTCATTTGCCATAGAAATAGCGCGCAAGACAGGCCTACCCGAAGATGTGATACAAGATGCAAGTGAAATTGTCGGTTCGGAATACATACAAAGTGACAAATACCTACAGGATATCGTACGCGACAAACGCTATTGGGAAAGCAAGCGTCAAAGTATACACCAACGGGAAAGGGATTTGGAGCGAATTATATCCAAATACGAGGCTGATGTAAAGGAAATAGACGCCAAACGTCGCGACATCATGCGACAAGCCAAAGAAGAAGCAGAAGAACTCATCAGACAAAGTAATCGAAAGATTGAAAATGTCATCAAGGAAATACGTGAGAGGCAAGCTGAAAAAGAATCTACAAAACGTATACGTGAAGACCTTGCCCTTTTCAAAGAAATAGTGAGTGACGCAGAAGCCCATAACAAGGACGAGTTGATAGCTCGGAAAATGAAAAAAATAGAGGAGCGACGACAAAGACGGGAAAAGCGAAAAAAGGAAAAGGCAGAAAATAATGCACAAAAACCATCTCCTGCATCCGTAATAAATACGAATAAGAAAAAGACAACATTTTGCGTAGGCGACACCGTGCGTATCAAGGGGACGACAACCATCGGACATATTGAAGAAATATCCGGAGATAAAGTCTCCGTAATTTTCGGAGATATGCGGACAAAAATACACATCAACCGTCTTGAGACCGCACAAACTCCAAAGTCTACCACCACAAGACTATCAAATATCAGTCGGGAAACCAGACAAACCATTGATAACCGACGAGATAATTTCCATCAAGACCTTGATGTAAGAGGTATGAGAGGGGACGAGGCTCTACATGCCGTTACCTATTTCATAGATGATGCCATACTCGTAGGTATGCCTAGAGTACGAATTCTTCATGGAAAAGGGAATGGCATACTACGCCAACTCATCCGGCAATATTTGGCTACCGTACCAGGAGTTTCTTCATTCCGCGATGAGCATGTGCAATTCGGCGGTGCGGGCATTACGGTTGTTGACATTGACTGACACATAGGAACAATACTCCATGAGAAAAATATTTTTATTCATCATTTTGACTGGCATACTGTTCACATCATGCGGACGCTCTACAGAAGAACAACAACGCATAACAAAAGCAGAACGCCAACGTCTGCATAGAGAAGATTCTCTTGCACTAAAGATAGCAGTTATGCCTACATTGGATTGCCTTCCGCTATATTTAGCAAAAGAAAAGCATTATTTTGACACATTGGGGGTTGACGTGCGTCTAAAACGTTTCAATGCCCAAATGGATTGTGACACTGCACTCGCCGGAGAATCTGTGGAAGGAAGCGTAACTGACCTCATCAGAGCACTGCGACTACAACAAAAAGGAATGTCTTTGAATTTTATCACATCCACAAATGCATATTGGATACTTGTAGCAAACCATAAAGCCAGACTCAAGAAAATAGACCAACTCGGGGATAAGATGATTGCCATGACTCGATATTCTGCCACAGATTTTCTTTCAGACAAGGCTTTATATGGTGTAAAGACATCCGCACAAGTATTCAAGATACAAGTCAATGATGTAAACATTCGATTATCTATGCTACTCAACAATGAAATGGATGCACTATGGCTCACTGAGCCTCAAGCAACAATTGCAATGGTTGAAGGACATAGAAAATTGTATGATAGCAGAGATTCCGGCACTTCTTTGGGAGTAATTGCATTCAATCGCGGAAAAACATCCGACAGTAGAAGACAGCAACAAATGAAAGCTTTCATAACGGCCTACAATCGTGCTTGCGATTCTATATCTAATCAAGGTCTGTTACATTATACAGATATATTGTCAAAATACTATGGTTTAACTGCTAAACAAATTCAGTCATTACCACACATCAAATTTTCGCATACCACTACACCTCGCACAGTCGATATCACGAAGGCGAAAGAATGGTTGGAAATAGATAAAGTGACGATAAAAAAATAAGTTGGCACCATTTGAAAGCCATAAGTCACTAAATATCAAACAATAGAAATCAATGAAAGACAATATACTACATAGCATATTAACAGAGCGTAATCTAAGCAAGGCGATACGACTCATACAACAAAAGCAATCCGAAGGTGTATTGCCTCAAGCCTCATCTGCTATTGAATATATAGAAAATGACTACAACCTGATGCATGACTTCCTTCAACGCGGTTTCAGAGACAAACAGGCTGATACCATCTATCAAGGACTTCTAAAGAAAACTTATAAACTTTATTCCAGTCTACGATTGGAACATTTGAAAACGACTGTACGTACATTCGTTGAGGCGACATCTCACGCTTACAACATACAAGAGAACCTGGACAACGTCAAACTGCATTTGGAAGAATATGTACAAGAAGTTGCCTTCATGTCATTGGGGAACGACATCAATGCCAAAACGTCCTTGTCAGACATATACGAACGTCATTTGGCTTTCATAGACAATACATTCAATGGTATTCTTATCAGTGAGCAATGGTCTGACGATTTCTCTAAACAAGTACAGGAGATGCTATTGTCACCAATGCTAGATGTTGGAGACGTAGAATTGCTTGTAAGTGCCATCACACTGTCATGTATCAGCATTTTCGACCTTAATAAATGGGAAACACTCACAATACTATACACGGATTGCTCAGACGAACACATACGTCAGCGCGCTTTAGTGGGATGGATACTTGCCTTAAAGGATGAAGAACTTGCTATTCCTGAAATACACAAACGTATTGAAACAATATGCAAAACAGAAATTTACCGAAAAGAAATACTGGAATTGCAAATTCAACTCTTCTATTGTTGCAACACAGACGCCGACAACCGAATCATACAAAATGATATACTTCCTACGCTTATAAAAAACAACAACCTGCACTTCACACGTTCCGGACTTATAGAACGCGACGATGACGACTCACTGAAAGACATTCTAGACCCTGAAACCATCGATTGCGAAATGGAAAAATTGGAAAACACCTTCGAGCGAATGAGGGCCATGCAGAAAGCTGGTTCTGACATCTATTTCGGAGGATTTTCCCAAATGAAACGTTTCACATTCTTCTACAGATTGAGCAATTGGTTTTGCCCGTATTATCCACAACACCCACAAATAGCCTCTGCTATCAAAAAAATAGGAGATAACAATCCATTGACAACAATAATGAGTGACGGAATATTCTGTGATTCTGACAAGTATTCATTCATTTTAGGTTTGTCGTCCATTATAGACAAATTACCCACCAATATACAGGAAATAATGGGAAACAATATGGACAATACATTCATACGAGAAAACAGCGACACACAAAATCCTGCCTATGTACGGAGATCGTATCTACAAGATTTGTATAGATTTTTCATTTTATACCAAAACAAAAACGACTTCTCCAATCCATTAGTATGGAACACGCATGGCGTCTCTTTTTTCTTTTCCATGAGTTTCTGTAAGCATCCATTACTTCAAACAGAACGCGATAAACTTGCCATTTTTTTCTTCAAACATCACCACTACGACAATATATTATCTCTATATGCAGACTCCCCCCTTCCCGAAGGCAGAGATGCAAAAATTGTTTTAGCAAAAGTTTATCTTCGTACAGGCTATACAGAAAAAGCAGAAACCATTTTTAAGGAAATCATAAACATCTATCCTTCCGACGAATACGCCTTAAAGGGTTTAGCAAGAATTGCCTTTATTAACAAAAAATTTGGACAAGCAGAAGTTTTTTATGAAAAACTTCAATCCGAGCATAAAGAGAACATCAAATACAAACTCAACCTTGCAATAACAAGACTCCACCTTGACAAAATCAGTCAAGGAATGGAGGAACTGTACCACTTGTACTATGAACATCCCGAACAGAAAGATATCAGAAGGGCATTAGCCTGGGGCTGTCTTATGTATAAGAAAATATCAGAAGCAGATAAAATATACAACACACTTATATCAGAAGAAGAAGTACTCCCATCCGACTATCTGAATGCTGGTTACGCAAAATGGATAATGTCAAAAATTCCAGAGGCAGTAACATTGTTTCGTAAGTACATGTCAATGTCAGCCATGACAGATTCCAACGAAATAGAAAGAAATTTCGACAACGATCAAAAAATACTTTCTAGCAACGACATTGGATGGGCAGAAAAAATGCTCATGTTGGATCTTGTAAGCAACAAGTAGATACGCCACTTAAATACCCACCACAAATAAAGAGAGATGAAACGCAACGACAGAAAGATAATGAGAGCTTGCACAGTATCAATGTCCGTAGAGTTCTTTGACGAAATCATGAATCGGATGCGCACTGACGGATACAAAATGGAAGCAGTCACATCCCCGGGTATCGAACTGGAAAAACTTAAAGCGGAAGGTTTCCGATGCTTTGAGGTTCCTATGGAAAGACATATTTCACTCATCAAAGATATTGTATCTCTTCTCCGATTGACCACGCTATTTATACGTGAACGACCTTATGTTGTACATTCCATAACTCCCAAAGCTGGTCTACTATGTATGCTTGCAGCCTTTATCACACGAGTTCCCATTCGTATACATACCTTCACCGGGCTCGTATGGCCAACAGCAAAAGGGGTTTCGCGCCGTATACTTATGGCTACGGATTGGCTAACATGCAGATGTGCGACACACATCATACCCGAAGGGCAAGGGGTCTTGGATGATTTAAAGAATGGAGGTATAACAAGGAAACCAATGAAGGTTCTTGGATATGGAAACGTGAGAGGAATAGACTTGCATCGGTTTGATCCCGCACGATTTGAGAAAGGAAACAGAAATCATCAAGCCTTCACGTTCCTATTTGTGGGTCGCATTGTCAGCGACAAGGGCATCAACGAATTGGTGGAAGCATTCACACGACTCCATATAGTTGCCCCCAATACAAAACTCATTCTTGTCGGTAAATATGAAGAGCATCTGGATCCTATAAAAGAACAAACTAGAAGAGCCATTACTGAACATCCTGCCATCATAACGCCTGGAGGCAAATATGGCGACGCACTACTCACAGAATACGCCAACGCCGACTGCTTCGTTATGCCGTCATATAGGGAAGGCTTTCCAAACACAGTATTGGAGGCGGGTGCCATGGGCCTGCCCTCAATCGTGACTGACATCAATGGAAGTCGCGAAATCATTACTGATGAAGAAAATGGTATTATTGTTCCCTCGCATGATGTAGTAGCATTGTACAAAGCGATGAAGCGGATACTTGAAGACCATAATCTCAGAAATAATATGAGAGCCAAAGCTCGTACAATGATAGCATCCCGATTCGAGAAAACATTTGTTCAAGATTGCCTAATAGCATTCTATAAGGAGATAATGGACTGATAAAATTGTAAAAAGGGAGACTGAATATGCTAAGTCTCAGTCTCCCATATTTTACAGGGGAATACAATATTTCCTTGTCTTATTTTAACTCAAATTCGACAACACCACGAACATCCGTCTCGCTAGCGCAGACATAGGCCTTGAATAATCCTGGTTCAGCAACAAATTTATGTTCCTTTGTGGACCAATACTGCAAATCCTCCTGCGTTATATCAAACTGCACTTGCTTCGTTTCTCCAGGAGAAAGACATACCTTGGTATAATTTTTCAACTCCTTAACAGGTCTTTCTTCTGAAGAAGTTACATCACCAATAAATAGTTCCACGACTTCCTTTCCCTCCACACGTCCCGTATTGGTCACAGGAATAACCAACGAGATTTTACCGTCCTTCGACATCGTTTTTGAAGACAATACAGGTTTGCCATATTTGAACGTTGTATAACTCAAACCATATCCAAAGGGAAATTGAGGTTGTACCTTCTTTGTATTAAACCACCGATACCCAACAAAGATACCCTCGTCATAATAGACATGCTTATCAACACCAGGATATCCTTTTGGACCAAATTGGAAACAGGGATAGTCATCTTGCTTTTTGGCAAACGTTACGGGTAACTTTCCACTTGGATTTATCTTTCCCGACAAGACTTCAGCCAATGTCACACCAGACATTGAGCCAAGATACCAACAATGCACTAAGGCTTTGACATCAGATAACCAAGGAGTAGCAAAGGCATTTCCGCCGAATGTAACTACAATAATATTTCTTTGTACTTTTGCGAGTTCAGTGATAAGTTCATTTTGTCCATACGACAAATTGTAGTTTTCGCGATCTCCGTCTTCACAATCCTGTTTCCAGTTTTTGTTCAATCCTCCAATAAACAGTATAAGATCCGCATCTTTGGCCTTCGTCAGCGCTTCTGCCTTGAGCGCAGCCTGCGTACTTTCGGCCACAGAATCAATAGCATCATACAGCGGACGGCCACCATAATATCCTTGCACATATTCGATTCTGTCACCATAAACTGCTTTCAAACCATCAAGAGGAGAGATATCAAATTTTGTTTTAAGTTCGGAAGAGCCACCTCCCTCACTCATGTTGCGTGTAGCGTTGTCTCCCACAACGAGAATCTTCTTATACTTGGCTACTTGTAACGGAAGAATACTATTTTGGTTTTTCAGCAAAACGATACCTTCCTCTCCAATCTTTCTACAAGCCTCAAAGTGCTCATCAGAGCATTGGGAGCCGGTAACACGGTCTGCATTCATCGAAGTTCTGAAGATTAACCGAAGAACGCGGGAAGCCTTTTCGTTGAGAACACTCATTGGTATTTTGCCTTCGTTGATCATTTGTTCAAATGGATCAGCAAGGCGATAGAAATTAAAACCTTTACTTCGGTCTTCTGTTTTACCGTTTGTATCGGTTCCCATTTCTATGTCAAGACCATTCATCGCAGCTTGCCATGTATCGTGAGTGCCTCCCCAATCGCTAATGACACAACCATCAAATCCCCATTCCTTCTTAAGTATCTTATTGAGAAGAGAATCGTTATGACAGAGGTGTTGTCCATTCCATATTGGGTAAGAACCCATAATAGACCATAATCCACCTTTTTGTACACATTTTTTGAATGCAGGAAGGTAGATTTCACGTAGTGCACGTTCTCCCACGTGTACATTGACCGGGAAACGATCGGTTTCTTGATTATTAAGAGCGAAATGCTTCAAACAACAAGCGACGCCATTGTTTTGGGCTGCCTGTATATATGGTACCGCCATTTCTCCGGCTAGATAAGGATCTTCTCCCATATATTCAAAACTTCTACCATTGAGCGGAACTCTACAGATGGTCGTACCAGGTCCCAAAAGTATATTCTTTTCGCGAAAAGCGAATTCCTCACTTATTGCATTACCATAAATTCTAGACAAATCACGATTCCATGTAGCAGCAAGACATGTCAATGAAGGAAAAGCGACAATGGAATCATTGGTCCAATTGGCAGTTCCCCACGAACTCCAATCCACTTCAGCCCGAACACCGTGAGGACCATCGCTCATATTAAGTTGCCGTATACCCAATCGAGGTACACCAGCGGAAGTAAACATGCTTTGTGCATGTAGTATACATACTTTCTCATGAGTTGTCATACGCGAAAGCGCATCCTGTACACGTTCCTCAATAGGAGCATTGGGATCAAGATACTTAGGACGTATACTCTCCTGTGCCGACGTGCTCATACAAGACACGATAGCAAATATGGATGTCAAGAATAATATTCTCATTTAGTGTTTTTATTTAATGTCTATTGTTATTTTCGCATCTTTCAAATCGACTCCCCTTGCAGTAAGAGTCGCTTTACCTGTTGACTTACCAGAACGCAACACAACAAGGCATTTTCCATAAAGAGCATGCCGTTTGTTGTCTTTATAACGTTCAAGAGACCATTGCGCACCATTGTCTACACCTTCTATACATACGTTACCTTCGGTAGAGAAGAATATTTGATTCATGGCATTCGGACAGAGATGTCCGTCTTTGTCCAAGATATCCACAGTCACAAATATCAAAGACTTTCCATCGGCAGACATTTCTTTACGGTCTGGAGTCAGTCTAATATGGTCTGGGGCGCCAGCAGTGAAATTGGTTTGTGTGGCGACAATCTTTCCATTCTTTCGCGATACGACTTTTGCTGTACCCGGTTCAAACTTCACACGCCATTGTACATGATACTGATGATCGTCCGCTTTACGGCGAACACCCTGACTTTTTCCATTAATGAACAATTCCACCTCATCGGCATTGTTGTAATAGCACCACAAATCAATGTCTTGTCCCCGCAACCAGTTCCAATGTGGGAATAGGTGAAGAACAGTTTTGGATGTCCATTCACTTTGGTAGAAATAAAATGCATCCTTAGGGAACCCAGCAAGATCGATAACACCAAAATAACTGGAGTGGGCCGGATAAGAGAATGGAGTCGGTTCACCGATGTAATCCCATCCTGTCCATATGAATTGCCCTGAGCACCATGGTGTATGCTTCACGATATCCCACATATTTTCATGAGTTGTTCCCCATGGCACATGATGATTGTCGTAAGAACTGCATTGATAAGTAGGATCTGTGTATTGTCCCCACCATGTTGTCGGAGTTTCTATTATGGAATCACTTGGCATTCGATAGAAGCCGCGCGTAGCAAGTGCCGATACACTTTCGGTCATAATAAACGGTTTTCCTGGAAAATTTTTAGGAACGTCTTTGACGTACTGCTCATGGTAGTTGAAACCAATAATATCCAAAGCACCGCTCTTGAAAAGATGATTATTGGGATCTGGCTCATTACAACCAGCAGTTACAGGACGTGATGTATCAAGTTCCTTCACCTCATCGACAAGTTGCGTGGTAAGTACAGAATTTACACTTGCTTTTCCATTCTTCGCCAACATCGAAGCATCATGTCCAAAATTGAGCAGAAGGTTTGCCTGTTCTAGTGACAATGTATCAGCATCGGCATGAGTCCACTGTTCCAAGACCTCATTGCCTATACTCCACATCAATATACTTGGATGATTGCGGTCACGACGGATTAAGTCGCTAAGGTCACGTTCTTGCCACTTATTGAAATACTGCGAGTAGTCGTTCTTCGTTTTTCTTTTGCGCCACATATCAAAAGATTCGTCCATGACAATAAATCCCATTGTGTCGCACATCTCCAACAATTCAGGAGCAGGAGGATTGTGAGAACATCTAATGGCATTGACTCCCATTTCTTTGAGCATACGGAGTTGACGATGCAACGCATCTTCATTGAAAGCGGCACCTAAACAGCCAAAATCATGATGCTGACAAACGCCATTTATCTTCATTGATTTTCCATTGAGAGAAAAACCTGTTGTCGGGCTGAAGGCAAAAGTACGCACTCCTGTTCTAGTGGTGTATTCATCTACGACATGACCACCAACAACAATCTGTGTTGTCACATAGTAGGTATAAGGATTGTCAATCGTCCATAATTTCGGATTGTGCAATGTGAAAAATTGCGTATTGACCGGTAATTTTTTGTATCCATCATCCTCTGGCTTATAGATTCCCTTCGTTTTAGGTTCCAATTGTATTGCAGACTCAGAAGATGTAATTTTGTTCATTTCAGCGTCATAAAGTGTATTACGAACCTTGGCTTTAATCCTATTAGCCATAGCATTCTCAAGAGTCACATCGATTTTGAACTTTGCCTGTCCATTAGACAGAACTGTCGGTTGCACAAAAGTTCCCCAATGAGCAATGGAAACGGGAGACACCTGGACAATCCATACATGGCGATAAATGCCACAACCGCTATACCACCTACTATTGGGCTGGTCACCATTATCCACACGAACAGCAATCACATTGTCTCCATTAGGATCAAGATACTGAGTCAGTTCATAACGAAACGAACTATACCCGTATGGACGAGTTCCCAATTTTTTTCCATTGATATAGACTGTGGAATTCATGTACGCACCATCTATATCTATATACCAGCGACTAGTATTGTCAGTGATTCTATCTATATGGAGATGTTTACGATACCATCCTACACCACCAGGAAGAGAGCCACCACCCGCACCGGATGGATTGGAATCAAGAAAATCTCCTTCTATAGCCCAATCATGAGGAAGGTCTAGTTGACGCCAAGAAGAATCATCATAATTCGTTTGCGCCATCTGTATAGAGTCACCCAAGGTGAACCGCCACCCTTCATCGAAATTTATGCGTTCGCGAGCCTCAGCCACTACTGTAAAAACAGTAACCAATAGCACTAGTAAAAGTTTTTTCATCTGAGCGTGTATTGTGCGGTGCCATATCTATGGCACCGCATATTAGTACTTGACGTAGTTTTTTAGGGGAGATTAAAGTTTTATTGACACTTGATTTCCATTGTATGACACGGTTTTGCCTTGAACATCGTCAAACGCCAAACTCTGTGATTTTGTCGGTGTCACAACAACAACTTTGAACACACGGTCTTTCAACATTCCATCAAACGAACCATTACGTTTGTCGAAGGTCAGTGTTTTTGACGATTCTTTGTAATGAATGTTGATTGTCGCATATTGACCTTTTTCGTAATCGTAGTTGGTTCCCTCATCTTCATAGAGCAAGAAATTGGCATCCTTACCTGTATAGACATAGAGGGTGATAACTTCCGGTTGTTTTTCGTCACTCCACTGTATTTCTGGACCATAAGGTACGATTGCACCTTCACGAACAAACACTGGCATCTTCTCGTATGGAGCATCTGCTGTGATAGTTTGACCTCCAGCATAGTATTTTCCTGAGTACAAATCATACCACCCACACTGTTTGGGTAGGTATACATTTCTTGTACGGGCTTTGTAATAGCCAACGGGACATGCCATAAATGCAGGTCCAAACATCCATTGGTCACCGATATTGTTTACCTTGGCGTCATCTTCGAAATCCATTACCAATCCTCGCATCAAGGTATAATCTTTGAGATTTGCCCAGGCCGCGATGCTATACAAATAAGGCATCATACGGTAGCGCAAACGGTCGTAGTAGACGATAGACTTGTAGCAAGGATGAGTCTCTGGGGCAATATTCCATACCTCACGCAACGGCCATTGTCCATGGGTTCTATAGAGAGGGACAAAGCACCCAAACTGATTCCAGCGTGTTTGCATCTCACGCCATTCTTTCAAGTCTTCATTCTCTTCGCCAGTACGATCGAATATACCTTGGGCCTGCTCAAAACGGCTTTCTACAGAGAAGCCACCCTGATCCATACCCCAAAATGGGATTCCTGACATGGAGTAATTGAGACCTGCAGTCATTTGTGCCCGCATGTCTTCCCATCGCGTACCGATATCTCCACTCCACGAGGCGGTACTATAACGCTGTAAACCTGCAAATCCACTTCTTGTCAATAGGAAAACACGTTTGTTGTTACTCGTTGCCCGTTGCCCATTGTATATAGCATCTGCATTGACAAGAGAGTAGGCATTGAAATATTCCGTACTTGAACCCAACGCGGTCGGTCCACAAAGAGCCTTGCGGTAACCAATAGGAGTACAATCGCGGACATTCGGTTCGGAAGCATCCATCCACCAAGCATCTACACCATAGTTGTACTTCTTGTAAAGATTATCGTTCATTTGACGCCAAAACATTTTACGAGCACCTTCTGAATATGCATCGTAGAAACCTGCCACATAACCAGGACCTACCCAATCGCGCAAAGAGTCTTTCACTGCTTGGGTATACATCCAACCATGCGATTGGAGTTCCTTGTAGTTGTCTGTATTGTGATAGAACTTAGGCCAAACACTGATCATGAAACGTCCATGCATCTTGTGTACATCATCAAGCATTTTTTGAGGATCAGCATATCTATCCTCATCGAACACATGACTACCCCATTGGTCATCCTTCCAATAGTTCCAGTCTTGCACGATATTGTCTACAGGAATCCGTCTTTTACGGAATTCGCTGAGCGTTTGCGTTATTTCGTCAGCCGTGCGGTAGCGTTCGCGACTTTGCCAGAATCCCATAGCCCATTTGGGCATTATAGGTGTTTTACCTGTCAGGGTGCGATAACCAGAAATGACACCATCGATATTTTGTCCTGCAATAAAGTAGTAATCAAGGTCCTGACTCATTTCGCTCCAAATACTGATTTTATTTTGTTCTTCATCAGTTGTAGGCGTAGCTACACGAAGACCGCAGTAGGAGACATCTCCGTCAGGCTGCCATTCTATACGCAAAGGCACTCGTTTGCCTTTCTCCAAACGGACGGCGAACTTGTGCGAATTCGGATTCCAAGCTTTACGCCAACGTTCCGGAACGACTTCCTTCCCATCAACAAAGACTTTTGTGTAACCAGCATAGTAAAGTATAAACTGGAAATTGCTAGTCACGTGAGGTTCAATCTCTCCCTCATACACGACATTAGACCCGACCAAATTGATCTCTTTGGGAAGATTCTTCACTTCATCGCAGTTTTCAAAGTATATGGAATCCTCATCACGCACGACTCTTTTCCCGTCGCTCTGGGTATATGTTCCCGACAAGCAACCTTTTTTACCATCCTTATTGTATAACGTGAATTCTTGGCCGAGTTGCTGATATGCATTAGGATTACCCCAACGACACAGGGAATAGGAATCCCAAAGTAGTCCGTAGTTCTTATTGGATACAACAAAGGGAAGGGAAATTTTGGTGTTGTACTGGAAAAGTTCCTCGTTCTTTCCTTTGTAGTTGTATTCATCAGCTTGATGCTGACCTAAACCATAGAAAGCCTCATCCGCAGAACTTTCGAAGGTTGCGTTCCATGACCAACCGTTACGTTGAGCATCTGTAAGCGTTCCATCGCCAATTTCACTCACTGGAACAGTATACCGCTTGAAGGTCATTCCGTTTTGAGATCCATTTAGCAGGAGATGACCTTTTGCATCGTAGAAAGTGACGTGACCGGTTGTCACATCAACAATTGCTCGTACGTTTTGCGCACTTACGGTTACAAGATTACCCTTTTGTGAAACTTTATATGTGTTGGTGTGTGTTTGAGGTACTATCATAAGACTCTTTCGCTTGTTCGGAAAAGTTTCCTCATTGGTTGCGCGGACACGTATGATATTACCATTGATGACCTCCATCCGAAGAAGTTTTGCACCATTGAGCATAGGATGGATTACTTTGATGGTGACGTCCTTTCCGTTGTCAATGTAGTCTGCAGCATTGACTGCGACCACGCCCAACAAGAACAGAGACGATACTAGATATTGCTGTATTCTCATAATTGTTAGTTGTTTATGGGTTATTTTTATTCTCTGATGATGTAGTTTGTTGCTGATTATTCCGTTTGTATTGTGACGGAGTAGTTCCATACATCTCCACAAAATACTTTGAGAAATATTTCGGATTGTTGAAACCTACTTTATAGGCGACCTCACTCACATTGAATTGACCATCACGCAGCAACTGCTCAGCATACCTCAATCTAATTGACCTAATAAACTCCTTCGGAGTGTTTCCCGTAATGGAAAGTAGTCTTTTATAAAGATTAACGCGGGAAATTCCAATGTAATCACTCATCATTTCCACAGTCAGATCAGAACGAGTAATATTCTTTTCAACAAAAGATGTAACATCCTTTACAAGTTTTTCATCGACAGAGGTCACTTCAAATTGTTTAATTTCCGGCTGTAGTTTTACTCCAACAGGTGTTGCATTGCGCCATTTTATGAGATTTTGAATACGAAGGTTAAGCAAATCAAAATTGAAGGGTTTTGTGATATAGTCATCCGCACCAATAGCCATACTCTCTATTTTGTTGTCTGTTGCAATCCGGGCCGTAAGCATAACAAAGGGTATGCGTTCTGTCTTTGGATTTGAATGTATCGCTTTACAGAATTCGTTACCATCCATCACTGGCATCATCACATCGCTGAGTATGATATCCGGCTTACGCTCCGTTACCTTCTTCAGAGCATCTTTACCATTGACTGCTGTTCTTACCATATACATAGAGGACAACATTTCAGTCATAAAGGAAAGAAAATCCTCACTATCATCCACAATAAGCACCTCATATTTCCTAGTAGAATAGTCCTCATTATGCATTTGCGAAAGAAATTTATCGTCTTTATTGATATGTTCCAACATTGGCGTACCATCTGCCGTTGTTATGGGTAAAACAATCGTAAAGACACTTCCACCTCCAAAATTGTCATGCACACAAATATTTCCGCCATGCATTTGAACAAATTCTTTTACGAGCCAAAGTCCGATTCCGCTCCCTCCATATGTTGTTTTCCGTCCATTAGTGCCTTGATAGAAGCGTTCAAAGACATATTTCTTATCCTCGTCATTGATTCCACATCCTGTATCAGAAACGTCAATAGATAATTTTTCGTTGTGCTCATTCACACGCATTAACACGTTGATTTTTCCTCCATCAGGAGTAAATTTATAGGCATTGGAGAGCAGATTACATATTACCTTCTCTATTTTGTCCTCGTCAAAAGACATCATTAAACAGTTTCTCTCTGAGAAGAACGAAAATATGACATTCCTCTCACTGCATTTATCAAAAGATGCGCAAATATTCCGAACAAATGCTACAATATCCGCAGTGGAACAGGTCAATTGTGACATCTGACTTTCTATTTTTCGCAAGTCAAGCGTTTGATTAACCAACGTGAGCAGCCTGTTTGCATTGCGCAAGACAAGTTGTAAACGAGACAACTTTTGGGGGTCTGTTTCCTCTTGAATAATGGATTTCACTGGAGAGATAACTAATGCCAATGGTGTTCTCAGTTCGTGACTGATATCAGTAAAAAAGGCCATTCTCATCTTTACCATTTTTCGTTGTATGACAATACACCATACCAGCCAAAGTATTAGCCCCAACACGGCGATGTAAATAATGATAGCCCAAGGCGACGACCAAACCGGAGGAGCAATATGAATGGTCAATTCGCTAATATTTCGACTAAGACTTCCATCATTATTCACCGCACGTACTTGAAGTACATACGTTCCAGGACTAAGATTCGTGTATGAAACATTGGGTTGTGCTTCTACGGTCATCAGCCAATTTTCATTTCCCAAACCTTTCATACGATAAAGGAATCGTGTCTTTTGTGGAACACTTACGCGACCAGAAGCCAACAATATGGAAAAGGTATTTTCAGAATATCTCAAATCGAGCTTTCTTTTGATATTGAGCGAAGCATCTATTACGACATGACCATTGTAATTCTCACCTACATTGAGTGGATGGTCGAACAAAACCACACCACTAAATATGACGTTTTCGTTTTCAGGCGTTAGCAAATGACGCTGCACAGGCAAGACATTGATACCATCTTGCCCTCCAACAACAACATTTCCTACATTGTCAACCATCATACTTCGATAATTGTAACGATGCCGTTGCAAGCCGTCGAGTTCGTCATAATTAGTAGTAAAAAAGTTCCAATGTGACTTTTTCTTGTTTACCGCTATTCGTATGATGCTACGATCAAGGCTCACCCATATGTATCCATCTCTATCTTCCGTAATAGCGTAAGCCATCGTAGGTGTGGAATAGATGTGATATATATGGTCTTGAGACGAATCATATACATCAAGTCCACACATATTAGCATTCCATATCAATCCACGTGAATCCTCAAATACTTGGTTTACAGAGGGACTGGAAAACATTCTTCCATCCTTTGCCTTGAAAATGTTACGCACCTTCCTTGTATGGTGATCTATGATAGTTAATCCCTTGGAATGGCCAACAATAATATCCCCATTTTTTCCACAGACAACAGAAGATATATAGTCAGATGGCAATGACGCATTGGCTACAGTATACGTTAGAAAGATTCTTTTCTTCCGATCAAAAATTTGCAGTCCTCCACCTAATGTGCCAATTAGGATATTTCCACATTTATCTTCCGCCAACGTCCAAACACAATCACTAGACAACCCGCTTGTCTGCGTTCGAAAAGAAGTGAATGTTCCGTTCGAATAGCATGTAAGCCCCCCATTGTAAGCCCCGAACCATAGTGTTCCATCCTGTGCACAAAGACTGCTGACAACTACGTCAGTAGCTAGTTTTGTCTTTTCAGAGTGAAATATATGTTGTTGTTTGGTTTGGGGATTTATACATACAATACCGCTTTCGTTTGTACCGCACCAATAGATACCTTTTTTGTCTTGCGTCAAGGTACATACATCACCTAAAGGAATTGTTGCATAAAGTGACTGTTTAGGAGAATAGTAAGCAACACCATTCTTGTAAGTACCAATCCATACCGCTCCGTTTTGTTCTATATACAAACTTTCTATTGTATTGTCTGGTAGCGTATAAAAATTGTGCAAATCGTATGTTAAATGGTCTACGATACATTTTTTATAATCTACTACGTATAGTCCATTATGCTCTGAGGCAATCCACAGTCTCTTTTGAGAATCCTCCTTGATATCATGCGATATAAAGTCTTCGGAAAGATTTGAGAGTCCACAATCTCTTAAAAAGCGAGAAACAGATGAATACCATTTATGTTTCCGGGATGAGTACACATACGTCTTATTGACCGAATTAACCCAATAGTTGTATTCATGGTCTATGAACGTATGGTAATATTGCTTTCTTGTGCTTATTTTGGGTATATCACGATTAACCCACATAATCTTTTGCTGAAAGGCATCAAGACGTACCAAAGTACCATCATCTAAAGTAGCAACTAGGGATTTTCCACGTTCAGAAAAATCACTTATATTCCCGTATGGGATATCATTTGGTTCTTTTCCAAAACGGAACAAAAGATGTTTTCCAGTTGTCGTATTGTAAAAATAGCACCCCAGGCCAATAACTGCCATCCAAAAATTTTTATGAGAATCAATAAAAACTTTGTCTGGAGTTCCTTGCATTCCATGTTGATACATCCATTCCTTCGTATTACGATCAAAAGATTCCGTTCGCGGATTATAAATACAACAACCCTCATTGGTCTGAATCCACAATACGCCATTTCGATCTTCTTGTATATCGAAGATTTGACTACTATTGAGCGATGACACGTCAGATGCGCTACAATAAAAATTTTTGAAACGGAAGCCATCATAACGACTTAGTCCTGCATCGGTACCAAACCATAGATAACCATCCTCGCTCTTGAAAATGCGATTGACATGACTATCTGCCAATCCGTTCTCGACATTGAGACTACGGAATTTGTACTCTGCACCCGCAACAGAAATGCTACAAAGCAACAGAATAACACATGGCACATACCATAACAGACAATTGTGTTTCGCTTTTATCATAGATAGTTAGTAATATCGATTCCCGTTATCGGTCAATGCATAGCAAAATTAATGTTTTTATTTTACATATCGTTTTTTCCTACAAAATAAATGAGGGACGGCACAGGTCCATAGGCTTGCGTCGCCCCTCTCAGAAACCTATTGTACACTTCTTATGAATCTATGTCAAAGTACGGGTCCTCTATCTTTTTACCATCCAGGATTCTGATTGTATACATTGCCAGATAAACGTATTTCCCCAGATGGTATTTGCCAAAATCCTCTTTTTTCTCGAATATTGGATGCCTTATACGTGTCAGCAATGGTCGTTTCCTTACCATTGGCATATACTTTGATAGGTTTCCCATCAACAGTGGCTTGGCCAACAATTGCCTTCACAAACGCATCAAGACCTTGACGACGTAAATCCCAATAACGAACGCCCTCTCCAACAAACTCCTTACGACGCTCATTCCATATCTGCTCACGTGTAGGGATAGAAGATATATTGTGAGACGGATTCCCATAGGCGCGTTCGACAACCAAGTTATAATCTTTGATCGCATCTTTGCTGCCAAGTTCTGCAGCCATAAGCAATACGTCAGAATAGCGCATAAGAATATAGTCTTGATCTTGAGAAGTCATCAAATTTCCACCTGTAACATCAGTTTCCGCGGCCTGCATTGTCGTTCCGTCTGTGTATATCATCGGAGCATATTTGCAAATGGTCATTCCTGTAAAATCTGTACAATCAGTTTTTATTTGTTCACTGAATACAGACGTTCCACCATCGCGCAACAACTTGTGCGTATCAATAATTGTAGAAGAGGCACGTTTGTCTCCGGCATCATACCATCCGCTCACTGCAGTAGAGATGGGACTTGCCCCCCAACCGTTTCCGTAAGGAGCGTATGACGCATTAGGCATACCGATATTGATGACAAAACTATTATAGTCTTTCTTCCCATTTGTCCAGTCTTGATCATTATTGAACTTTACGACCCAAACAATTTCTTGACTAGCTTCATTGTATTGAGTTTTACGTCCCTGTTCTTTAGTTGATTTCTCGGTACAAGCAGCAGGCCAAAGATGACTAAAATCTGATTCCAACTTATATACGCCCGAATTGACAACCGACTCACAATATGCCAACGCATCTGCCTTTGTCAGTCCTCCAGGCATTTCCTTACCTTGATTTTCATTATATACACCGTCATAGAAGAGATAGACCCTAGCGAGCATTGCTGCAGCAGCGTAACGAGAAATATGGCCTAATGTCGAACTATTGTCAGTATAGAAATCTGCCGGAATATTCTCGTTTGCAAATTTGAGATCGGTGACAATCTGAGCATATACATCTTTTGGATCAGATTGTGGCACTACATCGTTTGTTGGCTCGGTCTGCAAAGGCACATTTTCAAACATACGCACCATATCAAAATATGCTAGGGCACGCAAAGCACGCACTTCACCTTCAATCCGCTTTCTGTCAGATGATTTTGTCCAATTGATGCCGTTGAGCGAAGATATCAGTAGATTGCTATTGTATATGGACTTGAAGTAATCGCTCCATATACCAGCAAAGATATCGGTCGCGTCACTTTTCATTGTTTGGTCAAAACGATCAAGCAGACGATTCGTGATATCATTTGAAGAACCTCCTCCGAAACACTCGTCAGACATCATCTCAGCAGTTTGATACATCGTAGGATATGATCCATTGGAAATAGTACGCTGATATTGGTCATAACAACCAACAAGTGCTTCCTCTGCCTGTTCCTCTGTTTTATAGAACGTTGTAGTATTGAGGCTTGTCTTCGGCGTAGTATTGAGGAAACTATCCGTACAACTTGTCAACATCAGAGTTGACATTCCCCAAATAATTATATTTGCTTTTATTTTTATATTAATCATAATTAGACTCCTTTATGTTGTAAGTTAGAACTTCAGATTGACTCCTACAATGAATGTGCGGGCATGGGGATATGATCCTGTGTCAACTCCTGACATCCATGCCTTATCACCATATCCCACTTCAGGATCCATACCATCATATCCAGTGATTGTGCATAGGTTTTGTACTTGTAGATAAAGACGTACCTGAGAAACGGCCTTAAGAGAAATCATTCTCGAAAAATCATAACCAATCGTAATATTGGCAACCCGAAGATATGATCCGTCTTGCAGATAGAGATCAGAGAAATTTGTCCAGTTTTTATCGTCATTGGTCAGTCGAGGGAGTTTGTTTGAAGTTCCTTCCCCATGCCATCGGCCGAGGAATTTTTCTGTATAGTTGCTTTTCATACTATTACCCCAATTGCGATATCCACCATTGGCAATCTTGAACCCTGCTGCGCCAGAAAGCGTTGCGGCAAAATCAATAGCCTTGTAAGTAAATCCAACATTCAGACCGAACGTAAACTTAGGTATACCATTGCCCAAATCCACTTTGTCGTCATCATCTATAACTCCATTATAGTCAACATCGACAATCTTCAAGTCACCCGGCTGAGTATTAGGAAGTACACCATAACCAGCGTTCTTCCAATCATCGATTTCTTTTTGATTTTGGAAAACACCTGCAGTCTTGTATCCCCAGAAAAATCCCATTGCATGACCATTCTCACAACGGAAGAATTCTGGTTGGTTATTGAACATCAAGTTAGCCACTGTCATACCCGTCGCATATCCATGAATAATGCCACCTTCTGTAGGTATTTCATTGACCTCATTCTTATTGTAGGATACATTTGCACCGATATTATAACTAAAATTAGCGCCTTTTCGGTCATTCCAAGTCAATCCCAGTTCAATGCCCTTATTAGTCACATTACCTCCATTGATGTAAGGCGCATCCGCCCCATAGGCCGCCAATACAGGAGCTTGTACAATCCAGTCTTTCGTCTTTTTATAATACCAATCGAAATTAAGACCAAAGTGGCTATTCAAAAATCTCGCATCTACGCCTAAGTCTGTCTGCTCTGAGGTTTCCCACTTCAAATTACTATTTCCCAAACGGTTGGAAACAGCACCAGAGGTATTAAGAGTTGATCCCTTTCCCGTACCGAAGTTATAACCGATATTGGTCATGCTGACGGTAGCCGCATAAAGGAATGCATCTATATTGTTATTGCCGACCTGTCCCCAACTAGCACGTATTTTGAGAAAATCAAGCCATGAAGAGACGTTCTCCATGAATTTTTCTCCAGAAACAACCCATCCTGCTGACACTGAGGGGAAAACGCCCCAACGGTGTCCCTCAGCGAAACGAGAGCTACCATCAGCACGCAACGTTATATTGGCCATATAGCGATCATCATAGTTCCATCCTAAACGACCAAAATAGGAGATACGACGATAGTCTGCATCTGGATACCCAGTGACATAGCCATTATTTCCTTTGCTATTGTTTTCAAGATATGCAGTTTGCCAACTGTCGTAGGCTGTGAGAAGAGAATTACTTCCTGCAAGATTGTCGCCATAATTACGTTCCACCTCCATACCGAGAAGTGAGTTAAATTGGTTTTTGCCCATTCTCCAGTCATAGGTGGCTGTATTTGTCCAAGTGAGCGTCCATCCTTTGTACATATTCTGCTCTACCTCAGACCCTGAAGTACGACTATCATGAGGTGTAGAAAAATAATTGGGTTTGTAAGCCCGATAAGAACTTGAACTATGATTAAATCCCAATAATGTCTTTATACGCAAATCCTTGACCGGTTGCAACTCTGCATAAACGTTTGCCACCCATGTTTGTGCATCAGTCTTGTTATTTCCACGATAGAGGTTGGCTACAGGATTACCATCATCAGCATACCAGTCTATTTCCTTGGAGTAACTATACCCATTATTCAAATCGTCACGTCCATCAGATTGCAGATACAGAGACTGAAGCGGAGAGGTCGCAAAGGCACCACGCAATTTGTTTGTATACATATTACCGGAAATTCCATCCTTATTCTTAACATAGGATAAAGCCACATTTTCACCCACTTTCAGTATATCATGATAAAGTTTCTGTTCCAAATTTGTCCGGAAATTATATCGTTCATAGTTGCTAGCGTTTTTCCCGCCAAGGATTCCTTCTTGCGCAAAATAGCCCAAAGACACAGCATACGTGATGTTTTTTGTTCCGCCCGTTACGCCAAGCGTATAGTTCTGTATAGGTGCACCGTCCTTAAACATATGCCCCATCCAATCAGTATCATTCACATTACCATTGGTATCATATATTGATGAATATGATTTCCAGTCATAACCATTAAATGTAGGGTCTGAGTTTTTGCCTTGCTCATCCATTAGCATCATGTATTGTTCGGCATTGCACATTTTTATTTTCTTAGCAACACTTTGCCATCCATAATACCCATCAAAAGTTACCTTCGCATTGCCTTCCTTACCACTCTTGGTTGTCACAATGACAACGCCATTGGCTGCCTGCGCACCATAGATAGCAGCAGATGCAGCATCCTTGAGCACATCAATACTTTCAATATCCGACGAATTGACTGTCGTGATATCAGCACCAGGAATTCCGTCAATAACATAAAGAGGAGTGTTGCTTGTATTAGAGCCTTGCCCACGGATTATGACTTTCATTCCGGCCCCCGGTTGACCACTCTCTGAGATAATGTTGACACCTGGTGTCTGACCTTGCATTGCCTGAAGGGCATTTCCCGTATTACGCTTGGCTAACTCGTCTCCTTTTATCTGAACGGTTGCTCCTGTGACCAATTTCTTTTTCTGCACCCCATAGCCAATTACCACAACATCAGCCAATGAATGAGAGTCTTCCTGCAAAGAGATGGTGAGCACATCTCCTTTTACTTTCACTTTTTGGGAAACATAGCCAATGTACGACACAAGAAGTGTTTCTCCCTCCTCTGCATCAATGGTAAAATCTCCGTCAATATTAGTAACAGTTGCGGCCTTTCGTCCTTGCACCTCAACTGATGCTCCTATAAGTGCTTCTTTATCAGAAGCCGACATTACTTTACCACTGATGGGTTTTGCACCGAGTGTGCCTGATGAAAGTACGTTGATTGCAGGAAACAGAAGGCACGCTGTCACAACAATTTTGCATAAAAGCAAATTTATGCAACGTTTCTTTAATAAGGTTGTCCTCATAACTAGGATGTTTTTAGTTGATATGATAAGTTTAAAGTTGTGTCTCGCTATAGACAAAACCGGACATATTGGCTTAAGGATTCCGGCAAATTTTGATACTTGCAAAACTACGAACAAATGTTACGCAAAAACAAAAATTGCGTCACGATTAGGGGTATCATTTGTTTCAATTTAGGGTATAAAATGTTTCGTTCATTATACAAACATTTGAAATTCAATAATATATCAATTCTGACTGGATCACATACAAGTTTCACTTCCCTAACAGAGAAAAAGGCAAACAAGAAAGAGATATAACAAAAAAAGTATAACTTTGCGTTATGAAAAATATTATTTTAGATTTTGACGGAACCATCGGCAATACACAGAAACTCATTGTAAGGACCTTACAAGATACTATGCAAAGCATGAATCTTGAGATCAGATCCAAAGATGACTGTATCAAAACTATTGGACTGAGACTTGATGAGGCATTCTTGAAATTATTCCCCATATCACAAGAATTTGCGGCCAAGTGCGCAGACACATACCGACAAATATTTGAACACAACAGACAGGAAATTGAAGTCGAACCATTTCCACACGTCATTGAAACCATACGGGCATTATATGAAGATGCATTTACATTGACCATAGCAAGTAGTCGCGGACACCAATCCATAAAATACTATTTAGAACAAATGGGAATAGACAAATACATCACATGCATTGTCGGTGCCGAAGACGTGCAGCATGTAAAACCAGCCCCTGATATGGTTTTACATATCTTGAAAGAAATCGGAGGAGACGCTTCCGATTATCTTGTGGTTGGTGATACAGACTACGATATTAAAATGGGGAAAAACAGCGGAACAAAGACATGCGGAGTGACATATGGAAATGGTACTTATGAGCAACTTTCAGACGCTGATTTTGTAATCGAGGATTTTGCAGAATTGCTTTCCATTGTTAACCAAACAGCCAAAAAGCAATAAAAACACTACAAAAACACTTTATAATATACATATTTCAGACAAAACAAGTATCTTTGCAATCAAGAAACAGAAAATCAAGTACAAAAAGTCATCTATGAAGAGTCTTCTACTCGCGTTTGTCGCAGTAATATCCGTTTTTTCGTGTAATAATGCCCATTCGGACGACCAAGAGCATAACATTGATACCATACCAGAAATGGTAATGCAAATAAAAAAGTGTTCAAGACTGTATACGACTGAATGTAGAATTCACAAGATTGTGACACACGACGACAAACTAAGTATGAATGGGAAGATTCTAAATCACGATTACACCATAGATATACCCCTTGGACAAAGGAAAATAGCCATCCCTATAGATGCAACAGTCAAAGCATATATTGATTTTTCTACTTTTTCCACATCAAACATACGCAAGGAGAATGGTAAAATTGAAATAATACTTCCCGACCCTCACATCATCATCACATCAACCAGCATTGAACACGACAAAATCAAACAATATGTACCATTGCTGAGGAAAAACTTCAGTTCCGAAGAGTTATACGATTATACTAGACAAGGCAGAGAAGCCATCATCAAAGACTTGCCCCAATTGAACCTTGCTGCCCGCGCACAATCTGATGCTGCAAACATTCTTATCCCAATCATCACACAAATGGGATACAAAGAAGAAAACATCACCATCACATTCAGAAAGGAGTATACACCCCAAGAAATCCAGTCCTTGACCGAAAACAAAGACATTGAAAATGGGAAAAAGTGATAAAACACATTTTGGGCCCCTTAGTTGGACCCAAACTTTGATACGAGCAAAAATAGCCTTGATTTTGGCAATTATCCTTATCCTTTCTATCGGAGGGTACAGTATATGGCACGCAACCAAGAATAGCAACATTACTGTCGCAAAGGACAACAAAATAGATATAACCCCCATACAGATATCGTCTATAGAGAAAATTGGAGAATGGGAGTTTCTTTCTATTTCTGACGAAGAACTCATAGACACCGTACGCAGTGGTTTCCTTGGTAATGCACAATTGGTAAACATCTATTATGGCACACTTCGCTTAGGTATTGACCTAAGCAAAACAGAAGAAGGCTGGATTACACTGAGTGCCGACACCATCATTGCGAAACTGCCACCAGTAAAACTTCTCGATGAGAACTTCATAGATGAAACCCGAACACGGGCATTCATACAAAAAGGGAAGTGGAAACCATCAGACTACTCTGCACTTTATAACAAAGCACGGAATACCATGAAGAAAAGATGCCTGACACCTATTGTGTGGCAGAGCGCAGAGCAACATGCAGAGACGCAGATAACAATTCTGCTACATTCAATGGGATTCAAATACACAAAAGTGATAACATCACACACTAACAACTGATAGCAATGGATTTCTTAAACAATTTTTTTCTTTCTCTTAGCGGAATATTATGGGGTTGGCCAATGATTATCCTTCTGCTAGGCACACACATTTTTTTAACCATCAGACTACACTTCCCACAACGCAAGATTCTTACAGCCATTCGTCTTTCGGTAGAAAGAGACAAAAACAGCAGTGGAGACGTATCACAGTTCGGCGCTTTGGCTACTGCACTCGCCGCTACAATCGGCACAGGCAACATTATTGGAGTTGCTACAGCTATAGCATTAGGAGGTCCAGGAGCCGTATTATGGTGCTGGCTAACAGGAGTCTTTGGCATTGCCACAAAATACGGAGAGGCTCTGCTCGCTATCAAATATAGAGTAAAGACTTCACGTGGCAAAATGCTAGGTGGACCTATGTATGCCCTTGAGAAGGGACTCGGATGGAAAAAGATGGCCGTTCTCTTCGCCATTTTTACAACACTGGCATCTTTCGGCATCGGCAGTACTGTACAGGCAAATGCCATTTCAACTTTGGCGAGCAGTACATATGGCATCTCTCCCTATACCATTGGAGTTATACTGATGGTACTAACTGCTGCCGTAGTACTAGGCGGAGTGAAAAGTATCTCGCGAGTTTGCGGTGCACTTGTACCATTTATGGCTCTTTTTTATGTGATTGGATGTATATACATACTGTATGTCAACCATCAATATCTTTGGATGGCAATAGAAGCCATCTTCACATCGGCATTCACCACAAAGGCCGCTGGTGGAGGTTTTGTCGGATCATCCGTCATTATGGCAGCACGATTTGGCATCGCAAGAGGATTATTTTCCAATGAATCAGGACTTGGCTCTGCCCCCATTGTAGCAGCTGCAGCAAAAACACGAAATCCCGTGCGTCAGGCACTTGTTTCATCAACAGGAACATTTTGGGATACAGTTGTTGTATGTGCACTTACCGGATTAGTCATTGTAAGCAGCATCATTGCATACCCCGACATATCCTCGGACAATGGAGCGGAATTGACCAAGGTCGCTTTTGGCAAAATACCATACATCGGTGCCCCCATGCTTACAATCAGTTTGCTCACATTTGCCTTCAGCACTATTCTTGGATGGTGTTACTACGGAGAGAGAACAGTAGAATATCTTAAAGGCAAACGTTGGACACATATATACCGGATTCTGTACATCATCTCCGTTTTTTTCGGAAGCATTGCAAACCTTTCTATCGTATGGAATGCGGCCGACTGTATGAATGCACTTATGGCCATCCCCAATCTATTATCGCTTCTCTTTCTCAATGGTATCATTGTACACGAAACAAGAAAATACCTTTGGAGAGGACGACTAAACAAAGAAATGTAAAACGAATGAATACGCAAGACGGCATCAGTATCCAATACAATGGACACTGATGCCGTCTTTGCTATTAATATGTATACCACAAACAAATGGCCTTCGAGAATAGCCGCGCCCCTAACGAGACCAAATAGAGCCGTCTAAAAACTCATAGCGAAACTGAAACGCACACCATTTTTCTTCACACCCGGAAATTCATTGTACGTCAAGCGACGAACATAGTCAACACCGAAAAATTTGAAGATATTGTGAACACCAGCTACGACTTCAATATATGGCTTATTCTTATCCATCACATGAGCGCCATCAGGAAACTGAAAAAGGAGTTTGTCTCCTTGATTCCGTTCAAGCAAGGGATTATTCTTGTCCGTCACCATACTCCACATTCCCTTCACTGCGAAATATTCACGCCACTTCAACCGTTTCACCAATGGAATTCGATTAAGCAATTTTCCACTTAAATCCCATGCTATCGAAGCAAAAGCGAAACGATCACTAAGGAATTCCATGTTTTTCATCATGCTAAACGTGTTTTCGTGTTCAAAGTACGAAAGATTGACGGGGGGCATAATTAGCAACGGGAAAGGCACCTTATTCCACTGAGCACCTCCATTGAGATGGGTATCGATATATCCCCAACTTCCCATCCAAAAACGTTTGTATATAGTCAATTCTGTGTAGTTGAGTTTATATCCGCCACCAAGAAAATTCTTTACACCCATTGTATGTGTAAGCGTGAATTCCGGAGCATCAAGATTGACAGGCCAACGTTGCTGTTTGGTATTGATATAAGTCTGTCCAGGGCAGAATCTTATTCCGGCTGTGATTTCCGTGGTACGAATTTTATCAACCAACACATCCTTGTAATCATCTGAAGCATCCAAAGGCCGCATTTTCTTGAAATAGAGATCACCCGTTGGTTCGTCACTCTCTGCCTTAACTGCCGCATTGAAACTCAGCCCCCAATCTGTTTCGTAATTGAAACTCAGTTTCTGGCGATTGTAAAAATACATCTGCTCCACCTTTTGGGTTTTGAACGCCATAAAGACATTGTCCTTATTATGTATAAGAAACTTATCCGCTGGAGACATCACATCATAAGATGATTCGAATGTAATATTGCGTTGTGGAAATTCAAATGGAACATTTTTCTTTTTATTAAGACTATAAGTCAATTCAGAACCATAGTAATGATTGCGGGTCTTTGTTCCATAGGCGTAATAACCAGTCCAAAAGAGATGTTTGTTGAGATTCGCCGTTGTACGACCGCTAACGCGGAAACGATAACCATCAACAAAATTTTTGGACACTATTGTATTGATAGGTCCAAAATCGAATTTGCTTTTTCGAGTATATGAACCTGTTTCCAAATAATTTTCCGCAAGCACCTTGATACAGAAGATAATCCACTTGTAATGTTTGGATTGTTCCATCTTATGGATAAACTCATTCATCGAAGACTCACTCTTTGTCAATTCCACAGTACGATATTCATCCCAAAAAGCATCATCGCGTATCATTGCATCTGCCTCATGGCGTACTTTTGCCTTTCCCTTAAACAACTTATTGGGAAGTTCGTCGAAAGCATAGTCACTCAAACGCGTGGTACGGGTTACAAGCGCCTTACCCATCAAGCCATTTATTTTCAGTTCCACTGTCATGTCATCTACTGACAATGCCCAATCCCCACTTGGCAATTTTGTAAATTCTTGATCAACTCGCAAATCTTCGACAAAATTCACATCTGTATGCTTAGGCAATGTCAGTGAACACCGTTTCACATGAAGTGTAGAATCTGCCAAAACATATATATTACCTCGGAATCCGAAATCTTGTTGATTGTTGGGCAAGAATTCCAAATGATAACACAAATCACGATCTACATACACTGTATCTTGTATATAATAGCGATAAAAGGAAATGGCCGTAGAACCTATCGGACTCGGGAAATGATATTGAAGCAAACGAATATGGTCATCATACAGATCTACATCAGTGAAGACATCTTTCATCATAGTATTGAGTATCTCCCCCGTTTGTAATACATTGTTGATACCCTCAGTACGCTGACCCTTCACAATATCCTTTTCGGTTTTTGGGTTTTTGCGATACACATGCTGAGTAACCGTTTCATCCACAGAAATCGGCAATATGAGTTTATTGTTATATGGACTAGTCTCCACTTGATTGACAAGCCATGATTGCTTCTTGAAAATGCCTTTCTCCAAATCATCAGGTTTGATGTCATTGACGGCAAGTGTCAATTTTTGATATTTGTTATACTGATAATAGTCGTGATTGTCAAGATGCGTACGTTCCTTTGCAGCAATGACCCTACGCATAAGTTCCACGGCAGGATTATCCTTACGCTTATAACGTTCACGCTTTGAACTCACGACAACTTCTTTCAACGTATGAGAGTCGTCCTTCAAAACAACCTTCATAAACGCAGGCGTACCATCATCTACCTTTACAACTACTGGTTGATAACCGACAGAACTGAACGTAAGTGTCCACCCTTCATGTCTGGCAATAGAAAACTCACCGTCTATATTACTAGCTGCTGCCACATGGTTCCCCTTGTACATCGCGCTTGCATAGGGTATAGGCAATCCATCCTCATCCACAATAACACCCTTGATTTGCGCATGCGCACAAACCATCATCATACACAGTAAACCAAATATACAAAGTAGTCTCTTCACCTTATTTTTCTATACAAATAAACGGCTGCAAAGTTAAGCATAAATCCCAAAAAAGCAAGAAAACTTTTTGCCTTTTAATATTTTTCTACTAATTTTGCAACTCAATATGAGAGCGTTAGCCCTATCACCCAATACTATGGGAGACAGATATAAACAAGCGATAGGCCATGTACTCGAAACGAGGCCATTTGCTATTGATTCATCGCGACTCCGCCAACCCGAAGAAACGATGCTTTTTGACATCCACGCATATTTCGCTCAAGTTTCATGTCACACCGCCCTCTATAGCATTGCAAGATGGGAAGCATAAAGCATACCGTATTTACATTTGCCAAAGCACAGTGTACCGCATGGATTGCTTCAGGATTTGACTTTGGAGTAACCATATTTCTCGTCAATTTTTGTAGGGTGTGGTATCCCTATGCAACGTTTGTTGGTGCAATACTTGGCGGAATGGTCAATTGTGCTTGTAATTATCGTTGGGTATTCCATGCATTCGGATTGAGAAAAAGCAAAGTTGCATTCAAATATGCCATAGTTTGGACTGGTAGTATTCTTCTAAATTTTTACGGAACATACACTTTGACAGAAACTACGGGTATGAGTTACATTATATCAAAAACGATAATTGCCATCATCGTTGCCGTTTGCTGGAATTATCAGATGCAAAGTCGTTTTGTATTCCATAGACAAAAAAACAGAGTAGAAAAACAGACATATGAATTATAGAGATTTTTTGCAAAAGGCCATATATGTCCTAATTACACCTCTAATCAAAGGAATGGCCAAAGTTGGAATTACACCAAACTTCATCACTTCTGCTGGTTTCGTATTCAATCTCATTGCAACAGCAATGTTTATACTTGCCGCAACCACCCTAAATACACAAGAATACCTTCTTGTCGGAACTGCAGGCGGAGTAATATTGTTCGCTGGTCTTTTCGATATGATGGATGGCCGCCTAGCCCGCATTGGAAAAATGGAATCAAAATTCGGTGCACTTTGGGACTCAACACTTGACAGATATAGTGAATTGTTTACACTATTCGGCATCGCCTTCTATTTGTTTATTATCGACTGGATATGGAGTGGAGTCATTACCTTTATTGCCATGGTCGGCTCGGTAATGGTAAGTTATGTACGAGCGCGTGCAGAAGGGCTAGGCATCGAATGCAAAGTCGGGTTTATGCAGCGTCCGGAGCGCGTCGTTGTTACGGCACTGGGAGCATTATTCTGCGGAATCTTTCAAAATACTTGGGTACTTGTTATACCAATGATGATTATTGCCATCCTAGCCAACGTTACGGCATTTTGGAGAATAGCTCATTGTTATTATGAATTGAAAGAGTAGAAATTATACACTATATTTTTCACGAAAGCCGTGTTCAGTTTATATATAATCATTTTTTACGTTGTACTTGTAATTCTGCGTCCAAGCAGAAAAATCGCATTGGCTCTCACCCCATGGCTTGTATTTGCGTGTTCATACGATGCAATGCGACTCTGCCCAAACTATGAGGTAAACCCTATTGACGTACGGGGATTGTACGAAACAGAAAAAAATATATTTGGAATCGTCATCGGAAATACAACATATATCGCGGGAGAATATTTTGATATTCACCACAATACAATAGCAGACTTTTTTGCTGGCATATTTTACTTATGTTGGGTACCTGTTCCTTTAGCGTTCGCCATTTATTTGTACCTCAAAGGTAGCAAGAAACAATACATACATTTCTCATTGGCATTTCTTTTGGTCAACCTTATCGGCTTCTGTGGTTACTACATCCACCCCGCAGCGCCACCATGGTACGCAATGAATTATGGATTTGAACCGATACTTGACACCCCCGGAAACGTTGCAGGACTAGGGCGATTTGACATCATCACTGGTATACCCATATTTCACAGTCTGTATGGAAAGAACGCCAATGTCTTCGCTGCTATTCCATCGCTCCATGCAGCATATATGCTCGTCACGACAATATATGCAATAAGAAGCAAACAGAAGAAAATTACAATCGGCGTATTTGCCATTATATGTATGGGAATATGGTGGACTGCGGTTTATACTGGACACCATTATATCATTGATGTGCTACTTGGTATTGCTACAACAATCATCGGAATAGTCCTTCTTGAAACATCAGTACACTACTCACCCTTCCTACGAAACGCAATAATCAAATACAAAAGAGTAATATAGCAAAAAGCATCGTGATAGTACCATCTTATACATCACGATGCTTTTTTATGTTTCATGCGCCACAAAAACCACCCATCACACATTAGGAGAGCCCCGTACATTATGGAATGTTCCAAAATAAGCATACACATATTGTCCCATATAAAAAGAATATTGTAATTTTGCATCAAACATTGATAAATACTAATTTGTTATGGTAAAAATCACTTTCCCTGATGGCACTGTCCGCGAATACGAACAAGGCGTGACGGGGTTACAAATCGCCGAGAGCATATCGCCGGCTCTCGCCCGCAACGTTGTATCTTGCGGAGTAAATGGCGAAACAGTTGAACTCAATCGTCCTATTCAAGAAGACGCGACCATCGCTCTATACAAATTCGAGGACGAAGAAGGAAAGCACACATTTTGGCACACATCAGCACATTTGCTGGCAGAAGCTCTCAAGGAGTTATATCCGGGCATACAGTTCGGCTTTGGCCCCGCCATAGAGAATGGATTCTTCTATGACGTAATGCCCCAAAAGGGCGATGTCATCAGCGAGAACGATTTTCCAAAAATAGAGGCCAAGATGAAAGAATTGGCCAAGAGAAACGAAGCTGTAGTACGCAAGGAAGTGTCCAAGGCTGACGCACTTGCCGAGTTCAAGGCAGATGGTCAGGAATACAAGTGTGAACATATCGAAGAAGATCTCGAAGACGGATCCATCTCAACATATACACAAGGTAATTTTACAGACCTTTGCCGCGGTCCTCACCTCACAAGCACAGGTAGCATAAAGGCAGTCAAAATTACAAGTGTCGCTGGAGCATTTTGGCGGGGTGACGCAAAAAGAGACCAAATGACGCGCATCTATGGCATATCATTCCCCAAGAAGAGTATGCTTGATGAGTATTTGACCATGCTTGAAGAAGCAAAGAAACGTGACCACCGTAAAATCGGAAAGGAAATGGAATTGTTCATGTTCTCCGAACGAGTCGGAAAAGGTCTCCCAATATGGCTTTCCAAAGGAACGCAATTACGCTTACGCCTCCAAGAATTGTTGCGAAGTCTACTCCGCCCCTACAACTACCAAGAAGTTATCACACCGGGTATTGGCGGCAAGAGCCTATACGTAACATCTGGCCACTATGCCCACTATGGTAAGGACGCATTCCAACCCATCCACACACCGGAAGAGGACGAAGAATACATGCTTAAGCCTATGAATTGCCCTCACCACTGCGAGGTATATGCACGCAAACCCCGTTCATACAAAGACCTTCCACTCAGAATCGCTGAGTTTGGCACAGTATTCCGTTACGAAAAAAGTGGAGAGCTACACGGACTCACTCGCGTTCGTACATTCACCCAAGATGACGCACACATCTTTGTCCGCCCCGACCAGGTAAAGAAGGAGTTTGAAGCGATAATAGACATTATCCTCAAAGTTTTCAGCATTTTTGGCTTCGAAAACTATGAAGCCCAAATATCACTGCATGATCCGAAAGACACAGAAAAATATATTGGAAGTCCAGAAATTTGGGAAGAGAGCGAAAACGCTATCCGTGAAGCCTGCAAGGAAAAAGGTCTCAATGCCCATGAGGAAATCGGCGAAGCTGCATTCTACGGACCCAAGCTTGACTTTATGGTCAAAGATGCCATCGGACGTCGCTGGCAGTTGGGTACAATACAAGTAGACTACAACCTACCGGCACGATTCAAGCTCGAATACACCGCCGAAGACAATAGCAAGCAAACGCCTGTTATGATACACAGAGCTCCTTTCGGCTCACTTGAACGTTTCACAGCGGTATTGATAGAGCACACAGCAGGTCATTTCCCTTTATGGCTCGCTCCCGATCAAGTTGCCATTCTTCCGATTTCAGAGAAATACAACGACTATGCTCAAAAAGTTGCCAAATACCTAGATAGTGTTGGTGTACGAGGAACTATTGATGACCGCAACGAAAAGATTGGACGCAAAATACGCGACAATGAGCTCAAACGCGTACCTTACATGGTCATCGTTGGAGAGAAAGAGTCTGAAGAAGGACTGGTCTCCATGCGCAAGCAAGGAGGAGGAGAACAGGCCACTATGTCTATGCAAGATTTTGCGACACGCATCAACAAAGAAGTTGAAGACATGCTGAAATCCGCCAAGGTTGAAACGCCAGAATAAACAAAACTTAATACACAAAAAGGAGGATGTAGCCAGCAAAACGCGAACTACATCCTTTTTTGTTTATTTGCTTTAGCAAAAGAGAACGATTTTCCCTATATTTTGACTCTTCGCTTGCAATAAATAGACGCTCTGTACGTTAATAAAGATATGGGAAAATTTCATACACTGTTTATATATATAACGATTGGGATGCTGACACTCTCAGCATGTATGGATGACGAGAACTTCTCGCTTTCAAAGTCTGACTTGCTTACATTTTCTACAGATAGTATAAAACTTGACACAATATTCTCCACCATACCCTCCTCTACCCGATCATTTTGGGTATACAACAGAACAAAACAAGGTCTACGTTGTAAAAACATAAGACTAAACAACGGAAATCAAGTCGGATTCCGGGCAAACGTAGACGGGACATACCTTTCTCCGGCATCAGGATACCAAGTTAACGACATTGAAATCCGCAAGGGAGATAGTATACGAGTATTCATAGAACTCACCTCTAGCAAAAATTTCGGAAACACACCAAAAAAAATTGAGGACGACCTTGTATTCACCCTTGAAAGTGGTGCTCAACAAAAAGTTAACCTAAATGCCTACTCTTGGGACGCAGATATAGTAAGAGGATTAAAAATATCAGCAGACACTATCATTTCCGCATCATCAAAACCTCTTGTTGTCTATGGCGGCATTACTATCGAAAAAAATGCCACACTCACCATAGCACCAGGATCAACGCTCTACTTTCATGGAAACGGAGGACTCGAAGTATGTGGACGTCTCATATGCAACGGAACTTCCGACAAAAAGATAGAATTGCGCGGAGACAGATTGGACAATATGTTTGACTATCTACCATACAACTACGTTAGCGGGCAATGGTCTGGCGTGCACCTGTATGAGTCTTCATACAACAATATACTGGAATACACAGACATACATAGTACATACGATGGACTCAAAGCAGATTCATCCGACATAAGCAAGAAAAAACTCACTCTACGCAATTCCACCATCCACAACTGTCAAGGATATGCACTATATACAATTAACTCATATATAGAGGCGAGCAACGTACAATTCTCCAATAGTCTCAACGCTTGTCTCTCCATGGAAAATGGGAAAATGAGTATAAACAATTGTACACTAGCCCAATGCTATCCATTTGATTCAAACCGAGGACCAGCATTATCCATCACCACCTCCAACAAATTTCCAAATCTCTCATTCGAATGCAAGAATAGTCTTATTACAGGATTCGCCTCAGACGAGATGCAGATTGCATATGACAAGGAGAAAAAAGATAGTTGCAAATTCACTTTTGAACATTGCATCATCAGAACACATAAAATAGAAACAGAAGATAGCGTATTCTTCAAAAATGTAATATTCGAAGACGCAACAGACACAGCCCAAACAGCACGTAAACATTTTGTAAAAATAGACGACCAAACCTATCGATATGACTTCCATCTTGCCAGCGAGTCAAAAGCCATTAATTCTGCAGACCCGAATTCCGCAGAAAAAACAGACCACGACGGAACTGCACGCGACGAAAAGCCTGACATAGGGGCTTTTGAATATGTGACCGAAAAGCCCAAAGAATAATGGTTGACTAAGACACCCCTTGTACAAAGGCCTTGCAGCATCAGTACAGAGCCTTTGTCGCGACACTACAAGGCCCTTGTAGTGTTGATACAAGGCCTTTGTATTATTTCAAAAAAAAGGACGTCACTAAGTAACGTCCTTTTACGATTATATAAAATGTGACTCCGCTGGGATTC
>CAVJZJ010000016.1:0-60735 GCA_963653995.1 Flexilinea sp.
AACAAAAACCTACCTTGATTATAAACAATGAAAAAGATTACGATAGCCATTGATGGGTACTCCTCATGTGGGAAAAGCACGATGGCCAAGGATTTGGCCCGCGAGATAAGTTATGTGTATGTTGACACTGGGGCTATGTATCGAGCTGTTACACTTTATGCTCTGCGGAATGACTTGTTTGGAGAGAACGGAAGTCTAGATGTTGAACAATTGCGGTCGGAAATGGAACGTATACAAGTTACGTTCAAACTCAATGCTGAGACAGGGCGACCAGAAACTTACCTTAATGATGAGTGGGTGGAGCGCGACATCCGTACAATGTCAGTTTCAAGTCATGTGAGTGTAGTGGCGGCCCTTCCGTTTGTTCGTGAGGCGCTTGTGTGTCAGCAACAACGTATGGGTGAGGACAAAGGTATTGTGATGGATGGTCGTGACATTGGTACGGTTGTCTTTCCCGATGCAGAACTCAAAATCTTTGTCACTGCCAGTCCTGAGGTGCGGGCACAACGTCGCTATGATGAATTGAAGCAGAAAGGTATGGATGCTGACTACGAGGACATATTGCACAATGTGGAGCAACGTGATTATCTTGATACTCATCGTGAGGTATCCCCTTTGTGTCAAGCTTCCGATGCTCTGCTACTTGACAATAGTCGACTTACGATTGATGAGCAAAAGCAATGGCTGCTCAGTCAGTATCATCGTGTAGCAGGCTCGGAAGAATAAGTGACCGTGAGTCAATCTCTGTTAGGCTTTACTTATGCGTTATCGTGCAGACCATAGCACCACTTTCTGAGAAAGTCGCTCATGCGCATAAGTTTGCCTATCCCAACGCATGCATAGGCGATGCCGATAGATAAAGGTATTGCCACAAGCAAAGGAAGAAGGGGCATATTATGAGCATCAGAGAAATCGCGTAGTACGGTAAGGTCGGCAATTGAATATGTGAGTACGAATAATCCGTTGAAGAGATATACGTCAAGCGAATTGCGTCCGAACCAGTTGAGCCAGTCCAGAAAATGTGATTTCTTGCTTTCCTGTTGCAAGAAAATGTAGGAAAAGAGTATAATGGCGAGTGTTGGGCGGATGTATCGTTCGCTGAGTATGCTGAGACTATGCCCTGGTATATTGGCAAATAGTAGATAGACATATCCTACAAGAGCAATGGTGAAAAGCCAATTGGCAGAAGCGAGACGTTGCATGAGGTTGTACTTGCGGAAATAGTATCCCAATACAAACGAAGGATAGAAACAGGTACAATGCTCAAAGGGAATATATTGTTCTGTCGCAATGTTGGGAAAGCTTTTCCATAATACGACGAACAGAATATAGACTATGGTTATGAAAGTGGCTTCAAATGGGAAACGGCGGCATTTCAGTATGGGGTATTGCAGGAGGGCAAATATGGCAAGACATTTCAGATACCAGTAGCCGCCTGTCAGTACAGTGCTAGTGAAGTCAGTCCACTTTTTTACACCTAATCCGACAAATACAGGGAAGAGTATCCATCCGAGTACGAAGGCCGGAAAGATGTAGGTGGGTATGCGTTTGCGTAGTTTGCGGCGAAGGGTTGTCGTATCGGCTACGTAAGCAACATAACCCGACATGAACATAAAAATGTACATGTGACATGAGCTGATGAAGTTAATTACCCCCCCCCCCGAGTCGTGTAAGGCAAAGAGATAAACGTGTCCCAAAACCATCAGAAGGATGGCAAAGCCCTTCATTCGGTCGATGTAATCCAATCGTTGTTTCATATTTGTTTGTTTATTTTCTATTCTTGCTGTGACGTAGGCTGGTCAGTAGGTCAGCCACTATATAACTGCTTCCGCCAACGAAGATAAAATCATTGGCATCGGCATCGGCCAGGGCTTTTTTGTAGGCATCGGGTACGGATGGGTAGGTACTGCCCTTAAGTTCGAACGAAGATGCCTTTTGCCAAACTTTCTCTTCGGGAATGGCACGTTTGGTCGTGGCTTTTGTGAAGTAGTAAGTGGCATTGCTTGGAAGCATTTGCATGACATGGTCGATGTCTTTGTCGTCGACCATTCCAAAGACAATTCTCCGGTGTTTGCAGGGGTATTCAGCAATCTGATGGCATAGATATTCCCAGCCACCAACATTGTGCCCCGTATCGCAGATGACGGTGGGGTGTTCTGCCAATTTTTGCCATCTTCCTTCAAGTCCTGTCAGTTCGCATACATGGGAAAGGCCTTGGGCGATGCTGTCTTTGTGATGTATGATGCCTTGGTTTTGCAGTATTTCAATGGTGTGCAGAATGGTATTGGTGTTTTTTACCTGGTATTCGCCTTGCAGTTCGCCTGTGATGTTTCCATATTGGCGGGTGTGGTAGAGAATATAGTTGTGGACATGTTCTGTAGATATAATCTCATTGTGGTCTTCCGCAAAAACGATGGGTGCGTTTTTGTCAAAAGCTGTCTTTTCGAATACAGGTCTAGTTTCACTATTGACTTCGCCAATAACAACAGGAATGTTTTTCTTGATAATACCAGCCTTTTCTCCTGCTATAAGTGATAGTGTGTTGCCGAGAAACAGGGTATGGTCGAAACTGATGTTGGTGATGACTGATAGTATAGGGGTGATAATGTTCGTGCAATCAAGACGACCGCCGAGTCCTACCTCTATCACTGCAATGTCGACATTCTGATCTGCAAAGTATTTGAATGCCATGGCCGTTGTCAGTTCGAAGAATGATGGATGGAGAGGTTCGAAGAAATTGCGTTCGCGGTTGACGAAGTCAATGACGTATTCCTCACTGATGCATTGGCCGTTGATCCGAATCCGTTCTCTGAAGTCTACGAGATGTGGTGAGGTGTAGAGACCAACCTTGTATCCTTCGCTTTGTAGTATGGCGGCCAATGTGTGTGAGCATGAGCCTTTGCCGTTGGTACCAGCGATATGGATGGTTTTGTAGTGGGTATGAGGGTGCCCGAAGTGTTCATCCAATGCAATGGTTGTACTCAACCCTTCCTTGTATGCGGGGGCTCCGACTTTTTCGAATACAGGGGTTGCGTTGAATAGGTACTGTATGGTTTCCGTGTAGGTCATGATATCTGTTTTATAAAAAACAAACAAGCAAATTCCTCTTGCTGTGCTGGGTATTTGCTTGTCTGTTGTGGGTCAATTATGGATTTCTTGTGAAATCTCAGTTGAAATAATTTTTGAATTTTTCGAATATGGAGGTCTTTGTTGCGTTGTCTCCCTTGAAGTTATCGCTATTTTTGAATTTCTCCATTGCTTCCTTTTCGCTTTTGCTCAAGGTCTTGGGGATGTAGACACTGATATTGACAACAAGGTCGCCTTTCCCGCTTCCGTATCCTTGAACGGCCGGGAGACCTTTGCCTCTTAGACGAAGTGTCTTCCCGGGTTGGGTACCAGGTTCAATCTTGATTTTCATTTTGGTACCGTCAATGGTCGGTATCTCTACGTTGCCTCCCAAAGTGGCGGTCGGTATATCCAGTAACAGGTTGTAGATGATATCGTTACCCTCGCGGACGAATGTGTCGTTGGGTTCTTCTTCAATGTACACTTGTATGTTGCCGGTGATACCATTTCTTTGTCCTGCGTTGCCTTTACCCGGTACGTTCACCACCATACCCTCGGCGACACCTGCAGGTATCTTTATTTCAACAACCTCGTCGCCTTTTATAACGCCCGTACCACCACAATGATGGCATTTGTTTTTGATGACTGTGCCTTCACCATTGCAGTCCGGACATTCGCTCTGGGTCTGCATAATACCTAACATAGTGCGTACTGTACGCATCACGACACCTGAACCATGGCAAGTGGAACAAGTTTCGCTCTGGCTACCCTTTTCGGCACCGCTACCTTGACATTCAGGGCATGCAATATCCTTTTTGACTTTGAACTTTTTAGTCGTACCAGTGGCTATCTCTTGAAGTGAGAGAGAGACCTTGATGCGAAGATCGGAGCCTCTGTATTGTTGTCTTTGACCTGATGCTTGACCACCGCCAAAACCGCCAAAGCCACTGAATCCTCCTCTTCCGCCAAACACGTCGCCGAACATAGAGAATATGTCATCCATAGAGAATCCGCCACCGCTGAAGCCCTCAAATCCTCCTCCTGGAGCGTTGAAGCCAAACTGGTCGTATTGCTGCCGTTTTTGCGCATCGTGCAGTACATCGTAGGCTTCAGCGGCCTCTTTGAATTTTTCCTCGGCTTCTTTGTTTCCGGGATTACGGTCTGGATGATATTTTATGGCTATCTTTCGATAGGCAGATTTTATTTCTGCGTCGGAGGCGCTTTTGTCTACGCCAAGCACTTCATAATAGTCTCTTTTCGCCATTTCTTTCGTGTAATATTTTGCCAGTCTTATTGTCCGACTGCCACTTTGGCGTGACGGATGACTTTATCGTTCAATTTATAGCCTGCTTGCACGCAGTCAATTACTTTTCCTTTCTTGTCATCTCCCATTCCGGGTACCATAGCGATGGCCTCATGGAAATCAACATTGAAATCCTCACCTTCGGCCTCTATCTTCTTAACACCGAGACCTTCGAGTGTCTTGACAAATTTGCTATAGATGAGTTCCATACCTTTGCGCAGTGCTTGTACATCGTCAGTTTTATCGGCGAGCGCACGCTCAAAATCATCAAGTATGGGAAGTATGGTACTGATAGTCTTTTCGCTACCATTGAGCAGAAGTTCGGTCTTCTCTTTCAAGGTGCGTTTGCGGTAGTTTTCAAACTCAGCGGCCTTGCGCAATAGGCTGTCTTTGAGACTAACTATCTCTTGCTGTGCTACTTCGAGAGCATCAGGTTCTTGTTGAGAAGTTTCGGTTTCTGCTGTATTCTCGTCAGTTTCGCTTGTGACTTCCACTGTTTTTCCGTCTTCGAGTTCTTCGGAAACTTTCGTATTTTTGTTTTCTTCGTTATTCATGTGTAATTCCTTTTTCCTATACATCTGCAAAAAGTTTGCCAAACGTGTGTGGCATACATCATGCCTTATACATTTGTGCTTTTGTTTCTTTGATTTGGTCGTTGTAGATGTAGTCGTCGTAATCCATGAGTTTGTCTATGGTGCCCTTGGGCGTCAATTCTATGATACGGTTGGCGACGGTTTCGATGAACTCGTGGTCATGGCTAGAGAAGAGGATGTTGCCTTTGAAGCCTATCAGGTTATTGTTGAATGCCTGAATGCTTTCAAGGTCGAGATGGTTGGTTGGTGTATCAAGGATGAGGCAATTGGCATTTTGTAACTGCATTCTTGCTATCATCATACGCATACGCTCGCCTCCGGAGAGCACATTTACCTTTTTCTCTACATCTTCCTGTTTGAAGAGCATTCTTCCAAGAAAACCTTTCATGACAACCTCATTGCCCTGTCCGTATTGGCTGAGCCAGTCTACGAGATTCACTTCGCTTTTGAAGTATTCTGTGTTGTCTAGTGGAAGGTACGCGGTTGTGATGGTAACACCCCACTTGTATGTTCCTGCGTCTGCCTTTCTGTTGCCGTTGATGATTTCAAAAAGAGCGGTCATAGCCTTCGGATTGTGGCTGAGGAATACGACTTTCTGCCCTTTCTCGATATTGAAATTCACATTGTCGAAGAGTACGGTACCATCGGCATCTACGGCCTTAAGCCCTTCTACTTCAAGAATTTGGTTGCCTGGCTCGCGATCCATCTGGAAGATGATGCCAGGATATTTACGGCTAGAGGGACGAATTTCTTCTACTGTAAGTTTTTCAAGCATCTTTTTACGGCTTGTGGTCTGCTTGCTCTTGGCTACGTTGGCGGAGAAACGACGGATGAATTCCTCCAATTCTTTACGCTTCTCCTCTGCCTTCTGGCGTTGGTTTTGTGCTTGACGAAGTGCAAGTTGTGAACTTTCGTACCAGAAAGAGTAGTTGCCTGCGAATACTGTGACCTTGCCGAAGTCGATATCAACGGTCTGCGTGCTCACTGCGTCAAGGAAGTGGCGGTCGTGACTTACGACAAGAACAGTATGCTCTACATTGCTGAGATATTCTTCCAACCATTGTACGGTGTCAAGGTCAAGGTCGTTGGTCGGCTCGTCGAGCAAAAGGTTGTCAGGATTTCCAAACAAGGCTTTTGCCAGCATGACACGTACTTTCTCGTTGTTTGACAACTCACTCATTTGCTTTTGGTGTAGTTCCTCGGTGATACCAAGGTTGGAGAGCATCTGTGCAGCATTGCTTTCTGCTTCCCATCCGTCCATTTCTGCAAATTTTTCTTCAAGTTCGGCCGCACGGTTACCGTCGGCTTCGGTCATCTCAAGTTTGGAGTAGAGAGCTTCCCTCTCCTTCATATTCTCCCACAACGGACCATGTCCCATCAAGACTGTGTCGAGAACATTGTATTCATCGTATTTGAAGTGGTCTTGCTCCAATACGGACAGGCGCTCACCGGGACCTAGTTCTACGGTACCTTTGTTAGGTTCAAGGTCACCACTGATGGCTCGGAGTAGGGTTGACTTTCCCGCTCCGTTCGCTCCGATTACTCCGTAAATATTCCCAGGAGTGAACTTGATGTTGACATCTTTGTAAAGGACTCTTTTGCCGAACTGTATGGCCAGATTTGAAACAGTGATCATTCTTTTTAACCTTATTTTTTATTAGCGACTGCAAAGTTACTCTAAAAAATCGATTAAGCGAAAGAAAATGTGCAAGTAACGATAAAAAACGGTCCCGAATGCAACTTGGATGCAACAACGTCGGTATTGGAATGAAAAATTAACCAAATATTTTGATATTTAACAATTTGTTGCTACTTTTGCAAAATAATCTTAGGGATAACATTATTTATAAAAATAAAAATCATTTGATGAAGACATTATCGTTCAGGCCCCAACTATTGTCAAGTTTGAGGCATTACGACAAGAAAACATTCGTATCAGACTTGATGGCGGGTATCATTGTTGGTATTGTGGCATTGCCTTTGGCTATCGCGTTTGGTATAGCATCTGGAGTAACGCCGGAGAAGGGAATCATTACCGCTATTGTGGCAGGACTGATAGTCTCTGTCTTCGGTGGAAGCAAAGTGCAGATAGGTGGTCCTACTGGAGCCTTCATCATTATTATATATGGTATCATACAGCAGTATGGTATGGAGGGACTTACCATCGCTACACTGATGGCAGGAGCATTTCTTGTGATGTTTGGTCTGCTACACTTGGGTACCATTATCAAGTACATACCTTACCCAATAGTGGTGGGGTTCACCAGTGGAATTGCTGTCACAATCTTCACTACACAAATCAAGGACTTGTTCGGACTGACGCTTGAGAGTGTGCCATCGGATTTTATCGACAAGTGGTGTACTTATGCCAGTCATTTTGCAACAATTGATCCGTGGTCGTCTGCTGTTGGCATACTGAGCGTGATTTTGATTGCGGTAATGCCAAAGTTCAGCAAGAAAATACCGGGTTCGCTTGTGGCTATTATTGTCATGACGATTATCGCTCTGTTGCTCAAACAATATGCAGGTGTCACCACTATAGAGACCATAGGAGATCGGTTCTCAGTAAGCAATGCGATACCAGATGCCCGTATGCCAGAATTGTCATGGGATGTAGTAAAATCTCTTGTCGCTCCCGCACTTACCATTGCCGTATTGGGTGCTATCGAATCTCTGCTCTCTGCCACGGTGGCTGATGGTGTAACAGGAGATCATCACGATTCCAATACGGAACTAATAGCGCAAGGTATCGCCAATTTTGTGTCTCCTTTGTTTGGCGGTATTCCTGCAACAGGAGCCATAGCGCGTACAATGACCAATATCAACAATGGAGGTAAGACTCCTGTTGCTGGTATCATTCATGCCGTAGTATTGCTATTGATATTCTTGTTCTTGATGCCGTTGGCAAAATATATACCGATGGCGTGTTTGGCCGGAGTACTTGTCGTTGTTTCGTACGGAATGTGTGGATGGCGCTCGTTCCTTGCATTGATGAAAAATCCGAAGAGTGACGTATCTGTATTGCTCATCACTTTTTTCTTGACAATACTTTTCGATTTGACGGTTGCCATAGAGGTGGGTCTGATTATTGCTTGTCTTCTATTCATGAAACGTATGGCAGAAACAACCGACGTGAAGGTGATTATGGACGAGATCAATGAAGAGTCTGATATCGTAAAAGGCAATCTGGAACATCTTACCATCCCCAAGGGAGTAGAGGTGTACGAAATCAATGGACCATATTTCTTTGGTGCCGGAAATAAGTTTGAAGAGGTGATGGCCGCATTCGGCGATCGTCCGAAAGTGCGTATCATCAGAATGAGAAAGGTGCCTTTTGTTGACTCTACGGGTATACACAATCTCACAAACCTTTGTATTATGAGTCAGAAGGACAATATACAAATTGTTTTGTCTGGTGTCAGCGATCAAGTCAATGCAGCCTTGACCAAGGCTGGATTCAATGACCTTGTCGGTAAGAAAAATATTTGTAGTCATATCAATATCGCTTTGAAACGTGCTGCAGAGATAGTCGGAACAACAGATGGCGAAATGGCTACAGAAGAGTGATTGAGAAATTGCCCCCTGGGGCATTCCTTCCTTGCCAACAAATATAATATGATGAGAGGTCTTGCAGAAAATGCAAGACCTCTCATCATATTATGTTATCTATGTTATCGTTTTCTGCGTATGATGATATACAATACTACGGGAGCACCTACCAATGGGGTAATGGCATTCAGTGGCAGTGTAATTCCGCTCAGTGGCAAATTGCAGACAAGATTGCACAAAAGTGAGATGATACTCCCCGTGAGGATGGTTCCGGGAAGCAATTGTCGATAATTGTCGGTGTGCATCAGCATTCTTGTAAGATGTGGTACTGCAAGACCTATGAAGGATACCGGACCACAGAAGGCTGTTGTGGTCGCGGAAAGTAGCCCGACAATGACCAAAATGACGTTGCGAAGTCTTTTGGTATCAACACCGAGGCCTTCTGCATAGGTCTCCCCCAAAAGCATAATTCCAAGTGGTTTGGTCACCAAAACAGCTGCGATAATGCCCACACAAACAAGTGTAGCAAAAAATGGACATTGATGAAGGCTCACTCCCGAGTAATTGCCCATACCCCAAAATGTGTAGTTTCTGATACCCTCTTCGGAGGAAAAGAAGGAGAGGATGGTGATGGCTGATGAAGTCAAGTAGCCAATCATGATACCGACAATGAGAATGAGAATGTGGCTTCTGATTTTTGTCGCCAATGAGAGTACGATAGCCGCAATGGTCGTTGCACCGATGAAAGCCGCACCGACAGTTTCTGTTATTTGTCCAAAGGCTATTACCCCTGATAAGATTACGCTTCCGCTACAAGTGAGTGTAACCAAAGCAGTTCCCAAAGCAGCTCCGCTACTGATGCCGAGTATTGAAGGGTCTGCCAATGGATTGCGGAATACGGTTTGGAGCAAAAGGCCACATACGCCCAAGGCAGCCCCACACAACAAGGCGGTCAGCATCTGTGGTAGACGTGACTCTAGGATGATAAATTTCCACACAACATTTTCGCTACCATTTCCACAAAGAATGGAGATAGTATGGGTTGGTGGTATGTGTACAGAACCAATAAATAGATTGCTTGCCGCCAGAATGATAATGCTGACGGCAAGCAATGCCAAAATGGTATATTTTCTTTTCACCTTGCAACAGGCTTGTGCGAGATATGGTCGTTTTATATTTTCAAGTCCTTAAGTATGGCCGCAATCTTTTCGACGGTTGTAATACGTGTGGGAACGAGTGGCAACCTGAGTATGTTTTCGATGAAACCCATCTCGTGCAACAATGCCTTGACGCCTGCTGGATTGCCATCGACGAACAATAAAGAGTACAGTTCTGTGAAACTATGGTGTATCTTTCGGGCGGCCTCATACTCGCCTTGAAACTCTAAACGTATCATACGCGAGAATTCTTTCGGCAAAGCGTTTCCAATGACAGAGATGACACCGGCGGCTCCACTAGCAACCATAGAGAAGGTGAGGGCATCGTCGCCGCTGATGACATCAAAACGGTCTGGCTTCCCTTTTATGATCTCGTCTACCTGTTCGAGGCTTCCTGCGGCTTCCTTGATACCGATAATGTTCTCACAGTCGTTGGCAAGGCGTAGAGTTGTTGATGCTTGGAGATTGATACCGGTTCTTCCCGGAACATTGTAGAGTACGATGGGAAGCGGGCTTGCACTTGCTATGGCTTTGAAATGTTGGTATAGACCTTCCTGCGAAGGTTTGTTGTAGTAAGGGCAAACGCTAAGAATACCACTGATGCCTTTCCAATCAGTATTCTTTATTTCTTCGACTACAGCAGCGGTGTTGTTTCCTCCGCAACCCATCAGAATAGGTACTCTTCCTTTGTTGGTTTCAACGACTATATTCTTGATCTCTTGTTTCTCTTCTTTGGTCAGACAAGGAGTTTCGCCTGTCGTTGCCAATATGCAGAGGAAGTCTGCACCATGTTGCAGTTGGTATTCCACCAGTCGTTTCAGAGCGGTAAAGTCTACGCTTCCGTCGGTATGAAACGGAGTGATGAGGGCTATACCCAGCCCCTTGAATATATTTTGTGCCATAGTTCTATTTTTCGGGGTATTGCAATTCTGCTACAAAGATAGTGCTTTCTTGTGACAATATGGTGTGCGTTTTCCTAAAAAATATGTAATGGAATGCTCTATGTATCCATTTCTTTGCCATTACTTGATTCCGCGTTCGTTGAGAGCCTTACTATAGCGTTGAGCGTTTTCTAGGTGCTCTTTGTAGGTCTTTGCAAAATTATGGGTGCCACTGAAATCTTCTTTTGCGCACATATAGAGATAGTCGTGGTGCGCAAGATGGAGTACCGCGTCAATTCCGGCTACGGAAGGTATGCGTATCGGACCGGGGGGCAGTCCCGGGTTGCGATAGGTATTGTAAGGGCTTTTGATGTCTAGCAAATTGTTGTAGATGCGACGTAGATCGAAACGCTTCCATGCATATTTTATTGTCGGGTCGGCTTGTAGTGGCATCCCGTTGGGATATTCGGTGTTGCGCAACATCAACCGATTGTAGTACATCCCTGCAACCATCGGCTTTTCGGCGTTGTTGGACGTTTCCTCGTCGACAATGCTGGCCAAGGTTGTTACTTCGATAGGTGTGAGATGCAGTCCATCTGCTAGTCTAGTACGCTCTCCGTCCCAGAAATGTTTATTTTCTTTTTTCATCCGTTCAAGCAATTTTTCGATGCTTGTATTCCAATAGAAATCATAGGTATTGGGGATGAAAAGACTCGCGATGGTAGCGGTGTCATATCCTAGTTTCTTGCACACATTCTCATCGGTGAGAGCGTAATATATCTCAGTACTGTCGAGCATGAGCTTCTTTGAAAGTTCAGCGGCCAGTCTGTCCATAGTACGTACAGAGGGTATGGTGACATTGACTGGCGACTGTAGTCCGTTCTTCATATGCCGGAATGTGACGAATGCCCCATCGCCTGATTCTATGGCGTAGCGGCCAGTACGGATATTGTCAGCGTATTTACTATGTCTGACAAGCGTCTTGAATCCTTTCAGAGCATGACTATTGGCAACAGATGACACTTTGGCTACAACAGAGTCTATGGTGTCATCGTTGTCAATATAGACGTATTTCGTTGTTGAAGATGAAGTAAGTGCTGAGAAAAAATAATAGTAAGCGATGGCTATTATTACAAGAAGGCATCCTCCTGCAGGAATGAGGTACTTCTTTTTCAAATCCGTTCTCATGATTTTCGTATTTGTTCTGCAATGCTTTTATATATGGCGTGTTCTATAAATTCCACGCATTGTTAAATTCGTATTTTGACAGGTCGTTCTTTGTGTCTTTTTGTTTTTGTCCGGCATCTTTCCCTTCTTTTCTAGTCGCATAGCTCGCCATGCTCCTTCAAAAGGAAGTAAAATCTGCTCGGCTAAATTCAAAAATTCAACAATGGCAATTTATAGACCCTCCATATGCAAAGTTAATGCAAAAATGTGAGTAGGCGAAAATATTGATGTTTTTTTGCATTGCCTATATGCAGCATATATTTGTTGTTAATCAGTATTTGGGCTTGCGTACTGGAGTATTTGGGCCGAATACTCCAGTATTCAAGGCCGAATACCATAGTATTAGAGCCCGAATACTGCAGTGTGCAAGGCCGAATACTGCATTATTTAGGTCTGAATACTATTGTAAGGTGTGAATTATCCTGCGTATCCCTTTCTTGGATCGGACAATGAGATGACTTCGCAGTCTGTAAATTGGTTGCCGTCTATGGTCAGTCGGACAAGGGTGCGTTCTTTGTGCCACCCTTGAAGCCCGGCTGCTCCTGGATTGATATGAAGTAGATGAAGAGATTGGTCGTATTTTATCTTCAGTATGTGCGAGTGCCCGCTGATGAAAAGTTGTGGGGGGGATTTCAGTATCTCATTCCGGATGCTATAGTCATAGTGTCCGGGGTAGCCTCCGATATGTTTCATAAGTACTTCTACGTTTTCGCATTTGAAACGTATGGTTTCTCTGAACATCAGTCTAAGGTCACCTCCGTCGCAGTTTCCGTATACAGCACGTAATGGTCGAAATTCGGACAATCTTTCTGCGATTTCCATAGACCCGATGTCTCCGGCATGCCATATCTCGTCGCATGGCTCGGAATATGTCAAATATTTGTCGTCCCAGTAGGCGTGTGTGTCACTGATAATGCCAATCTTTTTCATGGTTACCCATTGATTGCAAGTGCAGAGCGGATGTATGCGGAAATGTACTTTACTGTTTCTTCAAGTCCGAGCAGTGAAGAATTGATACACAGGTCGTAGGAAGCAGAGTGCCCCCAAGTTTTTCCTGTGTAATAGTTGTAGTATGAAGCGCGGTTGTCTTCTTGGGTTTCGATGATATTTTCGGCTTCATCTTTCGTGCAGGCATGGCGTTGTTGTATCTGGGCTATCCGTTCTTCCAGGTCTGCGGTGATGAAGACGCTGACCATATTGCTCATATCGCGGAGAATGTAGTCAGCGCAGCGGCCGACAAACACGCACGATTCTGTTTCGGCGGCCTTGCGTATGGCATCGCTTTGTATTTGGAAGAGACTTTCCTGTGAGAGCTTGTTGTTGTAGAAATTGTTGTCAGGAACTAGTGGTACATGTATGTGGAACATGGACTTGAAGAACCCTTTTTTTTCATCGTTTTGTTCGAAGAATTTTTCATTGAATCCACTTTCACGTGCTGCAAGGTTGAGCAGTTCGCGATCGTAAAATTTGCAACCGAACTCGTGGGCTAGTTTTTTGGCAATGATGTGTCCGCCACTTCCGAGTTGGCGTCCTACACATATAATGATTTTTTTATTGTTTTCCATATTGTTGAATATTATGGTGACGAATCTCAATACTCGCCAATGCTTTGTCTTTTGAATTTTTTCATGTATACAGTCATCATTGTAGCAGCAACTAGAGAAGCGGTGGTGTCTGCTATGGGTAATGACATCCAAACGCCATCGACCTGAAAGAAGTGGGGTAGGACGATAAGAAGTGGGAGTAGAAATAGCATTTGACGTGATAGGGAGAGGAACATGCTAATCTTTGCTTTCCCGATACTTTGAAAGAAGCTTGTCACTACCATCTGGTAACCGACAAGAGGGAATGCCAGCATATTGATTTTTATTGCCCGCATGGAAATCTGTATGAGGTGCGTGTCTGTCGTGAACAATCTTGCACACTCATAGGGCCAAATATGTGCTATCAGAAATCCAGTGCTTGTAATGCAAGTGCCAGCGATGGCTGCATATTTCAAGACTCTTATGAGACGGTCGTATTGTTGCGCTCCGTAATTGTAGCCGGCAATAGGCAACATACCTTGGTTGAGTCCCATATTGATCATGATGAACATGAAAGCGACTTTGTTGGCGATGCCATAGGCTCCGACTGCCAAGTCTCCACCGTATTTGGCTAGTCCGGTATTGATAAAGATGACAACTACACAAGCGCAGACATTCATGGCGAAAGGGGACATGCCTATACCGAGGATGTTTTTTACAATGGTTGCGTTGGGACGATATATGCCACGTTTGAAATGGAGTATCTCGTTAGGGTTGGAAAACAACCTGCATTGCCAAATAAGGGCTGTGGCTTGAGAAATGACTGTCGCCCATGCGGCTCCTTGTATTCCCATATTCAAGACCCAAATGAAAATCGGTGCAAGGATAACATTGAGGATGACGGTAAGTATCGTGGCCATCATCGCTTGGCGAGGTTTGCTGGCTGCTCTCAGAACGGCGTTCAGTCCGAAGAACATTTGGGAGATAACGTTGCCAGACAGGATGACGAGCATATACTCTCTGGCGTAGGGAAGGGTATTGGTGCTGGCTCCGAAAAATCTCAGAATAGGGTTGAGAAAAGTCAGGGCCACGATGCTGAAGGTGATACCTATAATAAGGTTGAGCATGACGTTGTTTCCGAATATTTTTTCGGCCAGCTTATAGTCTTTTTGTCCTAACTTGACGGATATACATGTTGCTGCACCGATGCCCACGCCGGCACCAAACGCAGCCGAAAGGTTCATCAAGGGAAATGTGATAGCCAGTCCGCTGATGGCTAGTGGTCCGACACCTTGTCCGATAAAGATACTGTCAATGGTGTTGTACAGTGATGATGCTGTCATCGCTACAATGGCAGGAAGTGCATATTGCAGAAGCAATTTACCAATCGGACGTGTGCCTAATTCAAGAGTTCGTTGTTTGTTATCCATTATTTATGTTGATGTTCTTTTTTTTATTGTCACTAAGTATTTGTTTTTGTTATTCTTTAGGGTGGTATAGACGTTCTTCCTTTGCAAAGATGGTCCTTCCATCCTCCAAATAGTAATAGTGGTCGCGTACCATCCATTTTTGTCTAGTTGTGAGTGCGTCGGGGTTGCAACATCGTGTGAATGCAGTGACAACTAGACTGTCTTTGCGGCGGGATATTTTGTATCCGCTACCTATTTTTGTGTACTTATTTGTATATGTATCTATACGCCATAGTTCATGGGACGTTCTAGGCTCGTTAGCAAGTCTTTGACCCAAATCGATATCTATGAATATGTAGTGGCTCTTTGTAGACAAAAACGTATTTCTTATGCTTTTGTATGCTTTGTTGGAAAATATTATTTCAACATTTTTATCGGTGATGACATCGTAGCGGTAGATTCTCTCGTTGTCGCAATAATACAGACAATGCCGTTTGTTGTCCGTGTATTTGGCAATAATCCGACTATTTGCAGGTAGGTTTGTGGCAGATGCGTGTACACGGTTGGCAACAGGGGTTTGGGCTATGGTTGTCTGGAACAATAGTGATATGGCGAATGACAATGCAAGGATATATAGAAAGCGTGTTTCTCTCATAAGTGGAATTATAGTAGACTTCCTATTTGGTAGACAATCATTGATACCAGCCATGCCAATGCAGTGGTATAGCAAGCGGAGAAAATGGCCCATTTCCACGATCCCGTTTCCCCCTTTATGGCAGCGATGGTTGCAATACAAGGGAAATAGATAAGAACGAAGAGAAGATAACAGTATGCCACGAGTGGAGTGATACCGTCATTCTCCATCTGAACTCGCAAGGTTGTGTATTTCGTTGCATTGTCGGATGCGGAATCATCGGCAACGCTTTCATCGTTGGAGTAGAGTACACCAATTGTAGAGGCAACAATTTCTTTTGCTCCGATACCAGAAACTAGACTGACATCGAGTTTCCAGTCAAAACCTTGTGGGCGGAATACTGGTTCAATAGTTTTACCTATTCTACCTATGTAACTTTGTTCTTGTTGTTGCTGTTTGTCAAGTTCCGTGTTGTGTGGAAAATATCCCAACGCCCATACAATCACGCTTGCTACAAGTATCACACCTCCCATTTTTTTCAAGTATTGTTTCCCTTTTTCCCATGTATGGCGTAGTATGGCTTTGCTTGTAGGGAACCGATAGGGCGGAAGTTCCATTACAAATGGTGTATCTTCTCCTTTGAATAGTGTCTTACTGAAAAGTCGACTCAATATTACAGCAAGCGCGATGCCTATCAGATATAGGGACAACATCATGGTCGAACGATAGCGCGTGGCGAACATGGTACCGATAATCATGATGTAAATGGGGAAACGGGCGGAACAACTCATCAGCGGGAGTATAAGCATCGTGATAAACCGACTTCGCTTGCTTTCTATGGTGCGTGTGGCCATAATGGCGGGAACGTTGCAACCGAACCCCATAATCAAGGGAATGAACGACTTTCCGTGTAGACCCATTTTGTGCATCAGTCGATCCATGATAAAGGCTGCACGCGACATATAGCCGCAATCTTCCATGTATGAAATGAAGAAATACAGTATCAGAATTTGGGGGAGAAATACAATGACTGCTCCGACACCACCGATAATACCGTCAGCCAACATGTCCTTGAGTGGTCCATCTGGCATCTGTTCGCTGACAAATTGGCCAAACCATGCAACTCCTGTCTCAATCCAGTCCATCGGGTATTGCCCTAAAGAGAAGGTTGCCTCAAACATTGCCCAGATGAGCAATATAAAAATGGGAAATCCTGCATATTTGTTGGTGATGATGCTGTCTATAAGATGGGTCGTATGATAGGTGTCTTTTTTGGTGCCTGTTTCATAACCGGCCTCTTTCAAGGCTCCATGTATAAATCCGTATTTTGCATCCATGATAGCGGTCTCGCTTTCCTCATTGGTATATTCTTTGAGGTCGGCAATGGCATGGTCTCGTACGGTGATAATTTCTTTTCCGTTTGGAAACTCTTTTTCTATTAGTTTCTCAATATCTGCATCTTTTTCCAATAGTTTGATAGCAAGAAAACGGGTGGAGTACCTATGGCGGATATCTTCTTTCTTTTTCAGTTCTTCTTGTATTTTCTTGATACCGCTTTCTATATATTGGCCATGATTGATATGAATATGGCGGAATACGTTGTTCTTGGGCTTTACGCCTTGAGCAAAGTCTTCTTCGTGTTCTGTTTTATCGTTTTTCTCATATTGGGCATGCCATTTGTATATGTCTTCGGCTACGTCTGGGGCCAAGTTTCCTTTGTTGTCAATGAAATCCAATCCTTCATACATGTTGATGATGATATGAAACAACAATTCAACCCCCCGTCCAGTTGTGAATGTTGTGGGAATCATCGGAACTCCGAACAATTGTCCTAATCGTACATAGTCGATATTGTCTCCTCTTTCCTCGGTTTCATCGAACATGTTTAGGGCACATACCATACGGAGGTGCATATCAATGAGTTGTGTGGTCAGATAGAGATTGCGTTCCAGGTTGCTGGCATCTATAACATTGATGATGATGTCCGGAGTTTTCTCAATGATGTGTTTGCGGACATATAATTCTTCTGGAGAATAGGCCGAAAGAGAATAGGTACCAGGTAAGTCAATCAGATTGAACTCATAACCTTCGAATGAAGCATGGCCTTCTTTGGCGTCGACAGTTACACCGGAGTAGTTGCCCACCCGTTCATGTGCTCCGGAGGCGAAATTGAAAAGGGAAGTTTTTCCGCAGTTGGGATTTCCTATCAAAGCGACATTGATGGTGCGTCGCTTTTTCATTGCGGCATCACGCATTTGAACATCTGAAAGTATGTTGTGATCTTCGCAGTTGTCCCAAACGTGTCCGTCTTGTGAAAGTTCGGCTTTTTCTATATTCTTGGCTTCGCTCTCGGAGATTACTTCAATCATTCCGGCTTCTGAACGTCTAAGGGAAACCTCGTATCCCATAATTCTGTATTTGACGGGATCTTGTAATGGCGCATTCTGCAATACATCTACCACTTTGCCTTTGATGAATCCCATCTCAACAATGCGTTTGCGAAATCCACCGTGTCCGGTTACCTTAACGATGACACCACGTTCTCCTGTTTTCAGTTCGGATAAATTCATATCGAATTATTGTATTCTTTCTATGGATGAGAATGGGCAAGTGAAAAAACTTGTTGTTGTTCTCATACTCCCCTAAATAATAATGTATACAAAATTACGAATAAATAATGTATTTGACCAGTGGCAGTGTGGGTAACTTCGAAAAATACCTATAAATAATGAATCAAAATTGTGATTTCAGAAAGGTTCATTGTAAATAGGAGACGGTAAATGCATTATTGAATAAAGCATTGAAATGTATTGGTAATCAAGAAGTTTGAATTTTACTTGTCTGTCAATAGGTGTTCTAGACGTGCTATTTCATCTCGATATTGGGCGGCTTGTATGAAGTCTAATGATTTCGCAGATTCTTTCATTTTACGTGTCGTTTCTTCTATCTGTTTTTCTATTTCTGATTTGTTCAAATATGTGGCTGTAGGCTCCGCTGCGATAGTCTCTATAGACCGCTCTGTGTAAGGACGATAATTGCCTACGCTTGTATGGTTTGAACTTTCTTTAGTTGTCTGGATGGTAGACACCTGGCGATTATTGTCCGATGCAGGTAGTGTTTCTCTGATTTCTTTAACGACTTGTCGTGGTTGAATATGATGTTCCTCGTTGTATTTCAATTGTATGCATCGGCGGCGTGCCGTTTCATCGATGGTCTTTTGCATACTATCGGTGATAGTGTCGGCGTACATGATAACAGTACCATTGACATTTCGCGCTGCGCGTCCGACGGTCTGTGTGAGAGATCTGTGACTACGTAGAAAACCTTCTTTGTCTGCGTCAAGAATGGCCACCAATGATACTTCAGGCAAGTCAAGGCCTTCTCTGAGAAGGTTTACGCCGACCAATACGTCAAAGATACCTGTTCTCAAGTCATTCATAATCTTTACGCGATCAAGTGTAGCGATGTCACTGTGTATATAATTGGCTCTTATTTCGCTATTGAGCAAGTATTCGGTTAGTTCCTCTGCCATCCGCTTTGTAAGAGTAGTGACCAAAACCCGTTCGTCTCGTTCGCATCTTTTTACAATTTCGTCCATCAAATCGTCAATCTGATTTTCTGTTGGACGAATTTCAATGATGGGGTCTAGTAGGCCTGTCGGTCGGATGACTTGTTCGATGACAACGCCACCAGCCTCGTTTAGTTCAAAGTCTGCGGGTGTGGCCGATACATACACCACCTGATTTATCATCTCCATGAATTCTTCGAAGCGTAATGGTCGATTGTCGAACGCAGCGGGCAAACGGAATCCGTACTCTACGAGATTTTGCTTGCGAGCCCTGTCTCCACCGTACATCGCACTTATTTGCGGTATGCTCACATGGCTTTCATCAATAAACATCAAGTAGTCTTTCGGAAAAAAATCCAGCAAACAGTATGGGCGTTGTCCCGGCAATCGACCGTCAAAATATCTGGAATAGTTTTCAATTCCACTGCAATGTCCCAACTCTTTGATCATTTCCATGTCGTATTCTACACGTTCTTTTATTCGTTGGGCGCGAATGGTATCTCCTAAATCGTTGAAAAAATCTATTTGACGGGTGAGGTCATCTTGTATGAGGCGTATTGCCTGGTTCGTTTGCTCTTTTGTCGTAACAAAAAGATTTGCTGGGTATATTTGATAGTCATCGAATGACTGTAACTTGTGGTAGGTAACGTGGTCCAATTCCTCTATGTCCTCGATTTCGTCATCCCACCATGTGACGCGGAGAATATTGTCGCTATAGGCCATAAAGATGTCAGCGGTGTCGCCTTTTACTCGGAATGTTCCACGGGTGGGGTCTGCGTCATTTCTGATGTAGAGCGCATCTACCAGTTTGCGGAGAAATTCATTCCGACTGACGGTTTGTCCTTTTTTGATATGGATGATACTGCTAGATATAGCTGCTGGGCCTCCCATGCCATAGATGCATGATACGGAAGACACAACAATGACGTCATTTCTTCCCGACAATAATGCGCTGACTGCAGACAATCGCAATTTGTCAATTTCCTCGTTGATAGCAAGGTCTTTTTCAATGTAAGTATCGGTTGAAGGAAGATACGCTTCCGGTTGATAATAATCGTAATACGATACATAGTATTCTACGGCATTTTGAGGGAAAAAACTCTTCATCTCCTCATATAGTTGGGCAGCCAATGTCTTATTGTGACTGAGGATTAGGGTAGGGCGGCCTATCTTGGCTATAACATTGGCCATGGTGAATGTTTTTCCAGATCCAGTAACCCCCATTAATACTTGGGCAGGTGTGCCGTCAATGATGCCATCCGTTAACTGTCTTATTGCATCAGGCTGGTCGCCAGTGGGCGAGTATTTTGAAACCAACTTAAATTCCATATGTCTGTATACGACGCGTATCTGAAAAATACAAAAGTAGTAAAAAGTATAAAACGCGCCAAAACAAACCTAATTTTTTGCTAAAATCAGTGGAAATGCTTTGTAAATCAATGAAGATTGTTTACTTTTGCATTCCCAAATTGGATCGGATTATGAAAAAATACACCGCAGCAGTCATATTTTCGGCATTATTGTTGTCGAGTTGTGCTACTGAATTCAATAAGGTATACAAGACAACAGACAATGCCTTTAAGTATGAATATGCAAAAGAATGTTTTGCTCGTGGTAAATTCGTACGTGCGTCTACATTGTTGCAGGACTTGATATTGGTACAGAAAGGAAGTGACAATGGTCAGGAATGTCTGTATATGCTTGCTATGTCTGAGTATTGTAGCAAGGATTATGAAGGTGCCGCAGCTGCATTTAAGAAATATTATTCAAGTTACCCCAAGGGTGATTATGCCGAAATGGCCAAGTTCTATGTAGGTCAAAGTTTATATATGTGTACACCAGAACCTCGTCTTGACCAATCGGAAACTATTTCCGCAATCGCAGCTTTTCAAGAGTATCTGGACATTTTCCCGGATGCAAAATACAAGGATGTTGCCCAACAACGCTTGTTCGAATTGCAAGACAAACTTGTACAAAAGGAATTGTATTCTGCACAATTGTATTACAACCTTGGTCAGTATTTTGGCAACTGTACCTATGGTGGAAACAATTATGAGGCTTGTATCATTACATCGCAGAATGCTCTCAAAGAATATCCGTTTACGAACTTGAGAGAGAAATTTGCATTGCTGGTGATGAAAAGCAAATATGAACTTGCCCAGCAAAGTGTAGAAGAAAAGAAGCTAGAGCGCTATCAGGACGCAGAAGATGAGTGCTATGGTTTTATTAACGAGTATCCCGATTCCAAGAATAAGGCGACTGCCGAGAAATATATCGGGAAATGTAAGGAAATCACTAAAAATTAATTATAGTTTCATGGATTACAAGAAATCAAAAGCTCCTGTAAACACTGTCACACGTAATATCATGGATCTGTGTGATGGCACAGGCAATATTTACGAAAGTGTGGCAATTATTTCTAAGCGTGCCAACCAAATAGCAGTGGAGATAAAGCAGGATCTCAACAAAAAATTGGCTGAATTCGCCTCATACAATGATTCTCTTGAAGAGGTCTTTGAAAACCGTGAGCAAATAGAGATTTCGCGCTATTACGAAAAACTTCCGAAGCCGACTTTGTTGGCAACACAGGAGTTTGTTGATGGTAATGTATACTACCGCGATCCGGCAAAGGAAAATGTTGCCAATGTTGAGTCACAAGAGTAGTACGACATGTTGCAGAGAAAACAGACACTGTTTCTTTTGTTCTCGTTGATGACAATCATTATTTGTTTATGCCTGCCTGTCGGGAGGTATATACCAAATGATATGGGCGAGAATATCACGATTTATAATTTGTGGGTGTCTTATAATGGAGGACATAATTTCGGTGTGTGGCCTTTGTTTGCAGTACTCCTGTTGTTGTGTCCTATTGAAATCTATACAATATTTACATATCATAACAGAGCTCTACAGAGCAAGATGTGTATTTTGGGTGTATTACTGGTTTTTGTATGGTATATACTTTATGTCATTTTCATCCAGTCCTACGGTACACCAGATACACATTTCATAGTCTCATTCGGAGTATGTTTGCCTCTGCTTTCAGCAATATTCCTATTGATGGCAAGGCAAGGCATAATTCATGATGAAAAGCTCGTTCGTTCGGCAGACAGAATAAGATAAAGATATTTTAATTGATTGACGGTGGCTCTTGGATATGGCCATCGTCTTTTTTCTTATGATATGCGGATAATAAAGGTTGATTCTATTTCAGACTCCCAATTGGATATTTATCGAAAACTAACGGATGCGCAGTTGAGACAATTCAAAGAGTCTGAAACAGGCGTATTTATTGCAGAGAGTCCCAAAGTTATACGGGTTGCGTTGAATGCAGGATACACTCCAATCTCATTGTTGTGTGAGGAAAAACATATAAAGGGTGATGCCGCAGACATTATACAAAAGTGTGGGGAGACGATGCCTGTGTATACTGGACCACGTGATGTGTTGAGTGCCTTGACTGGATATACGTTGACAAGGGGTGTGCTTTGCGCGATGCATCGCCCGATACTTCCGTCTATACAAGATGTGTGCGCGAAATCTCGGCGTATTGTGGTCATTGATGGCGTTGTTGATACGACAAATATTGGGGCAATCTTTCGATCGGCTGCAGCATTGGGTATGGATGCGGTGTTGCTTACACGTAATTCGTGCGACCCTCTAAATAGAAGAGCTATACGCGTTTCTATGGGTAGCATATTTCTTATTCCGTGGACTTGGATAGACGGAGATCTTGTTGCTCTGCGTAAATTGGGATTCAAAACGGTTGCCATGGCCTTAACAGATAACTCCATTTCTATTGATTCTCCACAGCTTGTCGGAGAATCGCGGTTGGCTATCATCATGGGTACAGAAGGTGACGGCTTACCCATGGAAACCATACGAAATGCAGACTATGTTGCTCGAATTCCTATGCATTATGGTGTTGATTCCTTGAATGTAGCGGCTGCTTCTGCCATCGCATTTTGGCAGTTAGGGAAAAATCCTTCTTCTGATTTATAAAAGAGGCAATCCCTTCAATCAGATTGTGGCAATTTGCGTACATCAAAAGAAATGTTTAACTTTGCAAAAGTAATATCAATCATAAAATCTTAAAGAGAAATGAATGCATTTGTATTCCCTGGTCAAGGATCTCAATTCGTAGGAATGGGAAAAGACTTGTATGACAATAACGACAAAGCAAAATCACTGTTTGAGAAGGCCAACGGCATTCTAGGCTTCCGCATTACAGATATTATGTTTGAGGGAACCGACGAGGAACTTAAGCAGACAAAGGTAACTCAGCCTGCCGTATTTTTGCATAGCGTTATTTCTGCGCTTTGTTTGGACGATTTCGCTCCTGCAATGGTGGCTGGCCATTCTTTGGGCGAATTCTCGGCTTTGGTAGCTGCAGGTGCGTTGAGTTTCGAAGACGGATTGCGTTTGGTGTATGCACGCGCTCTAGCTATGCAGAAGGCGTGCGAAGCCGCACCTGGAACGATGGCTGCAGTAATAGGTTTGCCTGATGAAACTATAGAGAATATCTGTGCAGAAATAAGTACTGAAGGTTCTATCGTAGTGCCTGCCAATTATAATTGTCCAGGCCAATTGGTCATAAGCGGTAATGTAGAAGCAATAAATGCTGCTTGTGAAAAGTTGAAGGCAGCTGGCGCAAAACGCGCACTTCCTCTGAAAGTTGGAGGTGCGTTCCATTCCCCACTCATGCAGCCTGCAAAAGATGAACTCGAGAAGGCAATAGAAGAAACGGCATTCGCTGTTCCTGTGTGTCCTGTATATCAAAATGTTGATGGTATGGCGCATACAGATCCAAACGAGATTAAGGCCAATCTGATTGCGCAACTTACAAGCAGTGTTAGATGGACCTCATGTGTTCAGAATATGGTAGAAGCAGGAGCCGATGATTTCACAGAATGTGGTCCAGGCAAGGCGCTTCAGGGTATGATTGGACGAATTTGTAAAAACGTTAATGCTCATGGCTTGGCGTAATGACAAAAGATAAGATAATCATATATCAAGTCTTTACACGCTTGTTCGGCAACAAGAGTCTCGTCTGTAAAAAATGGGGCTCTGTTGCAGAAAATGGTTGTGGAAAGATGAACTTCTTTGATTCCGAAATCTTGGGAAAGATAAAGGATTTCGGAATCACGCATATTTGGTATACCGGTATAATCCGCCATGCTTCATGTACGAATTATGAAGAGTATGGTATTCCTTCTCAGAATCCATCTGTTGTCAAAGGTAAAGCGGGATCACCATATGCTATTACCGACTATTATGATGTAGATCCTGATTTGGCTACGAATGTTGAGCATCGAATGAAAGAATTTGATGCTTTGGTTGATCGTACCCATGCAGCTGGCCTACGAATGATAATAGACTTCGTACCCAATCATGTTGCCCGCCAATATTGCTCTATTGCCAAACCTGCTAATGTGGTCGATTTGGGAGGCAATGATGATACCAATATGGGGTTTTCTCCAAATAATAATTTTTATTATTGTGTAGGCCAAACTTTTCAGCCTACATTCGATTTGGCAGGTGATGCGGATAACGTATATACCGAATTCCCGGCCAAGGCGACTGGCAACGACCATTTTGATAACCATCCTACCAAGAATGACTGGTATGAAACGGTGAAGTTGAATTATGGTATTTATTATTGCGATGCTAGCGGCAGGTCGTATCACTTTGACCCTGTACCGAATACATGGCGCAAGATGCTTGAAATTCTGCTTTTTTGGGCAAGCAAGGGCGTGGACGCGTTCCGTTGCGACATGGCTGAAATGGTTCCCGTAGAATTTTGGGAATGGGCAATCCGTCAAGTGAAACTGGAATACCCTTATCTACTATTCATTGCAGAAGTATATAATCCTTCTCTCTATCGAAGATATGTCAACGCAGGGTTTGACTATTTGTATGACAAAGTTGGAATGTACGACACTTTACGTTCTGTAATCTGTGGCAATGGACGGACAGAGTACATTACTTATGCATGGCAGCAAGTCGATGATATCAATAGCCATATGCTGTATTTTCTTGAGAATCACGACGAACAACGCATAGCAAGTGATTTCTTCGCCGGAAATGGTTTTCGGGCACTTCCCGCGGTGATGACGAGCGTCTTTATGCGGACCAATCCATTTATGATATATGCTGGACAGGAGTTCGGTGAAAAAGGAATGGACGAGGAAGGGTTCAGCGGATGTGACGGAAGAACGACCATTTTTGACTACTGGACGATTCCCTCTGTGCATCGTGGATTTATTGATACTGCATCTCAGACAGACGAGGAGAAAATATTGCAGGCAAAATACAAGACCATATTCCATTTGGCACATACCGAGAAGGCATTCACGGAAGGCAACTTTTTTGATCTGATGTATGTGAATCCTCATTTGTCTGACAAACAATACGCTTTTATGAGAAAAGCGGGAGATGAGGTATTGATTGTTGTGATCAATTATTCTGGAAAGAAGGTAACATGCAATGTATGTATACCGCAGCATGCTTTTGATTTCCTTTCAATACCACATGAGGATGTCCTAGCGGCTGAACTATTTACAGGAAAGCAAGTCCCATTGCAATTAGGGAAATTCTCTTCCATTGATACGGAGATTCCTCCTTATGAAGGTGTAATCTATAAATTTATGACATATTCTGGTGACAATCTTATTTTTAACGAACATAATAAAGATGAGTTTCCTCCTGCCCATACAGCCGAACATTTGTTGAACAGGACGATGATGCAGATGTTTGGATGCGAGCGTTCAAAAAATGCCCATATAGAGCGAAAGAAAAGCAAAATGACTTTTGTCCTGGACCATAAGCCAAATCGGAAGGAAGAGAAGGAAATAGAATGTAGAATGAACGATTTGATTTCAGATGATTTGCTTGTGAAATATGAGTTCGTGGATAAAGACCATATACCAGAAGGAATTGATGTAGAACGATTGCCTGACGACGTTTCAGAAACGATAAGATTGGTGCGGATTGGAGATTATGACATCTGTCCATGTATCGGAAAGCATGTTCGAAGCACAAGTCAGATAGGTCGTTTTGTTATGCTCGGATCAAATTGGGATGAGGTTTCGCATTCCTACAGAATCAGATATAAGGTAGTGTAAATATACCATATCTTCATCTTTGTAATGGAAAAGATACGAAAAGAATAATCAAATACACAATAGATATGAACGAAAATAGACAAACTCTCAACCGCAATCTTGCACAGATGTTGAAGGGTGGAGTGATAATGGATGTTACGACTCCTGAGCAGGCTCGTATAGCTGAGCAGGCGGGAGCATGCGCAGTAATGGCTCTCGAACGAATACCAGCCGATATCCGTGCTGCTGGTGGTGTTTCGCGTATGAGCGACCCGAAGATGATAAAGGGTATACAAGAGGCCGTATCCATCCCCGTGATGGCAAAATGCCGTATTGGTCACTTTGCAGAGGCCCAAATCCTTCAAGCCATTGAAATTGATTACATCGATGAGAGTGAGGTCCTTTCACCGGCTGATGACGTATATCATATAGACAAAACAAAATTTGATGTACCGTTTGTTTGTGGTGCCAAAAATCTAGGTGAAGCGCTTCGACGCATTGCTGAAGGTGCAACAATGATTCGCACTAAGGGAGAACCTGGTACGGGTGACGTTGTACAGGCTGTCCGTCATATGCGTATGATGCAGAGCGAGATTCGTCGACTTGTTTCAATGGCTGATGACGAATTGTATGAGGCTGCTAAGCAACTTCAAGTACCTTATGATTTGGTGCAGTATGTCCATAATAATGGCAAACTCCCTGTTGTCAATTTTGCTGCTGGAGGTGTCGCAACTCCCGCAGACGCTGCTCTCATGATGCAGTTGGGCGCAGAGGGTGTGTTCGTCGGTTCTGGAATATTCAAGAGTGGAAATCCTGCGAAACGTGCTGCAGCGATTGTACAAGCTGTGACTAATTATAAGGATGCTAAGAAATTGGCTGAACTTTCAGAAGATTTAGGTGAGGCAATGGTCGGAATCAATGAGCAAGAAATCGAGATTCTGATGGCTGAAAGAGGTAAATAAACTATGAGAATTGCTGTTCTGGCTCTGCAAGGTGCTTTTATTGAGCATGAGCAGATGTTGGCTCGTCTTGGTGTTGAATCATTTGAAGTTCGCCAACTTTCAGATTGGACCAATCAAGAAAAGGATGGTTTGATTATTCCTGGCGGAGAAAGTACGGTTCAACTCAAATTGCTGAAGGACTTAAACTTATTGGAGCCTATACGCACTGAAATTGAAAACGGATTGCCTGTTTTCGGTACATGTGCCGGATTGATACTTTTGGCGAAATCTGTTCGCGGCGAAACAGGAATGCGTATTTCTACAATGAACATTGAGGTTTGCAGAAATGCTTACGGACGACAGCTGGGAAGTTTCTATGTCGAGGCTCCGATAGGTTGCGTACACCATGACATTCCCATGACATTCATACGTGCACCCTACATCGTATCTGTAGGCAATGAATGCCAAGTTTTGGCTGAGGTTAATGGTCGTATTGTTGCCGCTCGTCAGGGCAACCAATTGGTCACGGCTTTTCATCCGGAACTTAATGAGGATACATCCATTCATCAATATTTTGTTGATATGGTAGGTCAAGGCAATTTGTGAAACATTTCTGTATGATGATAAATACCAATTACATAGTAGTTTAATAGAAATGTGAAGGCTTGTTACAATTTCAATAGCCAAAAACCTATAAGGGGTGAAAAGAATAATCTTTTCACCCCTTATAGGTTTTTGGCCGTTCGCTATTATATGTTGGCAGCATGTAATATGATACTTGTAGCGCCTATGGTGAATAATGTACCATCTTCTATAACACGCGTTTCCCGGTCGTTGAGTATAATGTTATCAACAAATGTTCCGGTATAACTAGGTCCGTCTTTAAGAACATATTTCAATTTTCCAGTCTTGTCCTTGCTGACAGTGATGGAACAATGATTTATATCTATGCTGGGATCGTTAGTTTCAATGGCACAATTTACACCGCTTCCTTTCATATATCTTCCGATAACGTTCTTGCCAAACTGAAGTGGTATGACTTGTTTGTAGTGAAATACGTTTTCAATGACTGTAATGTACCCAAATTCGGCTTGCTTGCCATTCTCGTCTGGGTTTTCTTCCTTTTGAGTATTGTGAAGTTTTGATGTTCCCAAACGTATGGCGAATTGTTTTCCACAATTAGCGCATTCGAAGACTAAGGATTGTCCGTCTTTGTACTTCTTTTCATCAAAAATAATGTATTGATCACATTTCGGGCAGCGTACTCTTTTCATCGTATTTGTGTAATCCAACAATCTTGGAATTGAAAATTATCATTGATTTTGCTTAAAACCTTGTGTGCTTCTGCGTGTGTGGCGTAATTGCCATATACAACTTTAGTATTTTTGCTGCTATGGTAGACGCGCGCTTCCGTCATTCCTTTTTTATGCAATTGTTCAACGTAGGCCTCTGCGTTCTTTGATGTAACACGGCTCGCCATAACGATGCAAAAATGAGGCCCCGTGTTCTCTTTTGCATTTGTATTGGGTATCGCCATAACTGAGTCTGTATTTGCAACAAACTTTTTGTTTGTTGAATTATTTTCAAGTTTGGGTGTTCCTACAGTTATGTCTTTTGGGAATATGCGATAAAGCAGATTGGTATCCACGCTTGTTTTTGAAATGTTCAAGTCGCTAGAATTGCCAACGGGAGCAGGTATGAGTAGTACAATAAGAATGGCTACACATGCAACTGCCCACTTGTAAATATTGTTAACGGATATTTTTACGACCTTTTTGCAGTCTTGCTGGCTTTCTGATTCGGCCTCATATACCGAACACTTTTTCTTTGTGATTGGAGATTTGTTTTCAGCAACAATATTTTCGTGGTTTTCGGTTGTGACTATTGACGAAGGAATTGTTTTAATGTTTCCAATATTGGTATTGTTGCAAGTGGGGAACTCGAAACACGACAATGCGTAAAGTTCTGGAGTAAGAAATCCTGTTGGGCTTGGCGTGAAACAATAGTTGCTATCATTGGTTGAGGTGAGCGTTCCAATTTCTGCCAGCTCATATGAGCCATTATTGTATAGTTCGTTCTGGAGTAGTATGGTATCGCTTTCTATTCGTGTGACGGCTTCGGGGAAACTTATCCCATATTCTTCAACAAATGATTGCGCCAATAACGAATCATTCATTATCAACTGTGCGTTGAATCCTATAATCCGCTTTGGAGGCAAAAATATATTTCTGTTCTCGTCATAGGTTGACGGCACATAATGAGCAATGAATCCGCCGAAATTTGGGATGATGACGCAATCGTTGCTCAACAGAAGTTTTGCTATATGTTTCTCTATATCTATCACAATGCAAAATTAGCAAAATCATTTTGCTTTCCCAACTAAATGCTCCAAAAATCGGGTGTATATGGGAGTATGGTGAAAATATTGCACAAAACATTTGCGTTTGCGCAGATAAGATATTACCTTTGCACAAAAAATTGGATATTGTGCAATGGAACCGACAACAAGTTTCAATCAATATATAGAAAAAAGTATCATCGACAATTGGGACAATGATGCCCTCACCGATTACAAAGGTTTTACTCTGCAGTTTCATGATGTGGCGAGAAAGATAGAGAAATTGCATATAATGTTTGAATGTAGTGGTGTAAAGCATGGTGATAAGATTGCGTTGTGTGGTCGCAATAGTAGTCATTGGGCAGTTGCATTTTTGGCTGTATTAACGTATGGTGCCGTTGTTGTCCCTATACAAAATGAATTTACGCCCGTTCAGGTTCACAATATAGTTAACCATAGTGATTCTAAGTTGTTGTTTGTTGGTGATGTTGTTGCCAAAACAATTGATTTCAATGAAATGCCCGCATTGGAGGGCATCGTATATATACCTGACTATTCTTTGATATTGTCACGCTCAGAAAAGTTGTCTTATGCGCGTGAACATCTCAACGAAATGTTTGGAAAGCGCTTTCCGAAATTTTTTAGAAAAGAGCACATCTCATATTATCGCGAGACATCGTCTGAAGAGTTGGCTATGATCAATTATACTAGTGGAACTACTGGTTTTTCGAAAGGCGTAATGTTGCCCTATCGTGCATTGTGGTCGAATATCGAGTATCTATTGGCAATGTTGAGTGGACACGTGCGACCTGGCAGCAATATTGTAAGTATGTTGCCAATGGCCCACATGTATGGATTGGCAGTAGAATTTCTTTTTGGTTTTTCCAATGGTTGTCATATTTATTTCTTGACGCGACAACCTTCACCGTCGCTCATCGCGCAGGCTTGTGCAGAAGTTCATCCTTCAATGGTTGCAACAGTGCCCATGGTGATCGAAAAGCTCATACGAAAGAAGATATATCCCTATGTTCAGAGTAACCGTATGCGTTTTTTGTTAGGGATGCCTGTAATCAGCAAGAAGGTGAAAAAACGCATTTTGGAAATGGTGATGGATGTTTTTGGAGGAAAAGCCTATGAAGTAATTGTTGCGGGTGCTCCACTGAATGGGGGAGTTGAGTCATTTTTGTACAATATCGGTTTCCCGTTGACTATAGCTTATGGTACGACAGAAACAGCACCGCTCCTTACATTTAGTGACTATAAACATTTCATACCTACATCTTGCGGTCTTCCTGTCAGCCGAATGGAGGTGAAAGTCAACAGTTCAGACCCTGCCAATGTCGCAGGAGAAATCATAGCAAGGGGTCCGAACGTAATGCTTGGCTATTATAAAAATGATGAGGCGACACGTAGTGTCATAGATGAAGACCATTGGTTTCATACTGGTGATTTGGCAACACAGACTGCAGATGGTCATGTCTTCATACGCGGGCGCATCAAGAATATGTTATTAGGATCGAATGGACAAAACATCTATCCTGAAGAGATAGAAGACAAACTGAACTCCATGACATTGGTCAATGAAAGTCTAGTGGTACAACAAAATGAGAGCCTTGTCGGTCTTGTCTATCCTGATATGGAGGAAGCAAGAAACATGGGCTTTGACATCAAGGATTTGGAAGGTGTGATGGAGGAAAACCGTATTGCATTGAATGAAGTACTTCCTCCTTTCTGCAAATTATCAAAGATAAAGTTGCAGGAAACAGAATTCCAAAAAACGCCTAAAAAGAGCATAAAGAGATACCTTTACCAAAATGCGTGATACTGCCTGTGAAAGGCAAGTCGGGAACAATCGTTCAATCGCACGAAAAGTAGCATAACATAATTTTTACTTAAAACTTTAAGACATGGAGATACCGAGCTTTAATTCTCTTATTGAGAAGAGTATCGTAGACAATTGGGAGCTCGACGCCCTGACTGATTTCAAGGGCGCAACACTACAGACCCACGATGTGGCAAGAAAAATAGAGAAACTCCATATCATGTTCGAGAGCAGTGGCGTAAAACGAGGTGATAAAATAGCCCTTTGCGGTCGAAATAGCGCATGTTGGGCAGTGGCTTTCCTCGCAACCTTGACTTATGGGGCAGTGGCTGTTCCTATATTGCATGAATTTACAGCAGAACAGATACATAATATCGTTAATCATAGCGAGGCAAAGCTGTTGTTTGTCGGTGATGTCGTGGCTACAGTTATTGATGCAACCAAAATGCCCGATTTGGAGGGAATCATATATATCCCCGACTATTCTCTTGTACTTTCGCGTACGGACAAACTTACTTATGCGCGTGAGCATCTCAACGAAATGTTCGGAAAGAAATATCCCAAATTTTTCCGTCGTGAACATGTGAAATACTATCGAGAGCAAAGTCCTGACGAACTTGCTTTAATCAACTATACCAGTGGTACAACGGGATTCTCCAAAGGTGTAATGATACCTTACCGTGCATTGTGGAGCAACTATGATTTTGCAGTTCAAGTATTGGGGAAAACTATTTCTAGAGGCGACCGAGTGATAAGCATTCTCCCGATGGCCCATATGTATGGGATGGCATTTGAATTCATTTTTGAATTTCTACATGGATGTCATGTATACTATCTTACCCGTGTACCAAGTCCGGCAATTATAGCTCAGGCCTTCACACAGGTTAAACCGGCTATCATTATTGCTGTTCCATTGGTTATAGAGAAAATCATTCGCAAGAAGGTTTTCCCGAAAATACAAAACAACAGAATGCGTTTGTTGTTAAATATGCCTGTTGTAAGCAAGAAGGTCTGTCAAAAGATTAAGGAGCAGGTATGTAGCGCTTTTGGCGGAAATTTCTATGAAATCATCATTGGTGGGGCTGCCTTCAATCAAGAGGTAGAAGCATTTCTTAAGCGAATAGACTTCCCTTATACAGTAGGGTATGGTGCGACAGAGTGTGCCCCAATCATTTGTTATGCTGACTACCAATCTTTTGTACCAGGCTCCTGTGGACGCGCAGTTGTACATATGGAAGTGAAGGTTGATAGCCCTGATCCCGAGAATGTTCCAGGTGAGATACTAGCTAAGGGCCTCAACGTGATGTTAGGCTATTACAAGAATGAGGAGGCAACATGTGCTACGCTCGATGCGGAGGGATGGTATCATACGGGCGATCTTGGTACAATGGACGCTAATGGCAACGTGTTTATCAAGGGACGTTCCAAGAATATGTTGCTAGGTGCGAGCGGACAAAATATATATCCCGAAGAGATAGAAGATAAATTGAATTCTATGACTTTGGTTAATGAAAGTATTGTCATACAGAAGGGTGATCGGCTCGTCGCTTTGGTTTATCCCGACTATGACGAGGCGAAAGCGATGGCATTTACTGACCAAGATTTGGAAACAATCATGGAAGAAAATCGTCAAAAAGTGAACGTAGATCTTCCCGCCTACTGCAAGATTTCATCGATAAAACTTCATACAGAGGAGTTTGAAAAAACACCAAAGAAAAGTATTAAGCGATACTTGTATCAAAACCAAGAGTGATTCTGCCAGTAAGACACAATGCTGAAGCGTTTGAAAACAAAAAGGACTGAATTCCCAATATGAGGAATTCAGTCCTTTTGTTTATAGGTGGTAGTCAATTACAGAATATTGAATTTGCCGAGGGCGAAAAGCATAATATAACCTAAAATCAAACCGATGACACCAACGCAGAGGCCGATTTTCATCATCTCTTTCTGATCGGCCAAACCCGTGGAGTGGGCTATGGCATTCGGTGGCGTACTGATAGGCAAACACATTGCCACAGATGCAGAAATGGCAATACCGATAAGTACGGTCGGTGTTCCGCCAATGCTTTCAAGCGATGAACCCATACCCCGGCATACAACGGCCAAGATTGGAACCAGAAGGGCAGCCGTGGCTGTGTTTGAAATAAAATTGGACAGGGAATAGCAGACAAGTCCGGAAATGAGCATTATGGCTATGGGTGACCATGTATCAAAAGGAATACTGCGTATGACATTCTCTGCCAGTTTTGACTCATTGAGTGCCAATCCCAAGGCAAAACCTCCTGCAACCATCCATATGACACTCCAGTTGATCTCTTTTAAATCGCGTGCTTTGACTACACCGGTGAAAGCAAAAACTACGATTGGTACCATGGCAACTGTATTTGCCCCGACTCCCGTCACGCCATCAAGCATCCATAATAGTACGGTAACCAAGAATGTGATTGCAACGACTACCGTGCGCCAATTGTGCGATACTTCTCCCTTTATCTCTAGTTGTATTGTCTTTTTCTTGAATGGGAAGAATTTTTTCAGCAAGTACCATCCTATCAATAGTAGAATAATGGTGAGAGGCATCATAAACGACATCCATGTACTGAAGGTGAGCCCCATATTCAGTCCTGCCGGGTCGTTTAGGTATTTTAGGGCAATTGCATTGGGTGGTGTACCGATGGGTGTTCCCATACCACCGATATTGGCTGCTACAGGTATGGCCAGTGTCAATGCTACGCGCCCCTTTCCATCAGGGGGCAGAGCCTTGAAAATGGGGGTCAAGAAGGTCAGCATCATAGCCGCGGTAGCAGTATTGCTGACAAACATAGAGAATACACCTGTGATAAGGATGAATCCCAACAATACGTTTTCACTTTTGGTGCCAAACGGTCGTAAAAGTGTTCGTGCAAACAATACGTCAAGGCCAGATTTTGTGGCAGCTATCGCTAATACAAAACCACCGAGAAACAAGATAATAATAGGATCTGCAAATGTAGCCATAAGGGCTTGATGGTGGAGCAATTCGCTTTTATCAATGCCGTCTCGGAAAAACAGGAATGCATTGTCTGATGTTGTCAACAACAAAAGACCTATTAGCGAAACGGATGTAGCCCATGGTGATATGGCTTCTGTTATCCATAATACTGTAGCAAAGGCAAAAATGGCAATGATACGCCGTTGGATGACCGTTAGACCTTCGATGCCGAAAACCTCCAATGGTAGGTTCCAAAGTACTGCAGTGATAAGTACTGCTACAACAAACATGGCGGCTTTCTTGATGCGAAAACTGCCGTCAAGCATGTTTTTTTCTTCTGTTTCCATAAAAAATATTATTAGATTTGTAGTTTGTATAATTTCTCGTTTCGGGAATGTCAAAAGGACATCCGTAGGTGGTGGATACCAATTAGTGACGAGTCGACATTGCAAATGTAAAAAAAAAATAATGTCCGATGCAAGAATTTGTCTGTTTTTTTTGTTTCTGAGGAAATCAAATACAATACCACTTGTAGATGTATCTTTCCTGTGAATAAGGAATACCAATTTGTATGCAATATTTGTATATTGGCAAAAAACTTTGGAAATATTTTTTTTGTTTATGAAAAATGATTACCTTTGAGAACCTGAAGCCTGTATCAATCTATATATCAAGAAGACAATATCTCTCCATTGATGAGGTTACGTACAGAACTTAATGATTAAACCTTAACAATAATAAGACTATGAGTTATTTGCGATTCGAGAAAGCATTGATGACCAATTTGGAGGAATCTCTGCCTAGAGAATTGCTGCGAACCAATAGATCTGGTGCCTACTCCTGTTCGACAATTGTCGATTGCAACACCCGGAAGTATCACGGACTCTTGGTTGTGCCTGTACCCGAGTTGGATGATGACAACCATGTGTTGCTCTCGTCCCTTGATGTAACGGTCGTGCAGCATGGGGCGGAATTCAACTTAGGACTCCACAAGTATCAAGGCAACAACTACAGCCCGCAAGGACACAAGTACATCAGATCTTTTGATTGCGACAAAGTGCCAACCACGTTATATCGTGTTGGCGGTGTTATCCTAAAAAAGGAGGTCGTATTCCAGCACTATGAAGACAGAATTCTCATTAGATATACACTAGAGGATGCCCATTCAGCTACAAAGATACGTTTCCGTCCGTTCCTCGCTTTTCGTAGTGTGCGTCAGTTTACGCACGAAAATGGTAGTGCATCGCGTGAGTATTCAGAGGTGGAGAATGGTATCAAAACATGTATGTATGCTGGATACCCAGACTTGTATATGCAGTTTAGCAAGAAAGCCCAGTTCGTGTTCTCACCAGATTGGTACCGTGGCGTGGATTATCCCAAAGAGCGCGAACGTGGTTACGCATCAAACGAGGACTTGTATGTACCAGGCTATTTCGAGGTTGACATCAAGAAAGGAGAGTCTATTGTCTTTTCTGGATCGACATCGGCTTGTAAAACTAGCGGTCTGAAAACTCTTTTTGAAAAGGAAGTGGAAGACAGAAGTCCGCGTGACAATTTCTTCCATTGTCTTGTGAATGCAGCTCATCAGTTCCACAATCGTACAAGCAAGGATGAACGTTATATTTTGGCTGGTTATCCTTGGTTCAAGAGTCGCGCGCGCGATACTTTTATTGCATTGCCAGGTCTAACACTCTCAATTGAGGAAGAAGACTACTTTGAACTGGTAATGCAAACGGCTATGCGCGGATTGTATGAGTGGATGGACAATAAACCCTGTACGACCAAAATCTATGAGATAGACCAGCCAGATGTAATGCTGTGGGCGGTATGGGCCATTCAGCAATATGCCAAGCACGTAGGAAGAGACAAGTGTAACCGCAAGTATGGTATGTTCCTACATGATGTGCTACATTTCATAATAGACAACACGCATCCTAATCTGCAACTCAAAGAGAATGGCTTGCTGTATACGCAAGGGAAAGAAAAAGCTGTGACATGGATGAATTCCTCTTCTAACGGACGTCCTGTAGTTCCGCGTACAGGATATATTGTGGAATTCAATGCACTATGGTTCAACGCTTTGAAATTCTGTGCGTCAATGGCTTCAGAATATGGCGATGAAAAGGAGGCTGCTGAGTTCGAAAAGCGTGCAGAACTATGTGAAAGTTCCTTCCTAGAGACTTTTGTCAATAAGTATGGTTACTTGTTTGACTATGTAGAACCTAAGGACTATCCAGATTGGAGTGTGCGCCCAAATATGATTTTTGCGGTTGCTTTGGACTACTCACCATTGTCTCCTGTGCAACAGAAGAATGTGCTTGATGTTTGTACACGAGAATTGTTGACCCCGAAGGGACTACGCTCGCTTTCCCCAAAGAGTGGTGGTTATAATCCTATGTATGTCGGTCCCCAAACTCAGCGTGATTTGGCTTATCATCAAGGTACTGCATGGCCATGGCTTGGAGGTTTCTATATGGAAGCCTGTCTGAAGATCTATAAGCGTACACGCTTGAGTTTCATCGAACGTCAGATGGTAGGTTATGAGGACGAAATGTCACAACACTGTTTGGGTACTATACCCGAACTGTTTGATGGCAATCCTCCATTCAATGGACGTGGAGCAATGTCTTTTGCCATCAACGTTGCCGAGATATTGCGAACACTAGAACTTTTGGAAAAATACAAGTACTAATTAGGGAGGATTAAAAGACTATGAAAGTATTAATGTTCGGTTGGGAGTATCCTCCTCATGTATTTGGTGGACTCGCAACAGCCAATTTTGGAATAACGCAAGGTTTGCATGCTCAAGATGGAATAGAAACGGTATTATGCTTACCTCGGCCCTTTGGTGATGAAGATCATACAGCCTGTCGTATTGTAGCTATGAATTGTGTGCCTATAACATGGCGCGATGTTGATTACAATTATGTCAAGGACCGTATCTCCAATGTGATGGATCCAGACTATTACTATCGTTTGCGTGATCATATCTATGCAGATTTCAATTATATGCATGTCAACGATTTGGGATGTATGGAGTTTGCAGGAGGGTATCCGTCTAATTTGCATGAAGAAATCAACAACTACTCGATAATCGCTGGAGTCGTAGCACGCACCGAAGAGTATGACATTATACATGCTCACGATTGGCTGACCTATCCTGCAGGCATTAATGCCAAGCATATCAGCGGTAAGCCACTTTGTATCCATGTTCATGCGACAGACTATGACCGTTCACGCGGTAAAGTAAATCCGACGGTTTATTCTATCGAAAAAGATGGTATGGACAATGCGGACTGCATCATGTGTGTTTCAGAACTGACGCGACAAACCGTCATTCACCAATATCACCAAGATCCTCGCAAGGTTTTTGCCATGCATAATGCTGTATATCCTTTGCGTCAGGAACTTCAAGATATACCGCGCCCAGACCACACAGGCAAGGAGAAGGTTGTTACTTTTTTGGGACGCATTACGATGCAGAAAGGCCCAGAGTATTTTGTTGAAGCAGCCAGTATGGTATTGCAACGATCACGCAACATACGCTTCTGTATGGCAGGAAGTGGCGATATGATGGATGCTATGATATATCTTGCAGCAGAGAAAGGTATTGCCGATCGTTTCCATTTTCCAGGTTTTATGCGTGGAAAACAGGTGTATGAGTGTCTGAAAGATTCGGATGTATATGTCATGCCCTCAGTCTCAGAGCCATTTGGTATCTCACCCTTGGAAGCTATGCAGTGTGGTACGCCGACAATTATTTCCAAACAGTCAGGCTGTGGTGAGATTCTAGATAATTGCATAAAAGTGGATTATTGGGATATACATGCATTGGCTGATGCTATCTACTCTATATGTCATAATGACTCACTTTTCCATTATCTACAAGATGAAGGAAAACGAGAGGTTGATCAAATCACATGGGAAAAGGTAGGAGAACGCATTAAGAATCTCTATGAACGGGTTCTTGCCCATGACATCTGATACCCTCAAACATCAAAAGACAAAATCTATTATTAAAACGAACGACAATGAAAACGATTTGTTTATATTTCGAGATACACCAAAACATACAGTTGAAGCGTTATCGCTTTTTTGACATCGGAACAGACCACTACTACTATGACGACTACGAGGATGAGCGTATTGTCAACGATTTGGCCGAGCGTTCCTATATGCCGGCGCTCACTGCTCTGCATGAGATGATTAAGGAGAATGGCAAATATTTCAAAGTGGCATTCTCTCTCTCCGGCGTAGGAATGGAGCAGTTGGAGATTCATGCTCCGCAAGTATTGGAAAAACTCCAGGAACTGAACGCCACAGGATGTGTAGAGTTCTTGGCAGAACCCTACTCACATGGTCTTGCGTCCTTGGCTAACGAACAGAGTTTTGAAGCAGAAGTGAAACGTCAGTGCCAAAAGATGGAAGAGTATTTCGGACAGACCCCTAAAGTACTTCGCAACTCTTCTCTTATCTATAGCGATGACATCGGTTTGAAGGCTGCTCAAATGGGATTTAAGGGAATGTTGTCAGAAGGAGCGCGACATGTCCTAGGTTGGAAATCTCCCCATTATGTTTACAATTGTGCTTTGGCACCCAATCTCAAACTTTTGTTGCGTGATGTTGTTCTCAGTGACGATATCTCCTTGCGTTTCAACAATACCGAATGGGCTGGTTACCCGCTCTTTGCCGATAACTACATTGATCGTATTGCCAATTTCCCAGAGGGTGAACAGGTGATTAATATCTTTATGGAGTTGTCTGCGCTTGGTGTCGCACAACCTTTGTCGAGCCATATACTTGATTTCATCAAGGCCTTGCCTGCTTGTGCAAAGACACGCGGCTTGACATTCTCGACACCTACGGAAATATGTGAAATGCACAATAGTGTAGGTGCTATCGATGTGCCCGAAACCTTGTCTTGGACAGACGAGGAGCGTGATGTCAGTTCTTGGCTGGGCAATCCGATGCAGCGTGAAGCTTTCAACAAACTCTATAGTGTTGCTGACCGTGTGCGCATAGCTGATGATCCCCGCATCAATCAGGATTGGGACTATCTGCAAGCTTCCAATAATTTCCGACAGATGACAACAAAACCATCACAGTTAGGTGTTGACCGTGGTATCTTCTCAAGTCCATTCGATGCCTTCACCAACTATATGAACATCCTTGGTGATTTCATCAGTCGCGTTAATTCTCTCTATCCCGAAGATGTAGACAATGAACAGCTTAGCTCGCTCTTGACGACCATCAAGAATCAGGATGAAGAAATTGAGATGAAGACGAAGGAAATTGTACGTTTGCAAACGAAAATTGAGAAAATCGAAGCGGCAGAGGAGAAACTCCGCGAAAAGTTGGAAAAAGCCAAGGCCTCAAAGACAAAGACTGCTATAGTCCCAAAGTCGCCGCGGAAGACAGCAGCAAAGAAAACATCAGCCTCAAAAGAGGTAAAGGAAGATCAGAATAAGTAGTAATAACTTTTATTCGGAATCTTCTGGAAAATATAACATTTAAGGGTGTATATAGAATGCAATTTGTTCTATGTGCACCTTTTTATATTTTCAATTTTTTTAGTTTTGTTTACTACATAAAGTTTTGTACTGCTGCTACAAGGGCCTTGTACTATCACTACAAAGGCCTTGTAGTGATAGTACAAAGGTTTTGTAGTGATAGTACAGAACCTTTGTACGATATGCTTACTAACACGATAGTCGGGATTTTTGCTGAAAATTCTTGGAATCAATGGATACAAAAATCGGAATAGATGCGAGTGTAATAATCTCTTCTATTCCGATTTCTGTTGGCTATCTTATTTCCCAGTCTCTCAGTTGTTAAAGAAGATATTGTGAACTGATACTTTCGTTGTTGACTACACGGCGAATTGTTTCTGCAAACATATCAGCAACAGAAAGTTGTTTAACTTTTGCACAACGGCTAGAGTAGGGGATAGAGTCTGTAAATACAATTTCCTCAAGTGCAGAGTTCTGAACGCGTTCAGATGCAGGACCGCTCATAACGCAGTGCGATGCACAGGCACGTACACTGAGTGCACCAGCCTCTTTCATCAAGTCTGCGGCTTTTGTTATTGTTCCTGCGGTATCGACCATATCATCAATCAGAACAACATTTTTGCCTTTGACATCTCCGATGATTTGCATACTTTCAACAACGTTTGCACGTGCTCGGGTCTTGTTACAAAGAACAAGAGGACATCCCAAATATTTTGCAAAAGTACTAGCGCGCTTAGAACCGCCAACGTCGGGTGAAGCAATGACAAGATCTTTGATGTGAAGGCTTTGGAGATAGGGTAGGATGACGCCAGAAGCGTATAGATGATCTACTGGTACATCGAAGAAACCCTGTATTTGGTCAGCATGAAGATCCATTGTGATAAGGCGGTCTATGCCTGCGGCGCTTAGCAGGTTGGCTACAAGTTTGGCACCAATACTTACTCTTGGCTTGTCTTTTCTGTCTTGCCGTGCCCAGCCGAAATAGGGCATTACTGCGATGATGTGACGGGCTGACGCTCTCTTTGCTGCGTCCACCATCAGCAGAAGTTCCATAAGATTGTCCGAATTAGGGAATGTACTTTGAACTAAAAATACATCGCGTCCTCTAATGGATTCCTCGTAGGAAACAGCAAACTCTCCGTCGGAGAATTTTGTTACAACAAGGTTTCCGAGTGGGCAATCAAGACTGGCGCAGATTTTTTCTGCTAGGTATCTCGTGCTTGTACCAGAGAATACCAAAAAAGAGTTTTTTGCACTCATCCTTTTGTTCTTTATATTAATTGACTAATTTTCTCAATCTTTCGAAATGATTAATGAGTTCTTTGTAGTCCATCTGATTATGAATGTCAAACAACCTCCATAAATCTCCGCAAATGACAACGCCACCAAATCCTAAGTCTTTTGCCATCAGAATATTGTCAATATTCAGACCTCCCCATGCCATGACTTTTTTGTCAATGATGCCCTTGTTCGATGCTTTCTCCAACATACTCATATTGAAGGAGGATATTTGCTGTGGTTCAGAGATACTATCAAATATATTTCGTAGAAATATGGTATTTGCCTGTCGTTTGGTCTCTTCTACAAGATTGATGCTAGTACATGTTCTGCCAATTTTCCCTTTGTATCCAATGGGAAGTGTAGCATTTGGATTGTCCAGATGGATACCAGCCAATCGATACTCCTCCTTTAGGTAGAAATGGTCGTGAACAGTAATTTTGTTATAGTATTCTTCGGGTAACAACGAAAGCAATCTTTCGGAATACATAGGGGATGCACCAGGTTTGTATAAGTGCAGATTGTCCATGCCAACCTCAAATAGAGTTGTCAGAATTTTGTCTTCCTCCACAAAAAATGTGGGTTTGGTCATTATGATTAGTTTCATCACTTATCCGTTGTATGCCCCATTCATCATATAAACCGATATTAGGACGCAATAATTATATCACGAATTATTGCGTTCCTGTTATCTTTTGCAAATGTATGAAAATTATATGAAAAGTCCAATGAACGCCACAAAAAAATGACGTACTCTCACTTGGACTTCTCATATCGAGTTCTTAAAATTCACTTGTGAAATGGAATTTTATATGTTTAAAGTCCTGTTGTGCCATACTTAGAACATATCCTGAGTCGGCAAGGAATACGTCTCGACCTTCTCTGTCTTTTGCCATATATTGGTATTTCCGTTTTTTGAAGGCTTCCAATTCTTCCGAGTTGTCACTTTCTATCCAGCAGGCTTTGTACAGATGTATAGGTTCCCAACGGCACTTTGCGTTGTATTCATTTTCAAGGCGGTATTGTATTACCTCAAATTGAAGTTGTCCTACAGTTCCTATAATTTTGCGTCCGTTGAACTGGTTGATGAACAATTGTGCAACACCTTCGTCCATGAGTTGGTTGATTCCTTTTTCCAATTGCTTGGATTTCATAGGGTCGTCATTTTCAATATATTTGAACAACTCTGGTGAGAACGAAGGTAATCCCTTGAAATGTAGATTCTCTCCGTCTGTCAGTGTATCGCCAATCTTAAAAATACCATTGTCCGGAAGACCTACGATGTCCCCTGGCCATGCTTCATCTATCGTACTTTTGCGTTGGGCCATGAACTGGGTAGGGGAGGAAAATCTGACAGTTTTGCCGAGTCTAACATGTTGATACGGATGGTTTCTTTCAAATTTTCCGCTGCACACCTTACAAAATGCGATGCACGACCGGTGGTTGGGGTCTATATTGGCTGTAATCTTAAATATGAATCCGGCAAATTTTGGTTCTGTGGGTAGAACTATTCTTTCCTCTGCACTTGTCGGGCGAGGAGAAGGTGCTATTTCTACAAAACAATCAAGAAGTTCTTGAACACCAAAATTATTGAGGGCGGAACCGAAAAAGACGGGGGCCACTTCTGCGTCACGGTATGATTGTATATCGAAACTGGGATATACCCCATCTACCAGTTCGAGATCTTCCCGAAGTTGGTTAGCGTCTTGTTCGCCAATATGTTGTTCAAGTTCGGTACTTTGGATGTCGATTTCTACCTTTTCAGTTACACGTTGTTTGTCCGGTTTGAAGAGGTTAAGTTTGTTTTCGAAGATATTGTAGACACCTTTGAATTTGGCGCCGATATTGATGGGCCATGAGAGTGGTCTAACATTGATTTTTAATTCTTCTTCCAATTCGTCAAGAAGGTCAAAAGGATCGCGTCCTTCACGGTCCATCTTGTTGATAAAAATGATGACAGGTGTATTACGCATACGACAGACCTCCATCAATTTACGCGTTTGAGCCTCTACACCTTTTGCTCCGTCAACAACGATGATGGCAGAGTCTACTGCTGTCAGTGTTCTGTAGGTATCTTCGGCAAAATCTTGGTGCCCCGGTGTGTCTAGTATGTTGACCTTGTATTCTTTGTAGTCGAACTCCATAACTGAAGTAGATACAGAAATACCACGTTGCTTTTCTATATCCATCCAGTCGGATGTTGCAGTTTTGCGAATTTTATTACTTTTTACAGCACCGGCAACCTGTATCTGTCCTCCGAAAAGAAGAAATTTCTCGGTCAGAGTTGTTTTTCCTGCGTCAGGATGTGATATAATGGCAAATGTACGGCGACGATCTATTTCTGGGTTCATTTTTTGAATTTGGTGTTATTCATTAATGTGTGTGGTCAATCCTCTTCAAACTTTAGTCCTTCTGACTTGTCTTTTGCATAATAGTCACTAAGCATGCCAATGAGTGTCGATATCTCTTTGATAGCATGCTCTGTCTCTGGGCTAATTGTCTTTTTCTTCAGTCTGAGCAACATCGTTCCATAGAGCGCATTAAGACAAGTTTCGATTTCACTGATGTCTTTCTCTCCTTTGTTGCGAAGTTCCACTATAAAAGGAAGAACCTTATAATATTCTGCGTTGTAAAACGGAAAAAGTGGGCTCTGAAGGAGTTGCGTATGCAGTTCGGATATCTCTTGTATCACAATCTTGTTGATTTGCAGATGTCCTTGTTCTCGTTTTCCCTCTTCATTCATCATACGTATCAAGTTGCCGTACCAGTCGACAACTTCTTCTTCTTGCTCTTCGGTATATTGGAAACGTGCCAGATAATTGCGTTTGATATTCGAGAGATTGCATCCGTAGACTCTGATTAGGTCTTCTATTTGCCACATATACAAAATATATTCGGCAATGTTCTTTTTCCGTAATTCCTGCGCTATAAACATTTTCTTCTGTATAAGTATTTTTGCTGTGCGTATTGGGAGTAAAGCGACCCTTATGCAGGCAAGTGGATTTAATAGAAAGTATAGAGATTGAAAACAGTGCCCACTAATATAATCAGTGAAATAAGGACAACAAGACATCCGATTACCTTATTTATAATCATGATGCCGTTGGTGTCAAAGCGTCCTCGTATTTTATCAATGAGCCATGTCAAACCAAACCACCACAATAAGGCCCCACCAAAGATGCTTACATATCCGACTCCCATTTCCAATGCATGGTTGGGGATGACGAATGACAATTGGGCAAACAATGCCATAAAAAGGAATATGATGAGTGGATTGACAAATGTTATCCAAAACGCTGTTATACCATTATATACCAATGAGCCTTTATTTGTCCCGCTTACGTGCATATTCTTTGTAGGGTTGCTACGAAAACAATATACCCCGAAAAACAATAGCAATAGGCTTCCGACAATTTTCAAGATGAAAAGATTGCGGGAATTGGTAATGAGTTGCATTGCAAAACTCATACCATAGCCTGTCATAGAAGCGTAAATTATATCACTTACGGCAGCACCAACTCCTGTTACAAAACCATACCAACGCCCCTTGTTTAGTGTCCGCTGAATACAAAGAATGCCAATCGGACCCATTGGAGCAGAGCAAAATATACCAATTAGTATACCTTTGAATATAAAGTCAAGTATGTCTATATGAAACGAGAATGGCATAACGTCTGCAAAATTGCGCATTTTTTGTGATATGGACAAATTTTCACATGAAAACTTTGTCGCGTAAGACTATTTTTTAATACCTTTGCAATGGTGTCAGTTGCACTTTGTAACAGACATAATACTGCTCAGAAAGCGTTAGCCCAATAAGGACTCCTTTTGTATGAACAAGAGTTATTTTGTAGCAGATTGGGTGGGTATTGATGAAGAAAAACTTTTAAGTCTAATAATTATAAGATGAATACAGAAGAAACACTGAAACCGTATGTTATCGGTTTGGACTTAGGCGGAACAAACTCTGTCTTTGGTATCGTAGATAGTCGTGGCGATATTAAGGTTACCACTGCAATCAAAACCCAAGGTTATGACAATGTAGAAGACTATGTGAATGCCTCTGTTGAAGCCCTCCATGTCATCATAGAGCAAGTGGGTGGCATTGACAAAATCAAGGCAATGGGCATTGGAGCCCCAAACGGAAACTATTACAAGGGTACAATAGAATTCGCCCCCAATTTGGCTTGGGGTCATAGTGGTATCGTTCCTTTGGCTGATATGTTTTCAAAGAAACTCGGTATACCTGTCGCGCTGACAAACGATGCCAATGCAGCTGCAATTGGTGAAATGACGTATGGTGTTGCCCGTGGTATGAAAAACTTTATTGTCATCACACTGGGTACAGGTGTAGGATCGGGCATTGTTGTCAATGGCCAGCTCGTTTATGGTAGCGATGGTTTTGCTGGTGAATTGGGTCATGTTATTGTCAAAGAAAACGGTCGCTCTTGCGGATGTGGTCGTTGCGGTTGTTTGGAAGCCTATTGTTCAGCGACAGGTGTGGCGCGTACTGCCCGTGAACTACTGGAAAAGACGGATGAACCTTCGCTTTTGCGCGATTTGGATCCCGAAAAGATAACATCTCTTGATGTCTCAATTGCAGCTGAGAAAGGTGATAAATTGGCTTTGGAAATATATGATTTCACAGGTCGACTCTTAGGTGATGCTTGTGCAAACTTTGCCGCTTTCAGTTCACCAGAAGCATTTATATTCTTCGGAGGCCTTACTAAAGCAGGCGATCTTATTATGGATCCGATAAAGAAGGCCTATGACGAGAAGGTTCTTAAAATCTATAAAGATAAGGCTAAGTTCCTAATCAGTAGTCTTGAGGGCTCGTCTGCGGCAGTACTCGGTGCCTCCGCAGTAGGTTGGGATATAACTGAATAGAATTTTCTTTTTTTGGATAAAGAAATTCCTACACTGCATATGTAGTGTTCATTGAACACACTGCGTATGCAGTTTTTCTTATTGTGTTATTGTTTTGGTAGTCGCATGAGAAAAGAAGCTTTAAATGGTAGCACACAAAAAAAAGGCCGTATGGAGATTCCATACGGCCTACTTTATGATTTAGCCAATAAATTAGCCATTGTGCTTCTTCATGATCTTGATGAGCTCAACTACCTTGTGAGAGTAGCCAATTTCGTTGTCATACCAAGACACAACCTTTACAAAGTTGTCTGTGAGGTAAACACCAGCGTTTGCATCGAAGATAGAAGTCAAAGCGCAACCAAGGAAGTCGGAAGAAACAACAGCATCCTCAGTGTAGCCAAGAACACCCTTCAACTCACCCTCAGAAGCAGCCTTCATAGCAGCGCAGATAGCCTCTTTAGAAGCAGCCTTCTTCAAGTTAACAGTCAAGTCAACTACAGAAACATCGAGAGTGGGGACACGCATAGAGATACCAGTCAGCTTGCCGTTGAGTTCGGGGATAACCTTGCCTACAGCCTTAGCAGCACCAGTAGAAGAAGGAATGATGTTGCCTGCAGCAGCACGACCACCGCGCCAATCCTTCATAGAGGGACCGTCAACAGTCTTCTGTGTAGCAGTTGTAGAGTGAACGGTTGTCATAAGACCGGTCTCAATACCGAAATTGTCGTTCAGAACCTTGGCGATAGGAGCCAAGCAGTTGGTTGTGCAAGATGCGTTGGAAACAATCTTCTGACCATTGTACTTGTCGGTATTTACACCGCAAACGAACATATCAGCCTGATTGCCATTGGCGTCAGCCTTCGAAGGAGCAGAAAGAACTACATACTTGGCACCTGCCTTCAAGTGCTTCTCTGCCTTGTCGTAAGCGAGGAACAGACCTGTAGACTCTACTACATACTCTGCGCCTACCTCGTCCCACTTCAAGTTCTCCGGATCACGCTCTGCAGTAACGCGGATGTGGTTGCCGTTAACGATGAGCTCGCTCTTCTCTACGTCAGCCTCGATAGTACCATCGAACTGGCCGTGCATTGTGTCGTACTTCAGCATATATGCCATGTAGTCAACCGGGCACAAGTCATTGATAGCTACTACCTGAACTTCCTTTGCGTTCTCAGCCTCTACTGTGGAACGGAAAACGAAACGGCCGATACGACCAAATCCGTTAATACCAATTTTAATCATTTGTTTTTATTTGTTTAAAGGGTTTAAAAACTTTATCCTTCATTTCAGGGGAATGTTTGTACATTATTGTTGTGTTGTACCTACATTTTCCCGAATTGCGTTGCAAAGATACGAAATAATTTATAAATTTGCATTCAATAGCAGTTTAAATAATATAAAAAACTTTACGTCATGAACAATTTTATAAAGGAATTCAAGGCCTTTGCTGTCAAGGGAAATGCGATAGATATGGCAGTCGGTGTGATAATTGGAAGTGCTTTCGGAAAAATTGTAACGTCAATCGTTGACGATATCATCATGCCTCCTATTGGATGGCTGATTGGCAATATGGATTTTACAGACCTAAAACTGACTCTTCCCTCTGTGCAAGTGGCAGGTGAAACAATGAATGCTGTAACCATAAATTACGGTAATTTTGTGCAAACTACTATCAATTTCATTATTGTTGCATTATGTGTGTTCCTACTTGTGAAGGCTATAAACAAATTGTCCGTGAAAAAACAGGAAGAGAATGTTGAACCTCCTACGCCGGCTCCTTCAAAAGAGGCTATATTGCTTGAGGAAATACGTGACCTGCTGAAAAATAAGTAATAGATTTTAACAATGCGTGGAATTTATAGAACACGCCTTAATGGAAAATCTGTACGATGAGTTCTGCTAAAAACAAATTGATTACAATACTTGGCCCAACAGCGTGTGGAAAGACAGCCGTTGCTGTATCTCTAGCTCGGACAATAGGAGCGGAAATCATCAGTGCCGATTCCCGGCAGGTATATCGCAGAATGGATATCGGAACGGGAAAAGATATAGAGGAATATGGTAGAGATAAAGAGAATGTTCGGTACCATCTTATTGATATAGCCGAACCTGGAACAAGATACAATCTCTATAGATATCAACATGATTTTCTTAGTGCGTATCGCGACATTACGTCCCGAGGTGTTCAAGCTATAATGTGTGGGGGGTCAGGATTATACCTAGAGTCTGTGCTTAGAGGGTACACTCTTCCTTCTGTTCCTGAAAACCCGTTGTTGCGTCAACAACTGTCTACGAAAAGTCTTGAGGAACTTATCCCAATTCTTGAAAGATTGAAGACACAGAATGGTAATAAGCTACACAATAAAACTGATGTGGATACTGCCCAGCGGGCAATACGAGCAATCGAAATAGAGCAATATATACAGGAAGAAAACTTACAAAATGTAAGCATGCCAACATTTGACTCTATAGTTATTGGTTTGGAAATAGATCGGGACAACCGTCGTAGAAGGATTACCCGTCGTCTGAAGAGCCGACTTTCAGAGGGAATGGTAGATGAGGTAAAAAAACTGCTTGACGAGGGTATCGCTCCAGAAAATCTCATATATTATGGTCTTGAGTATAAGTATATAACACAGTATGTAATTGGTGTCATCAGTTACGATGAAATGTTTGCTCAACTAGAAATCGCGATACATCAGTTTGCCAAACGTCAAATGACATGGTTTCGAGGTATGGAACGGCGTGGAATAAAAATACACTGGATAGACGCTATGTTGCCTATGGAAACAAAGACAAGTATGATACTCGAGACTCTTTCAAAACATTTGAAGGAGGAAAATATGCAATGAGAAAGATAGAAAATGTATGGGGTATTGTTTATTGCCCCAAGCACGAATTTTTGAATGCGGGAAAACGATGGAAACGCATCTGCAGGTGCTTGGAAAATGAGCATATCGATTTTGATTTTGTTCAAAGTGAAAATGCGGATAGCGTGGAGCGTTTGGTCAAGATGATGGTGAACAATGGTTATAAGACCATTGTTATTGTCGGTGGCGATTCAGCATTGAATGATGCGGTAAATTGCTTGATGCAATTCGACTGCAAAACGCGGAGTGAGGTTTCTTTAGGGGTAATACCTAATGGACTGATGAATGATTTTGCTCATTTTTGGGGCGTAAAGGAGGGATCTATTGAAGAAAATATATCTTGTTTGAAGCAACATCGAATTCGAAAAATAGATGTGGGCTATATAAAATATAAGAATAAGAAAGACGAAGATTGTCGACGCTATTTCCTCAATTGCGTCAATGTCGGATTAGTAGCAACAATTATGAACCTTCGTCGTAAGACCCGCCATATATTGGGCTCTAGAATGTTGTCGTTTTTATTTTCATTTGTGTTGCTTATCTTCCAGCGTTTGGAGTATAAAATGCACATTAAGATAAATACTGACGAAATCAGTCGTAACGTCATGACATTATGTATCGGTAATGCAACGGGTTATGGACAGACCCCGAGCGCAGTACCATACAACGGGCAATTGGATGTATCTGTTGTATACCATCCTGCTTTTATGCAGGTGTTGGAAGGTATTTATTTATTTGTGCGAGGTAAATTCCTCAATCACAGAAGCGTGCATCCATTTCGCACCCAAAAGGTAGAATTTGTAAATACGTCCAAAGCGTTGGTTGGGGTAGATGGTAGGCTCATCCCTACGCCTGTTGGAAGTTACCTCGTTTCTGTGGAACAAGAAGCGTTGAATTTTATCATACCCGTATGATTGTTATAAATAGCACGAGCTATAGAAGTATATATAATTTTTACAAAAGAAAATATTAGAAATGATAAAGATAGGAGATAAAGTGAGATTTCTTAGTGAAACAGGCGGCGGTCGTATAGCTGGTTTCAAAGGTAACAATATTGTATTGGTGGAAGATGAGGATGGTTTCCAAATACCCACCCCTTTCAATGATGTTGTGGTTACAGGAAATGGACAGGAATACAATACTTCAAATATGGTAAAAGCAAAGTCCTCGAATACCTCTGCCGAACCTTTGCATGGAAATTCTGTAAGGGCAAAACTGAATAGTATTGAGGAGGACGAGCCCGAGGAGGACGACAAAATGGATATAGCCGATCTTCCCATTACCTTTAAGCGTACGGTTGAAGAACGTAAGGGAGGCAATCTTCTCAGTTGTTTCCTTGCCTTTGTTCCTCTGGATATCAAGGACTTCTCAAATACCCATTTTGACTGTTTTTTTGTCAATGACAGTAACTACTATGTGCAGTACATCTATTTGACGGCAGAGGGAGCAACATGGAAATTGCGTTCTTCTGGCGAAGTAGAACCAAATACGAAAACATTTATTGAAGAGTTTGGACATGAAACTCTCAATGATTTCAATCGAGTTGCCGTGCAAATGATAGCCTATAAGCGCGACAAAAATTTTATAATCAAGCCTACAATAGAGGTGCAATTCAGAATAGAACCAATAAAATTCTATAAGTACCACGCATTCATAGCAAATGATTTTTTTGAAAATCCCGCATTGCTGTTTCCTATTGTTGAAAATGATCATCCCGCACGTTCGCTAGTAATTGATCCCCAAAAACTGAAACAGGAAATGTATACATCCACATCCGTAGCCATTGAAGGAAGTACTGGCGCAAAATCTGTATCTTTCCACAAAACAACCAATAAGGAGAACGTTAAGGATAATCTATTAGTTATTGACTTACATGCCGACAAGTTGCTCGATACAACTGCTGGGATGGGAACTTCTGATATTCTAAACTACCAGCTTGCAAAATTTAGGCAAATTCTTGATGAAAACAAGTCAAAGAAAGGTAAACGTATCATCTTTATTCACGGCAAAGGTGAGGGTGTCTTACGTCATGCCATAATCAGCGAACTTCGCTATAAATATAAGTCGTATACCTATCAAGATGCGTCGTTTCAGGAATATGGATACGGCGCGACTCAGGTTACTATCAAATAAAGCGAAATACTATGAATTACGGATATATTACCGTCTCTGCCGGTATTCCTCCTGTGCGCGTTGCCGATACAGACTACAATATCAAGCAAATTGAGAGTATGATTGCGCAAGCTGAAGGAAAGGGCGCAGAAATTATCGTCTTTCCCGAATTGTCAGTCACGGGATACACCTGTCAAGATCTCTTTTATCAGCAAACTCTTCTTGATCAAGCAGAACTTGCCGTTCTGCATTTACTTAATTTTTCTAGAAAACTAGATATCATCATTATAGTAGGTTGTCCTGTCACAGTAGGGGGGCTTTTGCTGAATTGTGCACTTGTATTACAGCACGGAAATATTTTAGGCATTGTCCCCAAAACGTACTTGCCTAATTATGGCGAATTTTATGAGAAAAGATGGTTTTCATCCTCTCGGGACATTTCGGAAACTAAGATAAGGTTTGCCGGAAATCAGATAACCATATCTCCATCTCCTCGTCTATTCAAGACTTGTAATGATGTCAATTTTGGCATAGAAATATGTGAGGACCTTTGGTCGCCTACACCATGTAGTAATACACTTGCTTTGGCTGGCGCAGATGTGATATTCAATCTCTCGGCATCAGATGAACTTATTGGTAAACATCAATATTTGAAAAGTCTTGTCGCTCAACAAAGTGCGCGTCTTATATCTGGTTATGTATATTGTGGGTGCGGATTTGGTGAAAGTACACAAGATGTGGTCTACGGCGGCAATGTACTGATATATGAAAATGGTGTTTCTGTTTCCGAATCAAAGCGTTTTTCTCATAATGAGCAATTGCTCGTCACGCAGTTGGATATAGAGAAACTGAGAGTGGAGCGGAGACGCAATACGTCTTTCTCTGTTGCTCAACAAGGTATCTTGGCAGACATTACTCCGATGGAATCGGTTGATCCAAAGGGTTTCAAACTACTGCGCACAATTGAGCCATACCCATTTATTCCTAAGAATAAAGACATGAGTGAGAGTTGTGAGGAGATACTTTCTATACAGACTGGTGGATTGGCCAAACGTATTGTGCATACACATAGCCGCCGCGTTATTGTTGGTATAAGTGGCGGACTTGACTCTACGCTGGCTTTGTTGGTGTGTGTATTGGCTTATGACAAACTAGGAATGGATCGTCGTGACATAATTGGTGTGACGATGCCGGGATTTGGTACAACCGATCGTACATATAATAATGCCATCACACTCATGAATAGTTTAGGTGTAACAATCCGGGAAATAAATATTGCGAAAAGCGTATTGCAACATTTTGACGATATCGGGCATAATGCAGAGATTCATGACACCACCTATGAAAATTGTCAAGCACGTGAGCGTACACAGATTTTGATGGATTTAAGCAATCAACTAGGCGGCCTCGTTATAGGAACTGGAGATTTAAGTGAGTTAGCATTAGGATGGGCAACCTACAATGGTGACCATATGTCAATGTATGGTGTCAATGCAAGTATTCCCAAAACGCTTATCAAGTATCTTGTGAAGTACGTTTCTGAAACTATAGGAGATGAAACATCCCGTCGAACACTGATAGATATCATAGATACGCCTATAAGTCCAGAACTTATTCCGGCTGACGAAAACGGAGAAATAAAGCAAAAAACGGAAGATTTGGTTGGTCCCTATGATTTACATGACTTTTTCCTTTATCATTTTCTCAGATTTGGGTTTCATCCATCGAAATTGTTTATGTTGTCGAGAGCTGCATTTCCGGTAGAGAAATTCTCAGACGAAACAATCAAACATTGGCTGAGCGTTTTTGTCCATCGTTTTTTTGCCCAACAATTCAAACGCTCTTGTTTGCCAGATGGGCCGAAAGTCGGAAGTGTCAGCCTAAGTCCTCGAGGAGATTGGAGAATGCCCTCTGATGCATCTTCCGCCATATGGATCGCTGAGTGTGACAGACTATGATTATGAGTGAATGACGAACATATGCATACACGAAATGACCCTGATAACCAAATAAATAGCGAGGTACAATCACCCCGCTATCTAAATTATGTAAGCCCTAAAAAGGCGGATGAATTGTATGAGAAAATACTAGATGTTCTCGTTATAAGAAAACGGTATCGCGATTGTCAATATTCAGCTCGGAAATTGGCAGATGAGCTTGGTACGAATACACGCTACATATCTATCGTTTTCAATACGCGGTTTCATGCAAATTACAATACAGTTGTCAATAAGTTGCGGATAGATTTTGCGCAATCAATATTAGCGGACAAGCGATACGTAGATCTAAAAATGGAGGACATAGCTACTTTTTCAGGTTTTTCCAATCGTCAATCATTCTATGCTGCATTCCAAAAAATTGCAAAGATGTCACCGATAGAGTATCGTAAAAAAAATAGGTGGTGAGATGTATAGTCTGCTTTGCAAACTCTTCCATCGTCTTTGTCATATCAGTAGATTTTAGTAATTTTGCAATTCCGTAAAAACCAGACCCTATATTTGTAGGATAACAGAAATATGCAAAACGAAAATACTCATACGTTGGATGCTTGGACTGAAATAGAATACTCACCAGCATGTAAAAATCCCTACTTGGAATTTCCTTTTTTTGTCCCAGGTGAGACATCTGTGTACCTGTGTAGAAAAGATGGGTCAAGAGAGAAACAACCTTTGACTTTTGTCGTATTTAAGGAGAAAAGTTCTCAAAATGATGATTGGGAAGACAATCCTATGGTCGGACCAATGCAGGTTATGGTTCTCGGAGATGACGACGAGGATGTTGAACCTATTGACTCTTGGTGTCTTAATGTATCTCCTCTAGATTTTATATCCGTAAAGGAAGAGGATGATACGAAAATCACTTTTTCTATAAAGTGGCCATTTGGTGATGTGTCTATAGAAAAGTCGGAAAAAGACCAAAATAATGATGTTTTCACGTTGCGGAAGGATGACATTCCCGAAAATGGAATAAGATGTACAATTTCGGTTCGAAGATTGAAAAAATCGTTTGAATTGACAATTAAGTTACCCTATGTAGGATTTGCGATATATGATAAAAATGGTGATCCTCAGACAGGAGACATAGAAGTTTCTCAGACTGAAATTGATGATTTTAAGTATTCATTTGTTGGTAATGCCAAAAATGAAAGATTCTCTATATCTTTGGATGATAACAAATTGAATTACCTTTGTGTGCTGCGTGATGACAACATGTTGGCTATAAGGGATATGCGCGAAAGATTGTCTTTTGTTACGGAGTTGCCCGCAGAGGGAACTCTTGGAAATCTACTTATGAAGGCCCATACTGCGTTAGTCAAAAACAAAGACCACAGATGGCGAATTGCTGTTAAAGGTGATACAATTGAGCATGATACCGCTCTTGAGTGTAATCCTGTGTCATTGATACGGCTTGCCTACCAAGAGTATGCGTGTGTCCCTAACGGTGAGGAGAACGTTTTGATACAGCGACTTGTCAATTTGGAGCAGCGTTTGTTCTTTCAATGGTTTTGGCTCAAAGAGGAAGATTGGAATATAGAAAATCTAAATGGTCTATTATCGATACCTCACGATGAACAATCAGAGGAAATGATGAAAGTTGCTCTTAAATACAATCAATTTGAAACATTTCTTCATCGGCTAATGGCTCATTCCTATGTTACCAAGAAGCCGTTGCAGGGAAATCAGTTGCAGGCAAGAAACAACAAACGAAAGATTGCGCGCTGCGCGAAGCACATTCTTTCACATCAAAATGGGAGTGAGAATATTTGGGAACTTACATCCGAAGAACGACAAGAAATACTCTCGCTATTTGGTATCTACCATCGTGAGTTTACAGATATGCTTGAAAGACTACAAAATGAACAATAAAGTTTTGTGACACTTGAGTAGACTATACGCCACAAGGGAAATCTTCGATTTCTTTTGTGGCGTTCTCACTTTGTCAACCTTCAAAACTCAATTTTTCTAAACGATTTCTAAGAATAGATGCTTTTGACTTGGAAATACTTAATTTAATTTCGCATGTATTGTCATAGTGTTGTGACAAAATCCTTGGACTCATGTCTTTTATGACACGCATAACTGAATTCATCATAGGGTAGGGGAAAGAGAAGGAAACAACCTCTTCTATTTGGCAAATCTCTATGTTAGCTTTTTCCAATGCATCCTCTGCCGCTGAGCGATAAGCGACAATAAGTCCCCCTGTGCCCAAGTTAACACCACCATAATAACGCACAACTATTACAAGAACATTTGTAAGCTCTCTTTTGTTGATTTGTCCTAGTATCGGCTTCCCCGCTGTACTACTGGGTTCACCATCGTCGTTTGCGCGAAAGCGCTCCCTACTGGCATCAAGTACGTACGCATAGCATACATGGCGAGCATCGTAATATGTTTTCTTGTATTGCGCTACTATTTTATGTACCTCTTCTTCACTTTCTACATGCATTGCGAAAGCGAAAAATTTGCTCCTCTTCTCACTATAAAAGCCCTCGGAAACTTTGCTTCCGAGGGTCTTGTATTCGTCTATGTTATCGGTCATCTCTTACGTTAACTTATGAATGACTAGACCGGATCGGAGTTTAGGTTCAAACCATGTTGCCTTTGGTGGCATAATTTCTCCTTTGTCTGCAATATTCATTATCTGTTGCATGGATACAGGATACAAAGCAATCGCTAATGCCATTTCACCGCTATCCACCCGATTCTTCAGTTCTTCCAATCCTCGTAAACCACCTACGAAATCAATTCTATCATCAGATCTCAAATCTCTAATACCAAGAATTTTGTCCAGTATGAGTTTACTGGAAATGTCCACGTCCAACATACTGATGGCATCATGTTCATCATATACTCCCGGACGAGCGGTCAAACTGTACCATCTCTTGTCTATGTACAGAGAAAAATTATGGAGACTTTTGGGATGGTATATAGTATGTCCCTTTTCTTCAATGATAAAGTCTTTGCTGACCTGTTCGAGAAATTGAGATGTTGTTAATCCATTCAAATCTTTAACAACACGGTTGTAATCTAAAATTGTAAGTTGAGATGCAGGAAAACATACGGCCATGAAAAAATTGTATTCTTCTTTTCCTGTATGCTGAGGATTTTGACGTGCTTTTTCTGCCCCAACAAGGGCGGCGGCAGCGCTGCGATGATGACCATCTGCAATGTATAAAGCTGGTATACGTTCAAATTCGTTTGTTATACTCAGAATGTCTGTGTCATCACTTACAATCCAAAATTGGTGTCTGAAACCGTCACCAGGAGCAACAAAGTCGTATGTTGGTTTCTTTTCAATAATTTTGGATATGATTTTTGATAATGTCTCGTTGTCTGGGTAAGCCAAAAATACGGGCTCTATATTTGCGTCACAGGCTCGTACATGCTTCATTCGATCTTCCTCTTTGTCACGTCGAGTAAGTTCATGCTTTTTGATAGTCCCATTTAGATAGTCCCATACATATGCGCCTACAACCAAGCCATATTGGGTGTGGCCATTCATTGTTTGTGCATAGATGTAGTATGAATCTTTCTTGTCTTGAACAAGCCAACCGTTTTCTTGGAATTTATTGAAATTCTCGGAAGCCTTATTGTAGACATCATCATCATATTCACATTTTCCTATTTCAAAATCTATTTCCGGTTTTATGATATGATAGAGACTCATCGAATTTCCGTTGGCTTCACAACGGGCTTCATCGCTACTGAGTACATCATAAGGTCTCGATTCTACCTGTTCTATAATACTTTGTGGTGGCCGTAAACCACAAAATGGTTTTATTCTTGCCATAAGTCTTTATATATATAAATGGAGCGAAATAGAATTATCGGTTGACTTGATATGTTGTGCATCCATCACGGAAGAATTTGTTAATCAGATTTGCAGCTGCGATTCCTGCGTTGGTATTGGCTTCGGATGTTTGCGCTCCCATTTTCTTGGGGGTGCTGAAATAGCGTCCAACTAATTTCCGGAACTCATTATCTGCGTCAGGCATAACGTCTGTAATGTATTTCAAGTCCTCGCGCTCACGGAGGACTGACAATAAACCATTCTCGTCAATGACTTCTTTCCGAGCCGTATTGACAAGTACTGCATCTTTTTTCATTAGTGATACCAGCTTTTCTCCGATGCTTTTCTTTGTTTCTTCTGTTGCAGGTATATGTAAGGATACAACGTCGCAAGAGGAGAACAAAGTCTCAATGTCTTCTACAATCTTTGCCCCATTGGCTTCTATCACATCTGCTGGGCAATATGCATCGTAGGCATAAACATCCATACCAAATCCTTTGGCTATTCGAGCCACATTTCTTCCGACATTTCCAAAAGCAAGAATCCCTAGTTTTTTCCCTTTCAATTCATGCCCGGCTTTTCCATTATAGAAATTACGCACGGTGTATACCAAAAGTCCAAAAACCAATTCTGCTACTGCGTTTGAATTTTGTCCTGGTGTGTTTTCTACCACTATGCCTTTATGTTTGGCATATGCAATGTCGATGTTATCATACCCAGCACCTGCCCGGACAATAATCTTCATTTTTGGAGCTTTATCCAAAACATCTTGAGTTATACGGTCGGAGCGTACAATCATGGCTTCTGCATCTTCTACCGCATGCAGCAAGTCATCGTGGTTTGTATATTTTTCAAGTATGGTAACATCATGTCCTCCTTCTTCCAAAGTTTTCTTTATGCCATTAATCGCAGATGGAGCAAATGGCTTTTCTGTTGCAACAAGTACTTTCATATAGGATTGTGATTTTTGTATGCTCAATGTGTCTTCTCAAAATTCTGCATGCAATTTATGAGTGCATTCACCCCTTCTACGGTTTGTGCATTATAGCAACTTGCGCGAAAGCCCCCGATAGAGCGATGCCCCTTTATGCCGATTATTCCTTGAGATGTTGCATATTCAAGGAATGGTTCTTCCAAATCTCTATAATCATCGGCCATTACAAAGCAGATGTTCATAACCGATCTATCCTCTTCATTTACAACAGATTTGAACAATTTGTTGTGTTCTATCTCTTCATAAAGTATTTCCGCACGCTCATGTGCACGTCTGTCCATTTCTTCTACACCTCCATTCTTCTTTATCCATCGAAGAGTTTCGAGTGCAGAATAGATAGGGACAACGGGTGGAGTATTAAACATGGATCCTTTTGCTACATGAGTTCGATAATCTAGCATGGTTGGTATTGTACGTTGAACTTTTCCAAGTGCGTCATCTTTCACAATAACCAATGTGACACCTGCCATAGCAAGATTTTTTTGAGCACCAGCATATATACAATCGTACTTAGCCACATCTACAGGACGACTGAAGATGTCGGAAGACATATCTCCAATCAATCTTACGGGAGCCTCGATATCTGTCCGTATTTCGGTACCATATATAGTATTGTTAGTTGTTACATGCAAGTAGTCTAGATTTGTAGGACAAATCCATCCTTTGGGAATGTATGAGTAATTGTCGTCTGCAGATGAGGCCACTTCTATGGTATTACCAAATAATTGCGCCTCCTTCATTGCTTTCTTTGCCCAAGTCCCTGTATTCAGATATCCAGCTTTTGTTACCAAAAAGTTATAAGGTACCATACAGAATTCCAAAGAAGCACCACCACCCAAAAAAAGTACCGAATACCCTGATGGAATGGATAACAATTCTTTGATAAGATCAATGGCCTCATCAACAACCGGCTGGAAATCTTTAGCCCGATGACTTATTTCTGCTAAAGAAAGTCCTGATTCATTGAAATCTAGAATTTGTTTTGCCGTATTCTCAATAACTTCTCTTGGTAGCATCGATGGACCAGCGTTAAAATTAAATTTTTTCATAGGCACTTGATTTTATAATGGATGTCAGATAGCGAAATTACAATATAATTTTGGATTTAACAAGTATTTGATGGAATATTTCCTGTACATTTGTGTAGAAGTCGGAGCGGATACTGTTCAAAATTAAACTTACATCCGACACATTTGGAAAGCGGAGCGATCTCTTTTTGATGCGATTTATTCATACACCTGCTGTAAGTTTACTATACTCATACTTTGGCTGGATCTAGACTGGACTATTGCAGAGTATAAGTTTTTTGTAATAAAATCTTTGCAGATAAGAAAAAAAACATTACCTTTGCAACGCGAAAGCAATTGTGTTGTAGGGAGATTGCCGATATGGCTCAGTTGGTAGAGCAACGCATTCGTAATGCGTGGGTCCCCGGTTCGAGTCCGGGTATCGGCTCTCTACTTATTTGATATCGTAAGCGGTAGTAGCTCAGTTGGTAGAGCACTAGCTTCCCAAGCTGGGGGTCACGGGTTCGAGTCCCGCTTACCGCTCAAACGCACAAAACGCTAAGAAACAGTAAGTTAGATAGAATTTGACGACCCATACAGGGCCGTCATTTTTCGTTTTAGGCTATAGCCACAAAGCGTTTTTAGGTGTTTGGAGGCGTTTTTGAGGGGCTAAGTTGTCCACAAAAACGTCCACTAAAAATCTATGACCACAAGCAAGGGACTAAAACTATCTCTATGAGGTATTGCACTTATGTTGACGAAAAGAGACGGAACAAAAAAGGGATGATCCCTGTTCAGGTTCTTTTCAGAGAAGGCAACAAGAAATTCTTTGTTGCCACGGGATTGGAGGTCGTAAAGAAATTCTCCGGGGTCGCAATCCCTTCAACGGAAAAGTACGCCAGAATGAAAACGGCGCGCCTGTTGAGGATTCTTGACGATGTAGAGAAATGCGTCATAACATTGCCGGAGGATGCGGACTGGGATACCAAGAAGGCTGCGCTTCGGAAGGTCATTACGGGCGAGGAACCGAAAAAGGAACGCTTGACGCTCGCTGACTATGTGGCGAAGTACGCCGAAACGAAAGCCAACGAGGGGACACGAGGACTATACTTCCTGACAGAGCGCAAACTGCGGGAGTTTGACGAAAAGGCGACGTTTGACAGCGTCAACACGGCGTGGCTCGACAGATGGGTCGCGGCAAACGCTAAAATGTCCGTCAACGGGTTTTCTATTCATCTCCGGAACCTACGCTCTGTGTTCAACTGGGCGATAGACAACGAATGGACGGACAAGTATCCGTTCAGACGGTACAAGATACGGAGCGAGCGTGTGGCCATCCGTAACATCAGCGTGGAAGAACTGCGGACAATTAGAGACTGGCCTGTTGAGGGGTGGCAGGAGATATACCGCGACCTGTTCATGCTGACCTTCTATCTGTGCGGGATCAATCCTGTAGACTTGCTGCACTTAAAGAAGAGCGACATGAAAAACGGGCGAATACGCTATAAACGGCGCAAAACGGGGCATTTGTTTGATATACCCGTACCGATGTCTGCAAAAGATATTATCGACCGCTACAGCGGCCAGAAATGGCTTCTACGGCCATTGGACGAGTATTCTAACTAGGGTCTGCTAATTAATTACAAGTATTTGATTATTAACATGTTATCACATAAAATATTTGCTTGATTCTCAAGAAATGACTACCTTTGAGTGTTAAAACTGCAGAAAGTCGAAAGAAATATATTGCTGTCCGCTAAAACTTTTTTGAGCATGAAAAAGATAGGGCTGGATTCCTCGCTTGGAATTCAGCCCATTTAGTTACTTTTGTTTTTGACATAAAATACGTAACTATGAACAAATGTACACATTTTAGCGGACAGCCGATGTACGGGCAGCTTATAAATTTGGTAGACAAGGATGAAATTCTCAAGATCAGCCGCAATCACAGTGGAGAACGCTATGTGAAGCACTTTGATGCCTACCAGCATCTTACTGTCATGCTCTACGCTGTAATCAAGAGGTTCGACTCATTGCGCGAGATTACCGACTCCATGTTTCCTGAGGCACGCAAACTGGCTCATCTCGGCATAAGGATGCTGCCAAGGCGCAGCACATTGTCTGATGCCAACGCCCGCAGACCAGAGGCTATATTTGAGGATACGTATCGCAGCCTTTACACCCGGTACAAGGACGAACTTTCCTCGGACAGCCGAAAGCGTC
>CAVJZJ010000017.1:0-59844 GCA_963653995.1 Flexilinea sp.
ATAAATTACCTTTGTTGGATTTTTGAATTTTAGCCGAACATATTTTTCTTTCTTTGGATAAGATAGGCTGCACCTCAGCAATTGAAGCAAGCTTCATTGCGTTCGGTTTGCACTATCTTTCTGAAGGTGCATGGCGGGCTATGCGACTAAAGAAGAAAGGAAAAGATGTCGGATAAAAACAAAAAGACACAAAGAGCGGCCTGCCTAAAATATAAATTTAACAGTGCGTGGAATTTATAGAACACGCCTGCAATGTTTTTTGATATAGGGGGCTTACTTTTTACCATTGCGTGATTCGCTATTCGTTGCCCCTGCTTTCTATGATAAAATCCAAATATTTTGACCGAAATTTTTGTTTTACGCTGAAATTCTATATTCTGCGTTGAATAGTTGATTCAACTTTCGGATTTAGACGAAGGCGGGCTGAAAGCCCAACAAGCACTTAGCCCAGGGCAAGCGAAGCGGCACCCTGGGTAGAAAGTATACAAAGCCGCATACGCCCTGAAAGGGCAAAAGCATATCTATTTCGAGAAGATGAGAACAAAAACAATAATTCTTTTGCTCTTTCAGAGCGTCATCCTCGCGCATTTCATACCCAGGGCGTGGCCCTGGGCTAAGTGCTTGTTGGGCTTTCAGCCCGCCCTCGCCTAAATCCGAAACTTAAATTAGTAATTGAAACTTTAAGCGCAATCTTTCAATTGACAATTGAAATTAGCGTCGTTATTTGCTCTTTTTATTGTTACTACAGAGCCATTTCCCACCACGCTTCCCGAAGAATAGCGAACCGTTTTATGATAAAGTTGCATTCGGAAAATTCGTGGAAAGGCTTGCTGGTGTCGAGAGGAATGTGTAATTTCACCGTTGCAAATCATCTTACTCAACAACAATAGGAACACGCTTTTTGCAACAACAATATGAATATAAGGCATATCGGCAGCAAGATAACGGGCAATCCCACGATGGTGGAGGGGACGGTCTACTCGATGCTCATCATCTGTAGCATCTCGCATTTTCTGAACGACATGATTCAGTCGGTCATTCCAGCCATTTATCCCATCGTGAAGGACAAGTTTGGTTTCTCTTTCGCTCAAATAGGTCTTATCACCTTGGTCTTTCAGATGACCTCGTCCATCCTGCAACCGTTTACCGGTCTGTATGCCGACCGTCATCCGCGTCCCTACGCCCTGTCGGTGGGTATGTGCTTCACGCTGGTAGGATTGGTTTTGCTCGCTTTCGCCGAGAACTACATTCTCATTCTTTTGGCGGTGAGTGTGGTGGGATTAGGTTCTTCTGTGTTCCATCCCACGGCCTCGCGTGTGGCGCAGATGGCGTCGGGCGGTAGAAAGAGTCTGGCGCAGTCTATCTTTCAAGTGGGCGGTAATGGCGGTTCGGCAGTGGGTCCCTTGTTGGCGGCCCTCATCGTGTTGCCTTTCGGTCAGTGGGCCATCTCATGGTTCGCCTTGGTGGCATTGTTGGCAGCCCTTATCATGGTGCGGCTTGGGGCTTGGTACAAGGCACGGCTCGCCTATATGGTGAACCATTCGCAGAAACAGCCACTACTCAACCACGACATCTCCAAGCGATCCAAGTATGGGGCATTGGTCATCCTTATTCTGCTGATATTCTCGAAATATTTCTACACGTCTTGCATCACCAGTTACTTCACGTTCTTTCTGATGGACAAGTTTGGCATCTCTGTGCAGACCTCCCAACTGTGCCTCTTTGTCTTCCTTGCCGCCTTTGCCATCGGAACAGTGGCGGGAGGTATGTTGGGTGACAAGTTCGGTAGAAAATATGTCATCTGGTTTTCTATCTTGGGAGCCGCTCCCTTTGCTCTCGCCATGCCTTTCGTAGACCTCACTTGGACGCTCATCTGTACCTTTCTGTCGGGTCTCATCATCGCCTCGGCATTCTCTTCGATAGTAGTCTACGCCACCGACCTGATGCCCGACAAGGTAGGACTGATAGCCGGCATCTTCTTCGGACTGATGTTTGGTTTGGGTGGCTTGGGTTCCGCCTTCTTCGGATGGCTCGCCGACAAGACCAGCATCGCATTCATTTTTCAGGCAAGTGCCTTCTTGCCCCTCTTGGGCATCATTGCCGGATTCTTGCCCAACACACAGAAGGTGAAGAAGGAGAAAGCAGGATGAGGCAGACTGTCAACATACAACATTACGCCTCCCCTTGCGGAAGGCTTGTTTTGGCTTCCGTAGACAACCGGCTTTGTCTGTGCGACTGGTTGGAACAACCTTGCGCAACGCGCAACAAGCGGCGGCTGGCAAGACTCTTGAATGCCGAGTTCACCACCCATCCGTCTGTCGTCCTGGAACAGACCCGAGCAGAACTCGACGAGTATTTCTCGGGCGAGCGCAAGAAATTTGATATTCCCCTTCATCCCGTGGGTACCGACTTTCAGAAACGAGTATGGCAGGCGTTGCTGGAAATTCCGTACGGCCAGACGCGAAGTTACAAGGAGATAGCCCAAATCGTAAACAACCCCAAGGGTGTAAGAGCCGTGGCTGGGGCCATCGGAGCCAACGGCATCAGCATTCTCATTCCCTGTCACCGTGTCATCGGGGCGAACCACTTACTGACAGGTTTCGCCGGAGGCATTGAGGCGAAAAGACGGCTACTGGAAATAGAAGGCATCTAAAGATAGAAGGATTCTAAAAAATACATTAACTTATGATACAACTCACCATGCTCGGTACGGGCAATGCCCTTGCCACCCGATACTACAACACCTGTTTTCTGCTTCGGTCAGACACCACGCTGCTAATGGTAGATGCCGGAGGCGGCAACCAGATTTTCCGTCAGTTGGAGAGCGTAGGCGTCGCCCCCACCAATATCCACCACCTCTTTCTCACCCATGCCCATACCGACCATGTGCTTGGTGCCGTTTGGGTGGTGAGGATGATTATGCAGAGAATCAAGGCCGGACAGTACGATGGCGACCTCCACATCTACGGCAATAGCAAGGTCACGGGTGTGCTGGAATGGATATGCCGCAATACCCTGCCCGCCAAGTTGGGCGCACTCATCGGTGACCGCATCATCATCCATGTGCTTGCCGACGGCGACGGTTTTGAGGTGGGTGACTGGCGGCTGAACGCTTTCGATATCCGTTCCACCAAAGAATCTCAGTACGGATTTCGAGCCACGTTTGCCGATGGAACTACCCTCGCCTGTTTGGGCGATGAGCCTTACAACGAGGCCAACCGACAGTGGGTGGAAGGGGCAGACTGGCTACTCTCCGAAGCCTTCTGTCTCGATGCCGATGCCGACCGTTTCCATCCCTACGAGAAACACCACAGCACGGCCCTTGACGGAGCGCGGTTGGCAGCGGCGTTGTCTGTGCGCCATCTCGTACTCTACCATACGGAAGACAAGACACAGGGAAGAAAAGAAAATTATACCCGTGAGGCCCAGTCCGCCTTCAGCGGACAAGTGTTCGTGCCCGACGATCTGGAGACCATCACCATAGGGTAGGGCGGAACCGTAAAAATTTCGTCTCGGTAGTATTCGGCCTTGCATACTGGAGTATTCGGCCCGAATACTCCAGTATTTGAGTCCGAATACTCCAGTGGTTGAGCCCGAATACTCGAGTCCGCAAGGCCGAATACTCGAGTATTTCGGCCCGAAGACTGCTGCAGAGCGGTAGGGTAGGGATGATGAGTTGGGTAGAACCATTATGAAAACGTTTGCGCTTTCGCATAGTCATTTTTTGTTCCTTTGATATTTCTCCTTATCATTTTGCATACTACCTTTATCGTCGTAAACCTAATGATCGTAGGAGATCAACCTTAAGCCAGTCCTAAAAATTCCACCTTTTACAACCTAGTAAAAAGACATTTCGGGTTATTCATGGAGTGGTAAGCAATTTGGTCAAACCTAAGTCCATATTAATATCTTATCGTCTTATACATCTTATGAACAAAATCTTTCTCTATGTTCGCGCATGGGCATTGTTGTTGGTACTCAGCATAAGTGCCATTGCCTTTGGAGACAACACCTATGGTCTGAAGGACAATATCCAGGACGGTGTCATTCTGCACTGTTTTGACTGGACTGCCGCTCAGATCGAAGAGGAAATTCCCAGTATCGCCCAGGCCGGATTTACTGCCGTGCAACTCTCCCCGGTACACCAAAAAGAGGGCGCCAGTTCATGGTACATGGCTTATCAGCCCTACGACTACCACATCGGCAACTCCATCGCCACCACCGAATCGCTTACCTCCCTTTGTAAAAAGGCTCACGAGTATGGCGTAAAGGTCATCGTCGACGTTGTGGCGAACCACACCAACGGCAACCTGACATACGTGGCTGACCGTCTCAAGAACACGAGTCTCTACCACGACTACACTGGCGGCATCGACTACGGCAACCGCTGGCAGGTCACTCATGGCAAGATCGGCATGTGGGACCTCAAGACGGAGGACTCGAATGTGCAGAGCATCATCAAGACCTACGTCGCCGAACTCAAGGCGTGTGGTGTGGACGGTATCCGTTGGGATGCTGCGAAGCACATCGGCTTGCCTTCTGAGGGCGACCAGTTTTGGGTCAACGTGCCGGATAAAAGCATGTACAACTATGGTGAAATCCTCGATTCTCCTTACACTGGCGACGACGGCACGCTCCTGAAAGAGTATGCCAAGTATATCTGCTTCACCGACAATGTCTATGGCGACGGCATGGCAAGCAGTTTCAAGAGCGGCAACGTGCCTTCTTCCATCGGCAACTTCAACCAAAAAGGCGTTGCCGACAACCGACTGGTATACTGGGGTGAGTCGCACGACACCTACAGCAACGACGGCGGTTCGTCAAAGTATATCTCGCAGAACAACATCGACAAGGCATACGCCATTGCCGCTGGCAACAACAGCGCCACCGCCCTTTATTTCTCCCGTCCATCCGCGACCAGCAGCAGTGCCATCAAGATGGGCACGAAGGGTAGCACCCACTATACCAGTGCTGAAGTGGCTGAGGTCAACCACATGCACAACCTCTGTGCGGGCGAGGCCAACTACTACGTTCATCAGAACGGCATTGCCGCACAACTCCGCAAGACTGGCGGCATCTTCGTGCTTGGCAGCGGGCAGAGCGGTACGGTAACCATCCCCAACGGCAGTGGCAGTTGGCTCGCCTCGGGCACCTACACCGATAAGGTGGGTGGTGGCACGTTCACTGTGACCGCATCCACCATCACCGGACAAATCAGCAAGTCGGGCATTGCCGTCATCTACAACGGCACATCTCCTTCTCCCAAGCCGGAGCCGACGACTAACGTAAGTGTCTACCTGCAGAACGATGCCCACTGGGCAGAGCCTATCTACTGCTATGCTTATAGCAAGGATGAAACAAGGAACAATGGCGCTTGGCCGGGCGTGAAGATGACGCTCGACGCAAGCACTGGTTACTATACACTTAACCTTTCCGACTATGGTTTGGAAGATGCCTATTGTATCTTCTACAGTACATCCGGCCGTTATCCCGGTGATATGGAGACGGGCCTTGACAACGGAGGCACCTCAAAACTCTTCAACAACAGCACCCGCTCATGGACCGACTACACCCCGACACCGGTTCAGGAAAAACCTGTTGTCACGATGACTGCTTCACAGACCTTCTCTACCAAGCCTTTCTCGGTGAGCATCTCCGTGACCGACGCCACATCTTCTTATTATACGGTCAACGGCGGTACGCAAGTGTCGTTCTCGGGCAGCACGACGGTTTCTATCTCTGAGACGTCTACCGTCAAGGTGTCGGCTACCAACACGGCAGGCACCACCGAGAAGTCGGCTACCTACACCTACAACGATACGCCGACCCCAACGCCGCAACCCGGCGACCTCGCTTCTTACTACAAGACCAACCCCAATGGCTATGGTCAGAAGAAGACTGTAAGTTCGTATGAGGACTTCACCCTCTCCGACATCATCGCACAAGGTGCGGCCAACGATGACCCGCGTGTATACCGTCCCAACTCCATGTACGAAGTGCCCATCGACTTGTACGCCCTCTACGGTGCTTACGACGACAACAACCTCTACCTCGCGTGGGATATGACCAACGTGCAGGATGTCGTAGCGCCAAGCGATGACTATCCTTTGAGTCAGGGCATACTCTATCAGACCATGAACGTGCCGTTCATGCTTCTCTTCGATACCCAGAATGCTGGCGGCAACGGCACGACCGACGCTTCGGGTAGCACCGTATGGGATTCGGGCATCACCTATCCTTCCATCGTCAACCATGTGGTGATGTGTTCCACCAACGCCGCCAACGGTCCTTACGTCTATGAGAACAACGGTACGCTCATCAATCCTAAGGAGATCTACAACGCCTCTACAAGCGGCATCAACTTCAAGGTCAGCAACTTCGGTCTTGGCATCAAGCCAACCAGCATCTACGGTATCGACAAGGGTTACGGTACAAACAACGGACGTGTGGTCGGCGACATGAAGAAAGACAACGAGAGCAGCGCGGCTTGGGTAGACTTCAATACCTTGGGTCACAGTTCGAGCACGCTCGATTTCCACTACTACATGGCCATCCCGTTGTCTACGCTCGGCACATCGGCTTCGCAGATAGAGTCGCGCGGTCTGGGCATCATGCTCGTGGCCACCATGGGCAAGTCGGGTATGGACTGTCTGCCCTACGACCTCACGATGAACGACAACGCCGACCAGGCCGACACCGAGTCGCAAGAGAACAACTCCTTTGAGAAGAGCGATGCCGACAACATCACGGTGTCATTCGCATACCTAGGCAAGAACGCTTCTACCGCCATCAAGAAGATAGGTGCGGACTCATACAACGGACAGACCAACGTATATAGTATGAGCGGTACGCTCGTTCGTGCCAACGTGCTTGTCTCTGAGGCCACCCAAGGTCTTGCCTCCGGTGTATACATCATGAAGAATGCTCAAGGCAAATATACTAAAGTCTTTGTAAGGTAAAAGTTGTCAGGAAAACTACCATTCATTACCGATTGAAAGGGGGAATATTCGATTGGGATGTTCCCCCTTTTTACGGTTCTATCATTTCGAAAACCATAAATAACATGAATAAACATTACCTCAAAAAAATGCTTTTGGCGTTAGTGGCGGCGGCTACGTTGTCGTCGCCCGCATACGCTGGCAGTGACTTCAATTCCAATCGGACGGACTTCCGCGACGAGTCCATCTATTTCGTGATTACCACTCGTTTCTACGATGGCGACCCCAACAACAATGTGCTCTGTTGGGACAACCAGGCAGAACAGATCAAGACGGGCGACCCCTGTTGGCGTGGCGACTTTGCCGGACTGATCGACAAACTCGACTACATCAAGGCCCTCGGCTTCACCGCCATCTGGATCACCCCTGTGGTGCAGAACGCATCGGGCTACGACTACCACGGCTACCACGCCATGGACATGTCGAAGGTAGACCTGCGCTACGAAAGTCACAAGGGCAAAGGAAAATATGACGGCGGCAGTACGCGCGATGTCGACTTCCAGACCCTCATCGACGAGGCGCACAAGAAAGGCATCAAGATCATCCTCGACATTGTGCTCAACCACACCGGAAATTTCGGTGAGGAGAAACTCTGCAAGGAGTTCTCGCGCAGTCAGAACATTCTCAATCAGGCAGACATCAACTCCTGCATGATTCCCAACGAGGATGTCATTGGCAGCGATTATCTCAACCTCGCGTCAGCCGCGCAGTATCAGCGCCGTCTGGCCCTCATGAAGAATACCGACGGACAGAACCACGACACCAAGAACTACTACCACCATGTGGCCAACTCCTGGAACTGGGACGAGATCACCCGTTGGTGGGGACAGATAGCCGGCGACTGCGTCGACCTCAACACGGAGAACCCTGCCGTCTGCCAGTACTTGGTAGACTGCTATGGCCAGTTCATCAAGATGGGTGTTGACGGTTTCCGCATCGACACCACGGGCCACATCTCGCGCCTGTCGTTCAACTCGTTCTTCATCCCGAAGTTCATCGAACTGGGTGAGAAGTACAAATCGAAACGTCTCAACCAGGCTCCGTTCTATATGTACGGTGAGTGCTGCGCACGTTTTGGTGGCGTGACCTACCGCGACGATGCCCGCCTTTCCAGTTACTACTACACATGGAAGTCGGATGCCACCAAGGTGGCGGCATGGCAGAGTGTCACCGCCGACGACTGGGCCAGCGTAGAGGTAAAAGAAGGTGCCGACCCATTGCTCAACATGGTCACCTGCGATGAGGGCAAGACCCAGCCCACGAGCGACAATACCTTCATGGTCAACGGGGCCTACCACGAGCCCGACTACTCACAGGCATCGGGCTTCAACATCATCGATTTCCCCCTGCACTACAACTTCAACAACGCTGCCTCGGCCTATAGTCTGGCTTGCGACGGAGACAAGTACTACAACGACGCTTCATACAATGTAGTATATGTAGACTCCCACGACTACAGTCCGCAGCCCAACGACGGCATCCGCTTCAGCGGCGGTACCGACCAGTGGGCGGAGAACCTATCCCTGATGTTCACCTTCCGTGGCATACCCTGTCTGTACTACGGTTCTGAGATAGAGTTCAGAAAGGGCTCGAAGATTGACAACGGGCCTAACGGTCCGCTCAGCGACACCGGCCGCGCCTATTTCGGCGGTTATATCACGGGCAATGTCAATGCGACCGACTTCGGTGAATATACCGCCGACGGCAATGCCAATGTGACGCTTTCTTCCGATTTGGCGCAGCACCTCATCCGTCTGAACAAGATACGTCAGGCTGTGCCAGCCCTGCGCAAGGGTCAGTGGACCTCCGATGGTTGCACTGCCAATGGCGGCATTGCCTTCAAGCGGGCCTACAAGGACAGTTACGCGCTCGTGGCCCTCAACGGCGGCGCGACATTCACCGGCTGCCCGAGCGGTACCTACACCGACGTGGTCACAGGTCAGACCTACACGGGTTCTACCATCACCGTCTCCGCTCCGACCAACCAAGGACAGGTGCGTGTGCTGGTGAAGGACTGGACAGGCGGCAAGATCGGTGAGGACGGCCCGTTCATCTACACGTCTTCTGCCAGTCACAAGTCTGCCGGTTCGTATGACGGTCAGCAGGAGGCCGGCACTTCGTATTACATCACTCCCGAGGACGCTTGCGGCGAGTCGGGTCTGACCTTCTCGCCCAATGGCGGTTCGTTCTCTACTGAGACGCAGACGGTCAGCGTCAATCTCAACGAAGCCACAAAGGGCTGGTATCAGATCAATAGCGGCACGAAGGTGGAGGTCACAGGCGCTACGACCTTCACTATCGGTGCAGGTGATCCGCAAGGCACTACTTACGAGGTGAACTGGGGTGCAACCGCATCCGACGGCACAGTGTCGACGGGTACTGTGACCTACAAGAAGGTGGGTGTCTTCACGCCGACAGTCACCGAAGACGAGAAGTCGGTGTTCTACGAGACCGACGCCAGCAGCGTGCCTATCTGGGTGTGGAACACATCCGTCAACTTCACCGGTGGAGACTGGAATAGTAAGCCATACATGGAATACATGGGTGTCACCGCTGCGGGACGCAAGGTCTACAAGTGGACTTACTCGGGCACTGAGACCTCTGACCCGACAGGTGTCATCTTCCTGCCCGACGGCACTCAGAGCAGTGACCTCACCTACGTCAACCACGGCTACTATATTGACAATGTGTATGACCACACCGTAGAGGCAGACCAGTCGACCGTGTCTTACAGCGTGTCGCCCGGTTCGACGACCTTCACTGATCCCATCACGGTGACCATCACTCCCAAGAACGGCACCGTGGTCTACACCACCGACGGCACTACGCCAACCACGTCAAGCCATCCCACCACCACCGCCAAGACACTCACCTTCACGACGACCACTACCCTCAATGTCGGCGTTGTGGAGAGTGGCAGCGTAAGCAATGTCAAGACATATACCTATACCCACAAGGATCAGCATGTCATCAATATCTATGTGAAAGCCCCCTCTGCTCCTTATCTCTACGCCTGGACGCAAACAGGTACTGCTACGACCATTCTCAACGGCGAATGGCCGGGCACGGTGATGAGCAGTTATGTAACGGTAGACGGCACCGACTACTGGGCCAAGGCTTTCAGCGATGTCGAGTCATTGAACATAATCTTCAACATGGGCAGCAGCGCCTCACAAACTCAAGACATCACGGGTATCACCACCGACAAGTGGTTTGAATATGACGGTGCAAGAACAGTCAAGGAGATTGCCATACCGTCTGGCATCGACAATATTGCAACCGATGCAGCGCAGGGTGAGTTTATGGTCTACAACTTGCTCGGCGTACGGGTGGCAAAGGTCAGTTCCATAGATGAGGCAAGAACATTGTTGCCTAAAGGTGTCTATATCGCTAAGGGACGAAAGATACTGATCAAATAATGATTATGGTCCGATTTTGAATACCCGGTTGTAAGTAGGGTGTTCAAAATCGGATTAAAAAATGTGCAAACGTTTACGCCTTTGCATTGCCGTTTTCTACCTTCATTGTTATTTTGCTGCATCGTTTTCTCGCTACCTTTACCGCAGAATACCTAAATGAGAAAGCATACTTAAACCGACTTCTTCCATAGACACTGAACACAGATACTGAATACCGAGGCTTTAAACGAAGAATGAATAACTAAAAAATTTAAACTAAAGATAACCTAAAAAGACAATGAAAAGAATTGTTGCTTTATTAGTGACGGCGGTGATGGCCCTATTGGTCGTTCCGCAAATGGTGATGGCCGAGACAGTCACCATCTACTTCGACAAACCCAGCGGTTGGGGTACGCCCAAGGTTTGGATTTGGGATAATCAATGCAGCAACGGCGTTGATATTTTTGGCAAGACTTGGGCTAATAATGACCAAACTTGTACGGAGACATCAACGAGCGGATTGTACCTGTGGACAGGCGAGGTAAGAGATGTGTCTTCTTCAAAAGTGATATTCACCGATGGCTCAAATCAGTCTGTAAAAGAAGGATTCCAAGTAGAGAATGGCGCTTACTATAATAGTAATGGTAAGATAAACAAACCCCAAACCTCGGGCGTAACCGTTTATCTGAAGAATGATGCCAACTGGGCAACACCCATTTACTGCTATGCTTATAGCAAGAGTAATGAATCAAAGAATAATGCTGCCTGGCCGGGCGTACAGATGACGCTCGACGCCACCACTGGCTACTATACCCTCGACCTTTCCGAGTACGAATTTGAAGACGCCCTCTGCATCTTCTATAGCACGTCTGGTCGTTACCCTGCTGATAAAGCGCCGGGTCTCGCTACCGACGGCACTTCAAAGGTCTTCAACAATAGCACCAACTCTTGGAGTGACTATACCGACACGGCGTTTGATATCGTGGCGACTTGCAACGGCGACACCGTGATCATGCCTCTCACCGCCATGCGCACAAGAGAGTCAGGCCCACTGTCTACTACGTATTTTGCACATGGTTTCAAGGACGAGCATCTTCCGGGAAATGCTGGCGACGCAGTGAAGGTCTATGTCCGCGGACATCACAACACTTCCGCTGTGTTCCGTCCCACGGACACCACCATGGGAGACTCCTATTCGTTGTTGTCGAACACGAACATGACCGATTTCCGTTGCGATGCCTATCTGTCGCAGACCGACGCAGCCAGTAGCGACAACGCCATCACCATCACAAAGGGCGCAGGCGTTTCCTATACCGTAGGATTGAACCTCGGCGAGGCGAGAAACGCTACCAGCACTCAGGTGGCATCTCCTATCGCCTACACCATAAAGGCGAACTCACTCTGCTTGTACACGAACAAGTCGCTCGATGACCTCTACGGCAACATATCCATGACCAAGGATTCGTACAAGAATAAGAATATCACTTCTTCGACCAAGAAGACTGAATTGGAGGATTATTACATCTTTGGTTCCATTTACGGTACCACCTCAGACGATGCGACTAAGGGAGGCTATATGTCTTCCGCAAGCGCAAATTGGGGTCAGCAAGACAGCAACGGAAAAACCATTTCCGACTACTTCAAGATGGAGAAGCAGTTGTTCCTCAATCCCAATGACAAGAACGAGGTAGACAGTATCGTCTATAGCAAGGTGATTGCCAAACCAACCAATGGTTATGACAATATGTACATGACCTTTGCTCCTCAATCTCTCATATCTGCTACCACAGGTGCATGGGGCGAGACAGGAAAATCTTATACCTCAACAGAGAAATGGAACTATGTTGTTCGCCCCGAGGTGTTCGATCAGCAAGACGGTACCGCGCTTACTGGCGCAACACTGGTCGCTGGCGTTGAGGAAGGCAAGCGTCGTAATGGTGAGCAGTCGTTGAACACGATTGTGGACAACAGCAAGGAATATTTCATCATTCGTCTGAACACCACGACAAGTACCTACCGTGTGGAGTTCATCAACTCCGATGACATCACGGTCAACAAATACGGTATCCGCACCTTCTGTAGCCGATTCAACTACGAGATTCCCGATGGCTTTGCTGCCTACGCCGCCCAGAGTTTTACGACCTCAGACAATACTACGCTCAATGGGCAGGCCCAAGGCACGGTAAATTTGCGCCGCTTGAAGTTCATTCCCGCCAACGAGCCCGTGGTGCTGGTTTACAATGCGAACTTCAAAGATCCGTTTAATGGCTCAAACAATGCGATTAAGCAGGCGTTCACCGTTATCACCGATGGCGCGGGAGACCCCAAAAAGTATTTGGAGTTGGAAAACAATGAGGATTGGTGGTATCTGAACACCAACGACAGCAAGACATATACTGATACTTACAACAACCTCTTGGTGGCTTGCCTTGACACTGTGGCCATTCAGAATGGCAAATACCACAGGGATGAAAATGGAAAAATACATTACGACTACCGCAATTTCGCGTTGAACTTGTTCCACAACACGGCTTATTACAAGGCCAACAAGACGGGTGACAACTATGTCGGTTTCTTCCGCATGGAAGGCAAGGTAAACGCCGGATACGCCTACTTGCGCCTGACGGACACGGATATGGACTACAACGGTCAGTTGCTGGGTGATGTGAACGCCGGAATGGACTCCAAAGTCACAGAACCCGGAAAGGTCAACTTCGCATTTGACGTAGATCCTTGGGACGAGGTGACTGCAATCGAGGATGTCGTAGGCAATGGCCGTCATCAGACGGATGACGCCTACTACACCTTGCAAGGCGTAAAGGTAACAAAACCCGCTAAGTGCCTCTACATCCATAATGGCAGGAAGGTCATCTTCAAGTGAAGTAAGTGACAGTAAAAATGAATACCCAACCTAAACAGCAAAAAGCAATGAAACGCTATATAAAACCTAATATCGAAATGATAGAAATGCCCTCCATCCTGCTCTTCAGCACTTCTCGTGAGGAGGGATCACAGGTGCCGGATGCTATGTCCAATAAAAACGACGGCGATTTCGAGTCAGACATGGATGAGAACACGTCCTTATGGCTGAAGTCCGATTCGTATTGGGATGAGGACATAGAATAGAACATGACGGGAGAGGTTTTGCACCTCTTTGACTTTGTGGTTTACCCCTCGTTGCCCCTGTAGGGTGCGCATATTTCAATCTCATCAATGAATTATGCGCGCCTTACAGGGGCAAATTTTTGAGTACAGTCCAAAGCGTGGAAAGATGCCCCTACGTTGGATAAACTGCTGAATTTGTGCATTGTGGCCATTTTTTTGTTTCCTACACAAGATGTTCGTTATTTTTTTAATATCTTTGCATAAGATAGGCGGCACCTCGGCATAATGCTCAAGTGACCTTGGCATTCTGCGCTCGGTTTGCACTATCTTTGCATAAGATAGGCGGCACCTCGGCATTAGATAGGTTACACCTCGGCATAATATTCAAGTGCCCTTTGCACTATCTACTTTGGCTTTGATGTCATTATGAAGCATTTTAAGAGATACTTTCGGTGCTTTGCCTTGCTTGTATGCCTTCTGTCGGCATACGAGGCAAAGGCGCAGCGTTCGGCCGAATCTGTGGAGATGTCCATGGACTCGGTGGAGATTAGTCTGCTCACTTGTCAGCCACGGCAAAACGTGTACAGTCTCTACGGACATACGGCCATACGCTATGAGGACAAGGCTACGGGTATCGACTTGGCCGTGAACTATGGCATGTTCTCCTTCTCAAAGCCCTTTTTCGTACTGCGGTTCGTCTTTGGTCTGACCGACTACACGATGGACATCGAGCCTTTCGCCGACTTCTTTGCCCAATACTCTCATTACGGATGTGGCGTGCGTCAGCAGGTGCTCAACCTGACCGCTGCCGAGAAAGCCGACATCGCCCACGCCATAGACGTGAACTACCAGCCCGAGAACCGCATCTACCGCTACAACTATTTTTATGACAACTGCACCACCCGTGCCCGCGATATCCTCATCGGACATCTGCAGGGTAGGGTAGAGTACGATTTGACGGGTGTGGCTCAACCCTCCTATCGCGAGATGACCCACGGCTACAATGCCGACCATCCTTGGGCACGGATGGGCAACGATATGCTCTTGGGTGTAAAGGCCGACCTTCCGACCGACAACGCCCAACAACAATTCTTGCCCGACAATCTCAGAAAAGACTTTGATAAGGCCGTCGTTGTAGGTCGTGACGGAGTACGTCGCCCGTTGGTGTTGCGCTCCTTTTGGGTGATTGCGCCTACTGCACAGGTGGTGGAAAGCGAATTTCCGCTCACACCGATGCAGTGCGCCCTCCTCCTTCTTGTCATTGTGGTCGGATGCAGTCTCTATGAGTGTCTGCGTCGGAAAAACTTCTGGGTGCTTGACATCCTGCTGATGCTTGCCGACGGACTCTGCGGACTGATTCTCCTTGCGATGGTCTTCTCGGAGCATCCCACGGTCAGCCTCAATTTCCAAATACTCCTCCTGTGTCCCCTGTCGCTAGTATTCCTCTATCCGGTGGTCAAGGCCTTGCGGAAGCACCATATACACTGGTGGATGTATGCGCATGCTGCACTGATCATCGTATACTTTGCACTCGGTTTTTGGCAGACCTATGCCGAGGGTATGAATATTGTGGCACTATCTTTGCTGATAAGATACTTGTGCAAGGCATGGCAGTGCTCACCAACGAATAAAAACAAGCAACTCCGATGAACAGATATCTGTCGACAATCATAGTCCTCGCGGTGCTGACAGGTACCGAACTGCAGGCGCAGACCTTGAAGCCTGCACCCCGATTGGTGGTGAACATCATCATCGACCAACTTCGCACCGACTATATCGAACAGTTCTCCCCGCTCTACGGCACCGACGGTTTCAAGCGATTGCTCGACCAAGGATGCGTATACGAGGCGGCCCAATATCCCTTCTCCCCGGTAGACCGCGCATCGGCTATTGCCTCCATCGCTACCGGAACCACTCCACATTATAATAATATAGTAGGCACCAAATGGCTTGACCGTAGCACGCTTCGGCCAGTTCTCTGTGTCGATGACAGTCAGTATGGGGTCTCTCCGCAGAAGATGGCCACCTCGACCATCGGCGATGAACTCAAGGTGGCCACCAACGGTGCCGCCATCGTCTGTGGCGTAGCTCTGGAGAAGGATGCCGCCGTATTGTCGGCCGGACACGCCGCCGACGGTGCCTACTGGATCAGCGACCGCAACAAGCGTTGGACCACATCGACCTACTATCCCGAGATGGGGCAGCGCATGATACGCGCCTACAACAGTGCCAATACCTATGGGGTGGGCAACGATGCCGTCTACGACCTGTCGCTGGCCTGTGTCACCAATCTGTCGATGGGGCAGGACGACATCACCGACCTGCTGTCGGTGACCTTCTCGGCCAATGTCGACAAGACCGTCCGCAGTCAGAGCGATGCTGAGATACTCTACGTGAAACTCGACCATCTGCTGGCCGACCTTGTCAAGAATATCGAGACCAAGGTAGGACAAGACCGCGTGCTCTTCGTGCTGACCAGCACAGGGTATACCGAGGACGAGACGGTAGACTACAAGCGCTACCACATCCCCACAGGTACCTTTTACATCAACCGTACGGCCAACCTGCTCAATATGTATCTTGGGGCTATCTACGGTCAGGGACAGTATGTGGAAACCTGCTTCCACAATCAGATTTACCTCAACCGCAAACTGATAGAGCAACGCCGACTGAGTTACAACGACGTTGTGATGCGCTCCAAAGAACTGCTCGTGCAGACGGCCGGCGTGCGCAGCGTGGCTGCCAGTCCGTACAATCCCGCCGTCAGCGGCGATCTCGTAATCGAGGTGTCACCCGGATGGCAACTGCTCAATGAGGACAATCATGAAAACTATACATCGCGTGCCGCCTTTGTGCCTTTCCCCATCGTCATCTACGGTGCCGGCGTCAAAGCCATGCACGTCTCCACTCCCGCTACCGTCGACCGCATAGCACCGACCATAGCGAAGGCCATCCGTATACGGGCCCCCAATGCCTGCTCATCGGCACCACTGCAATAACACCCCGATATCACATCCGAATAAAAAATAAAAACAAAATAAACGATGAATTTTAATAAGTTTTTGCAGTCATTGTTTGGCAACAAGTCAACCCGTGATATGAAACTCATCCAACCCCTTGTCGAGAAAGTCAAGGCGATGTACCCGGAGATTGAGAAGTTGACCAACGACGAACTGCGCGCGCGTACCAAAGAAATACAGGCCTACGTGCAGAACTCCGCCAAGGAGCAGAAGGAGAAGATTGCCGCCCTCAAAGCGAAAATCGAAGAGACCCCAATCGATGAGCGTGAAGCCATCTTCAATGAGGTGGACAAACTGGAGAAGGAAGCCCTTGAGGTATACGAGAAGGCACTCAACGAGGTGATGCCCGTAGCCTTCAGCATCGTGAGAGACACCGCACGCCGATTTGCCCAGAACGAGGAGGTGGTGGTCACCGCTACCGATTTCGACCGCGAACTGGCTGCCGATCCGAAGAAGGACTTCATCACTATCGACGGCGACAAAGCCATCTACCACAACCACTGGACTGCCGGTGGCAACGACTTGAAGTGGGAGATGGTACACTACGATGTACAGGTGTTCGGTGGTATCGCCCTGCACCAAGGCAAGATTGCCGAGATGGCCACCGGTGAAGGTAAGACCCTCGTGGCTACCCTCCCCGTGTTCCTCAACGCCCTGACCGGAAACGGTGTGCACGTCGTGACCGTCAACGACTACCTGGCCAAGCGTGACTCCGAATGGATGGGGCCGCTCTATATGTTCAACGGACTCAGCGTAGACTGTATCGACAAGCACCGTCCCAACTCACCCGAGCGCCGCAAGGCTTATATGGCCGACATCACGTTCGGTACGAACAACGAGTTCGGCTTCGACTATCTGCGCGACAATATGGCCCTCTCTCCCGCCGACCTCGTGCAGCGCGCCCACAACTACGCCATCGTCGATGAGGTCGACTCCGTATTGATTGACGATGCCCGTACCCCGCTCATCATCTCCGGTCCGGTAGCCAAGGGCGATGACCAGATGTTTGAAGAGTATCAGCCGCTGGTAGAGCGTTTGGTCGACGTGCAGCGCAAGTTGGCCACCCAGTACCTGGCCGAGGCCAAGCAGATGATTTCCGAAGGACAGAAGAACAACGACCAGAAACTCCTCGACGACGGATTCCTCGCCCTCTACCGCTCGCACAAAGCCCTGCCGAAGAACAAGCCCCTCATCAAGTACCTTTCAGAGGAAGGTATCAAGGCCGGTATGCTCAAGACCGAGGAGATCTATATGGAGAACAACAACCGCAAGATGCCCCAGTGCGTAGAGCCGTTGTATTTTGTGGTCGATGAGAAACTCAATAGTTGCGACCTCACCGACAAGGGTACCGACTGGTTGGCCAAGCAGGTCAACGACAAGGATCTCTTCGTGTTGCCCGACATCACCTCGCAGTTGTCTGCCCTCGAAACCGAGACCGGGCTCGACGAGCAACAACGTCTCGATAAGAAGGACGAACTGCTCAACCACTACGCCGTACAGAGCGAGCGCGTACACACCCTGCAGCAGTTGCTCAAGGCCTACACCATGTTCAATCGCGACGACGAGTATGTCGTCATGGACGGTGAGGTGAAGATTGTCGACGAGCAGACCGGCCGTATCATGGAAGGCCGCCGCTGGAGCGACGGACTCCATCAGGCAGTAGAGGCCAAAGAGCACGTCAAGGTAGAAGCCGCCACACAGACCTTCGCCACCATCACGTTGCAGAACTACTTCCGTATGTACCACAAACTGTCGGGTATGACCGGTACGGCCAGCACCGAGGCCGGCGAGTTCTGGGACATCTACAAACTCGATGTAGTGGAGATACCTACCAACCGTCCTGTCATCCGCAAGGATATGGAGGACCGCGTATACAAGACCGCCCGTGAGAAGTATGCCGCCGTCATCGACGAGATTGTGGAGATGCGCAACAGTGGTCGCCCCGTGCTCGTGGGTACCACCTCTGTGGAAATCTCCGAACTGCTCTCCAAGATGCTCAAGATGCGCAAGATACCTCACCAGGTGCTCAATGCCAAGTATCACCAGCGTGAGGCCGAGATTGTAGCCGAGGCTGGACGCAGCAATATGGGTAGCGTCGAGATAGTCGACGAGCAGGGCAACAAGCATACCGAGGAACGTCTGCTTGGAGCCGTGACCATTGCCACCAACATGGCCGGTCGTGGTACCGACATCAAACTGACTCCCGAGGTGAAGGCCGCCGGCGGTTTGGCTATCATCGGTACAGAGCGTCACGAGAGCCGTCGCGTAGACCGTCAGTTGCGTGGACGTGCCGGACGTCAGGGTGACCCGGGTAGTTCGGTATTCTATGTATCGCTTGAGGACAAACTCATGCGTCTGTTCGCCTCCGAGCGTATCGCCAGCGTCATGGACCGTTTGGGCTTCAAGGACGGCGAGCGTATCGAGAGTCCGATGATCTCGAAGAGCATTGAGCGTGCACAGAAGAAGGTCGAGGAGAACAACTTCGGTATCCGTAAGCACTTGCTCGAGTACGACGACGTGATGAACAAGCAGCGTACCGTCATCTACGAGAAGCGCCGCCACGCCTTGATGGGCGAGCGCATCGGTATGGATATCACCAATGTCATCTGGGATCGCGTGGTCAACATTATCGAGACCAACGACTATGCCGGTTGTCGCGAGGACTTCCTCAAGGTGCTGGCCATGGAGTGCCCCTTCAGCGAAGAGCAGTTGATGGGCGGCAACCGTGCCGATCTTGAAGAGCGTGCCTTCCAGGAGGCGATGGCTTCCTTCAAGCGCAAGACCGACCGCATACAGAGTGTGGCTTGGCCCATCATCAAGGATGTGGAGGAACGTCAGGGTTCGCTCTATGAGCGTATCATGGTGCCCATCACCGATGGCAAGCGCGTCTACAATATTCCCTGCAACCTCAAGGAGGCTTACCGTACGGAGGCCAAGGATGTGGTGAAGCAGTTTGAACGTGTCATCATGCTCCACATCATCGACGAGTGCTGGAAGGAAAATCTGCGTCAACTCGACGAACTGCGTCACAGTGTGCAGAACGCTTCCTATGAGCAGAAAGACCCGTTGCTCATCTTCAAACTGGAGAGCGCCAAACTCTTCGATACGATGGTCAACGAGATGAACAACCGCATCACCTCCATCCTCACCCGTGGCCAGATACCTATGATGGAACAGGAAGTACAAGAGGCCGCTCCCGAGGAGCATGCCCAACAGTATGAGGAGCAGAAGGTAGATCTCAATGATCCCGCCCAGGCTGCCGCTGCCCATCAAGACACCCGCGAGACTGCCGCCCAAGAGGCCCGCACTCCCTATGTGGCAGACAAGATGCCCGGCCGCAATGATCCATGTCCTTGCGGTAGTGGCAAGAAGTTCAAGAACTGCCACGGACGCGGTCTTGCCCAGTAAGACACACACTTTTCACTATGAAGGTAGGTGGATTGTTCCACCTGCATCGTAGTCATCCATAAAGAAAGGCTGTACCGGAAATGATGTCCGGTGCAGCCTTTTTTCGATTGTTGCCTGTATTTTTTGTCGCAAATCGGGATGGAAGTGCCGTACTTCCGGTAAAAATACTTACTTTTGTGTTGACCTGTATTATTATCCGAAAGCCATGCGACACTATCTGATTACCCTTTTCCTCACCATACTTATATCCTTTCCTTCGGCATCGGCGGGTACACCGTCGGCAGGCCGTCTACCCTTTGCCGAGACCGTTCTTGGTGAACGCTTCGCCAATATCACATTGCCCTACGATGCCTGCCCTGTCATCTCGCTTCTACAAGACAACCGCGGCATATTGTGGCTCGGAACCAAGCGCGGACTGGTGTGCTACAACGGCCATACTTTCCATCTTTGTTATTATACCCTTGGCAAGTCTGATGAGAACACCATTCAGGCACTGGCGCAACCCGATCCTGGTCATCTGTATGCCGCTACCGACAATGGCATCCGTGTGTTGTCGCTTGACACTTGGCGTTTTGAGGAACCCCCTGTGGCGTTGCGGCGGTTGAAGGCCGTGCGCTCGATAGCCGTGTGTGGCGGCAAACTGTGGATCGGAATGCGCAATGACGGACTTTACGCCTACGACCTCGCACGCGGTACGCTTGTCAAGCAGCCCCTTCCGAAAGGAGACGACGCACTGATGACGGTACTCTGTTCTACGTCCGATGGATTGCTCATCGGGTCGTTTGCTGGACTCTACCGCTACGACGCTGCCAAGCATCACATCTGCAAGGTGCAACTCTCGGGTGTCGACCTGCCATCGATATTCAGTATGTACCATGACGTTTCTGCCCACTGTGTGTGGATCGGCACATCGGGGTGTCTACTGCGCTACGATACGCGTACCCATCTACGATGCCTGCCCTGTCATCTCGCTTCTACAAGACAACCGCGGCATATTGTGGCTCGGAACCAAGCGCGGACTGGTGTGCTACAACGGCCATACTTTCCATCTTTGTTATTATACCCTTGGCAAGTCTGATGAGAACACCATTCAGGCACTGGCGCAACCCGATCCTGGTCATCTGTATGCCGCTACCGACAATGGCATCCGTGTGTTGTCGCTTGACACTTGGCGTTTTGAGGAACCCCCTGTGGCGTTGCGGCGGTTGAAGGCCGTGCGCTCGATAGCCGTGTGTGGCGGCAAACTGTGGATCGGAATGCGCAATGACGGACTTTACGCCTACGACCTCGCACGCGGTACGCTTGTCAAGCAGCCCCTTCCGAAAGGAGACGACGCACTGATGACGGTACTCTGTTCTACGTCCGATGGATTGCTCATCGGGTCGTTTGCTGGACTCTACCGCTACGACGCTGCCAAGCATCACATCTGCAAGGTGCAACTCTCGGGTGTCGACCTGCCATCGATATTCAGTATGTACCATGACGTTTCTGCCCACTGTGTGTGGATCGGCACATCGGGGTGTCTACTGCGCTACGATACGCGTACCCATCAGACTGAAACCGTGAAGACACTGCCCGGCATTGTACTGAAGTCGGTCACGCGGGCGGCATCGGGCGGTCTGCTCTATATAGGTACCGAGTCGGGACTGATTGCCTACGACGTAAACAGCGGACAAATCCGCCGCTTTGAGCACGATACCCACAATCCACAGTCGCTGGGCAACAATATCGTATACGATCTGGTGTGCGGCAAAGATGGACGGGTGTTCGTAGCCACGGGCCACGGCTTGTCGGTGATGAGTGCATCGCCAGCGTATGGCATTGTCAGACTGTCTGAATTGGTGGCTGGCAATGAAGGCAACGCCTTCACCTTCATGCTCCGCGATACCGATGGAGCATTGTGGCTGGGCGGCGAAAACGGTCTGCTACGTTGCGCGGATGGTTCGTCTACGGTGTGGTACAGTACCCGCAATGCCGATCATCCGCTACGGCAAGACCGTATACGCGACTTGTATATCGACCGTGAGGGAGACCTTTGGATCTCGACAGACGGAGGTGTGGCCGTGCTCGACCGCCGAACGCGACAGTTTCGTTATCCCGTCATCGGCAACAAGAGCAACAATACCAACTGGACCTATGGCGTATACGAGGATTGTCGGGGACGGATGTGGATTGCTACCTGTATGAGCGGTCTCTTTGTCATTGACAAGCGGCGGATTATGCAGACGGGTGTGCCGTGTCGGTTGGAAAAGGGCGACGTGTTCCACCGCGACCTCATACAGTCGGTGTACCAGATGACCACCGACGACCGGGGACACATATGGGTGAATACCGATCGGGGACTCATCGAGATCGATCCGCTCTCGCGCCGTTGTCAGGTGAGAAACGTGTGGCTCGACTATATGTGCAGCGATGGCCGAAGCCTATGGTATGACGACCGCGGCGCACTCTTCCGGTATGACACCCGTACTTGTCGCACTGCGGATACGGGCTTTCGTATAGCCCATGGCACGGCGAACGCTATGGCAATGGGTGACGGCAAACTATGGGTGGCTTCCATCGATGGGGTGACGGCTATCGACTGCCGCACGCAGAAGGTGATGTCTACGGCCATACCTGATCTGCAGTATCATGCCGCCTTGTACGACACGGTATCCCAAAAACTGCTTCTCGGCGGCAATGACTGTGTCGCAGTGGCCGACATGACATCGCTTCTGCGAAATAGGGGTGGGGCCGTGCCACGCATCTCGGCCATTGTCTGCGACACGGTGATCGTGCCGTGCGCCCAATATCGTCCTGGGACGGAGATACATATTGCGTCGTACCGCAATGTGAGCATCGAAATTTCTGATTTCGCCTTCTCCCCCGGCGGCGACACTTTCTACTACCGTCTCAATGATGACGGACAATGGAAGCGAGTGTCCAGTGCCGACAACCGTATTGACTTCGCTGTGATGACTGGCGGAAAAAACGCCTTGCAACTATGCAGTCAAAATCCGTTGACCGACCCGTCGGCTACTATTTATACTTATTATATTGTGGTGCCTTGGCCGTGGTACCTCTCGTTTTGGGCCTGGTGTACCTATATTGTAATTGTGGCGGCCGCAGCAGTGATGTTTGTGCGCATGCAGAAGCGCAAGAGTGAACGGCGGTTTCGGCGAGCCGAGCGCGAACGTACACTCGAACTTGCCCGCATGAAGGCCGAGTTTTTTGTCAATGTGTCGCATGAACTGAAAACACCATTGAGCCTGATCATCGCGCCGCTGGGCAAACTGGTATCCGAAAATACCAACGCCCGAATGCGTGAGACGCTCAAAGGTATACAACGCAATGCCATGCGGCTCAATGCGCTGATATACAAGATTGTCGACTATCGGCAGACTGAATACGAGACGGAGAACACACTGATACGGTCGCACACCGATATGGTGGCCCTCGTGCACGGTTGTGTCTCCTCGTTTGACGCAGTAAGGGGAGAGCGTGACATCGATGTGGCCTTCACGACAGACGTGGCAGAATTGTGGCTCGATGTGGATGTGGTGAAGATGGAGTCGGTGGTAACCAATCTTTTGTCGAACGCCATGAAGCATGTTCGCCGCAGTGAGGGGAGGGTGACGGTGACGCTTGTCGAAACGTCCGATCAAGTGTCGCTGAGCGTAGCCGACAATGGCGACGGCATCCCCCGCGACGAGATGCAGATGGTGTTCATGCGCTACTATCAGTGTAGGGGTGAGGATCTCAACAACCACGGTACGGGCATCGGACTCTTTCTCGTGAAAAAATATGTGGAGATGCACGGCGGTGCGGTGACTGTACGCAATGATGGTGGAGCGGTGTTCTCCGTCGTGATTCCCAAGTGTGGCAATATCATCGACAATACGCCTACCCAGTCCGACAAGTCCGATGGGGCCACAGGTGAGGCTGATACAGCGCGCGACACCCTGCTCATCATCGATGACAACCGCGAGATTGTCGACTTTCTCGCCTCGTCGCTCGGTGATACCTATACTTGCCTGAAAGCCTACAATGGTCGCGAGGGACTCGAACAGGTGTGGCAACACACAGTACATCTTGTCATTGTCGACCAGATGATGCCCGTGATGGGTGGATTTGAGTTTGTACGCGAGATGAAGCACAACGCCGCCACTGCTCAGACACCAATCATCATGCTCACCGCCAAGGATGATGCCGATACCGAGATGCAGAGCATACGTTTAGGCGTGGATGTGTTCGTGTCGAAACCATTTGACTTTCGCAAGATGCAATTGCACGTCATGCGCCTTGTGAAGCATACGCGTGATGTGCGTCGGGCTGTGGAGATGCGTCACATAGTGGAACATCCCAGCACCGCCGCGGCTACCGAGGCGCAGCAATGCGATGCATCGCCCGACGAGCAGTTCATGCACCGTGTGCTCGAAGTGATAGAGGGCAATATGGAGCGTGAGGGATTCAATGTGACATCACTTGCCGAAACGCTTGGCATCGACCAAAAACAACTCTACCGCAAGATGAAGCAACTCACCGGACAGACCCCCGTGGCTTTTCTTCGGCAGATGCGTCTGCGGCGGGCCGCCGAACTGCTGAAGCACGACCGCTACACCGTCTCGGAGGTGATGTACATGGTCGGCATGACCAATCCATCGTACTTCTCGAAATGTTTCGCTGAGGTCTATGGTGTCACACCGAAAGCCTATGTGTGGGAACACAGCGACAAATCGGACAAGGGATAAGCCCTTTGTCCGATTTGTTTTGTCGTTTGTCTGATTTGGATTAGACCTTTTTGATGCCAAAACCTTACATTTGCGGCATCGTTCAAGTAAAAAAACCTAAATCGGACAATTATGCGAATACTTAACCTGAATCTGTCGCTTACAAGACAGCGCACACTTGCCATGGCAATGTTGCTGGCGCTGGGAAGTTTCCAGGCGGCATCGGCACAATCGAAAATCAACTACAAAGGCAAAATCATCGACTCCTCGGGCGAGCCAGTCATCGGCGCGACCATCAAGGAGAAAGGCAGCAAGGACAATGGTACCGTGACCGACATCAACGGTAACTTTACCATTGACGCGCGTCCCGGCGCTACGTTTGAAGCCTCTTACATAGGTATGAAACCTGCCGAAGTGAAGGCTGGAAAGAATGGCATCATCACCATCACGCTGAGTGAAGACTCCAAACTCGTCGATGAGGTCGTCGTGGTGGGTTACGGTGTGCAGCGCAAGGCCAACCTTACCGGATCGGTTTCGGCCGTCACCTCAAAGGATATCGAAGGCATACCAGTAGCCAATACGGCTTCACTGCTGCAAGGTCGCATGACGGGTGTGCAGATCACCCAAAGCGGTGCGCAGGCCGGCGACGACAATCCGGAAATTCGGGTACGCGGTGTGGGTACTTTCGGCGATTCCAACCCGATGGTCATCATCGACGGTGTAGAAGGAACACTGAGTCAAATCAGCGACATTCCCGCCAGCGACATCGAAAGCGTTTCAGTACTGAAGGATGCCGCATCGGCCGCCATCTATGGTGTGCGTGCCGCCAACGGCGTGATACTTATCAACACGAAGCGTGGACAGGAAGGCAGCGTCAAGGTGAACTACTCGGGCAGTTACACCCTGCAGTCGGCCACCGTATTGCCCGACTTTGTCGACAGTTACAACTGGGCACTGATGAACAACGAGCAGCCCAACCGCAAGGTCACCTATGATGCCGATGCACTACAGAAACTGCGCGACGGCAGCGATCCCGACCATTATGCCAACACCGACTGGCTCGACGCCATCATGCGCACCGCAGGTATGCAGCAACACCATCTCTCGGTATCGGGAGGAAGCAAGAATACGCACTACATGACATCGGTGAACTTCTCCGATCAGGACGGTATCATGAAGTCGACGGGTATCAGGCGTATCGGTTTCCGGTCGAACATCGACTCCAAGTACCGCCGTTTCACCTTCGGACTCAATCTCTCGGGCAACTTCAACGACCGCAAATCGCCGGGCATGAGTGTCGGCGGCGACGGTGGTATCATGCGCTGGATATCGTGGTTTGCACGCCCCACCGTACCCACCTACTATTCCAACGGTCATTTCGGATATGTAGACGGCACGTGGGACGATGCCGAGCAATTCAAGAATCCGCTCGAAGGACTTGAAAAGGGCTACAACAAGAATGTGGCGTGGCGCTTCAATGGCAAGGCCACAGCCGGCATCGATATCTACGACGGACTGAAATTCCAGACCAGTTACGCCTACTCGTTCTATAACAACCGCACCAAGAGTTACTCGCCCACCGGATATGCCCGCTACGATGCAGAAGGCAATGTGAAGAAGGTGGCCGAGGTGAACAATACCCTTACTGACTACACCTACTATGAGAAGATGTGGACCAACGAAAACTTGCTCACCTACAACAAGAAGTTCGGCGACCACTCGCTCAGCGTCCTCCTCGGTCACTCACTCATAGGATACGATACCGACAACTTCACGGCATCGAAACAAGGATTTCCTACCAACAACATTTACGAGCAGGACGGCGGTACGAAGAACCCCAATACCTACGGCAATGCCGGCGCTTATCGTCTGCAGTCGTTCTTCGGCCGTGTGCAGTACAACTACGCCGACCGCTACCTCTTTGAGTTCAACGTACGCCGCGACGGTTCTTCGCGTATGCCAAAGGCTCACCGCTATGCTACCTTCCCCTCAGTATCGTTGGGCTGGGTGTTCACAAGCGAGAAGTTTATGAAGCCTTACAGCAACTGGCTCTTCGGTAAACTGCGCTTCTCTTGGGGTAAACTTGGCAATCAGGAGATTGGCAACTATGCCTACACCGCCACCTATGCGGCACAAGGCAACTACTATTTCGACGAGACCGGCACACCGCAGGCCGGTATGGTGCAGAAGTCAGTACCCAACGAGGATATCAAGTGGGAGACCACCCGCAACATCAATGTGGGCCTCGATCTCACCTTCTTCAACAACCGCATCACCACGTCGTTTGACTGGTTTGACCGCAAGACATCAGACATTCTTATGCAACTGTCCATGCCCGGACTGCTGCTCGGTTCGCTCTCCGCTCCCTATCAGAATGTGGGACAGGTGAGAAACCGCGGCTGGGAGTGGAGTGTAGGCTACAACGACCGCAAGGGCGACTTCACATGGTATGCCGGATTCAATGTGACGCACGTCAACAACGAGGTACTCTATATGGGCGGTCTTGATGAGCGCATCAGCGGAGCCACCATCAACCGTATCGGCTCGCCGATCAGTTCTTACTACGCTTATCAAGCCATCGGCATCTACCGTACCGAGGCCGATCTCAACCGCACCAATAGCAAGGGTGAGAAGATCAAGCAGAATGGCCAGGACCCGCAACTCGGTGATATCATGTATGCAGACCTCAACGACGATGGCAACATCACTCCCGACGACCGTACCATCATCGGCAACCCATTCCCGAAATATTCCTTCGGCGTGAACATGGGCGGCACATGGAAGAACCTTGACCTATCAATGCTGTGGCAAGGTGTCACCGGTATCTACCGCTACAACTGGGAGTCGACCACCTCGCTGACAGGCAGTCACACGACACGCTTCCTCGACCGCTGGTCGGAAAGCAATCCCAACGGTTCGATGCCGCGTCTGGGCAACAGTTTCAATGACTCCTACTCGTCGTTCTGGCTCTCCAAGGCCGACTATCTGCGCTTGAAGAACCTTGAGGTGGGCTACACCTTCGACCAGTTGGCCAACTGGGGCATATCGAAGATACGCGTATATGTCGCCGCTACCAACCTGCTCACCATCACTTCGCTCGACAACTATGATCCCGAGAAGTCATCCGGTGATGCACGCAACGACGTGCACCCGAATGTGAAGACCTTCTCATTTGGTGTAAACATTAATTTTTAAGGTGGGCTATTCTCCACCGCGTACAAAATAAAATATTGGGTTGCGTTTTTTTTCACCTTGTCATCTGACAAAGCCAATAGCACCCACCTTAATCTTTTAGGAGGAAACATACAATGAAACGATATCAACTGAACACCCTGCTGAAGACATTGCCTCTCTACGGCGCAATGATGTTCACCTTGTCGGGATGCTCCGACGACTTCTTCCAGATCGACAACCCCAACGAGGTGTCGGGATCTACCTACTGGAAAAATGAAGACGATGCCCTCATGGCCCTCACGGCCTGCTATGATGCCATGCAGAATGGCGATCTGTTCAATGACTACCTCGACGGTTGGAAGTTCGGCTTCCTTTGCCGCGAGACCTGTACCGACAATGGCGATCACTCCTGGGGCAGTTGGATGCTCGGGTCAAGCATTGCCCAAGGTACGTCTACTGCCAACGACGAGTGCTTCTCTAAATACTGGAATGCCAACTACGAACTGATCAAACGCTGCAATGCTCTCATCGAAAAGGTAGACGGTATGGAGATGACGGATGCCAAGAAAGCGGAATTCAAGGGAGAGGCCATAGCCCTTCGCGCCTTGGGTTATTGCGACCTTGTGTCCACCTTCCGCGATGTTCCCTATCTTGACAAACCGCTTACCTTGGCCGAATGCCAACCGGCACGCAACACCAAGGAAGAAATCGCACAAAAGGTGCTCGCCGACCTGAAAGAGTACATCCCCGGCATCCCCGTCAAGGGTAAAGCCGAGAAGGGACGTCTTACCCAAGAGGCCGCCTATGCCATTATGGGCCGTTTGGCACTGTTCACCAAGCACTACGATGAGGCTATCGATGCTTACAAGCATGTCATCGGCAAGTACTCGCTATTCCGTTCGGGCGATGGAAGCGACGGCTACAAAAACTACTCAGAACTCTTCACTGAGGCCAACGAGGAATGTGACGAGGTGATACTGGGCATGCACTATGTCGGCCCGGGCAAGAACGAGGGACAGACGTTCAGTATCAGTTGGGGCGGACCGATGAATGCCGTCGAAGCCACCCGCAACCTCTCTGACGACTATTATTGTACCGACGGACTGCCTATCGACAAGTCACCGCTGTTCAAGGGCAAGACCGGGTCGGCCGCATACGACAAGGCCAATCCCGACTTTGCACGCTACGAGAACCGCGACCCGCGTCTCAAGGGTACACTGTTTGTGCCTGGCATGTCGTGGCTCGGTGAGGTATACGACAACCAGTCGAAGGTGATTCCCGCCATATCGCAGGTGTGCATCATGAAGTGGTTTGTACCCGAGAATATGGCCAACGAGTATGACGGATCGCTCGACTACTACGTCATACGCTATGCAGAGGTGCTCCTTTCGCTTTCCGAAGCGATGATAGAAAAGGGCGGATACAGCCAGTCTGAAATCACCCAATACATCAATGAGGTGCGCGACCGTGTACACATGCCTCATGTTGAGGCCGTCGAAGGCAGCAATCTCTCGCAGGAGCAACTTCGGCAGATTGTGCGCCACGAGCGTCGTGTGGAACTGGCCTTTGAGGACTTGCGCCTCGCCGATCTCTACCGCTGGGGTGAGTGGAAAAACGCCATCGAGCGTATGAACAAGGAGTATGCCGAATATGGAGCCGGTGCCTACACCCGTTCTTACCGCGGTGCTCAGGATGATGTATGGCCGATACCGCAAAACGAGATTGATACTGACCAAAATCTGAAACAGCACAAGGAGTGGGGCGGCGAATAGACCGTGTCACGGGTGCTTCAAATCTTCATTTGGCCGCGCCCTGTAGTAGGGCGCGGCTTCAAAAAACAATATGACAATGAATATGAGAATGACCATAATGATGCTTCCGCTCACGCTTGCATGGCTGGGTTGCACGGCAAGTGGCGCACAGAACTGCTGCACACCGTCATGCCATGAGGCAACACCGCGCGGCGCTGAGGTGAAGCAATACGACGGTTACCGTCTGGTGTGGCACGACGAATTTGATATCGACGGCCGTCCCAGTGAGGCTTGGAGTTACGAGCATGGTTTCACCCGCAATGAGGAGTTGCAGTGGTATCAGTCAGACAACGCTACGGTGAGCGGCGGGTGTCTTGTCATAGAGGGCCGTCAAGAGCAGGTGCAAAATCCCGCCTATGAGGAGGGCAGCCCCGACTGGCGCAAGAACCGCCGTTATGCGCAGTTCACATCGAGCAGCCTCACAACGGCCAAAAGTTTCAAGTTTCAGTATGGTCGCGTCGAGGTACGCGCAAAGATTCCTGTAGCCACCGGTTCGTGGCCGGCGATATGGCTTCTTGGCGACAAATGGCCGTGGCCCAACAACGGTGAAATTGATGTGATGGAATATTATATCAAGAATGGTCAGCCGTCTATCTTGGCCAACGCCTGTTGGGGCGATACGCAACCCAATGTAGCGGTGTGGAACTCGGCGGTGATACCGTTCACCCACTTCACGGAGCGTGATGACCACTGGGCCGATAAGTTTCATGTATGGCGCATGGACTGGGATAAAGAGGCCATACGCTTGTATCTCGACGGCGAATTGCTCAATGAAATCCGTCTCAGCGAGACGGTCAACCGCGGCTGCTACGGCAATACCGACAATCCGTTCAATGTAGAGGGCATGAAAGACTATCTGCTGCTCAATCTTGCGCTTGGCGGCAATGGAGGCACACCCGACCTGCAGCATTTCCCGTTGCATTACTATGTCGACTATGTGCGCGTCTACCAACCCGTCGATACTTCTTCACGCTGAGAAAGCGTCGCTTACACATAGGTAAATAAATTGTTTCCGCCGGCCACCACATCTTGCAACCCGATGATGTTGCAGAGTGGTGTCCGGCGGCTTTTTTTTGGTGGGCAATCGGATGACCGATTTATAGCATCCGTCTTACGGTGAAAATTTATTGTCCCGCCTTGAGCGTGTAGGCCAAACTCTTTCCGGCGTAGATGCCCTTGTTGGTAAAATCGCAGCGTAGGGTTTTTGCTCCGTTGGTCACTCCGTTGATTCTGACGGTGGCGGTGATGGGCTGCTGCGACTGCGACGGGTCGGCGATATGGAAGGTGGCTTTTCCGTTGGCCGTCTTTCTCAGCATGACGATGCAAGGCTTGTCGACGGAGATACTGATGTTGCGGTCGGCGTAAACACCTTTTTTATAGAATACAGCCTGCCAGATGCCGAGATCTTGCTGATATACGGCTTGTAAGTTTTCTGTGTTGCGCAAGATGGTGACGTGTTGTCCGGACATATATTGGTCGAGTTGGGTTCCGTTCTTTGCGTCGGGTACGATATAGTAGGCGTACGTCGCTCCGTTCGGATTACGGCCGTGGCTGAGGGCCAAGGTGAACACGTCATTGCTTTTGACCTCCTTGCTATAGACATGATTGATGTCGTACCATGCGCCTTGTGCCTTCTCGCAGGTCATCTCGATCTTTCCGTCTTTCGGGAAGACGTACCCCACGCCGTCGTAGGTCACCCATTGTACGCCCGTCTGTCCGTGAAGTCCTTTTCCGCCTTTCTGCATTTGGTATTGCTTCTTGCCGCGCAGTCGGTAGACCATAGTCCCCGACCCGTTGGCGAGACATTGGTTGGCGGTGGTCATCACCTCACAACCAGAGGTAGATGTGATGCCAGCCCCGAGACAAACAATCTCATCGTCGAAGAAAAACCATGCCTTGTGTGCCTTGGTGTCGATGTCGGCGTACTGGTCGTTGTATACATAGGCGGTAGCACCGTAGAGACTGTCTGATACACCGCCGGCAAAGGTCGATGTGCCGGGCAATGCCCATTCTTTCTTGCCCAGTGGGATGTTCGTCATCTGTGGGGTTGTCGTGCCGGGTATACGGGCCCAGTTCCATGTGGGGAAGATGTTGTAGTATTCGTCACCCCGTTTCAGCAGATTGGTGCAGCCGTTGGACAGAAAATATCCTTTGAGATTTTCCCCGTTGCCGTATTCCACGCGGCATGTACGTGTCGACTCCAGACGCACGTCAAAGAGATAGGTGGGGCGGATGTGTCGCGTGTAGTCGCCGATAAAGTAGTGGGTATGTGATGCGCTGATACCTTCGGACGGTGAAACCTTCTCTTCGATGCGGCGGCAGATGGTGCGGTATTCGTCGGCATGGGCCGGATCGATGGTAATCATACGCTCGGCGTATACCTTCTCTTCCTTCATGCTGAGTGCATTGGGACGACTGATACCGCGCCCGCAAAGTGTACTGCTGATGTACCTGCCGCGTACGGCGGAGTAGAATATCTCGCGTAGTGTCGTGCCGAGGAAGTCGATTTTCTTTTTGCTTAGTGCAAACTGCGTACCTTGGATATAGGAAGCGACCTGGGTGGCATCAGAAAAGTAGTCGCTTCCGTATGCTCCCGTGTACATTTGTTTGCCGTGCTGAAAATAACTGCCGTCGTATTGGCAACCGGTGCCTGTGGTATATTCCAGATTTTCGGCAAACGTATTGATGGCGTAGGTAAGGTCGGTCTTGTTCTTTTGTAGGCACGAGCGGTACATCCATATCATAACGTTGCTGTTGCAGGAGTTCTCGCTGGCTTTCGGGGTGTCTGAGTTCTTGCTGATGTATTGCAGGAGCGCGGACTCCAGTTTTGTGGGTATCCGTTTTTTTCCGGCACGCATTTGTATGAGGATGAGGCCGAGATCGGTGGGTACGGCAATTCTGTTGTACCACCAATTGTCGCAGACCGTCTTCTGACCTTGCCAGTAGCGCAGTGCCTGTACGATTTTGTTGTAGAGGGCATCGTTGGCGTAATACTTGTTGGTACTACGGGTATAGGCGTAGGCAAATTTCTTGATGCGGTCGATGTGGGTGTGTGGCGGCCAGTTGGTCTTGTCCGTGCGTGAGTAGTCGATGTCTGAGAAACAACCTTTCTTGTTGTCGTATAACCGAAGGATACTTTCGATGTCAGGATTTTCCTGCTTGTAGTTATCTCTGATACGTTGCATGATGGTCTCATAGTCGTCTGCCAGCAGTAGGGTGGGCAGGGCCAACAGGATGAGGGATAGAACGGTGCGCAGGATCGGTGGATAGTGTGTAGCCATGATGATGGAATCTTGTTGATTTTTGCAAATGTACAAAAAAAATATCTTTGCTTGTAGATGGCTCCCCCCCCAAAAAATCCGCCTTAGCGTCCCGTCTGTATTTTCCGCTTGTCTATTTCCGCACTCTCTTTGTCCCTATTCTTTGCGGTTGTCTATTCTTCTTGACGTGTTTGTCGCTATGTGTAAAAAGGGGTGTTACACCCGTTGTAACATGGTAAATTTATGCATTGAGACAACCTTTTGGTGTAGAAATTTGCAAATTTTCGTCGTTTCAATTTGCTTTTCGGGTAGGATTTTTTACTTTTGCGATATGAAAAACGGGGGATTAGATTCCCGTCCAACACAAGATTCTCTATATATTGTCACTACCTGTAAGATGCCGTTGCCGTGCATGACGTGTTGAAATATACACGTCGACATAGGCCGGCGAAACACTGGAACAGTGTAGTTTTTCAACATCAGCGCAAGAACAAGATTATAAGATGATAAAATGATTATTCTGACTGTTATCGACTCATTGCCCGATAATATCATCCGGGAGCCGTCCGATTGACTTGTGATAAGTCATTCTGACGGTTGATAATGAGATGCTGCTTCGTAAAGCAGGGTATTCCTGGACTCCATCGAAACATACATTTTTTGTGTTTCATGGAGTCCTTCTTTTTGTATTTTTTCGTTTGCTGATAGCATGGGAGTGCAGTGGAAACGATGAGCATGAAAAAGGGTAGGTGATGTGTGCGAGAGTCAGAAACTTTTTTGCTATATTTGTCGCAGCAAACCGCTATGATATGGAAATACGGATAGAACAACTCAAGAAATGTTATGGCCCGAACACGGTCGTCGATATTCCTACGTTTTGTGTGGCAGAAGGTGAAATTCTCGGTCTTGTGGGCAACAATGGTGCCGGAAAGACAACGCTTTTCCGTCTGATGCTCGATCTTGTGAAGGCCGATGATGGTCATGTATTCTACATACCCAAGTCTGATTCTAGTGCGAATGGGGGCATTTCTTCTATTGAGCCTAGCCAGTCGGAGGAGTGGAAGGGCATGACTGGGGCTTATATCGACGACGGATTCTTGATAGACTTTCTTACTCCCGACGAGTATTTCGGGTTTGTTGGCAAGATTAGCGGGCTATCCGAAGATGCCATTGCTAAGCATCTGTCAGCGTTTGAAAGTTTTGCCGGTGGCGAGATTTTTGGCCAAAAGAAGTACATCCGCGACCTTTCGGCGGGCAACAAGCAGAAGGTGGGTATCATTGCCGCATTGCTCAACCGTCCTCAGTTGGTCATTCTTGACGAACCCTTCAATTTCCTGGATCCCAGTAGTCAGCACATCCTCAAAAGACTTCTTGTAGATTACAACCGTGAGACGGGGGCTACCATACTCGTATCGAGCCACAATCTGCAGCATACGGTGGATATCTCCACCCGTGTTGCATTGTTGGAACATGGCCGCATCATCAAGGATATGGCAAATGTGGAAGGCAACTGCGAGCGCGAACTCGAAAACTATTTCGAGACCGTCTGCTGATGCCGTTGTCGTGGTTTGGAAAGGGCTTTCAATTGAGGTCCGTGTGCCGAGCGGTACATCTTGGCTGCATATTTGGTCAAGATGCAGATGCAAGCCAATAGTACGTAGAGCAAGAACGTCTGTTTGCGGTTGATGTGTATGTTTTCGATGCTTGCTCCCGGCCATCGGGAGATGTCGGTCAGTAGGGTATTGAGCAGGCCTGTCACGGCGAAGAGAACTTTTACTGCCCACATTTGGGCGGTGGGCCAAACGGAAAGCGCCAGTACCGTGAGGGCCATATAGATGATGACGGTGGCCAAAGGCACGGCTACGAGGTTGGTGATGAGAAAATAGGTAGAGAATCGTCCGAATGACCATACCACTATCGGGGCCGTCATCGCCTGTGCTGCGAGCGATACCGAGACCAGCGAACCTACCCATGACGTGATTTTCCATCGACGTATGCCCATTCTGCACAATACTCCGTATAGTGGTTGGTAGAACAATATGATGCCCAATACGGCCATGAATGAGAGTTGAAACCCTGTGTCCCATAGTACGAGCGGATGCACCATCAGCATGACACACGCTGCGAATGATAGGGTGTTGAGCGAGAAACGTTTCCTATTGAGCAGCGAGACGAGGGCGTAGAGGGTCATCATAGTGGCGGCCCGTACGATGCTCGGGCCCATACCGACGAGCATTGCGTACCCCCAAATGGCACAGAGGGTTACCATTTGTCCGGCTATGCGCCGTCTGCCATGCAGAAAGAGAAGGGACAGAATGAAGTAGATGATGCCCAAATGCAGTCCTGAGAGCGCGAGCACATGTGCCGCCCCCGTGACGGCATAGGTTTCACGGAGTTCCTTGCTTAGGGCCGACTTGTCGCCGAGGGTCATCGCCGCTATGACGGCATAGGCCTCGTTGTTGCCGCTGTACTGTCTGAATTGTCGGCTCAGTGCGTTTCGCCATTCTGCGAGTCGCAATTGTAGCCTTTCGCTCCACGGTATGTCGTGGGCGGAAAGACTTGTTTTTTCCCACTTTTTGTAGTAGATAAAGGTTTGCGCTGTGTAGCCGCGTATGCGGAGCCACTGGCAGTAGTCGAAGTGTTGCCCAGTGACGGCATACGTCTGTGGCTTCTCGAGCAGCGAATAGGCCTTGATGCCGTCGCCTGCGTGCAGCGTCTTGTACCGATGGGTAGCGGTGTCGCATAGTATGGACGCTTTCACCCGTCGTCCTGCGACAGGTCCGCGGAGTATGTGGAGGTCGCACCGCAGCACTTTGCCTTTCACCTCGGGTTCTCCAGTGAGCAATGCTTCATAGGTCACGGAGACAGTAGGAAGCGGTTGCTCGTTGAGGTGTCGGTATATCGACACGCGAAATCCTCCAAGCATTGTTACGGCGATAAACACCGCTGTGGTCTGTCCTATCGGGTGGCGGAAGAGCGCGAGCGAAGCCAAGAGTATCGCTACACATGCCGTTCCCCACATCTGGGGCGATACCATGTCCAGACAGGTGTCTCCCAAGGCAATGCCGAGAATGAGAAAGAGGGCAAGGCGAAGGAAGGGATAGAGTTGTATCTGTCCGTTGGTGATCATTGGCGTATCGAAAATAAGGTTTGTGCGTCTTCTATGCAAAAATAGTGTTTTTCTATCGAATGTACGAACAATAGAGGTGCCGGCTATAAAAAAATATTGGTGTCTGTTACAAAAAAAATCCGCAACGCCTTTCTTCGGTGTTGCGGATTTTCTTGGGTGCGCTGGTATCAGCGCAGTGTGTTTACGTTATCTGTGGAGGTTGGGGTTCTTTTCGGCCTCAAGTGTAGGATACGGACAATAGATAGAGTTGTCGCCCTCCCAAGTAGACTTGGTGACGGTCACGCTTTCCTTAGCCTTGTAAGACTTGCCGTTGACATTGGCCACTTCGATTTCCTTGTTGGCTACGCGGTAGTCGAAGTTCTTCTTGAGTTCGTTCATACGGAACTCGTCGGCGCGTCTTGTTACCATAGCGGTCCAGTATCCGGCCACTTCCCATCCGTGCTCGATGTAGCAGGCCTCGGCCAGTTGGTCGGCGGTCATGTCGGCGATCTTGACGGTTGCGCCGCTGGAGAGGGTCACGTTCTCGTAGTCGGTCACGGCACGTTTGCGGATGAGGCGCAGATACTCTTTGGCCTTGTTGAGGTCGCCACCGGAGCGTGCGGCACTCTCGGCATACCACAACAGAAGTTCGGAGTAGCGTATCACGCGGTGACGGTGGCCGTTGGTCATACCTTTGTAGTTGGGCTTCATGTAGTCGTAGGGTTCCATGATTTCCTTGCCGGTAGCGTCAGCGTTGCGGCTATAGGTAGCGAACATCGGGTGGTAGGCAGCCACCACCTTGTTGCCGTTCTCGTCGAGTTCCCACCAGTCTACGGCCTTGATGATGGTGTAACCGTCCTGGAAGGTGACCTTCGGTGCGTATACTACGTTTTTGCGCGGTCCTTCGGGATAGCGTTTCCAGAAGGCGATTTCGCCCCAAGCATCGCCCCAACCACCGTCGCCGAGACCTTCGAAACGGCAGCAGGAGGTGAGTTCTGAGTCATGGTCCCAGTTGACGAGCGGACTGTTGTCAATACCGAGGATGGTCTCCTTGTTGTAGTTGTGGCCCATGGAGTATACATGTGACCAGTCTTCGTCTACATAGAAACCGTAGGTAGAGTTTCTGTCGATGACTTCCTTGGCTTTGTCTGCAGCGAGTTTGTAGTACTCAGTGCCCTTGTTGAGTGGGTATCCGGCCATGGCCATGTATACGGCGGTCATGGTGGCCTGGCATGCCTGTTTGGTCACCCAAGAGTCGATGCCGTCATGATGTTGGGGCACAACGTCATATTCTATGGGGAGTGTCTTCTCGGCGGCCTTCAGGTCTTCTACGATGAGGTCGTATACCTCTTCTACGCTGGAGAGTTTCACGTCGTAGAGACTGACGTCTGTTGTGGTGATGAGGGGTAGCGGACCGAAGATGCGTACCAGATAGAAGTAGCAGTAGGCGCGCCAATAGTGGGCTTGTGCTTCGGCGAGGGCCACGTCGCTTTCTGTGACACCTGACTTTGTAGTCAAGGCGTTCTTGGCGGTGGCGAGAAGCAGGTTGGCAGCCTTGATGGCAGCGTAGTGCTGATCCCAAGCACCGGTCACACCCTTGTTGTCACCGTTGGAACTGAAGCCGTCGAGGGCGGCTACGGCCTGCTTGTTGGAACCGGGGTTGGCTGTCATGTCGTCGCCTTGCCACTGCGGGTACATAGGGTTGGTCCAGCTCTGGGTCTGGTTCATTTTCTCATACAGTGTATGGATACTGTTGGTGAGGTCGTCCTTGTTGGCCGGGAAATTATCTGGTGTGAGTTGTCCTTTCGGATCTTCGGTGAGGAAGTCGCTGCACGATGTCATGGTGAACAGGGATGCGGCCATGAGACAACCCATGAATATCTTTGTTTTCATAGTGATTGCTTATTAATATAATATGTTGTGGTTGCGATAGATGTAAGATCAGAAACTCAGGCGGACGCCGAACGTGAAGGTACGCGGGTTGGGGTATGCACCCATGTCGAGACCATTGTCGCGGTCGACATTGTTGTCGCTGAACGCAGAACCGGCTGGGTCGATACCCTTGTAACCGGTGATTGTGAAGAGGTTCTGGGCGGAGAGAGCGAGACGGATGTCAGCAAACTTGGTCTGGCTACGCGGGAAGGTGTAGGCTACACTGATATTTTCGCAACGGAAGTAGTCGGCATTCTCGAGCCACTTGTCGCAGTTGGCGTAGGTCTTGCTCTCAGAGCCGAAGGTAGGCATGGTGATGCCGACGTTGGCAAAGTAGTCTTTGTCGGTCACGAATGCAGAGGCACCAGGAGTGGAGTTCATGGCGTAGCGCACGAGGTTGAGACGCTTGGCACCGAAGGCGGCGTTGAAGAATGCGTTGAATTCCCAGTTCTTGTAGGAGATGGTGTTGTTCCATCCGAGTGTCACGTCGGGATTGGAGCGTCCGAGTATCTGACGGTCGGTATCTGCGTTGGGGTTGGCGGTCTTTGTGCCGTCGGCTGCATAGTACATGTCGACATAGTCACCCTTTTCGTTCTGTGCAACGCCTGCCCACTTGTAGCCGTAGAAGGTACCGATGGCTTCGCCTTCCTTGATGATGGTACAGGGATCTACTGATCCGGGCGAGGGTGAGGTACCGTAGAGCATCGGGGTCTGGGTGGTCAGTTTGGTCACTTCGTTCTTGAGGTAACTTACATTGAGTGTGGAAGTCCACTGGAAGTCGGTGGTCTGTATCACCTGGGCGGTGAGAGACACTTCGACACCCTTGTTGCTCACTTCACCGGCATTCACCCAATAGGACGTACCGCCGAGGTACTGGGGGGCAGACTGGGTGAGGAGGGCATCCTTGGTCTTTTTCCAGAAGAGGTCTACGCCGAGGTTGATACGGTTGTGGAAGAAGCCGAGGTCGAAGCCGAGGTCAAACTGGTGTACTTTCTCCCAGGTGAGGTCGGGAGTGGCAAGGCCGTTGGCCCAGTAGCCAGTGTAGGAAGTGCCTGTACCGTAGTTGAATGATACCGAACCTACTGTTCCGAGTGTGGAGTAGGGGGTGATGTCCTGGTTACCGATGATACCGTAACTTGCGCGTACCTTCAAATAGTCGAAGGTGTTTTGCAGTGGTTCCCAGAATTTCTCGTTGGATACGGTCCATGCGGCAGCGATTGACGGGAAGTAGCCCCACTTCTTGTTGGTGAAGCGGCTTGAACCGTCGGCACGCAGCGTACCAGTGAGCATATAGCGGTCGGCGTAGTTGTACATCACGCGGGCAACACCGGAGAGCATGGTCCACTTGCTGTAACTGTTGCTGGCCTCGCGGGTCTTGGCGTTGGATACGTTCCAGTAGCCTACCTGCTCGTTGGAGAGGTTCTTGCCGGAGATACCCATGTTGCGTACCTCGTGTGAGGTGGCTTCCCATACGCCGGTAGCGGTGAGTGAGTGGTCGCCCCACTTGTTGGCGTAGGTCAGGTTGTTGGTGGTCTGCAAGTTCATCACGGCAGCGTCGTTGTTGCCCATACCATTGGTGGTGTAGACCTTTGTTGATGAGAAGGAGTACCACTTGTAGTCGTTGTAGTCGACACCATTGGTGGTGGTGAAGGTCAGTCCATCGGTGATGTTGAACTTCAGGTCGACATGTCCTGTAGCCATTGTGCGCTGACGGTCGTTCACATTGACGTGGAGTATACCGTAGGGGTTCTTTTGGATGTTGTTGTATGTATCAGAATTGTAATTGCCGTTTTCATCGACCATTTGCATTGTGGGCGAATAGTTGAGGCCAATCCAGATGGGGTTTGACTGGCTTTGGTTGAAGCCTGCGCCGCTACCCTTGGTCTGAGCGAGGTTGACATCGGCTGTGAGTTCCAACCAGTCGTAGAGTTTGGAGTGGAGGTTGGCCTTCACAGCGTAGCGTTTCGACTTGGTGTCGACCACGACACCCTTTTGGTCCATATAGTTGGCTGAGAAGTATACCTGCGTATCCTTGCCGCCCTTGGATACGGCTACCTTGTAGTTCTGCGTCACACCAGTCTGAAGCAAGGTGTCCATCCAGTCGATGCCGGGGTTCTTGCCGCTGATGTAGTCAGCCAAGACATCTTTATTTGCGCCCATATATTTGACAAGGCCTTCGGCATACTCTTTGGCGCTCATCACTTCGGGTATGTGGTAGGCGTTGCTGATGCCGACCGATCCGTCGAAGACTACCTGTGTGGCTCCCGTACGTCCGGTTTTGGTCTGTACCATCACGACGCCGTTGGCTCCGCGTGATCCGTAGATGGCGGTCGATGATGCGTCCTTGAGTACCTGTATGCTTTGGATGTCTTCGGGGTTGATACCTTCAAGTCCTGTCTCGCGTACGATACCGTCTACAACGTAGAGTGGGTCGTTTGACTTGTTGACCGAACTGGTACCGCGTACACGTATCTTCATTGATCCGCCGGGCACGCCGCTCGACATCACCTGCACACCCGACATACGTCCGTTGAGGGCGTCTTCTACGCGGGCTACGGGCTGGTCTTTGAATGACTTGTTGTCCATCACGGCCACAGATCCGGCGAGGTCGGCTTTCTTCACCGTACCGTAACCGATGACTACCACGTCGTTGAGCATTTCAGCATCTTCGGAGAGGGTCACGTCGATGGTCTTGCGTCCGCCAACGGCGATGTCCTGTGTCTTGTATCCTACATAAGAGAAGGTGATGTGTGATCCTGCGGGTATCTTGAGGGTGTATTTTCCGTCAATGTCGGTGACGGCGGCGTTTTTCTTGTTGGCCTTTTCGGCTACGGTCACACCGATAAGCGGTTCGCCCGATGCATCAACTACACGTCCTGTGACGGTGACATTGGTTTGTGATTGGCTTGCGGTGTAGACGGAGCGTGCCAGTTCGTCTGCTGCAGATGCAGTGGTAGAGCACAGCAACATGCCGACGGCAAATGGAATCACCATATGCTTCGTCCATGTGGGAAGCAACGGTCTTGCTTGATTGTCCATAAATTCCTGTTTTAGGTAAATAAATTGTATAAAGTAGTATATAATGTTTTCCGCTGGATACGGTCTCAAGGCTTCTGACGTACCTTGGTCTTTCATGTGGTTGCAAATGTAAAAAAAAAAAAATTACAAGACGATAAAAATGTGAATTTTTTGTGAAAAAAATTAACCGGTGTCGGTTTCGCCCTGTATTGCTGTCACTTCCGTCACCCCTCCCGGGCAACGGTCTGCCGAACTATTGCGCCCCGATTTGCTTTTTGATCCATGCCATCAGTACGGCCACGGCATAGTTTTGCTCTTCAGCGGTGAGGGCTCGTCCGGCGGGTATGTGGTGCCATTTGGCGAAGCATCCGCGACAACAACAGGCGGTGGCGTGTTGGGCGAGAAACACGGGGTGACCCTTCATTGGGGTCTGTTTGCCGTCGTTGGGAATAACGTCGGGGGCCAAGCGGCGGGCCACAAAGTCGCGGGCGTGCTGGCGGATGGTGTCAAAACCTTTGACACGGATATATTCGCGGTCTTTCTCTGTCAGACGGAAGCGGCTGCGGAAGGTCGACTGTGCCAATCGGTCGAACAGCGGGTCAAGGTCGTAAGTCTTTTCGGTGCAGGCAACCATCTTCTCCTGTGACTCTTCTTCGGCGAAGAGCGACAGTTCGGTATACTTTTGTCGCCTGTGTATTTTTTGATAGGCCAACCGCTCCTCACTGTTGCTCAAATGGATGATGCCACAATATATAAAACCATATTTCTTGAGCAGGTGCTGCATGATGGTGTTGTCGCGGTGGGTGTCGATACGGATATTGTCGGTCTGTGAGAAGCAGTAGTCGAACACCTGCCTGATGATGCCGTGTGTTCCTCGTCGGGCGGCTATGCGGTGGATGACATAGTAGGGTCGCTTATTGTCGATCCACGTTCCGTCGTAGATGGTCTGATAGGTAGGGTCGGGTGAGGGTTTGAAGGCGAAGTATGCCACTGCCACTCCGTCTTCGCAGATGATGCATCCCACGCCGCTCTTTATGTCGTCGGCGATGGTGATGTCGGAAGGATAGCCTTCCGGCCACTGTGTGGCGTTGCCGTTTTCGACCATTGTCATGCGGGCCTCGCCGATGATGTTCATTATGGCTGTGGTGTCTTCTTCTGTTGCCGTTCTGATCATATTCATATATTGTTCCGTTACGCAATGCTTGTCGACAGATGTTTGTCTGTTGTTGCAAAAATAGTAAGAAAGTTGTGAAATATGAAAGTCTGTCTCCCCCAATCATCATATTCATTCCGGAATTTTATGATGACCTCAGAAATCATCTAGTGGTGGTATTCGGGCTGAATACTCGAGTATTTGAGGCCGAATACCAGAGTATTTGAGGCCGAATACTCTTGTGGTTTGGCCCGAATACTGGAGTCTGCAAGGCCGAATACTCGAGTATTTCGGCCCGAAGACTATTTCGGTATGGATAGAAGGACAATGTGCGATGGCTTTGTTCCTGTTGCGCGACTGACAACGTTGTCAGCAAAACTTAATTTTTTTGTCTTTTCGTGACACTACGTCCGCCCGTTCTGCCGATGTTGCAGTGGGGCGGCGGTGGCATGTATGTTGCAGTATATCAGGTGAAAGCCGAAGCCTCAAGGGTGACGGCAGAAACAAAGAAAAAAAGACAAACAAAGAACAACGCAACGCGAGAGTCCCGACAGAGGCTACGGCCGAAGGGAGGACGAAGCGAAAAGAAAATCAGGAGGTAAATATTATGTTGTTAGCACGTAGAAACAATGGTTCGAATTGGTTGGCCAATTGGTTTGATGACAATTTCTTCGACACCGACCTTGTGACGCGGCTCAACGCTACGGCACCCGCAGTCAACGTGAAGGAGACGGCTGAGGCCTACACCATGGAGGTGGCCGTACCTGGTCTGAAGAAAGAGTGGGTACGCTTGGGTGTCGACAATGAGGGCAACCTCACGGTAGCCATCGAGAACAAGATGGAGCACAAGGGTGAGGACAAGCATAGCCACTATCTGCGCCGCGAGTTCTCCTACAGCAACTACGAGCAGACCTACGCTCTGCCTGACGATGTAGACCGTGAGAAGATTGCGGCCAACGTGGAGAACGGCGTTCTCACCGTACATCTGCCCAAGCAGGTCAAGGAAGACAAAAAGAATGTACACGCCATTGAGGTGAAATAGTACATCGGCGTACCGCAAAGTCGTAAAGATATTCGTGGTACGCAGGCAAGAGGCCCACAAAGAAGGGGGTGCGACGTATGAGATGTCTGCGCCCCCTTTTTTGTGGGCTATTGAGTAATATTGGTGTCCGGTAAAAACACCGCAATTGGCGAGTCCCGTAGGGTAAGGTGTTCAAAATACGATTAAAAAATGTACAGAATTTTATGTTAGTATAAATTTACAATTAGTTGGTTATCAAAAGTATTCAGTAATTAAAGCCCTGAAAGGGCGTGACGACCGTAGCCCAGGGTGAGGAGCGAAGCGACGTAACCCTGGGTTTTATGTACAGCAAGCAGGTTGGCCTGAAAGGTCAACACAACAAAATGATTGTGCTGACCTTACAGGCCAGCCTTGATAATCATCCGTATACCCAGGTTCTTGCAAGCAAGCGGCAAAGCCGAGCGACGTCGCTTCGCTCCTCACCCTGGGCTGGGATCGTAACGCCCTTCCAGGGCTTAGTATGCAAAACTCCACAAAAATTTTCTTGTGTGATATCGGATGCGGTCAATTGTTTTTCCGGTAACTTACCACCGCCCAGGTACACATGACGGTTGCCGACAGGGTCAGGGCCAGCACTTGGTGGGCGATGGAGGCGAACCCGCCGCCGCGCACGAACACCGTGCGGATGGCATCGATGAAGTAGTGCATCGGATTGACGTAGGTGGTCAGATAGGCCCAGTGGGGCATGGAGCGCACGGGGGTGAACAGTCCGCTGAGCAGGATGGCGCATACCACGCAGAACCACATCACGAAGACCGCCTGCTGCATCGTGTCGTTGTAGTTGGAGATGACCAGTCCGAGTCCGCTGAAGACCAGTGCCAGCAGCATCGACAACAGGTAGATGAGGACCACACTGCCGACGGGTACGATGCCGTACACCACCTGCGAGAGGATGAGACAGACGGTCAGCACGATGGCAGCGATGATCCAGTAGGGTATGAGTTTGGCCACAATGAAGGTCCACTTGCCCACGGGCGTGACGTTGATGGCCTCGATAGTGCCTTTCTCCTTTTCGCCCACAATGTTCAGTGCAGGCAGAAATCCGCAGAAGAGCAGCACCAGTATGGCGATGAGCGAGGGTATCATGAATACCTTGTAGTCGAGCCTCGGGTTGTAGAGATACAGTGTCCGCGCTTTCTCCAGTACGCTGGCGGCTGAGGGAGCGGCGACCGCGGTCACCACGCGGGTCATGTAGGTAGATCCCATGCTGCCTTTGGTGCCGTTGACGGCATTGGCGGCGATGCGTATCTGTGGTTGTTCGCCGCGCTGCATACGGCGCTCTGTGCCGTGCGGTATCTCGACGATGAGGTCGGCATCAGACTGCTCCACATCGGCGAGGGCTTCGGTGTAGGTGCCGCGTACGTTGGTGAGCGAGAAATAGGGGGAGGCGGCGATGGCGGTGGTGAGATGAGTGGAGAAGGAAGAACGGTCGTTGTCGACCACGTCGACGGCGATGTGGGTCACTTCCATATTGGCCACCCACGGCATGACACACATGATTGCGATGGGAAACAATAGGATGAGGCGCGGCAGGAAAGCGTTGCGCCGTATCTGGAGAAACTCCTTGATGATGAGATGTTTCAGCATAGCGTAGCAGATTGGGAGGAGGTTATTCGAGACGTTTGTTGAACTTGCTGAGTGCGCCCGTGAGCAGTATGCCCGCCATGAGAGCCAGTACGGCGGTCTCGTGGCAGGCCTTGTCGATGTCGACACCCATAATCATGAGTTTGCGCATAGCCGAGATATAGTAGCGCGGAGGCATGATGGCCGATAGGTATTGCAGTATGCGCGGCATACTTTCTATGGGAAACATCATGCCGCTGAGCATGATGCACGGCATGATGAGCATCATGGCCGAGGCCAGGAGCGCCGCCAGTTGGGTGCGTACCGCCGTGCTGATGAGCAGACCGAGCGACAGGGCCACGATGATGTAGAGTCCCGACACGGCGAATATCCACCCCACGCTACCGGCTAGCGGAACAAGCAGCACGTACTTCGAGATTAGCAGGATGGTAGAGAGTATGACCAAGGCCAGTGCCAGGTAGGGTACGGCCTTGGCGATGATGATGGTCAGCGGGCGTACCGGACTGGCCAAGAGCACCTCCATCGTGCCGTGTTCCTTCTCGCGCACGATGCTCACGGAAGTCATCATGGCGCAGATGAGCATGAGGAGCATGCCCATGATGCCCGGCACGAAGTTGTAGCAACTGCGCATCTGCGGGTTGTAGAGCAGTGAGGTGGTGATGAAATCGGCCCCGGCGGATGGTGCTGTCACGTCGGATGTGGAGGTCAGGCCGTGGGCGGCGAGTATTTGCGTGGCGTAGTTGGTGTAGAGTTGCGCCATGTTGGGGTCGGTGCCGTCGACGATGACCTGTACGCAGCTTCCTTGTGAAGCGAAACCATGTGGGAAGACCAAGGCAATATCCGCCTTTTGGTCGCGTACGAGCCGTTTGGCCTCGTCGGGTGTGGGCACGGTGGCTACGATATCGAAGTAGGAGTTGGCGCTGAGCGCCTCGGTCATGCGGGCGGTGCGGTGGTCGATCTCGGAGAGCACCACCGCCGTGCGTATGTTGCGTACGTCGGTGGAGATGGCAAAACCGAAGAGCAACATCATCACGATGGGCATGCCGAAGAGGATGAGCATCGTGCGGCGGTCGCGCAGGATGTGACGGGTCTCTTTGAGGATGAAGGCGAGAAAGGGTTTCATTGGCGTTGTGATTGTCGGGCGAGGAGGGTGAAGACACTGTCGATGTCGGGTCGGTCGAAGCGGCGCTTGAGTTCATCGGGAGTGCCGATGGCGCGTATCTTTCCGTCGACCATGATGGAGATGCGGTCGCAGTACTCGGCCTCGTCCATGTAGTGAGTGGTCACGAAGACGGTCATGCCCCGGTCGGCAGCGTCGTAGATGAGTTGCCAGAACTGCCGTCGTGTGGCCGGGTCGACACCGCCAGTCGGTTCGTCGAGGAACACGATCTCTGGTTCGTGGAAGACGCTCACCGAGAAGGCGAGTTTCTGTTTCCATCCCAGTGGCAGACTGGCTACGATGTCGTTGGCGTGCTCAGTGAAGTGTAGTCGGTCGAGCAGAGCGTCGGTCTTGCGACGGATGTCGCAGTCGCTCATGCCGTAGATGCCGCCGAAGAGCCGTATGTTCTCTTTGACGGTGAGATCGTCGTAGAGTGAGAAGCGCTGGCTCATGTATCCGATGTGGCGCTTGATCTGCTCGTGGTCGGCGGTGATGTCGCATCCTGCCACGCGCCCCGTGCCGGAGGTGGCCCGGCTGAGTCCGGTGAGGATGTGCATGGCCGTGGTCTTTCCGGCTCCGTTGGCACCGAGAAATCCGAATATCTCGCCGCGTCGCACGGAGAACGAGATGTCGTCGACGGCATGAAATGTGCCGAAGGCCTTGACCAGATGGTTCACCTCGATGACCTTTTCGCCCGTGTCGGTCTCCTGTTCGGCGGATAGGGACGATGGGGCTTGTCGGGTATCGTGGCTGAGCGGTGGCGGACAGAAGATGTCGCTGAACTGCCGGAGTATGTCTTCCGGTCGTTCTGTGCCCTGTATGCGTCCGCCGTGCAGGAAGGCTACGCGGTCGCAGCGTCTTATCTCGTCGAGGTAGGGGGTGGAGACCACGACGGTGATGTCGCGTTGTCGCAGGGTGGTGAGCATATCCCAAAACTCCTTGCGGCTCACAGGGTCGACACCCGTGGTGGGTTCGTCGAGCAGGAGTACGCGCGGCGAATGTATCAGGGCGCAGGAGAGAGCCAGTTTCTGTTTCATGCCGCCCGATAGGGCACCCGCCCGCCGATGGCGGAACGGTTCGATCTGACTGTAGATGGCCCGTATGGAGTCGTAGTCTGCGCTGACGGTCGTACCGAAGAGCGTGGCGAAAAACTCCAGATTTTCCTCCACCGAGAGGTCTTGGTAGAGCGAGAACCGTCCGGGCATGTAGCCCAGCATGCTGCGGATGGCCTTCATGCCGCGGCAGACATCCTCGCCGCAGACCGTGGCCGTGCCGCTATCGGCGCAGATGAGGGTCGCGAGGATGCGGAAGAGCGTGGTCTTGCCGGCTCCGTCGGGCCCGATGAGACCGAAGATTTCGCCTTTCTCCACGTCGAGCGACACGTTGTCGAGCGCCGTGGTCTGTCCGTAGCGCTTCGTGATGTGGCTGACTTGTAGCGTATGTTCTGTCATAGGGAGTGTCAGAATTTCACTTCGCCGTACATTCCGATCTTGATGTCACCATCGCCCTTGACGGCGATTTTGACGGCATAGACGAGGTCGGCACGCTCGTCGTCGGTGAGGATGGTCTTGGGGGTGAACTCCGCTTTGGCGGATATCCATGTGACGCGTCCCATGTACTTCTTGCGTTGTCCGCCGCCATAGTCGGCATATACCGTGGCCGAATGTCCGAGGCGTACCTTGCTGAGTTGGGCGGAGGTGACGTAGGCCCGCAAGTACATGCGCTCGGTGTCGGCGATGCGGAAGAGCGGATGGCCGATGGTGGCAAATTCGCCGCTCTCCATGTACTTGGCCAGTACCGTACCGCTGATGGGCGAGGCGATGTGGCACTTGTGCAGTTGGTCGGCGATGATAAGCCGTTCGGCGTCGGCCGAGCTCATCTGTGCGTTGAGGCTATTGGTAGAGTTGTCCAGTGAGGAGAGTTGGGCTTCGAGTTGGCGGCGCAGTACGTCGACCTGACTGCGTGCGTCGTCCATAAGTTTGCGTCCGGCGGCGCCGTCGCTGACGAGTTGCCGATAGCGGCGGTAGTCGTCTTCTGCCTTGGCGAGTTGGCGGCGGAGGGCGGCCACCTGCTTTTGCTGGTCGGGACGTTGTGCGGCGTAAGCCTGTCGGGTAGTACCGACCTGTCGGGCCTTGAGATAGAGTTGGGTGGTGTCGATGAGTCCGGTTTGTTGTCCGGCCTCCAGTCGGTCGCCCTCCTCGATGTCGAGACGAAGCAGCCGACCGTTCTGTTCGGCAGATACCACGACTTCTGTGGCTTCAAACGTGCCGGTGGCATCGTAGTCCTTGGTGTCGCCGCTGCAGGAGCAGAGCGCGAAGACGGCGGCGATGATGCTAGCGATAGCGGGTGTGGTGTGTGTCAGTTGCATAAGTGTGTGGTGTTTTCAATCGTTGTTGATGGAGCGCAGACGGTAGCGTTCGCGCAGCAGTTGTATCTCGTGGAGGGCTTTTTGTGTGCGGGCCATGTCGACGGCGAGGATGTCGCGCAGCAGTTGGTCGACACTTTCCGTGCCGAGGGTCACCTTCCGGTCGCTTCGCGCCCTGATGCCTTCGCGCAACCGCACGATTTCGTTGTCGCTCACAATCTGTTGTTGCAGGGCGGCGATGGTGCCGGAGGTCTGACGGTCTTGCAGTCGGGTGTCGAAGAGAAACACGTCGCGCTCGGTATCGTTGGACAGGCGTTGCACTTCTATCCGTCGGATGTCGTTGCGACGGGTGTAGAGCGCACCGATATTCCATGAGAGTTGCAGACCGCCGAAGAGAAAGGCATTGTGTGTGAGATCGGTCACGGAGGTGTGCCAGGTACCCATACCGATGAAGGAGAGGGTAGGGCGCAGACGGGTGTCGAGTGAGCGGCGGGCGGCATCGAGCGCAAGACCTTGTGCGGCATAGTAGCGCAGTTCGGGTCGGGGAGAAGCGGTCTGCCCTTCATGGCCGGCGACGGGGAGTTCGGTCGGTTGCTGGAGTGTCGTGCTCTCGCGAAGCGGACTGCCGATGAGCAGTGAGAGCATCTGCAGGTAAGCACTGCGTTGGGCGGTGAGCGCATCGTGTTGCTGGGTGGCGCTGAGTTGTTCTACCTGAAGGGCGTCGCAATCGTTCTGTGAGGCGGTACCGCTACGCATCATACTCTCTATGGTACGTCGGCTGACGGCGAGATCTTCCTGCAGCAATGTGTTTTGGCGCAGACGCTCGTCAAGGGTGAGGATGCCGAAGAATACTTCCTCGATGCGTTCACGCAGGGCATGCATGGAGATATCTGTGCGGCGTAGTTGTGCGTCGGCCTGTGCTGCAGCCGATTGTCGGGCGGCTGCCACCTGTCCGCCGTCGTAGATGTTTTGCCGGACGGTAACGGAGGCCCCGGCCATCCAGTTGTCGAGGGTGATGCCCATGCGCTGCATTTGTCCGTCGGTCTTGACGGGGTCGGTGAAGGCGTAGCCGCCTGCCGTGACCGATACTTGCGGCAACCAGGCTTTTGAAGCGTTGGCGAGCGTGTACTCGCGCGACCTCTCGGTGAGAGCGTATTGTCTGACGGCTGGATAGTTGTCGCGTCCGCGAAGTAGACAGTCTTCGAGCGTCAGAGCAGTCGTATCTGTCGCTTGCCGTGTCGTAGTGGCCTGCGCGCTGGTTGGCATGGTGGCTAGCGCAAGGATGGAGGCGATGAGTGATGTTCGTATCATGTGGGTGATGATTGATTGTGCTGCAAAATTATGGTGTTTTCTTTGGTACGGTGTTATCCATTATGAGTGCTGTATGTCCTTTTTGTATGAATTGCAGACGAAAAAGGAGGTAAAGACCCAAAAACTGCGGTATATTTTTCTTGTTGTGAGGAGAGATCTTTATTTTTGTGTCGTAGAAGTTGTGTTGTATAAAATCATCAACGGACATGGAAAATAAAAGACCACAAAGCCTGTCTATCGCGTCGATGTTTGAGAAGATGGGAGGAAAAAAACTTTTGTCGGACAGTTTCTATTATGCCGACGGGTTTCTTATGGGCATGGATCTCCGCTTGACCTTCTCCTCGCTCTTCACTTCGCCGCCGACACCGTATCTGCTCAACGACTACCGTATGGGAGTCATTCGCCACGGAGAAGTTGGCGGATATATCAACTTGCGTGAATATCATGTGCGTGCAGGGACGGCTGTATTTATTGTGCCGGGTACGATAGCCGAGCCTGTGCAGGCCAGTCCCGACCTGTCGGTGATGGGTATGGCGATGCCGCCCGAGATGTTGAGGTTGGCGTTGGGTGACCGTTTGCCGGATTTGTTTAATGGTCAGCGGAAGGCTGGTCTTTTGGTGTTGGACGAGGGGCAGCAGATGCTTCTTGACACGCTTTTCCGTACGCTCTTTCTTACGGTCAACCATCCGGCGGTGAGCCGCACGGCGGTTTTGCATCTTGTTGCTGCTATTGCCCAGTGTTATGACGATTTCTTCCGGCAGAACGTACCGGCAACGGAGGCCGGTGATGCGGCTCATGCGATATACGACCGCTTCATTGCACTGGTCAATGCGCACTGTCGCGAACAACGTCAGTTGCGCTACTACGCCGACCGTGTCTGTGTCACCGAGCGTCATCTCGGGACGGTGGTGCGGCAGGTGAGCGGTGTGACGGCCAAGGAGTGGATCGACCGTGCCGTGGTCTTGTCGGCCAAGGTGATGTTGCGGCACGGCGACCGGTCGGTGTCGCAGATTGCCGACGACCTGCATTTCGCCAATACGAGTTTCTTTTGCAAGTATTTCAGACGGGTGTGCGGTTGCACGCCGCAGGAGTATAGGGCCGGAAGGTGAGCGTGTGCAATTGGAAAAAGGCTCACCTTCCGGATATGGTGTTTATGTCCGTTTCAATGGAAACGGATATTCTTGTGCTTGTATTTGTACGCTTTGTTGAAGCGGTACTTGCCCGACGTGACGGTCTCTATGTCGAGGCGTTTGTATACGATGTCGTAACCGTCGTGCGCCCCGTTCTCCTCGTAGAGAAATCCCAGGGTGTTGTCTTTCTGCCAAGTCCATGTGCTGTAGGCCGATGAGGTGTTGCTCACTTGGTAACAACCGTCCCAGTTGCGGGCCAGATCTTGCGTGGTGGCGTAGGTCTGGGCATCGGTCAGATCTTTGTAGAAGATGGACACGTTGGTACGGCCCTTGGTAGGGAGCGACTGAAGTACGATGAAGGTCTTTGCACCATCTTTCTTGCGGATGACGGGGACAACCTGTATCTCGCCGTTGCATCCGTTGTCGGCTATCAGTCCGCCGACCTCTGCGCTCGACAGGGCGGGTTGTGACCAGTGTCCGCTCACGCCGTCGTTGGCGGTGAACGTGTAGATGTTGAAGCGTCGTCCCTGCGGACAACGGCTGGAGATGACCACATTGCCATTGGGCAGTTCCTCTACCTTGGGTTCGTCGCCGCCGGGAACGGGGCTGGCGGTTGTTCCGCCGAGGAAGTGCCATGTCTGTCCGAAGTCGTCGGAGTAGAGCACCCAGTTCTCGGTGTTTCCACCACCTTGCTGGGTAGAGCCTGCACAGTAGAGCCGATAGTATTGGTCTTTCTTGACGAAGTGGCTTTGGTGTATCTTTCCGGAACCGACGAAGAAGCCTTGTACGGGGTGTCCGGCGGCGGCAAGCGGGGCGTAGACGAAGACGGAGTCAAGATATGCCGGTTCGCTCCAGGTCTGTCCGTTGTCTTCCGAATACCAGCGGGCCCAACCTTGATGACGGTCGGAGGGGTCGAAGAAACCGGGAAATCCCGAGCAGGACATGATCATCATGCGTGCGCTCTCGCGGTCGCCGACGATGCAGGGGTCGCCGTAGGCCGACTTGTCGTGACGCCAAGTGCTGACGTTGCCGTCGCCTTGGAACTGCGGCGGGCAGGTCACTTCGCCCCATGTGCGTCCGTTGTCGCGCGAGATGCGCAGGTGCAGGTCTACACGTCCACTGCCGATGTCGGCCTTGCTGTAACGGTAGTCGGCTACGGCTACGATATTGCCGTTGTGTGCCGTTGCGATGGCGGGGATGCGGTAGGGTACGTTTCCGTTTTCGAATACTTTGAATTCTCGTTGGTCGGGTTCGGAGGCCTGTGCGGTTTGTCCGAACGACAAAAGGGCGGTCAGCAAAAATAAAAGGTTTTTCATATCAGGTTTTTGGGTTATAGGTACGTTTGATGGTGGGGGAGGACAGGTGCTTTTGGATGCTGTCTTATGTAAGGTGGGTTCTATAAATTACCACCGTAAGAAAACGACGTCTGCCGAGGGTTGTCCTGTTGGGCCTGTCGGTGGGGACAGACGGGCAACACTTCGGCAGACGTGTCATTTTCCAATGTTCTTTATCGTCACTTATTCCTCGTCGGCCTTCTTTGTTGCGGTCTTGCGAGTAGCAGCGCGTTTGTTCTTCTTGCTCTTGTCGTCGGCTTCGGGTATTTCTACCTTCACTCTGGCCAACTGCGGATCGATCATGATACGTCCGCAGTACTCGCAGACGATGATCTTCTTGTGCATCTTGATGTCGAGTTGGCGCTGTGGCGGAATCTTGTTGAAGCAACCGCCGCAGGCGTCGCGCTGTACGTAGACGATGCCGAGGCCGTTGCGGGCGTTCTTGCGGATGCGCTTGAAACTGGTCAGCAGTCGGGGCTCGATCTTGGTCTCAAGTTCCTTGGCCTTCTCCTTGAGCAGTTCTTCCTCTTCGCGGGTTTCCTGCATGATTTCGTCAAGTTCGCTCTTCTTCTCAGTGAGGGCTACCTCGCGGTCTTTGATGACGGCTTCGGTGTGCTCAAGGTCGTGTTTCTTCTCTTCTACCTTGATGAGGGCTTCCTTGATTTTCTTGTTGCAAAGTTCGATTTCGAGGCTTTGGAACTCAATCTCCTTGGTGAGAGTGTCGTACTCGCGGTTGTTCTTCACCTCTTCGAGTTGGCTCTTGTAGCGCTCTACGCTGGCTTGGGCGTCGGCGATTTCGCCTCTTTTCTGTGAGACGGCAAACTCGAAATCGGAAATTTCGTTCTGTATTTTCTCGACGCGAGTGTGCAGACCGGCAATCTCGTCTTCGAGGTCTTGCACTTCGAGGGGCAGTTCGCCTCTGAGCGCACGCTTCTCGTCGATACCCGACAAGGTGGTCTGAAGTTGGTAGAGGGTGTCCAACTTCTCTTCAACTGATAAATCTGTAGGATCTTTCTTTGCCATAATGATATGATCGTTATATTATTTTTCTATTTTCAGAATTCGTTTCGCATCCGCCTTTACATTATTGTTTAGACGTATACGATGGGATTGGTTGTTTTTTTTGCCATCACGCATCTGACACCGGGACATTCGCGGAGGATAATGTCGCGGAAGATTTCCGAGGTGTATTGTTCGCTTTGGTAGTGGCCCATGACGGCGATTTGTATGCGCTGGTCGAGTCCGAAGTATTCGTGGTAGTGCATTTCGCCGGTCACGAAGGCGTCGGCTCCGGCTTTTAGTGCCTCGGGAAGGAGGAATGCTCCGGCTCCGCCACAGATGGCCACGCGCCGTATGGGGTGTTGCAGGAGGGCGTTGCATTGTAGGCAGTCTACACCGAAGGTGGTCTTGAGTGTCTGTGTGAAACTCTCGGCGCTCATCGGATGGGGGAGATTGCCTATCGTTCCGCTACCGCACTTGGTGTTGCCGACAGTGTGTGCCCCGATGAACTCCACATCTGTGAGTCCCATCTTCTCGGCGATTTTGTAGTTGACACCGCCCTCGGCACTGTCCATATTGGTGTGCATCGAGAGGATGGTGATGTCGTGTCGTATGGCTTTGGCGACGGTGCACTGTACGGGGTCTTCTCCGCACACTCTGGCCAACTTGTGGAATATCAGCGGGTGGTGTGATACGATGAGGTTGCAACCTTCGGCGATGGCCTCGTCGACAATGTCTTCGGTGACGTCCAAACACAATAATGCCCCTGATACTTCCGCCTCTGTCAATCCTACTTGCAGGCCGGCATTGTCCCAGTCTTCCTGCAAAGGCAGAGGCGCGAAACGTTCAAGGGCTTCTTTGACTTCCTTTATGTTCACGCTTGTTTCAGCCTTTCTGTTCTAAAAAAATGTCTTTTTCTTTACCTCCGTCGTTGGGTGCTAATGGGGTAAAAGTGCATGATACATACAAAATTACACATATTTCGGTACAACGGGATAAGGTCGGATATTCTATTAAAATACTTTAACAAAATATCCGTCTGTGGCTTTTGGGGTGTACTATGCGGAGGAAGTGTATTGGAGCGTATTATAGTCCCCAGTCGGAAAGTGACATGGTGGCCTCTACCTTGCTTTCCACCTCATCGGGGAGTGAGGGGAAGAAGTCGATGCCGGTGATGCGTTCCACCTCGTCGACGGTGTTGGCGTAGTCGCCTTTCGGACGGTTGCCGTCATCATTTTTGTAGATGAAGCCGATGGCTTTGGGGGTGCCTTTGGTGCAGAGTATCACCTTGAAGAAGGCTTCCGGCACGGTGATGTGGTTCTTGCCGATGGTCTTGTGTTTGCCTTTGTAGAGTATCGGTCCGCAGACGATGTAGATGTCGCCATACTCTTTGGCCCAGCGTCGGCAGGCGTTCTCCATCTCGTTCCAGTCGCCGCGGTTGAGGCTGGGGGCTTGAGGGCAAATGTTGGTAAAGAGGAAGGACTCGGTCATTGCTGCTTTGCTCCATTTGTTGTCACCTGCCGGACACATATGTCCGCGGTCATAGCCCGAACTTCTGTAGTCGGCGTCTGTGGCACGGGGTGAGGGTACGTCTTCGTCCTCTTGGAACTTGATGCCTCCCCGCTTCTCTTGTCCGTCGGTGTGGGCGGATGTGAGGTGCCACGCTACCCAATTGGGGAGCATGGTCGTGCGGTTGTACGACACGGTATAGCCTGTGCGGTGGAGTATCTGTTCAGAGGAGGTGGTGAGGGGGGCGGGGATTTCAATCCCGTCAGCGTCCGCTTCACTGTCGGTCGGTGTGGATGTGTCGTCTGACTGGCTGTTGTTTGTCAGTGTGGCCACACTTTTCCCGATGGCTTGGCCGAGGTTGCGTTGGTCGCGCGAAGAGCAACCGGCGCACAGAATAAGGGATAGTAGGAGTATGAGACTGGTTCTTGGGATGTAGCGGTGATGTATGTTCATAGTTCTGAAAAAATGTGGATGCACAAAGGTAACTAAAAAATCCGAAAATGGCGGCAAGGTTATGTCGTGCAAAAGCACAAAAAAAGAGAGACGCACAATGCTTGCTGCATGGCAAGTCATCGCTCGTCTCTCTCTATATTATGTTGAGTTCAAAGAACTACTTTCTTCTACAAAGGCAGATTGACGCGGCCTTCATTGTACATCCGCAGTCGGTCTACGCAATATTTGCTGAGTCTTTTGCCCAAGGCTTTACGGATTCTTTTTTTCATTTTTCTTGATCCTTTCTTTTTTTGTTATCCTTTTGCATACCTTTTTTCGAAGTCCGGTGCGCTTTTGTCGAGCGCCATGCCGCATGGCGGCTTATGAGGGACTTTCTGTCACGTCGTGGATGTGGGAATCAGCAGACGGCGCGGGGGCCGTTCATGTGGCTGATGCTGTACATCTCAAGCAAGTTGCGGAAATAGGTCCGAAACATCTTGCCCAAAGTGGCTTTTGCTTGTTTTCCCATAATGTTACCCTTTCTTTTCTTTTAGTAAAACAATCTTTTGTTTGCATACCGTCGGGTGCGTCTTCACACCCCGTTTCTCATTCTATTGAAGTTTTGAAGCGTTACATGATTTCGGTTGCAAAGATAATGCCCTGTAAAAAACCAAAGGAATAAAATGGGTGAAAAATCAAGCAAAATGGGTGAAAAATTGACTTATATCAACCGAAATGACATAAGTCAACGACTCTTGAGTCGACTGTATTCGTCTACTCCGTACCACTGGGCCACGCGTACTGCCACGATGACAGCGACCACACCTGCGCAGTAGGTGGCTGAGACAAGCAGAGCAAACAGCAGGATGGCGCTCACAACGTCGGTGCCACACATCAGTGCCGTCCATACTACATAGGGGGAAAGGCCTGCCACTGCAGCCGCCATTCTGTCGGCTCCGGGAAGTAGGGCCGCCTCGACGGCACGACGGAAAAAGTGATGCAGGGCTTCGGTGTGGGTGGCGCCGTTGCCGAGAAGGTAGAAGTAGATTTGGGCGTGCTTGCGCAGTCCGGTGTAGTATACGCCCAGGGCGCGACCGCAGGTCACCGTGGCACAACCGGCCATCATGCCCGTGACTGGCACGAGATAGCGGGTCTGGAACAATCCTTCCATGCCAGTCAATACTCCCAGGGTGCACAGTCCCACTGCGATGACCCCTACGCACATACCCACCACAACGGGTACGAATCCGGTGCGTGTACCGACTCTTGCGCGTACGACGGCCACCAATGTGGAAAAGATGATGGCCAAAAATACGAAGAGCACATTGAGCAGGAGACTGTTCTCCCGGAACAGGTACCACAATATGCCTCCTTCCGCTACCATCAGAAGTACCGTGCGGAGTGCGGCTTTCCATATGCGGGGAAGGAAACGGATGTGTAGCGCGGCTGCCGTGGCCAAAGGTACGGCCAAGAACAAGGCAGCGAAAAGCAGTGTATATAGTGTCAACTTCATATCTTGTCTTTGTGATGTTCTATCGTATTGCTACTATAAAGATGTATGGTGCGGTCGCACACCGATAGCAGATGCTCATCGTCTGTGGCGACAAGTACTGACGACTGGGCGAATGTGTTGCTGCGCAGGAATCTGGCCACCAATTGCGAATGGGTGTCGTCTTGACGGGATGTGGGATGGTCGAGTAGTACGATGGGGTGCTTCGACATGGTCGTAGAAGCCAGCAGGATGCGCTGCACCACGTCTTGCGCTACCTCACGGAGCGGAAGGGTGTAGGTGTCGGGGGCAATGTCGAGTTCACGCCAGTATACGTTGAGGTCGTGCTTGCGGAAGGGATTGTCTGCATTGGATTTCAGGAAGAACACAGATTTGACCATTTCCTCCACTGTAGCAAACGGCATGGAGAAATCGGCTGGAAGATAGGTCATGTCGCACCGGAAAAGATGGGCAACGGGAGGAAAGATGGGTTCGCCGTCGACCGATACATAGCCTTGTGCAAGTGGTCTGAAACCGAGAAACGTCCGGAGCACGGACGTTCCGTCGTCTGTATTCTCCGGTACCAAGGCAACAATCTCGCCCGGACGGACAATAAATGAGAGTGGGGTCGACGTTGTGGCATCTACGCCGGGCAAAACTCCATCCTTGATTTCTAATATAGGCATACCAACCGCCCTAAAAAAGAAGTAGGCGACGGGTCCGCGGTCTTGTCTGCCCCGGTGTCCGTCGCCTATCTATGTGATTTATAAACGTATTATTTCTTCTTGCTTTCGGCAGCCGACAAGTTGGACTTGTAGGCTTTGTTCAGTCCGGCGATCACGTCCTTGGTGATGTCGTGTGACTTGTCGGCATAGAGAATGTTGTCGCCGGCCTTGCTCAAGATGAGGCTATACTTCTTGTCGCGGTTGTAGGCGGCGAGGAAGTGGCTGATGCTATCGCGCAGGGCGTTGTTGTACTTTTCGGTTTCGGTCTGGAACTCGGAACTCAGACGCTGGTTGAGGGCATCAAGATCGCTGCTCTGACGCTGCAACTGGGCCTGTATGCTCTGTGCCTGCTCGCGGGTGTAGGCGTTCTGCTGCACCTTCTGCTGGAAGTTGGCGGCTGCGGCCTGCAGTTGCTGCTGCTTCTGGCTGAGCGTGTTCTGTATGTTCTGTCCTTTCTTTTGCAGGATAAGTGAGTATTCCTTGCAGAAGGTATATTGGGTCATGATGCTGTCTACTTCGACATAGGCAATCTTTGTAGATGTGGGAGCGACTTCAGTCTTGGCGTCGTCCTTGGCGTCGACCTGGGGCTGTGACTTGTCGCACGATGTCATCGCCAGCGTGGCTACGGCAGCCACGGCGAATGTGCCGAAAAAGTGTTTCTTGTTCATCTTGTATCTGTTTTTTTTATTCTTTTCTGTTGCTTTGTAGGAAACTCTTTGCTTCTGTTGTTTAGGGGTTTGTAGCAGATGGTCAGTAGGCTTTGTTCTTCTGTCGTGCCTCCCGATCCTGGTCGATAACACAATGTATGCCGCGTGCCTTCATACCGGGATTGTCGTGAATGTGCTGTGAGGAGAACTCGCCGTTGCGGCGAAGCAGTACTTTTACGCTCAGCAACGCAAACGCAATAGCAATTATTAACACGGTGAGGAGCAATGTTTCTATCATTTTTACTACTTTTGTGCGTGCAAAGATACGGTAAAAAACTGAGTAGGCGAAGCAAAAGGTCACTTATTTGGCGCATCTGTGCAATAAAAAGTATTAAAACAAAAGTACAAAAGTAAAGAACAAACAGCAATATACGTCATGAACAAAAACGAACTGAAACCTGCCCGCGTGTTTGAGCAGTTTGCCAAAATCAACCAGATACCCCGTCCCTCGAAGCATGAGGAAAAGATGATCGCCTATCTTCAGGAGTTTGGCAAGAGCCACGGACTTGAGACCGAGACCGATGCCACTGGCAATGTTATCATACGCAAGCCCGCCACTCCGGGTTACGAGAACCGCCCGACCGTCATCCTGCAAAGTCACATGGATATGGTGTGTGACAAACTGGTCGATGTGGAAATCAATTTTGCTGAAGACCCTATCCAAACCTATATTGACGGCGACTGGCTCAAGGCCAAGGGTACGACCCTCGGTGCTGACGATGGTATAGGATGTGCCATCGAACTGGCCATCCTCGACAGCGACGATATAGAGCACGGTCCTATCGAGTGTGTCTTCACCCGTGACGAGGAGACCAGTCTTACGGGTGCAATGGGTATGAAGGCCGGATTTATGAAAGGCGATATGCTCATCAATCTCGATTCTGAGGACGAAGGACAAATCTTCGTATCGTGCGCCGGAGGTAGAACGACCCAAGCTAAGTTTACCTTCACACGCGAAGAGGCTTCTGCTGGATATTTCTTCATGTCAGCATCGCTCAAGGGACTCAATGGTGGTCACTCTGGCGACGATATCGAGAAGAAGCGTGCCAACGCCATCAAGATACTTTCCCGCTTCCTCTATCTCGAGCAGGACAAGACCGATCTGCGTCTCGCCTCGTTTGACTCGGGCAAGATGCACAACGCCATTCCCCGTGACGGCCGTATCGTCTTCGCTGTGCCCACCGCAGACAAGGAGACCGTACGCGCAGACTGGAATATCTTCACCGCTGAGGTGGAAGATGAGTATCATGTGACTGACACTACTATGGTGTTTGCTATGGAGAGCACCGATGCCACTCCCGTTTTGCCCGCTGCTACCAGCCATAATCTGATACTGGCCCTGCAGGGCATCGACAACGGCGTGTTCGCCATGTGCCAGGATGAGGCGCTCGCTTGGATGGTGGAGACCTCGAGCAATGTGGCCAGCGTTGTCACCAACGAGAGCGATGTGTTCATCGTCACCTCGCAGCGCTCCAATGTGATGAGCAACCTCACCAACGAGTGCAATACCATCCGTGCCGTGTTCCAACTTGCTGGTGCTGAGGTGATGACCAGTGAGGGCTATCCTGCATGGAAGATGAATCCCGACAGCAGTCTGACCAAGGCCGTCGTAGACTCCTACAAGAAACTCTTTGGCAAGGATCCTGTAGTCAAGGGCATACACGCCGGACTCGAGTGCGGTCTCTTCTCCGAGCGTTACCCCAACCTCGATATGGTATCCTTCGGACCCACCCTACGCGGTGTGCATACGCCCGACGAGCGTCTCTACATACCTACCGTCCAGATGGTATGGGATCATCTGCTCGACATACTTAAAAATGTAGAATAATTGCCAGTGTGGTGACATTCCACTACCTGTAATTATTATAAGGCGGGTTCTATAAATTACCTTTGTTGGATTTTTGAATTTTAGCCGAACAGATTT
>CAVJZJ010000018.1:0-59161 GCA_963653995.1 Flexilinea sp.
GTCGCCCTGCTGGATGTCGTTGAAGTTGACGAGCGAGATACCGCACTCGAAGTTGACGCCGACCTCCTTGACATCGTCCTTGAATCGCTTGAGGGCGTTGATGGGGGCGGTGTGTACGACGATACCGTCGCGTACCACGCGGGCTTTGTCGGTGCGGTGTACCTTGCCTTCGGTGACGTAGGCTCCGGCAACGGTGCCGACCTTCGAGATCTTGTAGACCTCGCGCACTTCCACCTGACCGGTGACGACTTCCTTCTTCACCTTGTCGAGCATACCCTCCATGGCCGACTTCACGTCGTCGATGGCATCGTAGATGACCGAGTAGGTGTTGATCTCGACACCCTCCTGCTCAGCCTGTTTGCGGGCAGCGGCAGAGGGACGTACCTGGAAGCCGACGATGATGGCATCGGAGGCATCGGCCAGAGTGACATCGCTTTCGGAGATCTGTCCGACGGCCTTGTGGATGACGTTGACCTTGATCTTCTCCGTCGAGAGTTTGATGAACGAGTCGGAGAGGGCCTCGATACTTCCGTCGGTATCGCCCTTGACGATGATATTGAGTTCCTTGAACGATCCGAGGGCGATACGGTGAGAGATGTCCGAGAGGGTGAGTCGCTTTTGGGTGCGCAGTCCCTGCTCGCGCTGCAGTTGCAGACGCTTGTTGGCGATATCGCGGGCTTCCACTTCGGTGTCGAGCACGTGGAAGGAGTCGCCGGCGGTAGGTGCGCCGTTGAGACCGAGGATGATGGCGGGCTCTGCGGGTCCGGCCGATTCGATACGGGCGTTGCGCTCGTTGAACATGGCCTTGATACGTCCGTAACTTGTTCCGGCAATCACGTTGTCGCCCACGCGCAGTGTACCGTTGGATACGAGCACGGTGGAGACGTAGCCGCGGCCCTTGTCGAGCGACGACTCGATGATCGAACCGGTAGCCTTGCGGTTGGGGTTGGCCTTGAGGTCGAGCATTTCGGCTTCGAGGAGCACCTTTTCGAGGAGTTCCTTGATGCCCACGCCCTTCTTGGCGCTGATCTCCTGGCACTGGTACTTGCCGCCCCACTCCTCTACGAGGAGGTTCATGCCGGCCAGTTCCTCGCGCACGCGATCGGCGTTGGCTCCGGGCTTGTCGATCTTGTTGATGGCGAACACCATCGGTACGTTGGCGGCCTGTGCGTGAGCGATGGCCTCCTTGGTGGTAGGCATCACGGCATCGTCGGCTGCGATGATGATGATGGCGATATCGGTGACCTGGGCACCGCGGGCACGCATGGCGGTGAAGGCCTCGTGTCCCGGGGTATCGAGGAAGGTGATGCGGCGGCCGTCTTCCAACTTGACGTTGTAGGCGCCGATGTGCTGGGTGATACCTCCGGCCTCACCGGCGATGACGTTGGTCTTGCGGATATAGTCGAGCAGTGAGGTCTTACCGTGGTCGACGTGTCCCATGACGGTGACGATAGGAGCGCGCGATTCGAGATCGTTCTCGTCGTCCTCGGCTTCGGTGATGGCTTCCTGCACTTCTGCGCTGACGTACTCGGTCTTGAAGCCGAACTCGTCGGCCACGAGGTTGATGGTCTCTGCATCGAGGCGCTGGTTGATAGACACCATGATGCCGACGCTCATGAGCGTTCCGATGACCTTGTTGACCGGCAGGTTCATCATGTTGGCCAGTTCGCTGACGGTCACAAACTCAGTGAGTTTGAGTGTCTTGCTGTCCTTGCTCTCCTCGCGCATTTCTGCGTCGAGACGTTCCTGTACGGCTTCGCGCTTTTCCTTGCGGTACTTGGCGCCCTTCTTGTTTTGGTTCTGCTTGTTGGTCAGACGGGCGAGGGTCTCCTTCACCTGACGTGCTACGTCTACGTCGTTGACCTCGGCGGGTTTTTGCGAGCGGTTGCGGGGCTTTTTCTTCTTGTTGTTGCCGCCGCCGTTGTTGTTATTATTGTTGTTGTTGCGCTGTCCGCCTTGTCCACCGCCTTGCTGGTTGGCGGCGGCGTTGACATCGACGCGCACCTTGCTGATACGCTCGCGCTTCTTGCGCTCGCCTCCTTGCTGGCCTTTCTCTTCGCGCTCCTTGCGGCGTTCCTCCTTCGATTTCTTCTTCGGGCGGGTGCTTTGGTTGAGCGTGGCGAGGTCGATCTTGCCGAGGATGTTCACCTTGGTGGCTCCGAGGATTTTCTTCTCGGCGCTGGTGGTGAACACGGTCGACTGACTTTTTTCCTCAGCGGCTGGGGCAGAGGTCGTTGTGGCGGCCGGAGCGGCAGGCTGGGCTGCGGGTGTGGCGGGCTTAGGCTCGGCGGCTGCGGGTGCGGCGGGCTTGGGCTCGGCTACCGGAGCGGTGGGCTGTGCGGGCTTGGGTTGCTCGGCGGCTGCGGGTGCGGCGGGCTTAGGCTCGGCTACCGGAGCAGTGGGCTGTGCGGGCTTGGGTTGCTCGGCGGCTGCGGGTGCGGCGGGCTTGGTGGCGGGTTTTTCGGCTACGGGGCTGACGGCAGCAGCCTTGGGTTGTGTAGCGGTGGACGACGACTGAGCGACAGGTGCCTTGGCGGCGGGCTTCTTCTCGAAAGCGCTGAGGTCTATCTTGCCCAGCGGCTTGTACTGCTGCTTCAGTGTCGAGGTGAGAGGTTGTCCGGAACGGCCTTCCTTGTTCTCGGCCGTATGCGGCTTGGTGGTCTTCGCAGGTTTCTTTTGGAAGAGTTTCTCTGCCTGGGAGCGCACTTCCTTGTCCTGCTGAAAATTGGCGACGAGGGCTTTGTATTGGGCGTCGTTGAGTTTGAAACTCAGTTCAGACTTGAATTCGCCCAAATCGCTTCTCTTTGCCAGGAACTCCGCTGCCGTCTGGAGTCCGATGTTCAATTCACTTAATGCTTTGTTTAACCTGATGCTCATTGTCTATTTCTTCGTGATACGTTTTCTTTTGTTTCTTTGGGTGATCGTCTCTCCGTGGAATTTATCTCCGTGGGATACAATTGGATATATACCGGAATGGCCGCGCGCTGGCGCGGCCCTCCTGAGGGGAATTATTTTTCAAATTCGGCGCGGAGCACGTTGAGCACGCTGTCGACGGTCTCTTCTTCGAGGTCGGCCTTCTCTACGAGCATATCGCGGGGAGCGTTGATGACTGCCTTGGCGGTGTCGAGACCAATACCCTTGATGGCATCAATGACCCACTGGTCGATCTCGTCGGAGAATTCGTCGAGGTAGATATCTTCCTCCTCTTCGCCTTCCTGCACCTCACGGAATACGTCGATGGTGTACTCGGTGAGCATGGAGGCCAGTTTGATATTGAGTCCGCCGCGTCCGATAGCGAGCGACACTTCCTCGGGACGGAGGTACACCTCTGCCTTGTGGTTCTCCTCGTCGATGCTGATGCTGGAGATAGTGGCGGGGCTGAGTGCACGCTGGATGAAGAGTTTGGTGTTGGCGGTGTAGTTGATGACATCGATATTCTCGTTGCAGAGTTCGCGCACGATGCCGTGTACGCGGCTACCCTTGACACCGACGCAGGCACCTACGGGGTCGATGCGGTCGTCGTAACTCTCGACGGCGATCTTGGCACGCTCACCCGGCATACGGGCGATGCGCTTGATGGCGATGAGTCCGTCGTTGATCTCGGGTACTTCGGCCTCGAGCAGACGCTGGAGAAACATGGGGCTGGTACGCGAGAGGATGATCTTGGGGTTGTTGTTCTCGTTGTCTACACGTGCGATGACGGCGCGTATGGTCTCGCCCTTGCGGTAGACGTCGGAGGGTATCTGCTCAGACTTGGGCAGGAGAAGTTCGTTGTTCTCGTCGTCGATGATGAGTACCTCGCGCTTCCATACCTGGTACACCTCGCCGGCGATGACCTGTCCGACGCGGTCTTTGTACTTGTTGTAGAGCGAGTCGTGCTCGAGTTCGAGTATCTTCGAGGCCAGGGTCTGGCGCAGGTTGAGGATGGCGCGGCGGCCGAACTTGGAGAACTCCACGCGCTCTGACACGTCTTCGCCCACTTCGAAGTCGGCTTCTATTTTCTGTGCGTCGGTGAGGGAGATCTGCTTGTTCTCGTCCTCCACCTCTCCGTCGGCCACAACGACGCGGTTGCGGTAGATTTCGAAGTCGCCCTTGTCGGGGTTGACGATGACATCGAAGTTTTCGTCGCTACCAAATATCTTGGCGAGCACATTGCGGAAACTTTCTTCAAGCACGCTCACGAGTGTGGTGCGGTCGATATTCTTGGTTTCCTTGAATTCCTTGAAGGTGTCGAGCATATTCATGCCCTCATCTGCTTTCTTTGCTGCCATAGCCTTATTTGAAATTGATTAGATATTTTGTATATTTCACTTTGTCCATCTCGTAGGTGTGGTCGACATCGGCCACTTGGGGGCGTTTCTTTCCTTCTACCTTGACCTTCTCCTGCACGGTGACGGTAAAGGCGTTGCCGTCGACGCTCTTGAGGATGCCGCGTACTTTCTTGCCGTCGGCGTCGAGCACTTCGACTTCCTTGCCGATGCAGCAGACGTACTGTTGGGGCACCTTGAAGGGCTGACCGAGGCCGGCCGACCCTACTTCGAGTTCGTAGTCTTCCTCGTCACGGCTGAGGTGTTCCTCGATATACTTGCTCAGTTCCACGCAGTCTTCGATCCATACGCCATCGGCATGGTCGATCTCGACGACAATACGGTCGTCGGCACTGATCTCAATGTCCACGAGGAAGTACTCCTTGCCGTCGAGCCATCCGTCGACGATTTCCTTTACGGTGTTCTTGTTTATCATACGGTGATTTTCACTATTAAAAAATGAGGAGCCCTCTCGGGGCCCCTCATTCCACTGAACGGTGCAAAATTACTAATTATTCTGCATACGCACAAGAATTTCCAATTTTTTCTGAATAAACAACCGTATATCTGGCTGATTTCTCATCATTTCACGACCACATTGTCGGTTTTGCTACCTACAGTGACGAGATATTGCCCTGCGGTGACGGCAATGGTCATGCTCGGCTTGCCCTCGGTGGAGGCCACAAGACGGCCGTCGGTGGCATAGACGCGCACCGTCTGACCATCGGCTCCGGCGATGCGTATCACGCCCTTGCCGCCGCTGACGGATACTTGTCCGGCGGTAGCGTCGCCGATACCTGTGGCCACGACATGACAAACGTTGGACGCGGCCGACTCGCCGTCGCCATAGACTACGGTCACTACATAGGAGTGGTCGCCGCTGCCTGCTCCGGCATCGGTGTAGGCGGTGCGGTCTGACGGTACGGTGGCGAGGAGTTGTCCGTCGCGGTAGACATTGTATGCGACAATCTGGGGCATGATGCCCTGATAGGTGACATCGTCGACCATGAAGATAAACTGATCCTTGGATACGCAGCGTATGGCCATGTACTTCGCTCCGGCGGGCAGTGAGGCGGTGATTTCGGTCCACTCGTCACCAAGTTCGCCTTCGGCTACCTTGACAAAGGAGGCCGTGTCGGTATCGGTGGTGGAGTAGAGCACCTCGTAACTCTCGGTACACCATGCCGAGTCGACCGACTTGGCATAGAACGATACGGTCTGCGCCTTGCCCGAGAGTTGGGGCGTGATGAGCCAGTCGTCGTTGTGGCCGAGCGGAGCCTTGGTGTAGTCGCAGGCGAAGGCGGCCATATATTGCGTGCCGGAGTGCGGAGCGTACTTGGGCAGGCTAGTCAGATTGAGTCCGGCGTCGGTAGGATTGAAGACCACATAGGCGTAGGGTTCCTGCGAGTGAGGCCAGGTCGATGCGCCATAGATAGAGGTGGTCTTTGCGCCGTCACCATCGAAGAGGGTCCAGTTGCCTACGTTGGCGATAGAGAAGGCCGTGTAGGTATCAAACGTCTCGGTCACGATGCCGTCATTGAGGTCGGGTGCGCTCCACGAGAGCGACACGTCACTGCCGGTCTGCACGGCCGAGAGATCGTCGACCGTAGGATAGAAGGGACGCACGATGGCCACGACATCCGTCTGAGTGATGTTGTTGGTATTGTCGACATCCTCGGCGTAGACGGCCTCGGCATGGAAGGCGATACTGTCTTTGCTGGTCGGTGTGGGACGGAAGTGCAGACGCAGTTCCTGCGAGGTGAACGCAGGCACGTCGACGGTCTGCTCGTCGGCCACCTCGTCGCCGGCATAGAGTGATACTTTCACGCCGCGGGCGTCGGCCGACCCTACATTGTCGACACCGACCACAAACTCGCCATTGGCACCCATATTGATGCGGGTCGGAGCGGTGAGCGTAGCCGCCACGTCGTGGGCAGGCAGTTCGCCGATGCGTATATCATCGATGACGACGGGCATATTGCCGTCCTCGGCCTTGGCGCAGAAGGAGAGGGTGATATAGCCCTTGCCCACATACGGTGAGAGATTGACGGCAGCCTTCTGCCATCCGTCGCGCGAGATGTCGCGATAGTCGATGGTGCGCAGCGCGGTACTCTGACGGGAATTGCCCACGGCGATGCGCACGGTGAGCGCGGCCTTGGCCTGGGCGATAGCGTAGTAGGAGAAGGTCAGCACGGGAGTACCTGTCTCGCCGAGGGCAATCTTGCCGCTGCTGAAGGCGGCACTGTCGCCGTCGACGTTCGGGATAAATCCGGCACATCCGCCGTCGCCGTCCGACGACATACTGTCGTATGTACCAAACGTGCCGTTGCCGGTATTGGTAGAGAGCCAGAAGGCATTTTCGGGATTGCCCTCGGGGAATCCTTCATGGAAGGGCACGGTGTAGGGAGCGCCGGCGATGATGTACTGCGCGGCATAGTCGCCGCTGCCGACGGTCGAGGCGGCGCTGACGGCATAGGCCAACACGCCCTGCGCTCCGGTCTGCGGTATGCCCGATGCGGTGATCGAGCGGTCGGCGGTCTGCGCTACGGGGGTCAGTTCCTCTTCGCCCACAGTATATATATTATAGTGTACGGCGGTGGTGTCGACATAGCCGCCATTGATGCCGACGGTCATGGGAGCGTGCCAGGAGAAGAGGGCCGTACCGTCGAGTTGGTCGGCGATGGTGAAGTCGCGCGGAGCCTGCGGCACGTCGATGCCCACATAGGTGCGGACGGTGCGCTTCAGACCGAGACCGTCGCCATTGTAGGCGGTCACCGTGTAGGTGTGCCAACCGTCGGTGAGCGAAGTGGTAACGTCGGTGCAGGTGTAAGCCTTGCCCGGCTGGGCCGGACTGACGGTAGCCACGGTCACACTGTCGTCGCGCACCACCTCAATCTCGGTGAGCGAGGCGAGCGTCTGCCCAGCGAAGGTGCGTGTCGGGGCGGTGAAGGCGATTGTAGCGCGGTGTTCGCCCTTGGGGGCGGCGGTGGCGGTGAGGGCGATCACGGAGTCGGGGGCGGTATAGAGCGGTCCGGCCACCACCTCGATGCGGTTGACACGGGTCTCGTCGGCACCGGCCTTGCTGATGTCGTGTATACCGAAGCGATAGTCGCCGGCGGCATCGATGCGCACGAGTTGTTCTACGGGAATATAGGTCAGGGGCGAGTTGACATCCATCGGGTCTACCACACGGGTATAAGCGGTCGGGTCGGTGCCTTGTCCGTAGGCGGCCTCAACACACTGTGTCGACTCCTCGCCGCTGCAGACGGAGAAGCGCAGATAGTAGGCGCGGGCGGCGAGCAGGTGCAGGGGCGGGGTGATGAGCCACGAGTCGGAGGCGTATCGTCCGTAGCGGTCGGTCTGATTGCTGACAAACTGGTAGCCGTAGCGCCAGCCGCTGTGTCCGTTGACATCGAGGGTCTCAAAGATATTGAGTGCCGAGGTGCTGCCGAAATCCTCTGTCCAGGGTATCTCGAAGGCCGCACCGGCCTTGACGATATTTGAGGAGGCGCCCCACGGACTGGCGATGCCGTCGCAGACGACGCTCACCGAGTAGCGGTAGGGGGTGTAGGTCGTGATGTCGAGGTCTTCCTCGAAGCAGGTGTCGGTGACATTCTCGGCCACCACCTTGCCGTCGGTCTCACGGGTGACGGTGTAGAGGGCGTGGGTGGGGTCTACCGCACCGTCGTTCATGCCTTCGGACACGGGTGTCCATGTGAGCAGCACATGACCCTTGTCGCTGATGGTGAGGTGTACATCCGAGGGCGGAAGGGGTTCGTCGGGACCGATCCACTCGGTGCGGACGGTGGTCTTCTTGCTTTGTCCGGCGGCATTGGCGGCCACCACCGATATCTCGTGCTTGCCAGCGGCGGCGAGCGTCACGGGGGCATCGACATGTGCGCCAGCGGCGGCTGTGCCTGTGGCGACGGTCGTGGTGCCGTCGGTCACGGTGTAGGTCAGACTACCCGAGAGGGCATCGCCGCCCTCGGTCGTGGTGGGCAGGTCAAACGATACGGTACCCGTGAGCAATGTACCCTCGAAGAGGGCCTCCACATTTTGTACTGCAGCGGGTGCGGCAGGATTGGCGCTCACCGGAGCATAGAGACAGACGATCTCGGCGTTGTCGGAGAAGTCCATCACCTTGGTAGCGGCACCCGAGGTGGTGTCGACCGTGTAGAGGGCGGAGGTATCGTCAGACTTCACCGCGGCCCAGTACATCGTGCCGGTGGCTTGGTCTACGGTAGCGCTCTGCAGTTTGGTGCCGGGCTTTACGCCGGTGCTGCCCACGAGGGTCGATGTGCCGTCGGTCTTCGACAGACGATAGAGATTGCCGTCGGTGCCGATGGCGTAGAGCGTGCCGTCGGTGCCGGAGGCGAGGGCGACATAGATGCGCTCGGCTTCGCCGATGACCTGCGTCGAGAGCGACGAGTAGTCGATTGTGCCGACATTCATCTTGTCCGATGAGTCGGCGCGGAGCAGGGCGTAGAGTGTGCCGGTAGTATTGTCGTAGGCGGTGGCATAGGCCACGAGGCTTGCGTCGTAGGAGTATTGGCTGGAGTTGTCGGTGGTCTCCCAAGTATCGGTCGTGTACTCTACATAGGTGGCATAGTAGAATGTACCGTCATATTCGTAGTAGTTGACACCATGAAACTTGTCATCAAAGAAAGCGCCGCCACCGTTGATCTCGAGTCCGTAGGTATCGGTGACGAGCGGTGTGAGCGATGTGGCGCCCTTGGCCAGACTATAGATGCCGTAGGGATATTCCCAATAGTCGATATCGCTCCACGAATCGCTGGCGAGCACCACACCCCACAGTTCAGTGCCGGCTCCGGTGTCGGCCAACAGGCGCGGGGTTTTTCTTGTCGCCGCAGTGGTAGAGAGGCGTGGGGTAACAATCTGGCGGAAGTGTCCGCCGCGGGCGTGCAACGTGCCGAGCGGTCCGGTGTGGGTCACCGACCGTCCGGCATGGAGTAGTGCGGTGAGGGCATCGGCCTTGTCGCCGGGGGCGAGCGGTCGCGATGGGGGTTGGGAGTGGGCAGGCCGCGAGAAGAGCAGCGCGGTCAGGAAGAGAAGGAAGAGGTGTAGGGTTCTTTTTCTCATAAAAGGACTTGGTTTTTGGTTTTGGCGGATGAACGGGTCCGCATTTTTATTGAGAAAGTATACAAACTATGACAAAAGTACAGTTTTTATCGGAGTTGGACAACAAAAAGACAGAGGAATATTTGCAAGAAAAGAGGAGTATCGTCAATTTTGGCCCATTTCATCGGGGAAAAGAGGGGAAAATGTTAGCAGGTGAAGAGTCCCGTAGGGACGACAGATTATAGCGTAGGGGTTTACCCCTACGTTTTTACACATTTATTTCAAACATTGCCCCTGTAAGGGGCGCATATTTCAAACTCGCACATTGAATTATGCGCCCCTTACAGGGGCAGCGTTTGAAATATGCAATAAAGATAGGGGCGAGCCCCTATCCTATAATCTGCGCCCCTTACAGGGGCAATAGATAGGAACACCCCAACCCCCTATTCCCCAGCATTTTGTAAGGAATTGGCCATTTTTTGAAAAAAATATCCTACTCGTTTCGCCGGCGGTTTTGTTCCTTTGCAATGTGACAAAATTCTTTTCAAAACGGCGGATTAACCGCCTGACTTTTCCAACAAAACTCCACACACCGTTACCCCCGAAAAAACAAAAAAACCGATAAGATATGAAACACAAGAAAAGACACTACACTGCACCCTACATTCACGTGGTGGCCGTCAAGTCGGAGTCGCTGATGCTGACCATCTCCGGTAGCGGCAATGCCAGCGAACACGGGACACCCACGCCACGATCCAACAAGAACAGTATATGGGACGACCAATGGCTGAACGACAGTTGGGGAGATAATGCTTCCTACGACGAGGAGGTCTATTGACGGACAACGGATGTACCGCCGCCCCACTCCACCTCAAGCACCGAATACCCTGCACCCGGACACACCCCAAGAATGCCCGTCGGGTGCATACCTCTACCTCACCCGTCTGCGCAGACGACGCAGAATCTCTTTTCACTTCGCGAAAAACAAAACAAAAACACATACACACATGAAAAAGTATTTCCTCCTCTTTGTTGCCCTCATGACCGTGGGCATACAACAGGCTTTGGCGGATATCGACGCCGACCTGAGACCCCTCGTCACCACTTCTGACGATATCACCCTCACCGAACTATCCAATGACGCGGCCTACCCTTGGACTGTGGAAGACGGCGTGGCGACCAGTACGCACGGTAAGACTGCCAGATATACTTTCTCTGGCATCACCCTGAAGGTGCAAGCCAAAGGTCGGGTGACCCTCCGCTACGTTTTCACATCGGGCGTTTATGGTTCTGACGAAAATCGAGTATATCTTGATGACGTTTTAGTTGAAAAGAATACATATTCCGGTGTCAGTACACTTCTTTTCTTCTCTATGGAGGAAGGCGAGCACACCATCAAGATTGGCTATTACCACGATTATTTCACCTATAGCAATTACACTCAGGCCATGGCACTGTCAAGTATCAGTATAAAAACCGTTGAGAGCCAATACATCGACATCAACCTCGCTGCCGCCGGCACCCTGGGTATTGAGGCCCTTTCGAAGGTCAACACCCTACCCGACATGCAATACCTGCGTCTCTCGGGCAAGATGAACGCCGACGACTGGAACACCATCAACAACATGACCGGCCTCCTCGCTATCGACCTCTCGGGGGCCGACATCACCGAGATACCGGCCAATGCCTTCGCCAAGACCGCCCTACGATTAGTCACCTTCCCTCCCACCCTGAAGACCGTCGCCGACAAAGCGTTCTACGACCTTTACCTCATAGGTTCGCTGACCTTGCCCGACGGATGCGACAGTATCGGCAGTTACGCCTTCTATCAGAACAACATCACAAGCCTCGTGCTTCCGTCGAGCATGAGAGGTCTTGGCGAATGTGCTTTTTATAATAACGACCAACTGAAGACTGCAGACTTGGGCGGTAGTATCAAGACGATACCTACTCATTGTTTCTATAATTGTGATTCACTAAGAGAGGTGACTGGGTGCAACAATGTTACAAAAGTTTTGAGCTGGGCTTTTTACTATTGCTATAAACTCCAAAAAGTCGAAGACTTGGCACCTGTCACCATCAGCAGTTACGCATTCCGAGATTGTTACGCCTTACCGTCGATAGACTTCTCCAAGACAAAATACATCTACGAGTATGCATTTAGTCATTGCGAGGCGCTGACAGAGGCCGTTCTACCCAATATCATCAGTATGGGCAGTAATTATTCAAATTTCGAATATTGCACATCCCTCAAAAAAGTCATCCTCAGCGATAACATCTCCTATATTCCCTCTTCCGCATTCTTTGGTTGCACCGCCCTGGAGGAAGTCACCATCGGTGCATCGGTAAATAGTCTCGGTAGCAGTTGTTTCTACAGCAGTCCATCGGCCTTGAAGCGTGTCTACGTGAACGCGCCTGCGCCACCGTCTGTGGCCAGCAGCGCACCGTTCTACACCACATCTGGCATCACCCTCTACGTGCCAGAGTACGCCACCGTAAGTTATAAACTGCACGACTACTGGAGCAAGTTCACTTCGGTAGATGTCAATCCCAACGAGGTAAAGAGCATCAGCCTTTACTCCAAACTCGAACTTTCCAGCAACAGCCGCATACCCAACTCACCCGACCTCACACTCTACAACTCATACGAATCAAGCAGTAGCACCACGGGCAATACCAAACTGATAGTCAATGGTGACAATCCTCAAGCATTGGGCAAGTACACCCAGTACCTATGGGGATCAACCCTTGCGAAATGGTGCCCTGTATTGCTCAGTCGCTGCAACGCCATGACCTCAACCGCCTCGACCATCCATATTTGGTTGAACTCGGGCTACTGGTACTATGTCTGCATGCCCTTCGACGTAAAGCGTAGCGACATCACGAGCGGCACCGCCGGTCTGGCCATACGCTACTACGATTCTGCCAGCCGCGCCGAGAACGGTTCGGGCAGCAACTGGAAGGACGTGGCCGACGATGCCACCCTCAAGGAAGGTCAAGGCTATATCTTCCGCGTGAGCAGCAGCGACAATGTCAGTATGCCCGCCACCGAGGAGACCCACAACGATATCTTCCGCAGCACCGCTGTCGTACAACCGCTCGAGGAGTATGCCTCTACCGTGAGCAACGATGCCGGATGGAACCTCGTGGGCAATCCCTACCCCTGCTTCTACGACATCTACCACATGGACTACACCGCACCCATCACCCTGTGGAATCCTGACAATTCTACCTTCACGGCCTATAGCGTGGCCGACGATGAACTGGCCCTCTATCCTCTCCAGGCTTTCTTTGTACAAAAACCGACGGGAGTAGACAATATCACCTTCCAACCCGACGGACGACAGATCACCAACACCATCGACCACTCTACTCTGACCAAGCAACAAGCCCCTGTTGCCACCCAGCGCCGCCTCATCGACATCACCCTCAGCGGTGAGGGCACACCGACCGACCGCACCCGCATAGTGGTGAACGCCACGGCCAGCGATGCCTTCTGCGCCGACAACGACGCCAGCAAGATGCTCGCCTATGAGGGCACACCGCAGATCTACACCCACTCAGGCGATGACCTCTATGCCATCAACGAGGGCGCGCACCAGAGCGGCAAGGTACAACTGGGTATGTACTTCCCCGCCGACGGCACCTACACCCTCAACATCGAGCGCAGCAATCTCAACGCCCGTCTCTGCGACCACGGAGTAGAAGTGCTGTCGATGCCTTACACCTTCTCGGCCGGACAAGGCACCGATGAAGGCCGCTTCACCCTCCTCTTCGATACGCCCACCGGCATCCGCAACGTGACCGACGGTAGCAACGCGACCGACGACCACAGCATCTACACCCTGAGCGGTGTGCGCGTGAAAGACACTTCCGCCAAGGGAGTCTACATCCAGAACCACAAGAAAATCGTGAAGCAATGAACAACACAAGATATCTGCTTGTCCTCCTCGCCCTGCTACTGACCGTAGTGGCGAGAGGGCAGGACTTCAACCCCGACAGTCCGGCGGAACCCAACGCACGCTACCGCCTCAGCGTGAAGGCCGTGCCCGCCGAGGCTGCCACCGTCAAGGGCACCGGCTACTATCCGGTGAACACCAAGGTGACGGTGTCGGCCACGGTCAACGACATGCGGTGGCAGTTCATGGGTTGGACCGACGACGACAGCACCTCGGTGAGCGACTACTCGAGTTTCACCTACACCACCTCCAACAAGAACGTGACCCTCACCGCCCACTACAAGGCGTGCAACGTAGGCCATCTCAAGGTGGTCTACAATCCCGCCGACGTCGGGTCTACAGAGAACTACACCTATCGGGAGGGCGTCACGCTCACGCTCACCGCGCCGACGAAAAGTTACTACACGTTTCTCAACTGGACCGATAGCAACGGCAACATCGTGAGCACGACACGCTCTTACGCCTACACCTTCACCGCGCAGGACGAGACGCTCACGGCCAACTACCGCTACACGCCCGGCAATCCGTCGGAGCCCAGCGAGACCAAGACCAAGCACCGCGTGTACTTCACGGCCGACCCTTCTGGGGCAGGCCATTTCTCGCAGACTAGCGGTATGCAGGTGCAGGAGGGATCTACCTTCTACGTCTACGCCTACGACTACAGCAACTACACGTTCAGCCACTGGACCCGCGGCGGCGAGACGGCCAGTACATCCAGATCCTACTCCTCGACGATGGGGACGGAGGACATCACCCTCGTGGCCCACTACGACTTTGTACCCTCCTCGCCCTCTGAACCGTCGACCGACACCAAGGCCCGCTACACGCTCTACGCCACCACAACCGACACCTACAAGGGACAGACCACCCTGTTGCCCATCTATATGGAGAACACCGGCAACGTGAAGGATCTCTCCTTCACCCTCGCCCTGCCTCCACACGTGCAGGCCGATGTGACAGGCATACAGACCACCCTGCGCACCTCGGCCTACACCGTATCGGCCAGCCAAAGCGACACCACACTGACCGTGTCGCTCACGGGCGGCACACAGATCAGCGAGAAGAACGGTGTACTGCTGCGTATCCCCGTCACCACTGACGCCGAACTCGACGACGGCACCTACGCACTGAAGTTCGGCGACATCACCGCCACGCTCACCGACGGCACAACACAGGCGTTCACCAGCCGCAACGGACTTCTGACCGTGACCACCCTCGACGAGAGCGACCTGCAGGCCCTCTTCTCCGTCGACCGCTACATGAACCGCGCGCAGTTCACCAACATGAGCACCACGTCGGTCCAGTCGTTTGAGTGGAACTTCGGCGACGGCACCACCAGCACCGAGCGCAACCCGATGCACATCTACGCCACCGACGGCACCTACAACGTCACGCTCACCGCCCACGGAGTGGTAAAGACCGTCACCGCCGAGCAGAGCATCGTGATCAATCCGTCGAGCACCTGGACGGCCAACGGCGACTATACCATCAACGCCTCGGCCTCCGGACCGCGCAACTTCACCTCCCTGCACGAGGCCCTCGACCTGCTCGGCCAGTGCAAGCCCGACGGCGACATCACCGTCAGAGTGCAGGGCAGCGACACATTCGCCGCCACGCTCACCGAGGCCGACTCCCTCGCCCTGATCAAGACCTTGGGCGACAAGCTGACCGCCGCAAAGGTGAAGATGACCTTTGTCTGCGAAGAAGAGAAGGCCGCCACGCTGCTCTTCACGGCCAATGCCGTAGACAGCGAACTGCAACTGTTGACCACCTTCATTGCCTCGCTCGGCACTGAGAACGTGCAGATAGCCGTCAACGGAGCCGTCATCAATATCGCCGAGATCGGCAAGTACACGGGGCAGACCATCTGTTCGGGTGCCACCACCCAACCCGAAGCCTTGGCCGCCATCAGCAGCGATGGTCAGGTGACAGTAGCGTGGACGGCCAGCGTCGCCGCCGGATGCACCGTCACGGGCTACGAGGCCATCGGCACGGGCAATCTGCCGGCCATGACGCTCGAGAACGGTGGATCGGCTATCGACAAGGTCACCTATCATGTGGATGTACTACTCGGCAGTGCCGTGCTCTACACCTATACCTATATTATATATGTGCGACCACTCGTCAGCAGTCAGACGTTCACCCTCGCGTCGCCGGCTACGGGCAGCGCCCTGAGCGCCGGTCAGCAGACCCTGCGCTGGAACAGTCTCGGATCGCTGGCCACAGGCTATACGCTCCTCGTCACCCGCACCGACGAGGGAGCCAGCGAGGAGGAGGCCGCCGGCGTGAAGTACAACTCCACGGCTACATCGCAGACCATCACGGTGGTCGAAGGCGCTACCTACGAATGGAAGGTCACCGCCTACGGCGAATGTGGCGAGAGCATCGAGAGCGAGACACGCACCTTCAGTGTGAAGTACCGCCCCGACCTGACCATCGTGTCGGTGACCATCCCCGAGGAGGTGAAGGCCAAGACGGCGTTCACCGTCACGGCCGTCATCCGCAATACGGGCAAGGGCAGCACCGGCAACAATTGGACCGACATGTTGTGGTACAGTGCCACGGCCGACGGATCGCTGAGCCAAGTGGCCTCGACGAGTCATAACGGCGTGCTCGCTCCGGGTGAAGAGTACACCACAACGTTCACCGTGACCAGTCCAGAAGCCAGCGCGGGCGACGCCTACTATCTCGTGGCCACCGACTGCTACAACACCGTGGCCGAATCCAACGAGTCGAACAACAGTAGCGCACGCTACGCCGTGTCGATCGTCAGCCGCTATATGTCGCTCTCCGACTATGAGGCGCTGAAGGTGCTCTACAACGCCACCAACGGCGGCGCATGGACCACCGCATGGAAGATCAACAACAACGCCATCACCACCTCGGCATGGCCGGGCGTGACCTTCGACGACGACGGCAACGTGACGGCCATCAACGTGACGGGCTTCGGTCTGAACGGCACCCTGCCTACCGAAGGGTTCACCCTGCCCTACCTCACCTCGCTCAATATGAGCAGCAATGCCCTGATGGGCGATCTCCCGGCTTTTTGCAAGCAACTCACGGCACTGACCTCGCTCAACGTGAGCCGCTGCCTGTTCACCGAACTGACCGAGCCGCTACCCGCCACTATCACGAGCCTCAACCTGGGCTACCAGTGCAGCACACGCAGTCTGGAGACCATCACGCTGCAGACCTGGGGCATCGGAGACGTATCGTCGGAGATTGCGCTGGGATCGCTCATCAGTTACGACCACGCCGCACAGGACTTCAACGCCCATCCCACCCTGCAACTGCTCACGGCCTCGGGCAACAACTACGCCGGAAAGATGATTTACGATGGCGAAGCCTACCGCTACTCGCTCAGCGGCGACTACACCTACGCCCAAGGCACGGTGTTTGTCGTGCAGCCCATCGAGGGAGCGGCGGCCTACACCCGACTCCGCGCCCAACTCCACTGGACCAAGGGCGATGCCAACGCCGACGGCCTTGTCGATGTGCTCGACGCTCAACAGACGCTCAACTACATCGTGGGTACGCACAGCGGCAACTTCAACCTTCTGGCGGCCGACACCTACGAGAGCAATAGCATCAATGTGCAGGATGTCGTGGCCATGGTCAACCTCTTCATCACCGACGAGGAGACCACCACGACCAAGTCCTTCGCACCGATGCCCGGTGACAACGCCATCGCCGACGGCAATCTGAGCATCGCCGACGGTGGTCTGTGGATTGACGCCACCCGCGAAGTGGGTGCCCTCGACCTGACCCTCCGCGGTGTCAAGGCCAGCGACGTGCGTCTGCTCCTCAGCAGCAAGCGCTACCAGATGATCACCCACAATTCGGCTACCGGCGTGCGCGTCGTCATCATCAGTCCGACAGGCGATGCCCTCACGGGCCATCAGTGCCTGCTCCGTCTCGGTCAACCGGCACAGATTGTCCGCGCTACGGCTGCCGATCCTGAGGCCCAAGCCATGACGCTGACCATCGACGGCACAGCCACAGGCATAGAGGAGATAGGTCTGTCGCAAGGCGACGACACCATCTACGACCTCTCCGGCCGACGGCTCACCCGCATCGGATGCAAGGGAGTGTATGTGGTCAACGGCAAGAAAGTAGTGAGAAAATAGAAATACGCCCCAAAACAACGAACCATTTACGATATGAACATCAGAAAATACATATTGCTTGTGCTGCTCTGCCTCATCAGTGTGGCCATCGGAGCGCAAAACACGCTCTCGGTGGCCGCCCTCACCGGCGGACAGGGCAAGAACGTGATGATACCCATCAGCATGGACAATGTCGACGAGGTGGTGGCTGTGCAGTTCAATATACAGTTGCCCTTCTCCAAGACCTCGGGCGCACAACCTACGCTGACCGACAGCCGCAACATCAACGGCCATACCATCACGACCAAGGCACTGGGCAGCAACCGCTATACCGTGGTCATCGCCAACCTGAGCAACAAACCCATCGGGGGTAGCGGCGGCACGCTGGTCAACTTCCCCATGACCGTGCCTACGGGTCTCGACCCGCAAACCGTACACGCCATCACGCTCTCCGACGTGGTCATCGCCAACCGCAAGGGCGACAACGTACAGACGGGCTTCACCAACGGCAGTTACACCATACAGCGCGAGTCGAGCCCCGACCTCGAAGTGAGCGACGTGGCCCTCGGCGCATCATCGCTCACCCCCGGACAGTCGGCCACCGTGACGTGGAAAGTGTCCAACGTGGGCGACGCCGACACCAAGAGCGGATGGATGGAGAAGATCTACCTCGTGAGCACCTCCACCGAAGAGTCGGTCTGCATCGGCAACGTGTACTTCAACAACACGCTGCTCAAGGGCGGATATACGGCCCGTAGCGCGACGTTCATCCTCTCTGAGACCATCGGGCTCGAGGGCGAGGTGACCGCCAAGGTGGTGGCCGAGCCCAACAGCAGCACGGGCGAGTATGCCACCGACCGACTGAACAATACCGCCACGGGCGGCACGGCCGATCTGCAAAAACGCCTCTTCCTCACCCTGCCCGCCACGACCATCAAGGAGGGACAGGCCATGCGCCTCACGCTGAAGCGAAGCGGCGACCGCAGCCTCGACGAGACCTTCGCCGTCAGCACCACGCTGCCCGACCATGTGACAGTACCCTCATCGGTGACCATCCGGTCGGGACAGTCGGCCGTGTCGTTCGACGTGACCGTACCCGAGAACAATATCGTCAATACCTATCAGGAGGCTACCGTCACCGTGACCAAGGCCAACGGCTATCCCGACGACATGACCGCCACCTTCAGCATAGAAGACAACGAACTATTGCCGCTCACCGTGAAACTCGACAAGAGCGAGTACAACGAGGGCGAGACCATCAAGGCGACGGTCAGCGTGCCTTACCGCATAGAGGGCGAAGACCTGAAACTGAGTTTCAGCATCGAGAAGTCCAAGCGTTTCCGCCTGCCACAAAGTTACACCTTTGAGGCGGGAGCCACGTCGGCCGTCATTGAGATACCGATTGTGCAGGACAATCTTCCGGCCAACGACGAGACCATACAACTCAATGTGTCGGCCGACCACCATCTGCCGGCCAGCGCGCTCTTCATTCTTCATGACGACGATGTGCCCGCCATCGAGATGACCCTCCAGCCCAAGACCGTGAGCGAGGGCGCAGGGTACAACGCCGTCTACGCCACCGTGAAACGCACCGAAGCCACCAACAGCAAGATCACGCTGAAACTGAGCGATGATGGCAACAACGACCTGTACTACACCAGCACCATCACCATGGATGCGGGCGTAGAGGAAGCCACCTTCCCCATCGGTGTGAAAGACAACCAGAAGGTGGACGGCACGAGAAAGGTCAAGTTTACTGCCGCCGTCTACATCACCGACTGCGGATGCTCGGCCATCGGCGACAAGCAGACCTCGGTGTCTGACACCATCACCATCAACGACAACGACGGCCCCACGCTCTACATCACATCCAACAAGACTACCATTCTGGAGGGCGATGCCAAGGGAGCGACACTCACCGTCAGCCGCAACGACGACACCACCAACGCACTGACCGTCAACCTCAGCACCACGGTCACCGATGTGGAGTATGCCAAGACCATCACCATACCGGCCGGATCGGCCAGCGTCACCACAACGTTTGTGGCACTGAGCAACGACGAGAGCGAGGGCAACCGCACCTTGTCTGTCGTGGCCAGCGCCGACGGGTATAGTCCCGGATCGGTGTGGATGCTCATCTCTGACCAGACACTGCCCGACGCCGAGATGCAAAAACCGGTGGCCGCCAGTGAGGTCGTCGCCGGCAGCACGGTCGACGTGGAAGTGACCGTCAACAATATCGGCGCCAAGCCTCTGCCGGCCTCTGTCCCCATAAAACTGACCCTCGGCAACACGACCACCGTACTGCAGACCGAAAAGGCCATTCCCGCAGGCGACACCTACAAGGTCACAGGCCAACTGACCGCTCCATCCGTTCCGGGCAACTACACTATCACGGCCAAAATCAATCCCGAAGGTATCATCTCGGAACTGCAGACGCTCAACAACACGGCCGTGACCGACATCAAGGTGACCACCGCATACACCTACACCATCGCTTCCGAAAAGGAGAAGTATCTGATGGGCGACAAGGTCTTGTTGTCGGGAACCGTGAAGAACAACAGCGGCACGGCGGCAGCCAACACCAAGATTGAGGTCTACGTGATATATGCCGGCTCGCGCACCACGCTGTCTGCCACAAGCAACAACGACGGCAACTTCACCGTCACCTACACCATACCGACGGGTATGGGCGGCGAATTCAGTTACGGCGTGTGCATGCCCGACGAGGGACTGACCACCACCGACGGTTCTTTCAAGGTCTACGGCCTCAGCCGCAAGACCACGGCCTACATCACCAACAAGATGTATGTCAACGAACCTTACGAGGGCACGATAGAACTCAAGAATATGTCTGACCTCGACCTGCACAATGTCAAGGCCACCTGCGCCGACCCGGGCAAATACACCGTGACCTTCACTGGCGCCAGTCTGCTGCCGGGCAACGGTTCGGCATCCATCGGATACGTCATCTTGCCCACCGCCGTGTCTGAAGGCAACGACTGGGACAGACTGCTCTTCTCCATCACCACCGACGAGGGGGCCTCGCTCGACGTGATGACCTACAACTACACCCAGGAGCATACGCCCACACTCGTGGTGGAGACCAATAGCATCAATACCACCGTGACCAAGGGCAAGTCGCGCCTCTACCCCATCGTCATCACCAATACGGGACTGGCCGAGACGGGCAAGGTGACCGTCGACCTGCCGCAAGCCCTTTCGTCGTTTGTCAGTCTGGCCACACCGTCGACGATGCCTTCGCTCGCTACGGGTGACAGCGCCACCATCATGCTGCGCTTCAACGCCGCCGACTTCGACGTAAACATCATACAAAAGGGTACCATCGCCATCAACTGCGAGAAGGGCGACGGCAAGCAGGTACACTTCAATGTCAAGGTGGTGAGCGACGAGCAAGGCAGCCTGCGCGTCAAAGTGCAGGACGAGAACACCATCTACGGCAACAAGGACGGCGAACATCCCTATGTGAGCGGTGCCACCGTGAAACTCACCGACTACAACACCGGCGCACTGGTGATGTCTGACGTGACGGGCGACGATGGTAGTCTGCTCTTCGAGAATATCAACGAGGGCTACTACCACCTCTCGGTGACTGCCCCGAAGCACGACAGTTACAACCAGAACGTGCTGGTCAGCCCAGGCACAACCACCGAACATCTCGCCACTATCAGTTATCAGGCCATCAGCGTGACCTGGGAAGTGGAAGAGACCGAGGTGGAAGACGAATATGAGATTGTCACCAAGGTGACCTACGAGACCCAAGTGCCCGTGCCCGTGGTGGAAATCACCGCCCCCGACACCCTGCGCCTCGAAGAGATAGACTACGGAAAGAGTACGCTTATGAACGTCATCTTGCGCAACCGTGGCCTCATCGCTGCCGAGAACGTACAATACACCCCACCAACGGCCAAGGGATTTGTGTTCCAGCCGATGGTGGAATATTCCGGCTTCAGTCTTGCACCTGAGCAGAGTTACGTCATACCGATACTCGTCATGCACGAAGAGGACTACAACGATGCCAACTTTTCTCGCAACGTCAAGCGCACCGTCGTACGACCCAAGGATGCTGATAGCGGCACCGAATGCTCTGGAAAGATGAACACGCAGTACTCCTGGATCTGCGGTCCCGACAGCAAATACGCCTCTATCGTGAAGACCATCAACTGGGCTATGAAGAATACTCCATGTAGCAAGGGTTTTGGCAATAGTGGTACCGTCTCTGTCAATGTGAACACTGGCATCGGAAGCGGACCCGGGTTTATCGGAACGCCTGGCACCTACACCGCTGGTACAGGAGGAACAGCCAATACGGCCGCCTTACAAAAACTGGCTTGCGCCATCTGCGAGTGTTTTTGTCCAGACCCATTGATGGAATTCACTGAAGATGCTATCAACGGTTTCGTCTCCAATAAGACGGGCGGTGCAATAAAGATGATACCTTGTATAGGTCCTGCCATCAGCGCTATCTTCGATGAAAAACGCTCCGTAACGAAATTTATCGGCGACTGCGTCGGTGATGTCATCGGAAAAATACCACAAGCCAAGATTGTTTCCGGACTCGCCTGTATGGCATACAATGCCGTCAGACCAATGATAGAGGACGCACTTGGCATCAAGTCAGTCCGTACACGCCAAGGGCAGTCCGCAATGACCAAAGCGGAGACCACGACCAGCAAACTGCCCGCCCTACTTCATTCATCAGGTTTGAAGCAATGTATCTTCATGGCGTACTTCACCTCGTTCAGAGACGAGAACATTCAAGTCACGGGCGCTCCCGAGGCTATGAACTCGGCTGATGTATACACCGAGTTGACCCATTCGCTCTCTGACATCGACTACGCCCTCTCGCTGATGCGCGACGACGGCGACCTATGGGACTTCGACCTCAACACCATACCCGAGACCACCACGGTCAGCGACAAGAGCGAGGGCATGGGTGCCTACCTCACATCGCTGATGCCCAACAAGCGGGCCGACGTGTACGATTTTTCTCTGCGCAGTTACGTGGAGCGCGTACGCAACTTTTGGCGTAACAAGGCCGGCATGGAGTACGATAGCGACAACGTCATCGACACCGACTCCATCGATAGTATCAAGAAACTGCGTGACTTGTGCATCAAGGCCATGGTGAATTTCGGCTGCGCCAACATGGAAGAACTGATGTACTCAGCCCGCAAGGACTGGCTGGAGTACCAGGAGTCGGCCTCCAAGAATACTTGCGCCGAGGTAAAACTGGAAATCAGCCAGAAACTGGTGCTCACCCGTCAGGCTTTCCGCGGCACGCTCACCATAGACAACGGCTCTGGCAGCGACCTCAAGGAAATCCTCGTCAACGTGAATGCCACGAACATGGCCACCGGCGCATTGTCCACCTCTCACGAGATGCAGATCAATGTGGAGAGCATCGAGGGCTTTGAGGGCAACAAGGACGGCGAATGGAGTCTGGCCGCCGGCAAAAAAGGCGTGGCCACCTTCCTCTTCATACCGACCAAGTATGCCGCCCCTGACACGCTCACAACCTACAGTTTCGGCGGTACGCTGAGTTTCAACGACGGGTCTACCGTACAAAACCGCTCGCTCTACCCCGTGAGCCTGCAGGTGAAACCGTCGCCCGAACTTGACCTCACCTACTTCATGCAGCGCGACATCTACGGCGACAATCCGCTGACGGTGGATGTGGTAGAACCGGTCATCCCGGCCGAGTTCTCCGTGCTCATACACAACAAGGGCAACGGCGACGCCAACAACGTGCGTATGCTCACCCAGCAACCGAAGATCGTGGAGAACGAGAAGGGACTGGCGGTAGACTTCGCCATTGTCAGTTCGAGTCTCAACGGCGGCGAGAAATCCATGGCCTTGTCGGATGATATCGCCACCGAGTTTGGCACCATCGCCGCTGGCAAATCGTCGTACGCCACCTGGGGACTGACCTCGTCGCTCCTCGGCCACTTCACCGACTACGACGTGAGCGTCACCCACGTCACCGACTACGGCAACCCCGACCTCACGCTGCTCGACAAGGTGACCATACACGAACTCATCCATAGCGTCAACGCCAAGGTCGGCGACACGACCTACCGCGCATGGATCACCAACGATGTGGCCGACAGCAAGGACGAGCCCGACCATATCTATCTCTCCAACGGCACCAACGAGGATCTCATCGCACTCAGCGACGCCACCGAGATCGAGTCACTGGGCAACAGCCGCTACCGCATATCGGTCACCGTGCCGCAAAAGGAGTGGTTCTACACATCGGTGGCCAACCCCGCCGGCAAGTATGCCAACATCATCGGCATCACCAATGAGGACACGGGCGAGACGCTCGACGCCGAAAACTTCTGGACGACCGACTACACCATGCGCGACGGCGTCGACCCGATGCTCGACTATCGTCTGCACCTGGCCGACCTCAGCACCGCCCCGGGTACACGCCACTACATCGTGGAGTTTGAACCGATGCCGGAAGTGCGCCTCGACGTGGAGAAGATAGAGACCGTGCCCGACGATGACCAGATTGCGGAAGCACCTATCGAGGAACTCACCGTGACGTTCAACAAGGACATCGACACCGCCACCTTCACCCGCGACGACATACAACTGCGTCACGAGGGCAAGGTGCAGATCACCGACCTGCCTATCAGTCAGGTGGAGGGCAGCGGCCGCATCTTCAAGATCGACACGCAGCGTCTCACCGACAATGGTTTCTACGTCCTGCAGGTACGCACAGACAGTATCAAGGACACCGAGGGCTTCTACGGTGCCGAGGGCAAGCAGGTACGCTGGATGCTCTTCAAGGATGGTCTCGTACACTACAACATCGCCATCTACCCGTCGGCCGACTACGGCAATGTCACCGTATCGTCAGACGCCTCCGACGAGGCTTCGGGCAAGAGCGCAGTGGCACTGAAGGGTGAGACGGCCGGTACCGTGGCCGGCGCCAAGACCTACGGCTCGACGTTCGTGCTGACGGCCGTGCCCACCGCCGGTCATAAGTTCTCGTACTGGAAGGACAACGCCACCGGACAGATTCTCTCCTACGACGCCTCGTATGAGGTGGAGGCCCGTGGTACGCTCAACATCTCGGCAGTGTTCGCCCTTGAAGCCTACAAGGTCACCATCACCTGCAACGACGACGAGGGTACTGTCGATGCCGCCTCGGGTATCTATGACTACGGCACCGCCATCGTACTCGATGCCCAACCCGCAGACGGCTACCAGTTGTCGGGCTACCGCATCAACGACACCTTTGTAGAGACCGCAGAGCCCTACACGCTGACCGTAGAGGGACAGACCGCCATCGATGTAGTATTCCGGGAAATATCGCCGACCGTGCTGCTCAACGAGAGCACCGACTATATACCCGAAGCTCTGGAGAGTGCCAAGGTGACGCTCTACCGCACGTTCTACAAGAACGAGTGGAACACCATCTGTCTGCCTTGCGCCGTACCCAACCCCGAAGAAGTGTTCGGCAAGGGTACTGAGGTGGCCCGACTGAGTTCGTTCGACGGCAACATACTCCAGTTCAACACCGTGACCAGCATGGAAGCCAACGTGCCCTACCTCATCAAGCCGACCACCATCAACAGTTACCTGTCGACCGATGCACCCACCGTACTCTACACGCTGGGCACGACCAAGATAGAGCAGCCCGACGGCGACACGCCCGAAGACCGGGTGACCGGCCTCACTTTCGTAGGCACCTACTCGCCCGTCTTCATGCCGGGCAACGACGGCAACTACTACATCGCCTACAACAAGTTCTACTTTGTCGATGTCGACGATATCAGTATCGGACGCTTCCGCGGCTACTTCCACGCTCCGGGCACCAGGCTGTCGATGTTGTCGCTCAGTGTCGACGAGACGACCTACATTCAAGAGGTCACCGTCACCAAGGAGGATGGCGATGTGTACAACCTCAACGGCGTGATGGTACGCAAGAAGGGTGAACCGCTCACCGGACTGAAACCCGGCATCTACATCACCCGCAACAAGAAGTTTGTAGTGAAATGATGATATAAACATTGCCCCGCAAAGTGCTCGACATTTTGCGGGGCTTTTGCATGCTAGGCCCTGGAATATCGGATTTTTTTGCTAAGTTTGCACACTAAAAAAACATATATACTATGCGCAAACTACGTACAATAGAGATGGAGCGTCTCACGCTCGAGGAGTTCCGCCAGGCGCAAAAACTGCCGCTCACGGTGATTCTCGACGACGTGCGGTCGCTCTACAATGTGGGATCAGTATTCCGTTCCTGCGACGCCTTCCGTGTAGAACAGGTATGTCTGTGCGGCATCACGGCCACCCCACCCCATCCCGAGATACACAAGACGGCACTGGGCGGAGAGGACTCCGTGGCGTGGCGGTACTTCGCATCGGCGACGGAAGCCGTCGAACAGTTGCACGCCGAGGGCGTATTCGTCTACTCAGTGGAACAGGTGGAAGGCTCGACAAAACTCCAACGGCTCGCCCTTGACCCCAATCGCCGCTACGCCGTAGTGCTGGGCAATGAGGTGAAGGGCGTACACCAGGAGGTGGTCGATATGAGCGACGGTTGCATCGAAATCCCGCAGTTCGGTACCAAGCACTCGCTCAACGTGAGCGTCACGGCCGGTATCATCGTGTGGGAGTTTGCCCGCCAATTGCTGGTGGAGAAATAAGAAACTTAAGTTTCGAATTCAGGCGAGGGCGGGCTGAAAGCCCTCGTCTGAAATTATCTCTTCAACTCCCGGAGTATCTGATAAAACGCCGCTCCGCAGATAGCCAGCGAGAAGACCACGGAGAGGGCGATGCGCACCGTGCTGCCGCCATAGAGTTGGGTGAGGGTCATGTCAGCGGCCTGCGGCATCAGCCGGACAACGGCCACCGAACAGGTGTTGACGGCGATGTGCATGGCAAGCCCGGGCACGATACTACCCGTGCGATAGTAGAGCCAACCGAGCAACAGACCGATCAGCAAAGCATTGACCCCCTGCGCCATATTGCCATGTATCACAGCAAATGCAAGGGCGGTGATGGCGATGGCCATCCAGTGCCCGTGCAGCGACCGACACTGCAACAGACGGCGCAGTATAGCGCCACGGAATACCACTTCCTCTGCTACGGGTGCTACCACGGCGGTAGCAAGAAGGCCCCAGTCGCTCGACATCATCTGCGTGAAGATATTCTTGTATTGTTGGGGCATATCGATGCCGATGCCCTCCTGCAACAGTTGCAGGGGCACTATCAGACCGACGGCCAGACACACCACCCATACAAGCAACGCCCACGGACGTGTCTGAATATATTCACGGGAGAAAGGCGACCAACCGCGCCACACAAACAGGGCCACCGTCAGCACGCCACCGACAATGGTCGTGGTTACAGAAAGGGCGGCCAACTGGTCGGGACGGGGAAACACGATTCTTCCTACAATGGAAAGGACTACCTGTATGGCTGCGAAAAGCACAAGATAAAAGAGGACGTCGAAGAGTGTCTTCTTTGTAGATGATGCTGAGGTATTGTTCATAAGGATATCTCTTATTTAAAAACTTTCTTCTGAAAAAACTGCCGTACCTTCTCTCTGTCTTCAGCGAGTTGGGCGGCCAGGGCCTCGGGTGAGGCGAAGGTACGCTCGCCGCGCAACCGCGCCATAAACGCCAGCGAGATTTGTCGGCCGTAGAGGTCGGCAGCGTAGTCGAGGATATGGGTCTCGACGGTCACGCCATGCGTACCGAAGGTGGGACGATGGCCGATATTGGTCATGCCCTGCAAGGTCTTTTCTACCCCTTCGATGCGCACCTGCGTGGTATACACGCCTACCTCGGGCAACATCTGACCGAGACGGGTGAGATCGAGATTGGCCGTGGGAAACCCCATACGGCGTCCCTCGCGATAGCCGCCCGTCACCGTGCCCGTCACCGCATAGGGACGACCGAGGCAAGAGGCGGCACGCTCCACATCACCCGCAAGGAGCAATCGGCGCACGAGCGACGAACTGACCTGCTCTCCGCCCTCATCAAGAGCCGGTGCCTGCTCGACGTCGATGCCCAGTTCGCTACCGTAGCGCACATAGTCGTCGAACCCCTCGGCACGGTTGTGACCGAAGCGGTGGTCGTAGCCGATGACCAACCGCCGCACACCCAATCCGTCGCGGAGGATGTCGCGCATAAAATCGCGGGCACCGCAAGCCGCCATGTCGCGGTCGAAATGGAGAACGGCCGCATAGTCGATGCCTGTCGCAGCGAGCAACCGCAACTTGTCCTCTGGCGTGGAAAGGGCCTGAGGCACATAGTCGCTATGCAACACCTGACGCGGATGACGGTCGAACGTGACGGCCATCGAAGCCAGTCCGGCAGCACGCGCCTCGGCTATGACGTGGTCGAGAAGGAAACGGTGACCACGGTGCACGCCGTCGAAAAATCCGATGGTGGCCACAGAAGGCTGCACCGCGGCGGGACGCGAGGTCATGGAGATATGTAGTGTCTGCATGCTTGTTGGATATTCAATCGAGCGTAAGAAGATCATCCCAACGATGGTCGGGACGCTCATGGAAGGTATGGATGCCCAACCCGGCGGCAGCGGTGAGATTTTCCTCGCGGTCGTCGATAAACAGGGTCTCATCAGCGGCGATACCGCTTTGGGCAAGCACGGCGGCGTAGATGGCGGTATCGGGCTTGACGAGGTGCATCTCGTTGGAGAGATATACCTTGTCGAAATAGTCGGCGGCACAGTATCCACGATATTCGAGCAACCGACAGGCCCGCTGCCAGTGCATCTCGTTGGTATTGGAGAGCAGGAAGAGGCGGTAGCCGGCTGCGCGGAGCCGTAGCAGCCGCTCCTTCTTGGCATCGGGGATGGTGGTGAGCAGTTCGTTCCATGCCCACACTATCTGCTCGTCGGTGGCATCGCACCGACTGATGCGACGTACCTCGTCGCAAAACTGCCGACAGGTGATCTGTCCGCGCTCTATCTCAAGAAACAGGTCTTCAGTGCGGTGCTCGGCCACATAGTCGGCAATGGCACCGCAGCCTATCTGCTCAAAGGCGCGTATGCACCGTTGGCCATCGAGCCCTACGAGCACGCCTCCAAGATCAAAGATGATATTGCGTATTTGCTTGTTCATTGCGCCTGCAAAATTACTGCAACTGCAAGGAACGGCAAAACATCAGCCGACATTTTACCGCAGACCATCCACAAAATTCCCTTTTTCCACCTCCCCGCTCGCCCTCCTTCGGGGTAAAATAATCATAAAAACCCACCACAGATTTTGTATTTCACATGATTTTCAGTACTTTTGCACGTTTCAAGGCGAACTGTATATAGTATATGTCAGCCGCCGGTACTTGTAGTTTTTCACACAGCGCCGTCGGCGCACTCCCCGAAAGGGGCCGATCACCCACGGTCGACCCACGGAGGAAAACACCACCAATAAGCACAGAGATGTCATCAATAGAAATCAAGAAGGTAGCCTCACGCTACGACCTGCGACAGTTTATCGATTTCCACTATGATCTATATGAAGGCAACGCCTACGACGTGCCCAACCTCTACACCGACGAGGTGAACACGCTGCGCAAAGACAAGAACGCCGCCTTCGAATTTTGTCAGGCCGAATACTTCATGGCCTACCGCGACGGACGCATGGTAGGACGCGTGGCCGCCATCATCAACCACCGCGCCAACGACCGTTGGGGACGCAAGTCGGTACGCTTCGGATGGATCGATTTCATCGACGACATGGAAGTGTCGCGCGCCCTCTTCGATGCCGTCGAAGCCTACGGACGCGAGAACGGCATGACCGAAATGGTCGGCCCGCTCGGTTTCACCGACATGGATCCCGAAGGTATGCTCACCTGGGGTTTCGACGAACTCGGCACCATGCCCACCATCTACAACTACCCCTACTACCCCGAGCACATGGAGAAACTCGGCGGATGGGAGGTCGACAACAAGTATGTAGAGTACAAACTCTACGTACCCGACACCATACCCGAGAAGTACGCCAAGATCGCTGCCATGATCGAGAAGCGCTACAATCTGCACGTCAGAAAACTTACCCGCAAGGACGTACTCAAAGACGGCTACGGACGCAAGATTTTCGAACTGGTCAACTCTACCTACAAAGACCTCTACGGCTACTCGCAACTCAGCGACCGACAGATCGACCAGTACGTCGAGATGTACTTCCCCCTGGCCGACCTCAGCCTCATCACCCTCATCGAAGACTGGAACGCCGACAAGAAACTCGTGGGCGTAGGCATCACCATACCCTCACTCTCGCACGCACTGCAAAAGTGCCACCGCGGACGTATGCTGCCCCTCGGATGGTGGCACCTGCTACGCGCCATCCGTCACCACAAGACCAACATCGTCGACCTGCTCCTGCTCGGCGTACTTCCCGAGTACCGCTCCAAGGGTGCCAACGCCCTCATGTTCGCCGACCTCATACCCCGCTATCAGGCCTACGGCTTCGAGTGGGGCGAAACACAAGTGGAACTCGAGAGCAACGAGGGCGTACAGAGCCAGTGGGGCGCCCTGAGTCCCGTCATGCACAAGCGCCGCAAGTGCTACCGCAAGACCATCGGCTGATCTACAACACCGGCACACCGCCAACGCGGCACGCCACAACTACAACCGCAACAAGATGAGTGAAGAGACCATAGTCGCCTATACCGACGACAACATACGCCACCTCTCTGACATGGAACACGTGCGCACCCGACCCGGCATGTATATCGGCCGACTGGGTGACGGCAACCTGCCCGAAGACGGCATCTACGTACTGCTGAAGGAAGTCATCGACAACTCCATCGACGAGTTCAAGATGAACGCCGGCAAACGCATCGAAGTCGATGTCGACGACAACCTCCGCGTCTCCGTACGCGACTACGGACGAGGCATACCTCAAGGCAAACTCGTCGAAGCCGTGTCGGTGCTCAACACCGGAGGCAAGTACGACTCCAAAGCCTTCAAGAAAAGCGTCGGACTCAACGGCGTCGGTGTCAAGGCCGTCAACGCGCTCAGCGCCCGCTTCGAAGTGCGTTCCTACCGCGAAGGACAGGTACGCGCGCTCGTCTTCAGCCGCGGCGTACTGCAGGAAGATATCACCACACCTACCGACGACGAGAACGGCACCTACATCTATTTCGAACCCGACCCCACCCTCTTCACCGGCTACTCCTTCCACGACGACATCGTGGAAACCATGCTCCGCAACTATACCTACCTCAACTCCGGACTGACCGTCATGTACAACGGCCGCCGCATACTCTCGCGCAACGGACTGGCCGACCTGCTCACCGACACCATGACCAACGACTCGCTCTACCCTATCATACACGTCAAGGGAGAGGACATCGAGATTGCCTTCACCCACACCAACCAGTACGGAGAGGAGTACCACTCGTTTGTCAACGGACAGCACACCACCCAAGGCGGTACCCACCAGAGCGCATTCAAGGAGCATATCGCCCGCACCATCAAGGAATTTTTCTCCAAAAACTACGAATTCACCGACATCCGCAACGGTCTTGTCGCCGCTATCGCCATCAACGTGGAGGAACCGATGTTTGAGTCGCAGACCAAGATCAAACTCGGATCGCTCGCCATGGCACCCGGCGGAGAAAGCATCAACAAGTATGTCGGCGACTTCATCAAGCGAGAAGTAGACAACTACCTCCACATACACACCGATGTGGCCGAGACCATGCAGCAGAAAATCGTCGAGAGCGAACGCGAACGCAAGGCCATGGCCGGTGTCACCAAGATAGCACGCGAGCGGGCCAAGAAAGCCAACCTGCACAACCGCAAACTGCGCGACTGCCGCATACACTTCTCCGATGCCAAGAACGACCGCAAGGAGGAGTCCTCCATCTTCATCACCGAGGGCGACTCGGCCAGCGGATCGATCACCAAGAGCCGCGACGTCAACACACAAGCGGTATTCTCCCTGCGCGGAAAACCGCTCAACTCCTACGGACTGACCAAGAAGGTGGTCTACGAAAACGAGGAGTTCAATCTCCTCCAAGCCGCCCTCGACATCGAAGACGGACTCGACACCCTGCGCTACAACAAGGTCATCGTTGCCACCGATGCCGATGTCGACGGCATGCACATCCGTCTGCTCATCATCACCTTCTTCCTGCAATTCTTCCCCGACCTCATCAAGAAAGGCCACGTCTACGTACTGCAGACACCGCTCTTCCGTGTACGCAACCGCCGCACCAAGATCAAAAACAAAAAAGTAGTTGCCGATGCCGATGCCCGGCTCACCGGCAAGGAGAAGAAAAGCGACTTTGTCACCCGCTACTGCTACAGCGACGAGGAACGCCTCACCGCCATCCGCGAACTGGGCCCCGACCCGGAAATCACCCGATTCAAAGGTCTCGGAGAAATCTCACCCGAAGAGTTCGTACACTTCATCGGGCCCGACATGCGCCTCGAACAGGTCACCCTCCACAAGAACGACCAGGTACAAAAACTCCTCGAATACTATATGGGCAAGAACACCATGGAGCGACAGAACTTCATCATCGAAAACCTCGTCGTCGAGGAAGACCTGCCCGACGAGGCCGAAGGCGAAGCCTGAGAATACTACAATACCGCAAGATTGTTTTCCCCAAAAAGGGAACACAGAAAAATTGTTTTCCCCCCAAAAAAGGTAACACACAGAAAAAAAATGAAAAGCACCACACACCGTCTCGCCCTGCTCCTTCTGCTGGCCGTGACCGCCATCACCGTACAGGCACAGATGCGCGTCAACTTCGGGGCAGACAGTCCCATGCGCAAACTGCAGATTGCCGAAATGGCCATCAGCAACCTCTATGTAGACTCCGTCGACGAGAAGAAACTCGTCGAGGACGGCATACGCGGCATGATCGAAAAACTCGATCCCCACTCCTCCTACACCACCGCCAAGGAGACCCGGTCGATGACCGAGTCGCTCAACGGCTCCTTCGAGGGCGTCGGCATACAGTTCAATATGTCGCAAGACACCCTGCTCATCATCCAGACCATCGTCGGCGGACCGTCAGAGAAAGTAGGCATCCTCGCCGGCGACCGCATCGTCAGCGTGTCCGACACCACCATCGCCGGTGTCAAGATGGCCCGCGAGGACATCATGCGCCGTCTGCGCGGACCCAAAGGCACCAAGGTACGGCTGGGCATCGTGCGCCGCGGCATACCCGACGTGATCTACTTCACCGTCACCCGCGACAAGATACCCGTCAAGACCATCGACGCCACCTACATGCTGCGCCCCGCGCTGGGCTACATCCGCATCGGGTCGTTCGGCGCCACTACCTACGATGAGTTCATGGCCAGCGTCGACACCCTGCGCCGACACGGCATGAAAGACCTCGTCATCGACCTGCAGGACAACGGCGGCGGCTACCTCATGACGGCCGTGCAGATCGCCAACGAACTGCTACAGAAAAACGACCTCATCGTCTACACCGAAGGCCGCGCCACCTCACGGCAGGAGTACCGCGCCAAGGGCAACGGCACACTGCGCGACGGACGCGTGTTCGTGCTCGTCAACGAATATTCGGCCTCAGCCGCCGAGATCCTCACCGGAGCCATACAAGACCAAGACCGCGGCACCGTCATCGGCCGCCGATCCTTCGGCAAGGGACTCGTACAGCGCCCCATCGAGTTCGACGACGGCTCGATGATACGCCTCACCATCGCCCACTACTACACCCCAGCCGGACGCTGCATACAAAAGCCCTACACCAAGGGCGATGCCCGCGACTATGAACAAGACATCGAGAAGCGCTTCCGCCACGGCGAACTCTACTCGCAAGACAGCATACACTTCGACGACTCCCTACGCTGCTACACCCTGCGCCGCCACCGCACGGTATACGGAGGCGGAGGTATCATGCCCGACTATTTCGTGCCGCTCGACACCACGCTCTACACCAAGTTCCACCGCCAACTCGCCGCACGCAGTTTCATCATCAACGCCAACCTGAAGTATGTCGATGCCCACCGCCAAGAACTCCGCAAGGCCTACCCCACCTTCGATGCCTTCCTCAGCGGCTACGCCGTACCCCAGTCGCTCATCGACGACATCATCGCCGAGGCCGCCAAGCAAAACATCAAGCCCGCCGATGACGATGAACTCGAGCGTACCCTTCCGCAACTCCGCCTGCAAGTCAAGGCCCTCGTCGCCCGCGACCTTTGGGACATGGACCAGTACTTCCAGGTCATCAACGAAAGCAATCCCATCGTGCAACGGGCCGTCAGCGTAGCCGACGGAAAAGATGGGAAACAGAAAAAGCAGTAGTGAGGTTTTTACACAACGTATCAGCAAATTTGCAATTAGTTGATTATCAAAAAGCATTAAGTAATTAAAGCCCTGAAAGGGCGTCACGATTCCAGCCCAGGGTGAGGAGCGAGGCGACGTCGCTCGGCTTTGCCGCTTGCTTGCAAGAACCTGGGTAAACGTATGATTGTCAAGGCTGGCCTGTAAGGTCAGCACATCCCGGATACTGTTGTGTTGACCTTACAGGCCAACCGCCTCTGTTGTACATAAAAACCCAGGGTTACGTCGCTTCGCTCCTCACCCTGAGCTGGGATCGTTACGCCCTTCCAGGGCTTTAATTACCGAATGCTAAATTGCGAATTTATACCAACACAAAATTCCACACATTTTTTTGTTCTATTTTGAACACCCCACCCTACGAGATTCACCATTTTCAATATCGGCCAATACGCCCAATACCTATGACATACAGAACACTTTGTGTGCATAAAAGGCCGTATGCATACAATATTAATTTACTAATTTTGCAACCGGTATTCAAAAGAACGTAATCTAAATGCAACACTTCTGTCACACCCAAGTCCTTGCCTTGCTGTTGCTCACCGCTCTTCCAGCCTGCGGCGGCGAAAAAGAAGTACCCTTCAAATACGGCGATATGGATCACTGGGTGATACGCCAAGTCAAAGAGTCGGCCATCATCGGAGGTAACACCAAGACGCTCTATGAGATCGGACCCGACCAGACCCTTACCTCAACAAAACCCTACACCAACCTCGGCGGTTCGCCCTGGGGCACCTCCAACGTCATGGCCAAGGTCATGGGCGTGGTCAAGACCAACACCTCCGTCTACCGCGACCGCCACAACAACGGTTACTGCGCCAAACTGCAGACCCACATCGAGACCTGCCGCGTGCTGGGCATGATGAACATCAAGGTGCTCGCCGCCGGATCGCTCTTTCTTGGCGACATGCGCGAACCCATCACCGGCACCAAGGACGGACCGAAAGCACTCAACTGGGGCATACCCTTCACCCAGCGGCCCAAGGCCATACGCTACGACTACCGCGTGCAGGTGGCCGGCAACGGCAGCCGTATCCATCAAAACGGATTCTCCGCATCGAAGACCGTCGCCGGACAAGACTGCGCCGTCATGGTGCTCTACCTGCAAAAGCGCACCGAGGACAGCAAGGGCAATATCACCGCCCAGCGTGTGGGCACGGCCGTCGTGAGATACTCCCACTCCACATCGGGATGGGTAGACAACGCCACCTACGAGATACACTACGGCGACATCACCCACAACTCCTGGTACAACGCCGCGACCATGGGACTGCGCTCCGAAGACTACGCCCGCAACAGCAAGGGCAAGAGCGTACCCGTGAAGGAAACCGGATGGGCCGCAGCCTCCGCCACCCCTACCCACCTCATCGTGCAGTTCTCCTCCAGCCACGGCGGAGCCTATATCGGGGCTGTGGGCAACACACTCTGGATAGACAACGTACGGCTCGTGTACTGACCCCCAACCTCACCCGTCACCCCCACCCTCACACCATACCTACCCTCAAAAAAACTTACCCTGTGAAGATCATCACCCTCATCCTCACCCTTCTGCTCGCGCTGCCGGCCAACGTACCGGCCAATGCCACGGACAGCACGATTGTCAGCACCGCAGACATCGTGGCCGACACCGCAAACACAGCACCACAGCGCAAGAGCCTCATCACCCGTTTTCTCGACTACTTCAACGATGCCAACAAAAACAAGAAACACAAGAAGTTCGACTTCAGCGTCATCGGCGGGCCGCACTACAGCACCGACACCAAACTCGGACTGGGTCTTGTGGCGGCCGGCATCTATCGGTCTGAACCATCCGACACGATTCTGCCCCCGTCGAACATCTCGCTCTTCGGCGACGTGTCGACCGTAGGATTCTATATGATGGGCATTCGCGGCAACCATATCTTTCCGCACGACCGCTACCGCGCCGACTACACCCTGTACTTCTACTCCTTCCCGTGCTACTTCTGGGGCATGGGCTACGACATGGGCGACAACGATGCCAACAAGAGCAAGATGAAGCGGTGGCAGGCGCAGATCAAGGCGAGCCTACTCGCGCGACTGGCCGACGGACTCTTCATCGGGCCGACCGTCGCCTACGACTACGCCATCGGCCGCGACATCGCACGTCCCGAACTGCTTGGCGGACAAGACCGCCACACCTGGAATATCGGCATCGGCACCACCCTCGCCTACGACACCCGCGACGTGCTCACCGCTCCCCACCGCGGTGTCTACCTCATGGTCTCGCAGATGTTCCGCCCCGGATGGATGGGCAACCGCTACGCTTTCTCCACAACCGACCTCAGGGCCGACGTATACGGACGGGCATGGCGCAGCGCTACGTTTGGCATCGACTTCCGGTCGACCTTCAACGTAGGCCACCCCTCATGGAATATGCTCGCCTGTCTGGGCAACGCTTTTTCCATGCGCGGCTACTACGAGGGACGCTACCGCGACCGCAACAAGATGGAGGCGCAGATCGAACTGCGGCAGCACGTCTGGCGGCGCAACGGCATCGTCGTCTGGGCAGGCGTGGGCACGGTGTTCCATCGCTTCGACGACATGCGGTTCTCGCGGCTGCTGCCCAACTACGGACTGGGCTACCGATGGGAATTCAAGAAAAACGTCAACGTACGCCTCGACTACGGTTTCGGAAAAGCCGGACAGTCAGGCTTTTTGTTCAATATCAATGAGGCTTTTTAGGTGGCATCTTCTTGTACCACTTAAATGGCGTATTCCCAATGAAACCGCTTAGATGAATTACATAAAAAGAATCGTACGATACTGCACCGACCCACGTCGCCTTGCTCTCGCCACGGTCATCGCCCTGACCCTGCCCAACATCGCGCTGGCCATCACCGAAGAGATGACCGTCACGGGCCGCATAGCAAACATCGTATTGCCCGCATCGGTCTACCTCCTGCTCGCCGTCGCCGTGCGTCGCACAGGGCGTGCGGTATGGATGCTCTTTCCGCTGATCTTCCTCGCAGCCTTCCAGACGGTACTGCTCTATCTCTACGGACGGTCGGTCATCGCCGTCGACATGTTTCTCAATCTTGTCACCACCAATGCCGGCGAAGCACTCGAATTGCTCGACAATCTCATTCCGGCCGTCGCCGCCGTGGTCATCATCTACCTGCCGCTGCTCGTGGCCGCCACGATAGCCGCCGCAAAGGGGACGCACATCGGCGAAAAGTTCCGCCGCAAGGCCCTGCGCACAGGATATGTCGGTACCGCCGTCGGACTGCTGCTCACCATCGTCTGTCGCGCTACCGATGCCACCTACCGCGTGTCCGACCAGATGTACCCCGTCAACGCACTCTACAACCTCTGCCTCGCCGTCGACCGCTCCTACGACACCGCCCACCACGGGGAACTTGCCGCCCACTTCACCTTCGATGCACACGCTACCCACCCAGCCGACAGTGTAGAAACCTATGTGCTGGTCATCGGCGAGACGGCCCGCGCCATGGAGTTCTCGGCCTACGGTTATACACGCGACACATCGCCTTGGTTGCGCACCGACAAGGGCGTGACCCGCTTCAGCCACGTGCTCTCGCAGTCGAACACCACCCACAAGAGCGTGCCGATGTTGCTCTCGGCCGTATCGGCCGCCGACTTCGACAGTCTACCGCAGACGCGAGGCCTCATCACGGCTTTCCGCGAAGCGGGATTCTATACGGTATTCCTCTCCAACCAGCGACGCAACCACTCCTATATCGACTTCTTCGGCGAGGAAGCCGACGAGTGCCGTTTCATCAAGGACGGACTGGCTGAGGACTCCTGCGTCTACGACACCGCCCTGCTCGACAGTCTGCGCCGCACGCTCAACTCCCGTCACCGCAAACTCCTGGTCGTGCTCCACACCTACGGGGCTCACTTCAACTACCGCGAGCGCTATCCCCGTAGCGCCGCGCAATACCTGCCCGACAGTCCGGCCGAAGCCCGCCCGGCCAACCGGCCGTCGCTCACCGCCGCCTACGACAACGCCATCGCCTACACCGACCGTCTGCTCGGCAGCATCGCCTCGCTACTGCGCTCGCACGGCGGCCAGTCGGCCCTGCTCTACACGGCCGACCACGGAGAGAATATCTACGACGACCACCGACGGCTCTTCCTCCACGCCTCACCCATACCCTCGTACTACGAACTGCACGTGCCCTTCGCCGTATGGACCTCAGAGGCTTACCGCCACGCCTACCCCGACATCGTCGAGGCACTTCGACGCAACGCCGACGCACAGATACAGAGCAGCGTCTCCACCTTCCACACCCTGCTCCATCTCGCCGGCATCGCCTCCCCGCGTCTGCAACCCGACAAGTCACTGGCCAGCCCCACCTACCACTGCGGTCCCCGCCGCTACCTCAACGACCACAACGAGGCCGTCACCCTACGCCGCGCCGGACTCACCACCGCCGATCTCACGTTGCTGAAGAAGTGGGGAATCACGGAGGAATAAAGGTTGGGTGTTCAAAATTCAGAAAAAAGCAGCCGTAATTTTGTGGAGTTTTGCATTCCAAGCCTTGGGCTGTGATTGTGACGCCCTTTCAGGTAGAGTGTTCAAAATCGATATAGGCGGGTTCTATAAATTGCCTTTGATGGATTTTTGGATTTTAGCCGAGCAGATTTTCCTTTCTTTCTGAAGGAGCATAGCGGGCTATGCGACTGAGGAAGGAAGGAAAAGATGCCGGATAAAAACAAAAAGACACAAAGAGCAATCTGTCTAAAATACAAATTTAACAATGCGTGGAATTTATAGAACACGCCTATAAAAAGATTCGCAATTTTCAGGGCTTTAATTACCGTTATTGTTTGAAAATCAACCAATTGCAAATTCAAACCGACATAAAATTCCGTATGTTTTTTTAATCCTATTTTGAACACCCCACCCTACGGGACTCGCCAATTGCGGTGTTTTTACCGGACACCAATAATTATCTTTGCGAAAATTTTCGTTACGAAATTTCTCGCTTATGGAAATTTGAAAAGACAAATTCATGCAAGGTGGATATAGAGAAGCAATCCAATTACTACAAAGGCCTTGTACTGTCGCTACAAGGCCCTTGTACGGTTGCTACAAGGCCTTTGTACTGACCGTACAAGGCCTTTGTACAATCCGTACAATTGCTCCATAGAAAAACCGCCATTCCCCGTCTATGGTCAATAGGAGAGAAAAGAGGGGAAAAGGTGTTATTGGTAAACGTTTTTCGAGATGCAACGCGACTTTTCTCACGATTTTTGCGTAGATTTGCAAATACTCCTTGATGAGTCGGGCCTTTCTCACCCACATTCCGCCATCAAGCCATGCCCCGACATCCCGACGCTAACCCTACCCCATGAAAAAAATACTTCTGACCCTAACGGCGGCCGTCTTTCTTCTGCTGGCCGCTACCTACACTTTCGACACCGACTACCGCCGCACCTCGCGACAGACCGAACCGTCCGGACCGCACACCACTCGCGACAATATGCTCTCCTCTCTCAATGTCACGGCCATCACCCAAGACAGCCTGCGACGGATATGGATCGGCACGTCAGCCGGCATCAACGTGTATGACGGAGAGACCTTCACCCAGTTCTTCCACGACACCCGCGACACCACCGCCCTGCCCGACGACTACGTCAACGTGCTGCACACCGGCCGCGACGGACATCTATGGGTAGGCACGCAAAACGGACTGGCACGCCACGAGGGGGCCAACCGATTCCGCCGGTTCGACCTGCCCTCGACCGATGACTGCATCACCGTCATCGCCGATGCCGACACCCTCACGCCGGAACGGGCCATCGTGGTGCGCAACCGCAGCCAATACTTCCTCGTAGCCGACAACGGGTACGTCACACCATTGACCCCCCGGAACGCCAGGCGGCTCATGCACAAAGACGCTCATGCGGCAGTCGCCATCACCGATGCCGACACGCTGGCCATGAACAAACCGCGCGACCTCGTACAGGCCCTCTACCGCGACCGCGACGGCAATCTGTGGATAGGTTATCACAATGCCGGCTTTCAAGTCATCTCCGACGACATACGCCGCTACGCCCGTGCCAACAACAACGCCCTGGCACACGCCACCGAGGGACGCGACGTCACCTGCCTGTCTACCGTAGGCCGGCATATCCTCGCCGGCACGACCCTCCGCCTCTACGTCTACGACACCGCCACCGACCGCTGGCGGCAATACTTCTACCGCAACCTTTTCTCCGACCCCATCGCCTCTGCCCTCGGCATCGACGCACCGCGACAGGAACTGCGGGCCGTTGTGCCGCTCGACGACCACCGTTGTTGGCTCGTGGGCAACCGCCGCGTGCTCAGTTGCACGCTCGGCGAAGCCACACTCTCGGTGGTCGGAGGGGAGACACCGTCCAGGTCACCCCATAACGCATTGGGCAGCGGCGCACGCATCGGCGACAACCTATACGTGAGCAGCGACTGCGGCGCACTGCTCTGCTACACCTTTGGCACCGAGCAGCCCGACACCATCGCCGTGCCGGAAGCATGGTACGACGACGAGACCCAACTCACGGCGCTCGGTGATGGCCGCCTGCTGCTCTTCATGCGCAATATGCACGCCACCGTCTACAACACCCATAGCCACACCTTCACCCCCCTGCGCATCAGCGGCGACCTGCCCTACGGCAACATCGATCCGGCCTTCGCCCGCATCGACTCGCGCGGCACCCTATGGCTCGGTACCAAGCGGTCGGGACTCTACCGCCTCGACCAGCATAGCCTACGGGCCACCCGTATGACCTCGGTGAGCGACGTGCATGTGCAGGGACTCGTCGAAGACCGTCTCCACCAGCTGTGGGTGACGACCATCAAGGATGCGGTATGCTACCGCCCGGCCACGGGCGAGGTACTCATGAACAGTCTGGTATCGTCGAGCCAAAACGACTGGAACCGCCAGTTCTTCGACAATGCCGTCTGCATCGCTCCCGACGGACGCGTGGTACTGGGTTCGTCGGACGGATGTCTCTTCCTCTCGCCCGAGACGGCATCTGCCGGACAGCGTCCCGGACTCTACATCTACGGACTGGAGACCCGCGATGCCGACCACCGCGTATACGCCGTCAACGCGCCGCTCACAGACGGTAGCCACTACACCCTGCCCCACGACCGTAGCGACGTGACCTTGCGCTTCTACAGTCCCGACTACGGCGGACGGCCGTCGCTCATGTACGAATATATGCTTGAGGGCTACGACAAGACCTGGCAACCGCCCACCTACCGCCACGAGGCCCGCTACGCCCGACTTCCGGCAGGGCACTACACCTTCCGGCTGAGACTGGTAGCCTCTGAGGATGGCCGCACACTGGCCACACGCAGTATCGGTCTGACCGTGCGGCACGCTCCCTGGCAGTCGGCTGCGGCATGGATGCTCTACGCCATACTCACACTGACGGCCCTATATTGCGCCAACACGCTCTACCTGCGACTGCGCACGGGCCGTCTGCGGCTCGAGCAGGAGCAGCGCACCAACGAGATGAACATGAGTTTCTTTGCCAACATCTCACACGAATTCCGCAATCCCATCACCATCATCGCCGGACCGCTCATGCAACTGCTCGCCGACGAGACCCTACCACGACACGCCCGGGCCACGCTCGACCGTATATGTCTGAGCGTAAACCGTATGTTGAGACTCATAGACCAGATGTTGGACTTCAATCAACTGGAGACTGACGCCCTGAGACTGAAAGTGTGTCCGGTCGATGCCGCGGCAGAGGTGGAAAGGCTGGCTACAACCTTTGCCGACTCTGCCCGTGTGCGCGGCATCGGCCTGGACACGAGAGTAACCGCTGACGAGTGTTTGGCCTGGATGGATGTCGATAAACTCGAAAAAATCCTGAGCAATCTGTTTACCAATGCTTTGAAGCACACACCTACAGGCGGACACATCGTCATAACGGCTACCACAGAGAACAATCAAAACGTAGACACCGCCGACTCCACCGTCTGCCGACGGCTCACCATAAGCGTCTACAACAGCGGCTCACACATCGCCGCCGACAAGATGACCGACGTCTTTAAACGTTACTATCAATTGGCTGACACAGAGAGCGGTCATCATTATGGATGGGGCACAGGCATCGGCCTGTACTATGTCAAGAGACTGGCCACGCTACACCACGGCGATGTCACCGTAGGCAACACCTCACGCGATGGCGAGGCTGGAGTGGAGTTTAGCGTCACACTGCCCGTCGACCGCACGGCCTATACCGACAGCGAGACCACATCGGAAGCACACAGCGTGATGCAGTTGCCCGTCGGACGGTCTTTTGCCGACGAGACTCCTGACGACAACACCACAGAAGCGACAGAGAAGAGGCGTATACTCATCGTCGACGACGATACCGACGTGGCGCAATACATCCGATCTATCTTCGCCGACACCTACGACGTACACAACCGCTACTCGGCCGAGGCAGCGCTTGCCGATATCGACAGCCTGCGTCCAGACATCGTACTGAGCGATGTGGTCATGGGCGAGATGTCGGGCTACGAACTGTGCCGCCGACTGAAGGACAATCTTTCCACCAGTCATATACCCGTGGTGCTCATCACCGCCAAGTCGGAGATGAAGGAGCAAATCGACGGACTGCGCATGGGAGCCGTGGCCTACGTCACCAAGCCCTTCGACCCGTTCTACCTCCGCGCCCTTGTCGAGTCGCAACTCTCGGCCGTCAAGTCGCTGCGCAGGCGGTTGGGCGAGAGCACCGACACCCAAGAGGTGGCCGACGCGATGGCCGAGCGCGACCGGGAGTTCATGGACGAACTGTATGCCTCGATGGAGAAGCGGTCGACGGAGATGGATCTCAATGTGGCCACCGTATGCCGCGATATGCTCATCAGTCCGACCAAGTTCAACTACAAGGTGAAGGAACTCACGGGCGACACGCCCGGCGCCTTCTTCCGCAAGTACAAACTCAACAAGGCTGCCGCCCTGCTGCGCGAGGGCCGTCTCAATGTGGCCGAGGTGGCCGCCGTGACCGGTTTCGGTACGCCGTCGCACTTTTCCGTGGCCTTCAAACGGCAGTTCGGCGTATCGCCCAGTGAGTACAAGTAGGCGGGCGAGGCAACACGTATCTTTATAATGGTGGGCTCTGAATATTGGCGTTGTTGTTTGTTTGCGGTGAAAACGGCTTGAACCCACCTTAGTTGTTGTTCTGGGCATCCCGTGTCCCGCCTCACCGGCGGGACACGGGCATCACTTCTAACCCAAACCTTTCGTCCGGACATTCGCCGGACAGGAAAAATATATCTTTTCAGTAGCGAGTCCCCGTAGGGACGAGTATTCAAAACCTACAAAAAAAGTTCACAATTTTGTATAGTATTGGATACTAAGCCCTGTAAGGGATCGTGACGCCCTTCCAGGGCTTAGTATGCTATACTCCATAAAATTACGACTACTTTTTAGGCGTGTTCTATAAATTCCACGCACTGTTAAATTTATATTTTAGGCAGGTTGCTCTTTGTGTCTTTTTGTTTTTATCCGGCATATTTTTCTTTCTTCTTTAGTCGCATAGCCCGCTATGCTCCTTCAGAAAGAAAGAAAAATCTGTTCAGCTAAAATTCAAAAATCCAACAAAGGTAATTTATAGAACCCGCCTTTACTGAATCTTGAACACCCTACCTGTAAGGGGCGCATATTTAGTATACCCCCAGCACAAAGTGGTACACATAACTGATACCCAAACCTGCGATGGTAGCCATGACAACATGTATCATGCCGGGCATCATGAAGGAGTGGTTGAGCAGGTACTTGCCGATGACAGTCGTGCCCGTACGGTCGAAGTTGACCGTGGCGATGTCTGACGGATAGTTCGGAATGAAGAAGTAGCCGTACACCGAAGGCATGACACCCAACAGTATCCAACCCTCTATGCCGAGCGAGTAGGCCAGCGGAAGCATGGCTACCACAACGCCGCCCTGCGAGTTGATAAGCACAGACACGAGGAAGAAGGCGATAGCGATGGTCCAAGGATAGGCTTTGACCAAGTCGCTGAGCATGGCCTGTATCTCAGGCTGGTAGTTGGCAAAATAGGTGTCGCTCATCCAGGCAATACCGTAGATGGCTACAACGGCTACCATACCGTTCTGCCATACAGCACCGGAGATGGCCTTCTTGGGCTTGGCCTTGCAGAAGATGATCATCAGCGCGGCGGCGGTAATCATCGTGATCTGGATGACCACGTTCATCGTCAGCGGTTTGCTCACCTTCTCGGTCACACCGGCCATGACCACACCGGCCTTGGCCAGTTGCTTGGCGGTCTCAACGACACCGCCGGGCAAGGTCACCGACTCGGGCGCACCGGCTGCCACCTGTACGGTGTCGTAGCAGGGCAGCAGATTGACGCCAGCCATCGAAGCGACAGAGATGAAGACTATCACAACAAGGGCAGCCAGGAAGATATACACGGCACGCTTGCTCTCGGGAGCAATCTGCTTGTCGAGGGTGGTGGCGGTATTGCCGTAGATGTATTCACGCTGTACGGGGTCGGCGACGCGGGCAAGGAACTTCGGGTCTTTGTCGAGGTCGAGTCCGCGGTGCCAACTGGCGGCTACGGCACACAGGATGCCGACGATGCAAGCCGGGATGCACACGAGTATGATCTGTACGTTGGTGATATGAAATCCGTTGTCGCAACTGATGGCGGCAAAGGCGACCACGGCAGCGGCGATGGGCGAACAGGTGATACCGATCTGCGAAGCGATGCTCGCGATACCGCAGGGACGCTCGGGACGGATGCCTTTCTTCAGGGCGATGTCGCAGATGATAGGCATGAGCGTGTATACGACATGACCCGTACCCACGAGGATGGTCAGTACGAAAGTGGTGAAGGGAGCAAGAATGGTGATGCGCTCGGGATGTTTGCGCAAGATGCGTTCGGCTATCTGTATCATCCAGTCCATACCGCCCGAGGCTTGCAGTATACCCGCACAGGTCACGGCGGCGATGATGATGTAGATGACTTCGGTCGGGGGCGTACCCGGTTTCAACTGAAATCCGAATACGAGCACGGCAAGGCCGATACCTGAGATGGCCCCAAGGGCCAGGGAGCCATAGCGGGCTCCGATCCAGAGTGCTACGAGTACGACGAGCAACTCGACGATCATTATCAATGACATAAGATTTGAATTTAGGTTTTTGATTGTTTCCGGTGGCAAAATTAGAAGAAAACTTTTCCCTCGCCATTCGTTTTTTTTCATACGATATTCGAAAAAATACAAATACTACCCGATGAAATGGGCCTGTTTGGAGGTTTTTGCATAACTTCGCAAAAAGAAAACATCATCTCACAAGAAAAACAGACTCCACACCATGCGTATCTTTGAACACTTCATGCGGACGATAGAACGCCACATCCATCTCATTGCCGTCGTAGTCGTGGCGGCCGCGATGTTGCTGCCCTTCCTCGGACTGACGGAGTTCTCCACCAAAGGCGAACCGCGCGAGGCGGTCGTCGCCTTGTCGATGATTGACGGCGGCGACTGGATACTCCCGGTCAACAACGGTTGCGACATACCCTACAAACCGCCGTTCATGCACTGGATCATCGCTCTCTTCGCCCTGGCCGACGGTCATGTGGGCGAATATGTGTCGCGCCTGCCATCGGCTTTGGCTCTCCTTGCCATGACCGTAGGGTGCTATTGCTTCTTCGCCCGCCGCAAGGGACAGGGCGTGGCAACATTGGCGGCGATGCTGACACTGACCTCGTTTGAGGTACACCGTGCCGGAGTAAACTGCCGCGTCGACATGGTACTCACCGCTTGCACCGTCGGGGCCATGCTTCTGCTCTACCGCTGGCGGGAATCGGGAAAATGGTGGATGGCCCTTCTGGCCGTGCTCTGCATGAGCGGAGCGGTGATGACCAAAGGGCCTGTGGGCATGGTATTGCCTTGCCTCGCTATGGGTATCTACTCGCTGCTGCGCGGCGACCGTCTGTGGCCGCTCGTCGGACGCATGATAGCCGTCGGACTGCTGGCCTGCGTACTACCAGCCCTTTGGTATATCGCAGCCTACCGCGAGGGCGGACAACACTTCCTCGACCTTGTGCTCGAGGAGAACGTAGGACGCATGACGGGCACGATGAGTTACGGGTCGCACGAGCATGCCTGGCCCTACAACTTCTTCACGCTCATCACCGGATGGCTACCGTGGACGCTCCTCGCGCTCTTCTCGCTCGCCGTCCTGCCCTGGCGCAAACTGGTAGCCACACTCACCGAGACGGCCAAAGCCCCGAAGTGGCGCACATGGGCGGCAAGACTGCGCGAGGCCGACCCGGTGCAACTGTTCGTATGGGTGGCCTTCTGGACGGTGTTCGTCTTCTATTGTCTGCCGTCGAGCAAGCGCAGTGTCTATCTGTTGCCCTGCTATCCGTTTCTGGCGCTGCTGCTGGCCGAATATATCGTGTGGCTCGTCGATAGCGGACGACGCGCTCCGGTGCGTATCTTTGCCATCGTGCTGAGCATGCTGGCCATCGGCGTGACGGCCGTCTTTGTGGCCGTGCGCATGGGATGGATGCCCGAGATGCTCACCCACGGCCGCCACGCCGCCGACAATATCGCCATGGTGGAGGCACTCGCTCATCTTCCACTGACCCGTTGGACCTTTGTACTGGCAGGCGTGCCGGCCATCGCAGGTATAGACCTTCTAGTGATGATGGTGCGCCGCAGCACGCGCAACGACCGTGACACGTTCATCGTCATGCCCACTATGCTACTCATCACCATTTTCCTCGCCATCGACAGTGTATACCAACCGACGGTGATGAACACCAAGTCGCTACGCCCTATGGCCGAACTGATCGGCCATCGCTACCCCACCGACCGTCTCTACTCCTACATCGCCGATGACATGATGCACTTCTTCGGCGCCAACTTCTACAGTGGCGACCGCATCGGGGAGTTCGAGTCGGCCCGCCCCGACAAGGGCGTGCTACTCATCGTCGACAACGACCGCACCGACTTCTTCGCACGCCACACCGACTACACGTTCACCCCCGACGGCGATGCCGGAGAGACCAAGAACGAAATGAAACAAAAAGTGTATTTCTATCGGTTTGAACGGAAAACGACAGAAAGACAATGATTTTTATTATTGGTGCTCGGTGAGAATTCCATATAATGTATATTTGCGATAACATACCATACACCCTTTAAAAAAAATTCACCCCGGAGCGGTGTACTCCGGGATGAATCCAACGTTAGTATGTTATGAAAAATTTGAGAGAACATGAGACTTCACAGCCTCATATCAAGTGTTTTGATAAGTTGTTGTTTTACTAAAATTGATTTTATAGAGAAAGCATAGAAATTATCTTTTCTGTCGATGCCCGCATCTGTATGCAGACACCGTGGATACCAACTACTTGAGGACTGGCAGCACCTGCTGCACATCGCCATTGAGACTGCTCTGCTTGAGCGTGTCGATGCGCGAACTGTCGCCCATAGCCACACTGGCACCGTGGTGCAGGTGGTCGACCGTGCTTACCGTGACCTGCTCCTTCGGCATAAAGGACACCTGAGCGGCATTGCTCAACGTAAGGATGATGGCGACGATGGCTGCAGCCTTGAAGAGCGGAGTCAGACGCTGACGCAGGGTGACCACACGGGCACGCACAACGGGCTGCTCACCTATCATAGAAAGGATGCGCTCGTCGAAATCGTCACCCAACACATCGGTCTTGGGCTCGGTCTGCTCGTAGAGAAAGAGGCTACGGTACTTAGCCATCTCTGCGGGCACATCGGGCTGGCTGAAGAAGGAGCGGAGTATCTGCTCTTCCTCAAGGGTGGTCTCGCCACTCCAGTAGCGTTCCAGCAGTTGGTCGATGTATTTATAGTCCATAATTGTCGTATTCTTGATATTTTTTCTTGATGGCCTGCCGCGCTCTGAAGATATTGACCTTCACCTGTTCTTCGGTGATGCCGAGCACGGCGGCGATGTCTTTGTAGGCCCGGCCTTCGAAATCGCGCAACTGCACGCAAGTGCGTTGCTTCTCGGGCAGACGGGCGATGATGTCTCTCACGATGGACAGGCGATTGCTTTCCACGGCGCGGTCGAAGGGAGAGGAGGTCTTGTCGGCTTGCTCGGCCACCTGCTCACCCAGCGGACTCTGGCGGCTGTCGCGACTGGCGACACGATCGAGCGAGATGTTGCGGCAGATGGTAAGACAATAGGCTTCCATCGAGTCGATGGCGTCCCAAGAATCGCGCCGCGCCCAAACCTTCATCAGTGTATCCTGTACAACGTCTTCTGCCTCGACCCGGTCGAGCGTGATACGCAACGCAAGTCGATAAAGGATATCCTTGAGCGGCAACACATCGTTGCGGAAACTGATTTTCTTCATCGTTGTTCTATATATTAAGACTGCGTAGGGAGGGAAAAGTTACACGGAGAAGGGCACTTTTTTTGAAAAAACTTGTCTGACTACAGAAAAAACTTGTCATCCGTACCTTTCGGACGGTCTTTTCTGCCTACCTTTGTTTTGTCACATCTGTTACAAACCCGATACAATCGTCTAAAGGTGGGTTCTATTTTTTTACTGTTTGTTACGGTGGTAATTTATAGAACCCACCTACAATGACAAGGTCGATGTGACAATAAGAAGAAAGGACATCAAGTGAGAAATACAATCATTGCATTCATGCTCGGTCTTTTGGCTGCGGATGCCGCCGCCCAGAGCGAGGACAAGTTGGTCATCAAACCTACCGGCCGCGTGCTGATGGACGCGGGTCTCTTCGATGCCAACGAGGAGAACAATAAGTTCAATGACGGTTTCGCCATTCCCGACCTGCGCGTAGGCGTCAAGGCGAAATACGGCAAGTGGGGTCTCAAGGCCGATGTATGCTACGCTTACAACAAGGTAGGACTGAAGGATGTGCACATCGAGTACCGCTTCGATGGGGAGAACCTCTTGCGCGGCGGCTATTTCGTGCATCACTTCGGGCTGCAGAGCGCCACCTCGTCGTCATTCAAGGAGTCGATGGAAGAGCCGATGAGCAACAAGGCTTTCTTCAACTCGCGTCTGCTCGGCGTGATGTATGCCCACACCGACAAACGGTGGTTGGCTACGGTGAGCGTGTTCTCGGAGAACGACGCCATGAAGATGACCACCGACAAACTGGGCAACCAGGGTGTGGGGGCAATGACACGCCAAGTCTATCACCCGCTGACGGCTCCGGGCCGCATACTGCAAGTGGGCATCTCGGGAGCGGTGGAGAGTCCGCGCTACAATAGCGATGCGGAGCAGAACCACCGTTCGTTCACGCTGAAGGCCACCTACCCTACCCGCATAGCCGAGATCACGGCTCTGCAAGCCGAGGTGACCGAAGCCAAGACACTCTACAAGTTTTCACCCGAACTGTTGGCGGCCTACGGACGATGGGCCATCGAGGGACAATACTATAATGTGAGCATCAAGCGGCGCGACGGTCTGCCTACTTGGCACGGTAGCGGCGGCTACGCCACCCTGCGCGCCCTGATTGTCGGCAAACCCTATGCGTACAATTACGATGACGGCGGTCTGGAATTGCCGGGCAAGGGGTCGATAGAGGCGGTCGCCGCGTACGACTACACCGACATGACGTGTGCAAAGACCGGCATCTGCGGCGGTCGTGCCAACGACTATTCGCTGACGCTCAACTACTATATCAACAAGTATGTGACGTGGCGCATACGCGGGTCGCTGACACAGGTTTCGGGCCGCGCCGGATATGCCGACAACTGCCTGCGCACGCTGGAAACACGTATACAGTTTAAGTTCTGAGGCCAGTAGGCGATTCCATGCAGTGGAAAGATAAGCCCTGAAAGTATGCCAAACTCTACCAATTGGTATTTTTTGCACTCTTCCTTACCGAACCAACATTTGAAAAATCCCGCTACTCAGACGTTGGGCAATGAGGCGCCGTTGATCTTGCGGTAGATGTCGAGCGCGAAGATGTCGGTCATGCCGCTGATGAAATCGACGACGGCCATGATACGGGTTTCGAGGTCGTCGCTATTGATGTCGTACTGGCTGCTGAATCGCTTGCGCAACTGCTCGGAATGGTACTTGCCCGGACTGACGGCGGCCTCGATGAGACTGCCCATGAGGGTTTCCATGATGCTGTATCCGCCCAGTTCGACATCGAGTACAGGTTTGCTATTGTATATCTTCTCGTAACTCAGCCTGCGGCAGGCGTCGTAAGCCGCCGACACCCGGTCGGATACATGATCGAGGAGCGACCCCTCGAAGCGTCCGGCGAGGATGTCCTCCTCATGACTGACAAACGTACGTGCGCACTCCGACTCCAGGCGGCCAATGACACAGGCCCGCATATAGACCACCTTTTCATTGTCATCGGTGAGTCCTTCGTCGTCGATACGGCGGCGAATATGGTCTTGTGTGTCGCCATCGAAGAAGGCGAGCAACAGACGCTCGGTCTCCTCGAAGGAGAGGATGCGCAGTTTGTGCGAGTCCTCGATATCCATGATCTCGTAGCAGATGTCGTCGGCGGCCTCAACGAGGTACACCAGCGGATGACGGGCGTAGCACAGCGGTTCGCCCTCGCGCGAGAGGCGTATCATGCCCAGGTCGTCGGCCACCCGGCGGAAGTATTCTTCCTCACTGTGAAAAAAGCCGAACTTGCCGTGTCCGCCGGCCGCCTCGCTCGCATGGGGGTACTTCACGATGCTGGCCAGCGTGCTGTAAGTCATGACAAATCCGCCTGCCCGCCGGCCGTGGAAGCGGTGGGTGAGCAGACGGAAGGCATTGGCGTTGCCTTCGAAATGCACGAGATCGCTCCACATCCCCTCGCTGACCATGCCGCGTATCTGCTGCCCCTTGCCATCAGTAAAAAAGGCTTGTATGGCCTTCTCGCCACTGTGTCCGAAGGGCGGATTGCCCATGTCGTGGGCCAGACAGGCGGTGCTGACGATGGTACCTATCTCCTCGAAGAGCGTGGCACGCAGTTCGGGATGCCGTTCAAGGAGCATCCTGGCCACGTCGTTGCCCAGCGACATACCGACGCTGGCCACCTCGAGACTATGCGTGAGACGGTTGTGTACAAAGATGCTGCCCGGAAGGGGGAACACCTGTGTCTTGTTTTGCATACGGCGGAAGGGGGCGGAGAAAATCAGGCGGTCGTAGTCGCGCTTGAACTCCGAGCGGTCGTCGTGCCGCAAGGTGTGGCGGGTCTCCTGTCCGAGACGCTTGTTGGAGATGAGTCGTTGCCAATCCATATCTAAGAATAAAGGCGGGTTCTAAAAATATCGGCGGGATTCGGAAAAATCCCGCCGTATGGTCAATATGATATTTCGGATTTAGGCGAGGGCGGACTTTCAGTCCACCCCTCCTAAAACATAGAGTGTCAGTGTACGATGATTTGCGCAGCGGCAGGCTGCTCACCGTCGGCCACCATGCGGGTGGCTTCGAGGGTGACGTAGCGCGCGCGGGTCTTACCCAGCGTGACGGTCTGCATGACGGGGTTGTTGCGGATATTGGAGAATTCTCCGGCGGCCACCTCATGCGGTGTGTCGCCCTCCTGTTCGGCCACAAGCACGCGGTAGTTGGACACAAATCCGGTGGCGGCATCGCTTTGGTCGGGCAGATAGCAGAGGGTGGTGATGTCTTTGACCTCGCCGAGATCGAGCGTGAAGCGCGGCTCTGCGGCGCGACAGGTGGTGGCGGGATTGCGGTCGGCAAGCGCGGCGGCGTCGCCGTCGACGGCCGTAGTGACGGTGTAGGGCAGTGATGCGGGCATCTCTACGCCGCCGAGCAGGGCCATCTCGCGGGCCACGGGGGTATCGGCGAAGAAAGCGCCGATGCGGTTGATGCAGAGCGGACCGCGGGCCTCATCGAAGCGTACGGCGATACGGCGGGTCTCTACGGTGGGGAAGCGCAACAGACGCTTGTAGCCCACGGTGGTGGTCTCCTCACCTACATCGACGGGTTGCATCTTGCCGTTCCGCTCGGCAAGCACGGTAAACTTCTTCACACGCTGTCCGAGGGGGATGTATTCCTGTATCATGAGGCGGTTGACCTTCTGCTTCTTCTTGAACTTGAACGTCACCATGCCGGTGCTTTCACCGTCGGCGGTAGCCCAGTAGGTGTCGTAGATGCCGTCGGTGAGATGGTCGGCGGTGAAGCCGCGCCCGCGGCAGCCTGATACTTGGGCAGTCATGCCGGAGAGGAGATCGGTGGCCAGTTCGGCCTTGATGTTCTCATGGAAGGCGATGGCGTTGATGGAGTCCTGTCGGCTGATGAGTCCGTCGGAGTTGACAGGGATATTGAGCAGCAGGAGGGCGTTGTGACCCACGCTGCGGTAGTAGAGGTCGGTCAGTTCGGCAGGGGTCTTCACCTTGCCGTTCTCCTGTTCGTGCCAGAACCATCCCGGACGTATCGACACGTCGCACTCGGCGGCCGTCCACTGGTCGCCGTCGGCATGGCCATACTGCAGTTCCTTGTACTGCGGATAACCGGGATAGACGGTGTTGCTGCGCAGGAACGACCAGTTGGTCTCTCCGGCAAAGCCTTTCTCATTGCCCACCCAGCGGCAACCGGGTCCACCGTCGCCGAAGATGACGGCCGAGGGTTGGTAGGTGTCTATCATGCGGTAGATGGTGGGATAGTCGTAGTAGTTCTTGCGGTCGATGGTGCGCTTGTCCTTGGCACCGCCGTACCATCCGTCGCCGCCGTTGGCTCCGTCAAACCACACCTCGAACACGCGGCCGTAGGTGGTGAGCAGTTCCTGCAACTGCTTGTGGTAGAACTGCACATACTCGGGGGTGCCGTAGAACGACTGGTGGCGGTCCCAGGGCGAGAGATAGACGGCAAACTCCAGGCCGTACTTGCGACAGGCTTTCTCCAGTTCGCCTACGATATCGCCCTTGCCATCCTTATAGGGAGTGGAGCGGATGCAGTAGTCGGTGAGATGGGTGGGCCACAGACAGAAACCGTCGTGGTGCTTGGCCGTGAGGATGACACCCTTCATGCCTGCGGCCACGAGCGTGCGCACCCACTGCTCACAGTCGAGATGGGCGGGATTGAAGGTGGCGGGATCGGTATCGCCGTAGCCCCACTCGCGGTCGGCGAAGGTATTGAGTCCGAAGTGGATGAAGGCGGTGGTCTCGCGCTTCTGCCAGTCTACTTGTTTCTTCTCGGGGATGGGATACACCGGAGCGGGTGCAACCACTTGCTGGGCCTTGACTCCGACGGGAGCGAGAGCAAGGCCGACCATTGCCGCAAGGGCAAAAAGATGGGTTTTGTTCATAGTATAGAGGGTTTCTGTTGTCAAGTATTGTCAAGATTCGATGACCGGGTGCTACGGCAAGGCCTTATGTCATCTGCCTGTATGCACATCTGCAAAGATAACCCATTTTTCCCGGACTGGGGCAATTCGTGTATCACAAATTTGGCACGACACGGATAAAACACTACTTTTGCAACACACTATGGGCGTACGGCTTCGGCTGGCGCACCGATAGGTATGTTACGCACAAGCACATGAAGACAGGACTATTTGTGGGTACTTTCGACCCCTTCACCGCCGGGCACGACTCCATCGTGCGCCGTGCCTTGCCGCTCTTCGACCGCCTGGTCATCGGAGTGGGCATCAACGAGCGCAAGCACTGCATGCTGTCGGCCGATGAGCGCACGGCGGCCATCGCGCGGCTTTACCGCGACGAACCGCGTATCGTCGTGCGGCAGTACGGCGACCTGACCGTCGATCTGGCCCACCGCGAGCAGGCTGGATTTATCGTCAAGGGTGTGCGGTCGGCCAAGGATTTCGAGTACGAGCGCGAACAGGCCGACATCAACCGCCGGCTCACGGGCGTGGAGACGCTCCTGCTCATGGCCGAACCGGGCCTGGAGAGCGTCAGTTCGTCGGTCGTGCGCGAACTGCTGCACTTCGGCAAGGACGTGAGCCAGTTTTTGCCGCACGCAGAAAACAAAAGCGAGTTGTAAATATAGACTAAAAAAAGCAACAATGATCACATACAATTCCGACGGCATCGCCATGCCCAAGTTCAAGAAACGTGCCATCAGCGCATGGATACGCGCGGTGGCCAAGAGCCACGGACGGCGCGTGGGCGACGTAGGCTACATGTTTGTCGACGACGAGAAGATACTCGAGGTCAACCGCGAGTACCTCGGCCACGACTACTACACCGATGTCATCACCTTCGACTACGACGAGGACGACATCGTGAGCGGCGACATCGTCATCTCACTCGACACGGTACGGTCGAACGCCGAACTGTTCGGCAAGACCTACGACGACGAACTGCACCGCGTCATCATACACGGCATACTCCATCTCTGCGGCATCAACGACAAGGGGCCGGGTGAGCGCGAAATCATGGAAGCAGAGGAAAACAAGGCCCTCGCCCTGCTCGCCGAAAGCGAAAAATAGAATTTTTGGCGGCAATACGCTATCGCCCCCTTCGGGGGTACTTACCGTATTGTATAGGTCGTCATGGCCGCAGGGTCGAACGTCTCGCGGGCCACGCGCAACACTTCCTCTGCCGTGACGGCATCGATGCGCGAGAGCAGGGAGGTGACATCGCGCTCCCATCCGTAGTGCAGATAGCCACGGGCAAAGTCGAGGGCGAACGACTCGCGCGAGTCGCACGACACGCCTATCTGCCCCTTGAGTTGTTTCTTGGCGGCCCGCAGTTGGCTGTCGGTCAAGGGAGCGGACATCACACGGTCGAGTTCGCGGCGCACCAACCGCAGACACCGCCGCTCATCCTTGGGGTCGCAACCGAAATAGGTAGTCCATAGCCCCGTATCGGAATAACTCACCAGCGTGCTCTCCACGGTATACACCAAGGCGTTGCGCTCGCGCAGCGACACGTTGAGGCGGGCGTTCATTCCCGGTCCGCCGAGGATATTGTTGAGCAGATAGAGGGCCATACGACGGTTGTCGTGTACGTCGTAGGCCCGGCTGCCCATCATCACATGAGCCAGATGGGTATCCATGTGGCGCACATGCACACCGGGATTGTACGCCGGAAGGACAGCCTTTGCCCGGTCACGGGCCACGCTCCCGACGGAGATACCGTCTGAAGGACGACGCTCCGCCTTCTCCAAGAGGCGCACAAGGCGGTCGAAGTCTACATCGCCATAAGCGAAGAACACGGCATTGGCCGGACGGTAGAGCCGCCCAGTAAACGCCCGTGCCTGCTCCGGACCATAGGTGCGCAACTGCTCCTCCCTTCCGAGTATATTGTGGCCGAGCGGATGGCCGGCAAAGAGCACATTCTCAAAATCGTCGAACACCAGTTCGGCCGGCGAGTCATTGTAACTTTCTATCTCGTCGCAGATCACTCCCACCTCTCTCTCCACCTCACCCTGCGGATACGTGCTGTGAAACACGATATCGGTGAGCAGGTCGACGGCCCGCGCTACATGCTCCTTGAGCACAGCGGCGTGGTAGACGGTGTCCTCCTTGTTGGTGAAGGCATTGAGATCGCCGCCCACACTCTCCAGACAGTTGAGGATATGCCAGGCGCGTCGGCGCGACGTACCCTTGAAAGTGACGTGCTCGCAGAAATGGGCCATGCCCTCCTCGCCGGGACGCTCGTCGCGTGTGCCGGCATTGACGGCGTAGCCGCAGTAGACCACGGGCGAAGCCGACGGCAGGTGGATGACACGCAGTCCGTCGGACAGTGTATGTGTGTTGTACTTCATGATTGCGGGTGCAAAGGTAGCGCAAAAAAATGGCGATAACACCGCCGTATGACGCTTTTTGCTACCCGCATGGCAGTTTTTCTCGATTTTATGTTGTATTTTTGCACACCGTGAACGACACCATACTACTACGATGAACACCACACTGAAAATGAGAGATATCACCATCGCCGACATGCTCAGCCGCCACACGCTCAGCCATATCGACAACGACCTTGTACTGGTAGACAATCCAGCCGCACTCGACCTGCCCGTCGAACCGTGCCGTATGCAGTGTCTGTTCTTTGCCATGTGCACCGAGGGTACAGTGCAGTACGTCGTCGACACGGTGGAACAGACCGTCGGACCGGGCGACGTCATCATCATCGGCAACGGACAGACCGTGAGCGACTCGCGCACCAGCGACAACTGCCGGGGCATCGTATTTCTGGTATCGCCCGACTTCTTCGACGAGATGGTCAAGGACGTACACGAACTGTCGCAACTCTTCCTCTTCGCCCGCGAATATCCGGTGTACAAGTTCACTCCCGAGGAAGTGGACGCCACCATGAAATACTACCATCTGATGAAGACAAAGGTCGACGAGGCCACCCACCACTTCCGCCGCGAGACCGTACGGTCACTATTCACCACGATGATCTACGACGTGAGCAACGCCATCTACCGCGTCATACACGGCAACGAGGTGCGCCACACGCGGGCCGAAAAGATATTCATCGACTTTCTCCGGCTTGTGGAACAGAATTTCCGCACACACCGCAAGGTGAGTTGGTACGGCCATGCGCTGTGCATCTCTCCCAAGTATCTCTCCGAGACGGTGAAGGTCATCAGCCGCCGCACACCCAACGAGTGGATCGACAACTACGTCGTACTCGAAAGCCGCGTGCTACTGCGCAACTCCACCAAGAGCATCAAAGAGATTGCCCAGGAACTCAACTTCTCCAACCAGTCGTTCTTTGGAAAATTCTTCAAGGAACACGTTGGCGTGTCACCACAAAGTTATCGGAAAAGCAAAGTGTGAGAAAGAAAATTCGTGTGATTCGTAAGATTCGTGGTTTATCATTCCGTGCAGTTTTTTAAAACCACGAATTTTACGAGTTATGTGGTTGAATTATGCACATCTTTCTCTCCCCTACTCCTTCACCTTTCCCATTTCCTCTGCCACCTCACACAATTCGTCGTACCACTCCTGTCCGAACCGCCGCACGAGCGGGCCACGGAGGAAGCGGTAGACGGGCAGGTCGAGTTCACGGCCTTTCTTCACCGCGTCGCGGCACACGTCCCAACGGTTGTAGTTGAGGGCGGTGATGCCGCCGGCAAACTGCTTTTCCCGGATGGGATAGAGGGCGCAACTGATGGGCTTGCAAAACTCGGCCCGACCATTGCGGTAGGCCTTCTCGAGGGCGCACAGACAACAGCCATTCTCGTAGCAGGTGAACACGCAGTCCTTTCCGCCCACAATGCTCGTCACAAGGTCGCCGTCGCGGTCGGTGTAGGCCACACCTTGACGGTCGATCACGGCCTGGGCCTGAGCCGAGAGGTCACCCCACACGGTGTCGACCGTATTTTCTATGGCTGCTATCTCGTCGAGGGTCACGGGGGCACCGGCATCGCCCTCCACGCAACAGATGCCCTTGCAGGCATCAAGGTCGCAACAGAAACGCTCGGTGATGATATCGGAGGAAAGGAGTACGTCGCCTACTTCTATTATCATGTTTTTATTGGGAATGGGGAATGGAGAATAGGGAATGGGGAAAGTTGAATTAAGAAAAAATGAAGAGGTCTACCACACTATCGGTTCTTGTCCGTGCTCTACGAGATAGGTGTTGCACTGCGAAAAGTGGTGGTTGCCAAACCAGCCGCCGCGGTTGGCCGACAGGGGCGAGGGATGCACAGACTGCAAGATGAGGTGGTGGTGGGCATCGATGAGCGACGCTTTCGACCGCGCGTAGCCGCCCCAAAGGATGAAGACGAGGTGGTCGCGTCCGGCCGATAGGGCACGGATGGCGGCATCGGTGAAGGTCTCCCAACCGTGACGCTGGTGACTGGCGGCCTGATGGGCACGCACGGTGAGCGTGGCATTGAGCAACAGTACGCCTTGACAGGCCCAGCGGGTGAGATCGCCGCTGGCGGGCATGGGTGTGCCGAGGTCTTGGGCAATCTCCTTGAAGATATTGACGAGCGACGGAGGGAACGTCACACCGTCGGGCACGGAGAAACTCAGTCCCTGGGCCTGTCCCGCCTCATGGTAGGGATCCTGGCCGATGATGACCACCTTCACCTTGTCAAAAGGACAGAGGTCGAAGGCACGAAATATGGCGGGGCCCGGCGGATAGCACGTGCCGGCGCGATACTCGGCCCGCACAAAGTCGGTCAGGGCGGCAAAATAGGGTTTGTCGAACTCGCCGGCGAGATGTTGCCGCCACGAGTCTTCCATCTGTACATTCATATCGGAAAGTGTGTCTGCGAAATTACAAAGAATATCCAAGACCATGAACTTTTGCAGCGCCAAATTTGTCACGGACGCGGATAATGCGTATTTTTGCACTATGGACAACGATTTCGACATCAGAAGCGAGCGCGTATCCTCGGCCGAAAAGGAATTTGAGAACGCCCTCCGCCCACTGCGCTTCGGCGACTTCAGCGGACAGCAGAAGGTGGTGGAAAACCTTGAGGTGTTCGTCGAGGCGGCCAAGTACCGCGGCGAACCGCTCGACCACACGCTTCTGCACGGCCCTCCCGGACTGGGCAAGACGACACTGAGCAATATCATCGCCAACGAACTGGGCGTGGGATTCAAGATCACCAGCGGACCGGTGCTCGACAAGCCAGGCGATCTGGCCGGCATCCTCACCTCGCTCGAGCCGCGCGACGTGCTCTTCATTGACGAGATACACCGTCTCTCGCCCGTGGTAGAGGAGTACCTCTACTCGGCCATGGAAGACTACCGCATCGACATCATGATCGACAAGGGCCCTTCGGCCCGCTCAATACAGATCGACCTCAACCCCTTCACACTCGTCGGGGCCACCACCCGCAGTGGTCTGCTCACGGCTCCGCTGCGTGCCCGCTTCGGTATCAACCTCCACTTGGAGTACTACGATCCCGAAACGCTCAAGCGCATCCTCAAGCGGTCGGCCAGCATCATGCAGGTGCCCATCGACGACGAGGCCGCCCTTGAGATAGCCCGCCGCTCGCGCGGCACGCCACGTATTGCCAACGCCCTGCTCCGCCGTGTACGCGACTTCGCCCAAGTCAAAGGCACAGGACGCATCGACACGGGCATCGCCCTGCTCTCGCTACGTGCCCTCAATATCGACCAGTACGGACTCGACGAGATTGACAACAAGATACTCCTCACCATCATCGACAAGTTCCGCGGCGGTCCCGTGGGTCTCTCCACCATCGCCACCGCTATCGGCGAGGACACCGGAACGGTAGAAGAGGTGTACGAACCGTACCTCATCATGGAGGGATTTATCAAGCGCACCTCACGCGGGCGCATGGCCACCCGCCTCGCCTACGACCACCTCGGACGCAATCCGTATCAGGGGAATATCATGCAGACGGAGTTGTTTTAGGAAATAGAAAAAGCACTATTGGTGTCCGGTAAAAACCGCAAACAACGGGTCGTCGAAGACGGCCAATGTGCATAACCGCTGGTGACCGAAGGGAACCAGCGGACTCTCTGATGGC
>CAVJZJ010000019.1:0-57473 GCA_963653995.1 Flexilinea sp.
AGGTGGCGATATGGGTCGAAAAGAGTTCAAAAGACGGCAAAACGTAACCCATATTATTTTGTTGTTTGTTACGGTGGTAATTTATAGAACCCACCTTATTGGTATATGACTAAACGAACACTCACTATTCCCCCTTTTCTTCCTTTTCCACGGATGACTCACCGCCTGTCTCTGTGACACGTCCCTTGTATTCCGACGGGGTCTCTCCGACCATGCGCTTGAAAATCTTGGCCATGGCCGACGCATCGGTGAAACCTGCCATCTGCGACAGTTCGGCCATCGTGAGGTGCGGCTTGGTCTCCATGAGACGCTTCACCTCATCGATGCGGAGCATATTGATCCATTTGTTGAAATTGCACTCGTACACCGTATTGAGAAAGTCGGAAAGCAGACGTGCGCTCACCTCCATATCCTTGGCCGTATCCTTGAGCGTGACGGAAGTACGCATGAAGGGTTTGTCGTCGCGGCGGCACCATTTCCCGATGGCCTGCTCTACCTGATAGGAGTATCCGTCGGCATGTTGCGCAGAACCCGTACGCCGTTTTTTCGCACGCACATGAGGATGCGAAGACGATGATGCCGACGTACGGACAGCCGCCTTCGAGGATGTCTGCGGTTGCACGGACACGCGGACAACTGGGCGTATGCTCAGCGTCATGATGGCCGACACCTGCGAACAAAACATGAGGATGAAAAGCATGAGGTAGCGGGTACTGAACAGGGTGAGATCGGCCAGACCGATGAGAAACGCGATGAGAAACACATAGATCATCACATGAAAACACTGCGCCGAAGCCATGCCGCGCTGGGCGCGCAATACATGACGGGCACGACCATAAACATGAGGTATCACCTTCCACGAACAGGTCACAAGACTGCTGATGCAGACAGAGAAGAGTATGTAGCGTATGATGTTGCCTACATCAGAAGTGGAGTACTGCTGATAACGGCTGATGGTAAACGGCGTTCCCATGATGGTGACGTAACAAACAATGTTGGCAAGGGTCATCACGACAAAGAGGGCGGACATGAACTTCAAGATTCGTTGCACCGTATAGCGGGCACGGAGTATAGACAGAAGATAGGCACCGATGAGGAACACCTGCACAAAATAACTGGTAGGTACTACATACTGGTCGAGCAAGGACAGAGGTATGTCATCCACCATAAGCATACAACCGCCTATATCGCATATCACCTCACCCAAAAGGCTGAGGGCCAGGAAAAAGCGGGCCCGGAATACATAGACATCCTCGTCACCCCGCCGACAGCCCAACAGGATGATGGCCGTAGAGAGGCACATGGCGCCCATAATCAAGGCAAAAGAGTAGAGGGTCAGGTTCATGTGTTGTTGTCTGTATTGAGGAGACGTGTCGTAAGTTGGGGTTGTAAGAAAGGCCAGCCTCAGTAGTTATGCTGACGGGCTGGCCTTGTATGTGTCGGAGTGTCGTGCCACATGAAGCCATGCGGCGCAAGATGGGTTATGAACAACGGAGTATCTGTCCGGGACGTATGCGCATCGTGCGACGGATATGGTTGAGTTGACAGATGCGCTCTACGGTCACGCCACGCTTTTGGGCTATGCTTTCCAAGGTCTCGCCGGAAGCCACCTTGTGGTAGACCACTTGGTCGTTGAGTCCTGAGGTAGTACGGTCGTTGGTACTGTAGTCGGCATCGCCGTTCTCACGCGCCAACGTTCCGGTTTCCTGCTTGCCACGGAGACGGGTAGCCTCGGTAGACTCTGCATCATAACTGTTGCGGTCGAAAGTGTAATAGTCGCCCGTGACATCCTGTGCGCGGAAGTCGAACATGAGGGCTGGATTGAGAGCCACACCACAGAGACGGGTCTCGAAGTGCAGGTGTGAACCGGTACTTCTTCCGGTATTGCCACCCAAACCGATGACCTCGCCGGCGCGTACCTCTTGGTTTTCTTCAACGAGTTGCTTGGAGAGATGGCCATAGATGGTCTCCAAACCGTTGTTGTGGCGTATGACGATATACTTGCCGTAGCCACCGCCCTCGTATCTTACAATGCGCACCTTACCGCTGAATGCGGCGCGTATGCTGTCGCCGATGTAGACCTTGATGTCAAGTCCTTTGTGCTGACGTCCCCAGCGTGAACCGAAATTGCTGGTAATCACACGGCTGGGTGTAGGCATACAGAAATGGCGGAGATCGATGCGGTACTTGTCGGGCAACTCAGTAGCGCGGTGGGCATAGCGGTTGTCCCAGTTCTGATAAAGATCGGCTGCAGGTGATTCGAGTTCCTCGCGTGCGGTGATGTTCTTGAGCATGATGGTGTCGACTGACTTCATCTTGCGGTCTATCGGTGCCTGGCGGGCCAACAGGTCCTGTCCCATGGTCGGCAGTGATGTGAACGCGAGAATGGCTGATATGGCAAATGACTTTACAATTTTCTTCAAACTCATATTTTAGGTGTCGTTTTTATAGATAGGGAAGAGACGGTGAACTATTCCCTTACAAGGCGTATCGAGCGGTGCAATAGCACTCAACACTTTGGAACTGCTACAAAGATATGAATTTTATGGCAAAATCGGACAGACCTTGACTTGTTTTATTCGTCTTTTAACAATCTGTGAACAAATTTTCTTCGTTTTTTTGTTTTTTTTCGTTTTATCGGTACACTTTTTATCTTTCCACATTCCCGTACGTTTTAACATTTTCGTATGCCTCGCCCTGTCTTTGTAAAGGGAGGATGAGGGCATAAAAAGGGTGAGGGTATGTAAGATAGAATGAGAGTATGAAAAAAAAGCAGTCATTCCTCACGGAGCAACTGCTTTTTCGATTTCTTAAAACCTTTTGAAGGTCTCTACCTCATGCCCTCCCTTCACAGGGCGGGCATGCATGCAGACCTGTAAAATCATATGGTATGCAAATTTTAATGATAAATCATTATGAACATATGGCGTTTTCACCACGTTGCACGCATCAGTTGTTCTCTTCGGGAGCCTTGTCGATAAGGTCCATGAACTGATCAAGTTTCGGCGTGATGATAATCTGCGTGCGACGGTTGCGCTGCTTGCCCACTTCGGTAGAGTTGGTGGTGACGGGGTTGTACTCGCCACGTCCGCCAGCAGTAAGACGCTTCGGGTCTACACCGTACTGGTTCTGCAAAGCCTGCACGACGCTGGAAGCGCGGAGGGCGGAGAGATCCCAGTTGTTGCGGATGTTCTTCATCGAGGCAGCGGAGGTGTTGACGGGTACATTGTCGGTGTTGCCCTCGATGAGCACCTCATAGTCACTGTAGTCGGTGATAATCTTGGCTATCTTGCCGAGCGTCTCGGCAGCGCGGTCATTAATCTCGTACGATCCGCTCTTGTAGAGCATGTTGTCGGCCAACGAGATATAGACGACTCCCTTGAGTACCTGTACATCGACCTCCTTCATCTCCTCTTTGCTGAGCGAGCGGGTGAGGTTGTTGGTGAGCACCATGTTGAGGGAGTCTGACTTCGACTTCACCTCTACAAGGTGGCGTATGTACTGGTTGGACTCGTTGATCTGATCGACGAGCTTGGAGATGTTCACATTATTGGAATTGGCATTGGTCAGACTCTTGTCAAGCGAACCTTGCAGGGCGGCGTAGTCGCTCTTCTGCTGCGCAAGTTGGTCTTCGAGCGCAGCAACGCGGGCGCGGGCAGCGGCAAGTTCCTCCTTGGCGTTCTGATAGTTGCCGGTGAGTTCCTTGTTTTCAAGGCGGCAGTTCTCCAGGTCTTTCTTGCTGGCGCAACTCGACATGAGCAGCAAGCCCGAAAGCAGAGCAACTGCCAATACATTGGTCTTTTTCATTTTGGGTCTATCCTTTCGTTTTTAGTTTGTAGGCGCGTTCTTAAAAAAATCCACGCAATGTTTCAACTTACAATTTCAAGCGGATTGCCTTTTCTAACGGTCAGTCTAAAATCCGACATGGCGGCACAATCCACCCCTTCGTTCTTGCAAAGTTATTGATATGACGGGCAATAGGATGAAAACCAAACTATATTTAATCTTATTTAACCCACCGTCTACGCCTTTGACGTTTTTTAGAAAATATTGATATCCGGCAAAAAAAATCCCGGACTTGCTTTGAGGGCAAGTCCGGGACATTCGGTTGTCAGACGATGCTGACGTGTCTTTCTATGTCATTATTGTGCGATGAAGGCAAACTGACCTGTGATGTCGTTGAGGTAGACCTTGTACTTGCCAGCAGGGATGGAGAGGTTGTCGCCATTGGCTACCCCTGTGCCGTAGTACATGCTGCCTTGGGCCTGGTAGGATCCGCCCCAGTTGACATCCCAACCGCCGTCGGCACGGAACTTCACGCCGCCGGTGGTGGCAAACGTGGTCTCTACGTACCAGTTGTGGGGAGCCACCTGTGTCATCTCTACGTCGCCACCCCAAGAGTTGAAGTCGCCGATGAGACCGACAAGCGTGTGCTCTGTGGGAGTCTGATTGTCGAGACGTGTCCAGGTGTAGGTCTTGTTGGCCATGTTGAGGGTGAGTTTGTAGTAGGCACCCTTCTCAGGAACAACGATGGCACCTGCGCCCGAGTTGACGAGTTTGCCCGAAGGACTGTTGTCACCGTCGGATACTGCGCCCCAGCACTTGTCCCAATCGCCAAGGCTAGTGCCTTCCCATATCTTGAGGTTGCCGTCGTTGATCCACTTGGTGGTGTACGATACGCTCGATGCTTCCTCGTTGTAGAACAGACAGGTGGCTGCGGCCTCGGCATTCCATCCGGCCACGGCACCTACCATGTAGTAGGTCGGGGTCTTCTCGATGGTGTAGGTGTAGTCCATCATGTTGAGCGTGAGCGTATAGGTACCAGCCTCGGCTATCTTGGCAGCCTGTGGGTTGTCGGTGACGAGTGTGCCGGAGGCATCGGTGCTGCCGTCTACAGCAACACCTACTACACCGTCTGCCCAGGTGTCACCGGAGGTGACGTTCTCCTGCGGGATGATCTTCCAGTACTGTCCGTCGCTGGTGGTGGTGAAGGTGATGGAGAATACAGGATCGTCGTACACATCCTGATCGGAGTGGTTGAACTTCATGCTGGTGTTGAGTGCCCAGTCGGTCATATTGCCGATGAGATAGTAGGCCGATGAGATGTGCGGGCCTTTCGGTGTGACGTTGAGGTCTATCTCACCTGCGTCGACATACATAGCCTGTCCGCCGACCATCACGTCGGAGTAGGCGTGTACTTTGAACGGACGGGCTGACGGACGACGTCCGTAAGCCTCGACAACGGCGTTCTGCAGGGCGGTACTGTCGACCGTACCCTCGTTGGTAGCGTCAAGCGTGACGGAAGCCGTCGATGTGGCTTCACCCGACGGGGTGATGACGATGCGGGTCTTCTCGAGCGTGGAGCCTTCGGGAAGAGCAGCGGTAGAGAGGGTGAATACCTTCACTGCCGAGCCGGGGTTGGCCAAATTGACATCGCCTGCAGCCGTGGCCTTGAAGCCAGGAAGGGTGACGGCCGATTCCTGGTCGTTGTGTTGTGGATTGGCCCAATCATCATAGTCGCCTTTGCATGAGGACATCAAGGCGAGGGCAGATAGGAAAAGGCCGCTCAGTAATATGTTCTTTTTCATAGTGCGAAATTCTTTATTTGGGTTTTCTGTTGTTGATACCGGCCGTAGGAGGCCTGCCGCACGGGGCGGCAGGCATTATGGGCCGCAGGAGACTACTTCACTTCGGCCTTGTCGTAGTCGAAGTCGACGTAGAGTTTCTGTCCGGTGGTGGCTGCCACAGAGTAGTCGCTGCCTACGTCTTCAGCCCAGTTGCTGGGGATGTTGACGGTACGCCAGTAGAGTGAACCCTTGTAGATGGTGAACTCAGTACGCCACCAGTCGAGGCCGGGCACGTGGATGTAAGCGCGGAGTTCGCCACCGCCGGTGAAGGCGGGTGATACCCACTTGCCGCTTGCGTCTTCGGGAGCGGTCATCTGCCATGCAGCGTCGGTGTCAGTCCATGCGCCGCCGGCTACTGCGCCGATGACGTAGGCCGATCCGGGATAGACGGTGAGGTTGGACACGATGGTGTTGTTGGCAATCTCGGCCTTCATCAGAAGGGTGTACCATCCGGTCTTGGCTACCTGTATGCCGCCGCTGGTGCCTTCGGTGATGCCAGCGTTGGCCTCATCGGTGACAGTCGTGGTGAGTTTGTATCCGTTGGGAGCGCTTTCGTCGTCACCGCCCCAAGTGAAGGAGGTGTTGGCCTTGAGATAGACCATAGCATACCACTGACCGTCAAATCCGTAGACGGGAGCCATCTTCTTGGCTTCTGCACCAGCATGGATGCTTTCGCCTGCAAGGTAGATAGTGGAGGGCATCGTGGCTACATAGGATACGACCACCTTGGGCAGTTCGATGATATTGGAGTAGCAGTAGCCGGTCGATGTGCGGTCGACGTGGGCACGAAGACGGAGATAGATAGGCATCACGATGCCCGAGGGATCGGCTCCATTGTGGGCCTTTTGGTAGAGGTTGACAACGGCGTTGTTGAGTTCTGTGGCATCAACATCCATGCTGGCCTGGCTGTATACGGAGGTCAGCGTAGTGTACTGCGCACTCTCTTCGCTCTTGGCAAACTCTGCCTTGTCGATGGCTACCTGCACCTCATAGACCGTGACCACGGGGAAACCGTATGCAGGCTGCGAGGTGGTGAGGTTGATCGAGGTGGAGTTGGCCAGATCGTAGGTATTGTTGGCTGCATAGGCCGGTACGTTGAGCACAAACTCCGTAGGCTCCTGCAGCGTGGGGTTGCTGTCGGTGTCGCTGTCGCACGCGGTCATCAACGGCAGGGCCACGATGGCGAGTACGGGTACGAGCAGACTTTTCAATATATGTTTCATGTCTGTGTCTTGTTTTGAGGTTAATACGGGATATCACCAGTGATTAGTAACCTGTGTTCTGGGTCAGGTTGGGGTTGTTGACGATATCGTCTGCCGGGATGGGATAGACATTGTACTTGGAATCGACGGTCGTGCCGTTGGCGGCACCACCCTTCCAGTCCCAAAGGTACTTGCCGGTGGTATAGCAGCCGAAGCGCACGAGATCTGAACGACGACGGCCTTCCATATAGAACTCGCGGCACCACTCGTCGAGCAAGGTCATGTCGGTGAGTGTGGTGAGCAGCTGGGCATTGGCGCGGGCACGCAGTACGTTGACATCGGCAAGGGCGGCTGCATTCTGTCCCAATCTCCACTCAGCCTCAGCACGGGTGAGGTAAGCCTCAGCATAGCGCAGCAAGGGGATGTCGACGTCGGGATACTCGGTATTGTCGTGGGTGGCCTGCTTGTCGGAGCGGTGATTGTCCCACTTCACGATGGAGATACCGTCATTGAAACTGGAGATAAGGTCGGTCTGGCGCTTGCGCACGCCACCGCCACGTCCGGCGTAGAAGAGGGCACGGTCGTCGCCTGCTGCAGCGATGATCTGCTTGGTAGAACTGCCGTCCTGCTCGTCGAGGGCCTTGATCTGTGCCTCGGTAGCGCCGTCGGGTGCTTCCTCGGTAGAGAGTGGGCAATCGGAGAGTGTGGGGAAGAACTTCTTGATGAGGGCTGCACGGGCGAAGTTACAACTCCAACCATTGGTGGTACCCATATCGGGCATACCGGCCTTGCGGATAGAGTTGACAAGGTACATAGCGCCGGAGTAGCAACGGGTCTTCTGTCCGTCCTGACGGATGGGGAAGATGATCTCGTTCATAGCCTGAGTGTTCTCGTCATTGTCGGCCATGAATACTTGGGCGTAGCCTGAGTATCCGTTCTTGGCGGTCTTGGAGAGGGAGTACTTGCCACTGTTGATGAGTTTGTCGCAGTAGTCCTTGGCCTTCTGGTAGTCGGATACGGTTCCGTTGGTATAGACGGAAGAATTGAGGGCCAGACGGGCGTGGAGCATGTAGGCTGCACCTTGGTCAGCACGTCCGAAGTTGTCGCTGCTGTTGTAGGTTCCTACAGCGGGAAGGAGAGACTCGATCTCTGTGAGTTCCTGGTCGATCCAGTCGTAGAGATCCTTGCCAGCCTTCTCCACGGGGAGCACGCTGATATTGAATTCGGTCTTGAACGGAGTCTTGCCGAACAGGTCGAGCATGTACCAGTAGTGCAGGGCGCGGAGGAAGCGTACCTCGGCACGCATGGTCTTGTGGTCGGCATCATCGGCTGTGTTCTGCAGATAACTGTTGAAGAGGGTGATATCGTAGGTCAGACGGGTGTAAGCCCACTGCACACGTGTGGTGCTGGAGTTCCACGACATATTGGTGAACTCGGGTATGCCGCCGTCGGTCTGCCATGCCCAGAGACACTCATCGGTAGAGAGTTCCTGGCAGTTGAACGTGGTGCGGTAGAAGCCAGCCTCGCCCTCGTCGTCGGAGAGGTCGCCGTCGCCCGACGGGCCTTTCTGTCCGGTCACGCCGAGCGTGGCGTAGCACTTGGCCAGCACAGCCATCTCATCGGCGGAGGGACTGCTCTGCGGGTCGATGGAGTGCAGATTGAGTTCATCGCTGCAACCGGTCATTCCCAATGTGAGAATGGCGGCCGCTATTGATTTCAAAACTGTATGTTTCATTGTTTTTAGTCCTTTATGGTTTCACAGATTATGCGATTGCGCGGGATGTTAGAAGTTCAGGTTGAGACCGAGTTGGAAACTCATTGGACGCGGGTACGGGTTCTTGTCTATACCGCCGGCCACCTCGGGGTCGAGTCCCTTGTACTTGGTGATGATGAACGGGTTTTGTACGGTGAAGTACACGCGGCCCGAGAAGTAGTCCTTGCCAGCATAATTGAGCAGTGCGGGGAAGGAGTATCCGAGGGTCATGTTGGTACACTTCAGGTAGGAGGCGTTGCGTACGAAGTAGTCGCTCAGGTAGTACTCCGTGCCGCCAGTTCCCGTGAAGCCGAGAGCCACTGCTTCGGGTGTGGTGTTGCTGAAGGCGTTGTTGGAATAGAGTCCGGAAGCGCTTACCGAAGCGTAGTTGGAAAGGAAGTCATAGTAAACGTAGTTACCCAGCGATGCGTGGAAGGCTGCACTGAAGTCCCAGTTCTTGTAGGTGAACTTGGTGGTCAGACCCATGATCACGTCGGCTGCGGGGCTCTTGTAGTAGTAGCGGTCGTCCTCGTTGATGACACCGTTGCCATCACGGTCTACATAGACGCCTTCGAGGGGCTTGCCGTCCTTGTCGTATACCTGCTGGTAAACGAAGAAGGAGTTGGCGGCGTGGCCTACGGCGTTGGCTTGTACGAGTGTAGTATTACCACGGGAGATGGTAGAACCAGCCTTCACACGGTAGTTTTCGTCGTTGCCACCGAGCAGGTCGGTGATCTCGTTGTGGTTCCATGCCACGTTGTACTCGACGGTCCAAGTGAAGTCCTTGGTCACGATGGGCTTGGCGCTGAGGGTGAACTCGACACCGTAGTTCTCGAGCGAACCGATGTTCTTCGGCATACGGGCGGCGAAGTTGGTACCGGCGGGCAGGGTGACTTCCTGTATCAGGTCGGTCGTCTTGCGATAGTAGCCGTCGACATTGGCAGTGATACGGTTGTTGAGGAATCCGAAGTCAAGACCGGCGTTCCATGTAGTAGTGGTTTCCCAAGTCAGGTCGGGATTGTACTTGCTGGGACGTGCGGTGGTGTAGTAGGTATTGCCGAAGGGATACTGGGCATAGGAGTTGCTCACGGTGTAGAGCGGTGTGTAGAGGAAGTCGTAACCGATATTCTGCTGACCGGTTTTACCCCAGCCGAGACGGAGTTTGAACTCGTTCCACCATGTGAGCGGACGCATGAACTTCTCTTCGTTGATCTTCCATGCCAAGGCAGCAGAGGGGAAGTAGCCCCACTTGTGTCCGTCGGCGAAGCGTGAACTACCGTCGGCACGGAATGTAGCGGTGAGCATGTAGCGGCCGAGGAGCGTGTAGTTGAGTCGTCCGAAGTAGGATACCAAGGAGTTGTGTGTGGCCCATGCGGTCTCGTCGCGGAGCGATGGATTGTATACGGTGCCGGCGTAGGAGTCGAAACCGCTACCTACGTTGTAACCGCTACGATGGTAGTGCGACTGCTCGGCACCGCCCATGATGTCGATGTTGTGGGCGCCGAACTCATGCTGGTATTGTGCGTAGGCGTTGCCTGTCACGCTGTACTTCCACATGTAGGTCATGCCGTTCCATCCGTAGTAGTTGTTGTTGTAAGCGTAGGGAGAGGTGTTGTCCTGCTGACGCGAATTGGTATACTGGCCACCGAGACTGGCGTGGATGTGCAGGTCTTCGAAACCGTGAATCTTGTAGTCTACCTCAGCATTGCCCGAGAAGTCGTAGGAGTGGGCATAGCAGTGGGTCTGGTCGAGATAGGCCACAGGGTTGCTCGGAGAGTTGGTGTTGGAGGTGTAGGCCCAGTTGGGGTCGGGATAAGAGGCCGACTGTATGTTCTGCCAGTATCCACCGAGGTACTGGTAGCGGGGATCGTCGGTCGTCACGGGACGGGTCGGATCTTGCGACAGGGCGGCACCCACGACAGTACCGGCATCGACGTAGCGGTCTTTCTCGGCCATGTACTTGGCGGTGAGGTTGAAGTTGAGGTGATTGTCAAGCAATGACGGAGCGATGTTGACAGATGCGTTGAAACGGCGCATCCATGAGGTATTGATGATACCCTCGTCGTTCTGGAATCCGGCAGACACGCGGTAGGGCATGTTCTTCAGACCGCCGGTCATAGAGAGCGAGTGGTTGGTGCTCACCGATGTGCGGAAAATCTCGTCCTGCCAGTCGGTGTTGCAGGTACCGAGACGGGCGGCTGCATCAGCGCCCATGACATTGGTCACGAGCGAGCGGTACTCGTCGCCTGTGAGCACTTTGTAGCGCTTCTGGGTGGTGGAGACGGTGACATCGCCGTTGTAACTGAACTTGGGTGCCTGTCCGTTGCGTCCCTTCTTGGTGGTGACGATGATCACACCGTTGCTGGCGCGCGAACCGTAGATGGCGGTGGCCGAAGCATCCTTCAGTACGGTGAAGGTCTCGATATCGTTAGGATTGATCATGGCCAGTATGTTACTCATACCGGTATTGGTGTTGTTGTCGATGACCAGTCCGTCGACAACGTAGAGCGGGTCGTTGCTGGCGTTGAGTGACGAGCCGCCACGAATACGTATCTGTGCGCCGGCACCCGGAGTACCGCCGCTGGTGATAACGTCGACGCCGGCTACCTTGCCGACGAGCATGTCTGAGGCGTTGTTGGTGATACCCTTGCTCAGTTCGTCGGGCTTGATGGCCGATACCGAACCGGTAAGGTCGTTCTTCTTGGCACGTCCGTAACCGATGACCACGACATCATTGAGTTTCGTGGCAGCGGTCTCTTGCATTGTGACATTGAGACTTTGATGGGCCTTCACAGTGGCCGTTTCGTAGCCTATGAACGAGATTTCGAGCATAGACTTGGCATCAGCCTTGATCGAGAAGTTGCCATCGATGTCGGTCACTGTGCCGCCGGGTACTCCGGCCACACGCACCGTGGCTCCGATGACGGGTTCGCCGGTAGCGTCTTTCACGTGTCCCTTGACAGTGATGGACTGTGCAAAGGCAGTAGCCGACAAGAACAACCCCGCGGAAAGGGCCAATGTCCTCGCAGCATTTCTCAGTTTTACCTGCTTCATCATTGTTGTTGTATTTAAGTTAGTTATTTCGATTTAAGACGATTCATTAGGCACTGTATCACACAGTTGGGCGTAATCATTTGCAAAAATAGGTGAAAACACAATGCCGTATCTTTTTTTGGGACAAAATAACGACTTTGCATAGCGCAAACGTTTGCACACCCGAAACAAAAACCTTTCGCCCTATTATATTATATGTGGGGAAAAATGCGTACTTTTGTCCATCAAACGACCATTCTACCTCAAACCGCCACTTACTGGAATACGAAGTGGTACTGACCGAACAATGAAGGAAACAGCCCAAATCACGATGAAAGACATCGCCGAGCATTTCGGTGTGTCGATAGCCACGGTATCGCGCGCGCTCAACGGAAGCCCGCGCATCAGCGAACAGAAGCGCAAGGCCATCTGCGAGTATGCCCGTGCCATGAATTTCTACCCCAACACCATCGCCAAGACGCTGCGCAACTTCAAGATACAGCCGCCCAAGGTCATCGGTGTCATCGTACCCGAGTTCACGCACTTCTATTTCTCGGCCGTACTCACGGGTATCGAGGAGGAGGCCTCCGAACAAGGCTACCGTCTCATGGTGGCACTGAGCAAGGAGCAATATGAACGCGAGGTACACATCTGCCAGGCCTTCGAGGAACATCAGGTGTGCGGCGTCATTGTCTCGCAAGCCAAGGACACCCGGCACTACGATCACTTCCAGCAACTCATCGACAAGGGCATTCCTCTCGTATTCTACGACCGCATCTGTACCGGGGTCAATGCCAGCCGCGTCGTGGTCGACGACTACACCGGCGCTTTCTCCGCCGTGACCCATTTGGCAGAGACCGGATGCCGCCGCATCGCCTTCTACGGCACGTCGATGAACGTAGAGATTGGCAAAAACCGCTACAACGGTTATCGTGACGCCCTACTCAAGGCTGGGCTGCAGGCCGACCCGTCGCTCGTATTCTTCTGCGACAACCGCCCAGAGGCCGAATCCATCACCCCCGACATACTCAGCCACGACAACCGTCCCGACGGATTCTTCTGTGTCAACGACGACACCGCCATCGGCGTACTCTACACCGCCAAGCACATGGGGCTGCGCGTGCCCGATGACATATCAGTATGTGGGTTTACCAACGGACAGCGTGCCATAGCCTGCGACCCACCGCTCACCACCGTCGAGCAACGCGGCGTACAGGTAGGACGGGAGGCCGCCCGCATACTGATCGACAAGGTCGAGGGACGCAGTCCGCTCGACAAGATCGAGAAGCGCATCGTGCGCACTCGCCTCGTAGTGCGCGGCACGTCGAGATAGCATCCGCCGGCGCAAGTCACAAAAGAAAACATTACAAATACAATACAACAACAAGCGTACATATATTTTCAGTACACGCCTTAAACCCAAAAGACAATGAAAGTAAAGCCAGACATGAGTTTCTGGAAACTCTGGAACCTGAGTTTCGGATTCTTCGGTGTGCAGATAGCCTACGCTCTGCAGAGCGCCAACATCTCGCGCATCTTCGCCACCCTGGGGGCCGACCCCCACAATCTGAGTTACTTTTGGATACTCCCGCCACTGATGGGTATCCTTGTGCAACCCGTCATCGGAACACTGAGCGACAAGACCTGGACCCGCTTCGGCCGCCGCATACCCTACCTCTTCATCGGCGCCACCGCGGCAGTCATCGTGATGTGTCTGCTGCCCAATGCCGGTTCGCTCGGCTTGACGGTCAGCGCCGCCATGGTGTTCGGTCTCATCGCACTGATGTTTCTCGACACGAGCATCAACATGTCCATGCAACCCTTCAAGATGCTTGTCGGCGACATGGTCAACGAGAAACAAAAGGCCCTCGCCTACTCCATACAGTCGTTCCTCTGCAATGCCGGTTCGCTGGTGGGCTACATCTTCCCCTTCCTGTTCACCTTCCTCGGCATCAGCAATGTGGCCGCTGAAGGTGTCGTGCCTGACTCCGTAATCTACTCCTTCTATATCGGCGCCGCCATCCTCATCCTCTGCGTCGTCTACACCACCATAAAGGTGAAGGAGTGGAAACCTGCCGAATATGCCGAATACAATCCCGTCGACAATAGTGAGGCCGAGGAGAGCGCCAACTGGATTGAACTCCTGCGCCACGCCCCCACTACTTTTTGGAAGGTCGGACTGGTGCAGTTCTTCTGTTGGGCTGCCTTCATGTATATGTGGACTTACACCAACGGCACCATTGCCGACACCGTATGGCAGACCACCGATGTCAAGTCGGCTGGCTATCAGGCCGCTGGCAACTGGGTGGGCATACTCTTTGCCGTGCAAGCCGTAGGCAGCGTGCTTTGGGCAATGGTGCTCCCGCAGTTCCGCAATCCCAAGACAGGCTACGCTCTGAGCCTTATCCTCGGCGGAGCGGGTTTCGCCATGACCCCCTTCATCCACGACCAGTACATGCTGTTCGTACCCTTCATTCTCATCGGTTGCGCCTGGGCCGCCATGCTGGCCATGCCCTTTGCCTTGGTGACCAACGCCCTTGACGGTTACGGCCACATGGGTGCCTACCTCGGCCTGTTCAACGGCACCATCTGTATACCGCAGATAGTAGCGGCAGCCATAGGCGGCACCGTACTGTCGTGGGTAGGCTCTGTGCAGAGCCACATGATGATCGTGGCCGGCGTAAGCCTCATCATTGGTGCCTTCTGCGTAGCCACCATACAAACCCGACACACACAACACGCATAATATACATGAAGAAGATTCTGATTCTACTACTCACCGTCGCCTTGGTATTGCCCGCTCAAGCACAGAACAAGCGTTATCACGGCGACGGCATCGACGACTATCTGCGCTTTGCGCCCCTCGCCGCAGCCGTGACGCTCAAGGCATCGGGCGTAAAGAGCGCCAGTTCGTGGAAACGTTTCGGCATCAATGCCGCCGCATCGCTTATCCTGAGCGCCGGCACATCGTATGCCTTGAAGCACACCATCCACGACACGCGTCCCGACGGTACCGACAACCACGCCTTCCCCTCCGGTCATGCCACCATCGCCTTTGCCGGAGCGACCATCCTGCACAAGGAGTACTGGCACACCTCGCCCTGGATCAGCATCGCCGGATACAGCGTGGCCACACTGACCGCTGTCGACCGCGTACGCCGCAACCGCCACCATTGGGAGGATGTGGCCGTAGGAGCGGCCATCGGCATCCTCGGTACAGAAGCGGGCTACTGGCTCGGCGACCTCATCACGGGAGAGAAAAGCCGCTACTCGGTAGGCGTGTCTCCGGAGGGCGTATCGCTGGCCATCAATCTGTAGTCTGTCGGTATTGGCCGAAAACCACCAGGGTAAAAATCATTAGTATACGGTAAGTGACGATAAAAAAATAACTTGATACGATTTGAGAACTATGAAATTCATATGGATGGTTGTCTGACTCATCTTTTTGGCTGTTTTCGCCTCTCTCATCGGTCACATAGCCCGCTATGCTCCCTCTTCAAGAGGCAAAAACATCTCAAAAATATAAGCCACAAATCATACCAACTTATTTTTTCACCGTCACTAAAAAATATCGCAGACAAGGATTTCCTGCGGGACTCCTTGTCTGCGATATTTTTACTTGCCACCAATATTTTTCTTTTCCGTATTGGTGGACACGTCTAATATCTGTCTCCCATCACAAGGCGGGCCATATAGTCGAAGTTGTCTTGCAAGAGTTCGCGGCCTTGTTCAAAACTGATGGTGGAGTTGAAGGCGGCTTCGGGCAACATCTTGTGGGCGATGGCGTAGCGCAAGGCTTCGCCCGGCATATTGAAGGCGGCGGCAAGGGTGTGCTTGCGTGCGAAGTCCTCGTCGTAGTAGGGATTGCGGTCGTCCTTGAAGCAGCGCACCATATTGTGCAGCACTGCATATTCCGTACCCTCTTTGGGCAGGAAGAGCACTACATCGCGCACGCTGGCAGGTATGGCGATGGTATTCTCGGCGACCTCCATACGCTCTACGATAAATTTCTTGCAGGCCGCCACGCTATCGAAATAGAAGAAGGGTACACCCTTCGACTCTTCCATCATCTCATCATAATGGGGAAGACGTTTCTTCTTCGTGCGGCGCTTTTTGGATTGCTCCTCTACCGGTACCTCGTCGGTACTCCATACACTGTTGCCATTGATGTACCACAGGCCATTGTATTTCACAAATGAGGCAATCATCGACTTGGAGTCATACTTGTCTTCTCCGGGCGAACAGAGTCCCTCGTCGGTGAGACTCAACCGCGTACCGTCGTCACAGACGAGCGACATCGACACATTCTTTTCCGCCTGCTCCACATGATAGAGGGTGATATTGCGGTACTCCTGTTCTTCTACCTTGCGGGCATCGTCTTCACGTCCGTTGGCACGCAGTATCATGGCTAGATACTCCTGGGGAAGAACCGAGAGCGGACCTGTCCACATGGTATACGGCAGGGCACACTCCGCCGTGTAGCATCCGCTGACCATATCCGACCTCATGAGTTGAGAATACGACTCACCGTCTTTCACCATTGCCATTTGGGCTTGGGGATGTGCCGTGAGATAGCAGTCCAGCCACAGCCACTTGATCAGGTCGCGCTGGTGATAGAAGTCTTGGGTATAGTCGCCCTTGGCCAACAGATCCTTGAGTTCCTCGTTGATGGGCAGCGTCTCAAACCGCTCCGAGATATAGGCATACAACGCCTCGCCGAGCGAGCGGAGGATAGGTATGCCAGGATTGATCACCAACTCTGAATTGGTGCGGTAAAGGGCAAACCACAGCAAGTAGGTCACGTCATCCACGTTGGGTTCGTCGCGCAGATAGGCAGTCTCGTCGATATCGTAGAACGGAAGGTAACGTCCGTAGAGACTCTTCATCCGATCGGTGAAACCGCGCCAGATGCCCAAGTCGGCCACGACATCCTCGGTATACATGGTGAGCATGGCCGCCATCGCCATACACTGGTCGTCGTTGATGTCGGGTATGCGACAGTTGCGTATCACCTTGAGAATGATGGTACCAAACCGTGCATATTCCTCATCGGTATCATAGGCTTTGTTGAAGGGGTGATGGTTGCGTATTTCCTGTACAGGAAGTATCGACTTGTTCTTAATCATCGTTTTATAGGTATTAGGTGCGCGACATAACAGGCGCGCTTGTACGCTACAAAAGTACGCATTTTTCCCGAAACGCCGCCGTTTTTCCCAGAAAGAACAACGATGACGAAAATCATCACAGGAATAAGTGGTACTGCACTATACATATTCGGGTTTTTATTGCTAATTTTGCACAAAAGCAATCCATTTGAGTAAAAACCTAATATTCCATGACACGCACCATCACCCTTGACACGCTGTCAGAGACCTTGCGGAAGACCGCGTCGCGCCGCCGCGTGGCCATCGCCTCACCCGCCGACGACCATACCATAGAAGTAGCCACACGAGCCATCACCGAAGAAGTGGCCGATCTGTTGCTCGTCATCGAGCGTAGCCGGGCAGCGCAGGCCGAACATCTGAAGGAGACCCACGCATCACACGTCACATTATATTATACGGACACGCCCGAAGAGTCGGCGGCCACCGCCGTGGCCCTTGTGCGAGAAGGCAAGGCCGACGTACTCATGAAGGGTACGCTCAACACCGATGTGCTGTTGCGCGCCGTACTCGACAAGCAACACGGTCTGCTGCGCGCCGGACAGGTACTCACCCACGTCGCCGTAGCACAGACCCCACGCTACCCCAAACCGCTTATGTTCTCCGACGCCGCCGTCATACCCTACCCCACACTCGACCAAATGGATGCCATACTGCGCTACGGCCTCGGATTGTGGCGACAGATGTCTGACGGCACACCGCGCGTGGCCCTCATACACTGCACCGAGAAGACCAGCGAGAAGTTTCCGCAGACCATCGCCTACGCCGAACTGTGCCGGCGGGCCGAAGCCGGAACCTATGGCGAGGCTTTCGTCAGCGGTCCGATGGACGTAAAGACGGCCTGCGACGCCGAGAGCGCCCGCATCAAAGGCATCGCCTCACCCGTTGTCGGAGCAGCCGACATGCTTCTCTTCCCCGACATTGAGGCAGCCAACACCTTCTACAAGACCATCACCCTCTTCGCCGACGCCACCGTTGCCGGCATGCTCTGCGGTACTACCGCCCCTGTGGTAGTGGCCTCACGGGCCGACTCGGCCGACTCCAAATACCACAGTCTGGCGTTGGCGTGCCTTGCATCACTGGCCTGACACATACAAACACGAAAACGCCGAAAACACAAATATGGAAAAGATACTCGTCATCAACCCCGGTTCCACCTCTACCAAGATAGCCGTCTACGACGGCGACCGCCCCATCTATCAGTCGGGAGGGCACCATCCGGCCTCGGAGACCACACAGTTTCTGCACGTCAGCGACCAGTACGCCTACCGCCGCGACTTCATCCTCGACAATCTCCGTGCAGCCGGCATACCCATCGAGTTTGATGCCGTCATCGGACGCGGCGGACTGACCAAGCCTTTGCACAGCGGCGTGTATGCCGTCAACGACCTCATGAAGCACGACCTCATCCATGCCGAACTGCAGCACGCCTGCAACCTCGGTGCGCTCATCGCCGACGAGATAGCCGTGCGCTGTCACTGCCCTGCCTATATCGCCGACCCTGTCGTCGTCGACGAGATGCAACCCGAGGCCCGTCTGACCGGACTGCCCGGCATAGAGCGCCGGTCTATCTTCCATGCGCTCAACGCCAAAGCCGTGTCGCGCCGCTACGCCGCCTCTATCTCTCGCCGCTACGAAGACCTTGACCTCATCGTGGCCCACCTCGGCGGAGGCATCTCCGTTGGCGCCCACCGCCACGGACAGGTAGTCGACGTGAACAACGCGCTCAACGGCGAAGGGCCGTTCTCCCCCGAGCGTGCCGGAACACTGCCCACCTACCAACTCGCCGAACTGTGTTTCTCGGGCCGTCACACCCTCAAGGAGGTCAAGCAGATGCTCAGCGGCCAGGGCGGACTCGTCGCCCACCTCGGCACCAAAGACATGGTGACCATCGCCGCCAAAGCCGAAGCCGGAGAAGAGCCCTTCCGCAGCGTGCTCAGCGCCATGCTCTACACCATCGCCAAACAGATAGGTGCCATGTACGTCACCCTCCTCGGCCACGTCGATGCCATCATCCTCACCGGAGGTATCGCCCACAGTGCATACTGCACCGACGAGATACGCCGACAGACCGAATACCTCGCTCCAGTGGTTGTCATGCCCGGAGAAGGCGAGATGGAGTCGCTGGCCTACAACGCCCTCGGCGTACTGCGCGGACAGTTGCCGCTGCACGAATACGCCTGAATGTCCGTGCCTACTATAATATATAGCCTACGATGTACGTAATTCGGCAAAAATAAGTAACTTTGCAGCCCGTAGCCCCTACAACACGGTGGCCGCGAGAAACATACGACATCGATGACAAACAAAATCTTGGTGACTGGCGCAAGCGGGTTCATCGGCAGTTTCATTGTCGAAGAAGCCCTGCGCAGAGACATGGAAGTGTGGGCCGCCGTGCGGCCTACCAGTTCCCGGCGCTATCTCACCGACCCCCGCATACACTTCATAGAACTCGACCTGTCCTCCCCCGAGCATCTCCACACCCAACTCGAGGGACACACGTTCGACTACATCGTACACGCCGCCGGAGCCACAAAGTGTCTCGACAGCAGCGATTTCGCCCGCATCAACACCGACGGCACACGCCATCTCGTCGACACCATCCTCGCCCTGAGGATGCCCATCCACCGCTTTATCTTTATCAGTTCGCTGAGCGTCTTCGGCGCCATACACGAGCACCAGCCCTATCAGGACATCACCGAACACGATTTTCCCAAACCCAACACGGCCTACGGCCGCAGCAAACTGGCCGCCGAGCACTATCTCGACAGCATCGGCAACGATTTTCCCTACATCATCCTCCGTCCCACAGGCGTCTACGGGCCGCGCGAGCGCGACTACTTCATGATGGCCCAAAGCATCAGCCGCCACGTCGACTTCGCCGTAGGCTACACCCGGCAAGACATCACATTCGTCTATGTAGAGGACGTCGTGCAGGCCGTATTCCTCGCCCTCGAGCGCGGCATGAGCGGACGCAAATATTTCCTCACCGACGGAGGTGTCTACTCCTCGGCCGACTTCTCCCGACGCCTTCGCCACGCCATGGGCAACCCCTGGGTACTGCGTATCGTCGCCCCCCTGTGGGTACTGCGCGCCGTCACCTTCGTGGCCGGACGCATCGGACGCATGACCGGGCGCATGACCGCCCTCAACGACGACAAGTACAACATACTCCGACAGCGCAACTGGCGCTGCGACATCGAACCCGCCTGCGACGAACTGGGCTACCACCCCCACTTCGACCTCGACCGTGGCGTAGCCGCCACCGTAGCCTGGTACAAGGAGAACCACTGGCTGTGACCCGCCAAAGGCTGGCCACACATCCTACAACACACCACATGAACTGCATCAAGAAACTTTTCGAGATAGAACGCTCACCCCGCCGCGGACTGATCACCCTCGAGTGGGTGATGCTCGCCTACATGGCGTTCACCCTCCTCGTCATTCTCTTCACCTACACCAAGGTAGAACACCCCCAAGCCATGATCTGGGGACGCGCCCGCATCGCAGCCATGACCGCCGCCCTGCTGGTCGCCTACCGCCTCATCCCCTGCCGGTTCACCCTCTGCGCCCGCATCACGGCACAGATGCTCCTGCTGGCATGGTGGTATCCCGACACCTACGAGTTCAACCGTATGTTCCCCAACCTCGACCACATCTTCGCCACGGCCGAGCAGAGCCTCTTCGGATTCCAGCCCGCACTGACCTTCGCCACCCGACTGCCGTCGATGGTGGTCAGCGAACTGATGAGCTTGGGCTACGCCTCCTACTACCCCATGATCGCCCTCGTGTCGTACTTCTACTTCTTCCGTCGCTACGGTGAGTTTGAACGCACCACAGCCGTCATCATGGCCGCCTTCTTCATCTGCTACGTCATGTATATCTTCATCCCCGTGGCAGGGCCCACTTTCTACTACAAGGCCATCGGACTGGAAAATGTCGCACACGGCATCTTCCCCAATATACACGACTACTTCAGCACCCACACCGACTGTCTGCCCACCCCGGGATACACCGACGGCGTGTTCTATCACATGGTAGAGAGCGCCAAGGCCGCAGGCGAGCGTCCCACGGCCGCCTTTCCCTCCTCCCACGTGTCGATTGCCACCCTTTGTCTCTGTCTGGCCCTGCACTCCCGGTCGCGCGGACTGGTACTCTTCATACTCCCCTTCTACCTGTTGCTCTGTTTCTCCACAGTCTACATCCAGGCCCACTACGCCATCGACGCCATCGCCGGCCTCATCCTCGGCCTGCTGCTCTACGCCGTACTGATGTACGCCACACGAAGCATGAAGAGATCCGGCGTACGCTGACAAAGACAATTTTTTCCTTCCTCCGCCCCCACATACCGACGGAAACCGCGAATTCATAGAACAAAAGGTTGGACGCTTGCCGCATCCGGCCTTTTTTTATTACCTTTGCACGTGACGGCCACAAACGTGCCGTTCCACTGAAAGACGACAACCAAAAAACCATAATAATGAAGAAATCTATAAAGCACATCGCACGCGCCACGGCGTGCGCCCTCACCCTGGCCCTCTCCGCCCTGCCCGCTGCAGCGCAGGACGACCAAAGTTTCGTACACGAGCAGTCGGCCGTCGACGGATACGAGTGGCCCACCGACAAAGAGGTACTACAGAAACTCTCCACATGGCGCGACCAGAAGTTCGGTGTCCTCATGCACTGGGGACTCTACACCGTACCCGGCATCGTAGAGTCATGGTCGATCTGCTCCGAAGACTGGATTCGCCGCGAGCGCTTCGCCGACTACGAGAAAGACAAGCAGTGGTACTGGAGCCAGAAAGACTCACTCAATCCCACCAAGTTCAATCCCGACCTTTGGGCCGACATCATGAAGAAAGCCGGCATGAAGTACATGATCTTCACCACCAAGCACCATGACGGTTTTTGTATGTTCGACTCCAAGTACACCGATTTCTCCATCGCCAAAGGTCCCTTCGCCAACAATCCCCGCAAGAACGTCGCCAAGGAAGTGTTCGAAGCCTACCGCAAGCAAGGCTTCATGATCGGTTGCTACTTCTCCAAGCCCGACTGGCACTGCAAGTGGTTCTGGAATCCCTACTACGCCACCCCCACCCGTATGCAGAACTACAAGCGCAAGCAGCACCCCGACTGGTGGAACAACTACGTACAGTACACCAAAAACCAACTCTCCGAACTCACAACCGACTACGGCAGTCTCGACATACTCTGGCTTGACGGCGGATGGGTAGCCGGCGAAGAGGTAGGACTCGACTCCATCCTCGTCGAAGCACGCAAGCGCCACCCCGGCCTCATCTCCGTAGACCGTACCATACGCGGACGCAACGAAAACTACCAGACCCCCGAGCAGGGCATACCCGCCACACAACTCGACATACCCTGGGAGAGTTGCATCACCCTCACCCACGCCTGGGGATACATACCCGGAGCCAAGTGCAAGACACCCAACAAGGTCATCGGCACCCTCTCTGAAATCGTCGCCAAAGGTGGATGTCTCGCCCTCGGCGTAGGACCGACCCCCGAAGGCACCATCGACGACGAGGCACAAGCCGTACTCACCAAGATCGGACAGTGGCTCAAGGTCAACGGCAAAGCCATCTACTCCACCGTCAACGCCAAGCACTACAACGACGGCAAGGTATGGTTCACCGCCGACAAGAACGGCAAGACCCTCTACGCCATCTACGCCATCGCCGACGACGAGACCACCCCACAGACCGTCACCTGGACTGTCAACAAGCCCAAGGGCAGCGTGAAACTCCTGCAAAGCGGCAAGAGCGTGAAGTACACCGTCAAGGGCAATCAGATCACTGTCAACGTGCCGGCCGGCACCCGACAGGAGCCCCTCGTCTTCCAGTTCAACGTCAAGTGACGATAAAAACGTCACCAAGTAGCCTCATCCCCATCGTACAAAGGCCCCAGCACAGTTAGTACAAAGGCCTTGTACGGACGCTACAAAGGCCTTGTACGGACGCTACAAAGGCTTTGTACGGACAGTACAAGGCCCTTGTACAAATACAAAACAAATTTCTACACACCACCATATACGGTGAAGCGGATAGGTAGCACGATATGTCCGCTTCACCGTTTTTTCATTTTTCCACTGATTGGGTGGCTGAAAAACCAGATAATTTTCTTACCTTTACATCATGATATCCTATATATTAGGGTATACCTTGCCATCCTTTCAACTTAAAAACCTCACGCATATGCTACTCAAACATCTCCTTTGCACCACAGCCTTCATCGCAGCCACACTGCCCATGACAGGACAGACCGTCACCCTACACGCCGACCAGCCGGGCGACATCATCCCCAAAGAGATCTACGGACAGTTTGCCGAACACCTCGGCACCTGCATCTACGGCGGACTTTGGGTAGGCAAAGACTCCGACATACCCAACCAGGACGGCTACCGCACCGACGTGCTCCACGCCCTGCAACAACTCAAAGTACCCGTACTGCGCTGGCCCGGCGGATGCTTCGCCGACGAATATCACTGGATGGACGGCATCGGCCCGAAAGAAAACCGTCCCAAGATGGTCAACAACAACTGGGGAGGCACCATAGAAGACAACTCCTTCGGCACACACGAGTTTTTCAATCTCTGCGAACTCATCGGCTGCGAACCCTATCTGAGTGGCAACGTGGGCAGCGGCACCGTCGAAGAACTGGCCAAATGGATAGAATACATCACCAGCGACGGCGATTCGCCCATGGCCAACCTGCGCCGCAAGAACGGCCGCGAAAAGTCATGGAACCTGAAATACCTCGGCGTGGGCAACGAGTCGTGGGGCTGCGGCGGATCGATGCGGCCCGAATACTACTCCGACCTCTTCAGACGCTACAGCACCTACTGCCGCAACTACGACGGACACCACCTCTTCAAGATAGCGTCGGGCGCCAGCGACTATGACTACAACTGGACCAAAGTGCTCATGGATCAGGTGGGCAGCCGCATGGACGGACTCTCCCTACACTACTATACCGTACCCGGATGGGACGGACCGAAAGGACTGGCCGGATCGTTCACCAAAGACCAGTACTACTGGACCATCGGCAAGTGCCGCGAGATAGAGGATGTACTCCAACGCCACATCGCCATCATGGACGAGAAAGACCCCGACGGCAACGTGGCCCTGCTGCTCGACGAGTGGGGTACATGGTGGGACGAGGAGCCAGGCACCGTACACGGACACCTCTTCCAGCAAAATACCATGCGCGACGCCATCGTAGCCTCCACCTCGCTCGACATCTTCCACAAGTACACCCGCCGACTGAAGATGGCCAACATCGCACAGATTGTCAACGTACTGCAGTCGATGATTCTCACCAAGGGCGACAAGATGGTACTCACCCCCACCTACTACGTCTTCAAGCAGTACAGCGTACACCAGGACGCCACCTACCTGCCCGTCGACATTGCCTGCGAGGAGATGGAGGTCAGCGGCAAAAACCGCCAGTTCTCCACCCGTCTGCCGCTCGTCAGCGCTACCGCCTCCCGCGACAAGCAAGGCAAGATACACCTCTCGCTGACCAACGTCTCGGCCGACAAGGCACAGACCGTGAAGGTCAGCATCGAAGGCGTCACAGCCAAGAAAGCCACCGGCGTCATCCTCACGTCACCCAGCATCGAAGACCTCAATACCTTCGACCATCCCGACAAAGTCAAGGAAGCCCCCTTCGGCGATGTCAAGGTCAAGAGCGGCACGATGGAAGTGAAACTGCCCCGCAACTCCATCGTCACGCTCCTCCTACAGTGATACATCTATGGACTATTCGGAAAGACTGATCATCAACGGGCTGAAAGCCGGCGACCGGGAAGCCTACAAATACATCTACGACACCCACTACCAGATGTTGTGCTACATCGCCGATCGCTATGTACACGACCACTTCACCGCCGAGACCATCGTCGGCGACACCATATTCAAGATGTGGGAGAAGCGTGGAAGCATCGACATCAGTACCTCCCTACGCAGTTACCTGTCGCAGAGCGTACGCCATGCCAGCATGGACTGGCTGCGCTCCAAGCAGCACCGCTACGAGATAGCGGCGTCGCAGTTGGCCGCCGGCGAACAGACAGACCTTGATACTATCTCCTCCTCCAATCCGCTGACCGACATGATAGACAGCGAACTGGAGGAGCGTGTCGATGCCGCCATAGCGGCTCTGCCTTCCGAGTGCCGCCGCGTGTTCGAGATGAGCCGCTTCATGGGCAAGAAGCACGCCGAGATAGCCAGCGAACTGGGCATCAGCGTCAGCACCGTGAAGTACCATATCGGCCACGCCCTGCGACTTCTGTCGCGCGACCTCGGCAAGTACATCGTAGCCGTGATGTTCTTGGTCTGAAATTTGTAGATACTTCTCTAAGTCACTGAATTACAAAACGTTCTATATACAACGTTACATTTTTCTACACATAAATGAGGTTATAGGCCACATTTTTCCACACATAAACAAGCAGATAGACCACATTTTTCCACAGTTAGAGTCCATAAAGTCCATCCGCATGAGTGACTGACGTTTATGATGGGCTCTATAATATTTTTGAAAAAAAACTTGATTTCTCACTATACCATCCCCCGCTTTTTTTCGTCTCTTAAATGAAAACCTACAATACCAACGGACAATCTATGCAAAACGACGAGATATTTCTCCTTATAGCCACCGAACAGAGCGACACGCTCACGGCCGATGAACGTCAACGGCTGGAGCAGTGGAAAGCGGCCGATGTACGCAACGCCGAGACCTACGACCACTTGGTGCGTATATGGCATGCCACCCCCGATGCCGCATCGCTCGCCGTCTACGACAAGCAGAAGGCCTACCTGCTGTTCGCCAAACGCATAGCCGAGCAAAGTCTTGCCGGGGTTGCAGAGACAGACTCCGACCTACTGCCGCAAGCCACCACCGAGACAGAGCCTACAAAAAGACCGGCGGCAGAAGTCCGCCGTATGCCGATACGCCGCCGCATGCTACGCTTCCTGCGCTATGCCGCCGTTGTGGCACTCATGGTATGTGTCTGCTCCTACCTGTTCTACCGACTGGGGCAACACGAGATAGAAAACACCTTCGCACAGATTGTGACCGAGGCCCCCGAAGGATCTACCTCCAAGGTCATCCTGCCCGACGGAACAGCCGTATGGCTCAACGCCGGAAGCCGCATCGCCTACTCACAAGGGTTCGGCGTGAAGGAACGCCGGCTCATGCTCACAGGCGAAGGTTACTTCGAAGTATACAAGAACCGTGAGATGCCATTTCTCGTACAGTCGGGAAGCCTCACGGTGAGGGTGACCGGCACCAAGTTTGACTTTCGCGATTACCCCAGCGACCGCACCGCCACGGTGAGCCTCGACGAGGGTAGCGTAGCCCTGGCTCTCACCGGCAAAGAGCAGGAAGGCGAATACCGACTGAAGCCCAACCAGCGGGTCGTGCTCGACAAGCGCAGCGGCAATCTGTCGCTTGAAGACTACACGGACAATTCCGCACGCCTGTGGACCGACGGCACCATCATGCTCAACGGCCGCCGACTGGCCGACATCGCCGCCGACCTGGAACGTACCTACGCCACCCACATCACCATCGCCGGCTCTACGCTCGCCGACACGCGCTTCTACGGCGTGTTCCACCGCAAGGACCAGAGCCTGCAGCAAATACTCAATGTGCTCGCCGGCACAGGCCGCATACGCTACACCATACAAGGCAACAGCGTCAAGATATACTGACCGTCCCATCTCCCCTAACCTCCTTCTTTCTTCTGAAACCTAATATTAATCAACCATATCTACAATGAACATCCAAAGAAAGAGCCTCACAGTGGCTGCATTTCTATTGTGCATGAGCCTCGGGGCTGTAGCCCAGAGCGTCAGCCTGCACCTCAACGGTGTGAGCGTGAAGACGGCCATGACACAACTGAGAAAGGAAAGCGGATATTCGTTTGTGTTCGCCACCTCCGACATCGACATGAAGCGGAAGGTAAGCGTCAACGCAACCGAACTGAAGCAGGCAGTAAACCAGATTCTCGACGGACAGAACGTGTCCTACAAGATCGACGGCAAGAACATCGTCGTATCCAGAAAAGATACGAAGACCTCCACACCGCAACCCGGAAAACCCGCCAAGAAGGTGACGGGCAACGTGGTCGACGAGACCGGCCAACCCATCATCGGAGCCACCGTACGGCAGAAGGGTTCTCAAAATACCGTAGTGACCGACATCGACGGCAACTTCTCACTCAACGTACCCGAAGGAGCCGAACTCGAAATCAGTTACATCGGTTATGAACCGAAGGCACTGCGTGTAGCCGACAAAAACAAATACTCGCTGACCATGCAGCCCGAATCGAAGGAACTCAACGAGGTGGTAGTGACCGCCCTCGGTATCAAGCGTGCAGAGAAAGCCCTGAGTTACAACGTGCAGCAGGTAGACGGCGAGCAACTCACCGCAAACAAGGACGCCAACTTCATCAACTCACTCAACGGCAAGGTAGCCGGTGTCAACATCAACGCCTCGTCGTCGGGTGCCGGCGGTGCTTCTAAGGTTGTGATGCGCGGCGCAAGAAGCATCGAGCAGTCGAGCAACGTACTCTACGTGATCGACGGTGTGCCGATGTTCAACCTCGGCGGAGGAGGCGACACCGAGTTCGGGTCGTCGGGTACAACTGAAGAGATTGCCGACATCAACCCCGAAGACATCGAGTCGATGTCTGTCCTCACGGGTGCTGCCGCAGCCGCCCTCTACGGCAACCGCGCCAGCAACGGTGCCATCGTGATCACCACCAAGAAGGGACAGGCCGGCAAGACCGTCTTCACCGTAAGCCAGTCTACCGAGTTCTCTACAGCCCTGCGAACACCGGAATTCCAAAACCGCTACGGCACAGGCTCGTCACTACGCGATGCCGGAGCCGACTCCTACTCGTGGGGCAAACTGCTCAACGATGCCAACTACATGGGCTACGACCCCGTATCAGACTACCTCAAGACAGGCGTGATGACCACCGAGGCTATGACGCTCTCCACCGGCACGGAGAAGAACCAGACCTTCCTCTCGGCATCGGCCGTCAACTCCGGCGGCATCGTGCCCAACAACAAGTACAACCGCTACAACTTCACCTTCCGCAATACGGCCAAGTTGCTGGGCGACCGGCTCACGCTCGACGTGGGCGCCAGTTACGTCTACCAGAACGACGTCAACATGGTCAACCAGGGTGTGTACGCCAACCCCCTCGTCACGGCCTATCTCTATCCGCGCGGCAACGACTTCCACGACATGCAGATGTACGAGCGCTGGGACACACAGCGCAACATCTACGTGCAGAACTGGGACGGACTGATCAACGAGTTTGTAGGACAAAACCCCTACTGGATCAACTACCGCAACCTGCGCCAGAACAGCAAGCACCGCTACATGATCAATGCCGGCGCCACCTACAAGTTCACCGACTACCTCAGCCTCGCGGCACGCATACACGTCGACAACTCGGCCAACAAGTACGAGAAGAAGTACTACGCCTCCACCAACACCACCCTGGCAGGCACCAACGGCCAGTACGCGCTCACCAATACCGACAACAAGCAACTCTACGGCGACGTGATGCTGACCTTCGACAAGCGATTCCTCAGCGACCGCCTCTCGGTCAACGCCAACGTGGGTGCCATCCTCTCCGACATCCGACAGAACGTGTCGGGCATAGAAGGCCCTATCAGCGACTCGCTCATCCCCAACGTGTTCAATGAGTACCAGGTCGACCCGCAACGCGAGACCCGTCTGCCCAGCGGCTACCACGACCAGACCAAGTCGCTCTTCGCCAGCGCCGAGATCGGATGGGACAGCCAGGTATACCTCTCGCTCACCGGACGCAACGACTGGCCTTCCATGCTGGCCGGTCCCCACTCCAACAAGTCATCGTTCTTCTATCCCTCGGTAGGTCTGTCATGGGTAGCCTCCGAGACCTTCCGTCTGCCCAAGCAGATAGACTACCTCAAGGTGCGCGGCTCGTTTGCCTCCGTAGGTATCCCCTTCCCCCGCTGGTACTCCAACCCCGTATATGAGTGGGACGGCAACTCCAAGCAGTGGAAGACACAGACCATCTACCCCATGTACGACCTCAAGCCCGAGACGACCGACTCGTGGGAATTCGGTCTGCAGACCCGTCTGTTCAAGCATTTCCACCTCGATCTGACCCTCTACTGGACGAAGACCTACAACCAGACGTTCAACCCCGACATCTCCGTATCGTCAGGCTACAGCGCCATGTATATCCAGACGGGCAACGTGTCGAACAACGGTGTGGAACTGGCCCTCGGCTATGACAACAAGTGGGGCAACTTCGGATGGTCGACCAACTTCACCCTGTCGCACAACAAGAACAAGATCAACGAACTGGTCAAGAACTACGTTCACCCCGAGACCGGCGCCGTCATCAATAAGGATCGTCTCGACGTAGGCGGACTGGGCACCACCCACTTCATACTCAAGGAGGGCGGCTCGCTGGGCGACCTCTACTCCATGGCCGACCTTGTGCGCACCGACGACGGCAAGATCTACGTCGATCAGGACGGCAAGGTATACAAGGACAACAACGTGGGCGACATCAAACTCGGTTCGGTATTCCCCAAGTGCAACATGTCTTGGCGCAACGACTTCTCGTGGAAGGGGCTGAGCCTCGGTTTCCAAGTGTCGGCACGCTTCGGCGGCATCGTATACTCGGCGACACAGGCCGCCCTCGACTCCTACGGCGTATCTGAAGCCTCAGCCAAGGCCCGCGACCTGGGCTACGTCCTGGTCAACGGCAACGATATGGTCAACCCCGAAGTGTGGTACTCCACCATCGGCAACAGCGACGGTATCGGCCAGTTCTATACCTACAGCGCCACCAACATACGTCTGCAGGAAGCCAGCATCAGTTATACGTTCAAGAAAAACCAACTGTTCGGAATCGGCGACCTCACCCTGTCGCTCATCGGCCGCAACCTGTTCTTCTTCTACTGCAAGGCACCGTTCGACCCCGAGGCCACCGCATCGACCAGCAACTACTATCAGGGCATCGACAAATTCATGACACCGAGCACACGCACCATCGGCTTCAACATCAAACTCAAATTCTAATACATGAGGAGAGCAACCACTATGAAACTCAACAACAATATCATCATATCCGCCCTGGTCGCCGGCCTGTGCCTGGCCACCGCCAGTTGCACCGACGGCTACGAGGACTTCAACCGCAACCCCTACGGTGTAGACAAGGACGAGATGCAACGCGATGCCTACGCCATGCGCTCGGCCATGCTCAACCTTGAAAGTTGGGTCATACCGACCGATGTCAACACCAACCAGTTCACCGAGTGTCTGCTCGGCGGATCGTGGGGCGGCTACATCGTAGACTCCAACTCGGGATTCAACAACAAGAACTTCGGTCAGTACTGTCCCGAAGACAACTGGAGCCGCGTGCTCTACAAGGACATCATACCCAAGGTGTTCATCTACTCCAACGAGGTAGCCAACGCTACCGACGAACCGGTACCCAACGCCGTGGCCACCATTCTGAAAGTGGCTTCCATACAGCGTGTGACCGACGCCTACGGCCCTATACCCTACTCCAAGGTAGGCGCCAATGGCGAAATCACGGCCGACTTTGATTCACAGGAGGAGGTATACAATCTGATGTTCAGTCAACTCGACGCTTCTATCGCCACACTCACGGCCAACCGCACGGCCGACTTCTCGTCGCTGGCCGACCATATCTACAGCGGCAAGGTGGAGAAGTGGATCAAGTTTGCCAATTCGCTCAAACTCCGCATGGCCCTGCGCATATCCAAGGCCAACCCCACCCTGGCCAAGCAAAAAGCCGAAGAGGCCGTGAGCCACGAGGTAGGTCCGATGAGCAGCAACGACGACAACGCCCTGCTCACGCTCGCTTCGACCAATCCCTTTGAGGTGATCATGTACGAATACAACGGCGGCGACTCCCGCGTCAGCGCCGACATCACCAGTTATATGAACGGTTACAAGGATCCGCGCCGCGCCGCCATGTTCACCGAGTGCACCTTCGACGGCAAAGGCTACTACGGCATGCGCACGGGCATCAACATCCCCGACGGAACGATAGCCCACGCCTACACCAACTACAACGTGTCCACCGACTCCAAGATCATCATCATGAACGCCGCCGAGACCGCCTTCCTGCGGGCTGAGGGTGCGCTCAAGGGATGGAACATGGGCGGCACGGCCCAGAACCTGTACGAAGAGGGCATACGCCTGTCGTTCGGACAGTGGGGCGTGAGCGGTGCCGATGCCTACATCGCCGACAACACCAGCACACCGCAAGGCTACAAAGACCCGGCAGGACTCAACTCCTACAGCGGCGCCACCTCCAAAGTGACCATCGCCTGGGACGACACCGACGCCACCGGCAACCTCGAACGCATCATCACACAGAAGTGGATCGCCAACTTCCCGCTCGGACTGGAAGCATGGAGCGAATACCGTCGCACGGGCTACCCGAAACTCATGCCCGTAGTGGTCAACAACTCGGGCGGCACGGTAAGCAGTGAGCGCGGAGCACGCCGACTGGCCTACCCGCAAGACGAGCGTACCAACAACGCCGAACACTACCAGCACGCCCTGCAGTTGCTCGGAGGTGCCGACAATATGGGCACTGACGTATGGTGGGCAAAATAAAGAACAACCAAGGTGGGGACTATAATTGACGATGATAAAAAGTCACTGAAAAATTCCCGCCGCAAACAAAAATGACAATCATGAACAATATCATAAAACATGGTCTGCTCTCCGCCACCTGCGCCCTTGCGGCCCTGTCGCTCGCAAGTTGCGACACCGATGTGGAGGCTGTGGACATCAACCATCCGGGCATAGAGCAGCAGAACCCGGAACTCTACAAGACCTATCTGGCCAACCTCAAGACCTACAAGCAGGGACACCACAAGGTGTTGCTGGCCGGATTTGACAACAGCAACAAACTGCCCTTCACTCAGGCCCAGCACATCAACGCCGTACCCGACTCGGTAGACTACGTCATCCTGACCAACCCCGATGCCGTCAACGAGCGCGAGATGAAGGAGATCAGCGAAATCCGTGAGAAGAAGGGTATCAAGACGGTATACAACATCAGTTTCGACGAGATCAAACTGCAGTACGACAACGCAGTCGCCGAACTTGAGGAATCACAAACCTTCCCCGACTTCAAGACCTACTTGGCCGACACGGTATCTGTACGTCTGTCCTACTGCGAACGCTTCGGGCTCGACGGTGTGGTCATGACCTTCCGCGGCAAGGAGAAGATCACCATGACCGAAGACGAGAAAGCCAACTACACGGGTTGGGAAAACATGTTCCTCGGCATGGCCAAGGACTGGGCCGCACGCCACACCGACAAGGTGCTGATGTTGCAAGGCAAACCGCAGTTCTACACCGACCAAAGTATCTTCAGCCTGGCCCAATATCTGCTCGTGCCCTGCCAGGACGCCAGTTCGGCCAACGCCGTCGACTACACCATGCAAAAGGCGCTCGGCGACGGAGTACCTACCGACAAGGTAGTGCCCGTGGTAGAGACCACATCGACCGACAGTAGCGACAAGTCTACCGGATGGTGGAGCGGCAGCATATACGCCACCCTCGGCGCCGCCCGCTTCGTGGCCACCGAGCATAGCGGCTACACCCCCGCAGGACTGGCCGTCATGAACATACAGAACGACTACTACAACCCCTCGTTTGTATATCCCCACATCCGCGAGGCCATCTCCATCATGAACCCTAACGTCAAAAAATAAAAAGCGATGAACAAGTTTTTCAAATATATACCCGCTCTGGCCGTGGCCATGACCATGGCAGCCTGTCAGAGCAACGACGAGGAGAACTTCGAAAACAAGGCTTACATCGATGCCTCGTCGATGGTGGGCGAAACCATCGTCAAGAGCAGCACCGAAGCACAGGAAAAGACACTGTGCGTGACGCTGGCACGCCCTGCCACAACCGATATCAGCGCCACCATAGACGTGAACACGTCTCTTCTCGACACCTACATCAAGGCTTACTACGCCGATGCGTCCACCACTCGGCTGTTGCCCGCCGGCAACTATGAGACGGAGAACACCAAGGTGACCATACAAAAAGGGTCGGTGAAGAGCGACGAGGCGAAGTTCGTCTTCAAGAATCTCGGTACACTGAGCCGCGACTCCATCTATGTACTGCCCGTATCGGTACACACCTCCGACATAGCAATGCTCGCATCGGCCAGCAACTACTACTTCGTGTTCCGTGCCGGCGCACTCATCAATGTGGTGACCGACATGTCGAAGAACTACCTCACCGTGAAGTGGGCCTCCGACTGGACCTCCGTAGTGAGCGACATGGACCAGATCACCCTTGAGGCGCTGATCTATCCGCGCGAGTTCGGCAAACTCATCTCCACCGTGATGGGCATCGAGGGCAAGTTTCTCATGCGTATCGGCGACTCCGGCTATCCCGACAACCAGATACAGATAGCCACCTCCAACGGCAACTTCCCCGACGCCAGTTCAGACAAGGGCCTCGCCACCAAGACCTGGCAGCACGTGGCCCTGACCTACGATGCCGCCACCACCGAATGGGTGATCTACGTCAACGGCAAGGTACAGAGTTCGGGCAAGAAGAATCTCGGCAATATCAACATCCTGGGCAACGGTTCCGACCGCGACTTCCTCATCGGCAAGTCGTACGACGACAACCGCTGGTTTGAAGGCAACATGTCGGAAGTGCGCGTATGGAACGTCGTACGCACACAACAAGAGATACAAGACAACATCTACACCGTAGATCCGCAGACCGAGGGCCTCGTAGGCTACTGGAAGATGGACGACAACACCACCACAGGCAAGGTGGTCGACGCCACTGGCCACGGCAACGACGCCATCGCCAATAGTACGCTCTCCTTCCACGACGTGTCACTGCCCGAGAGCAAATAACCTATGTTTTTTCAAAAAATGAAATTCACCATGAATATCCATTCCATCAAATCACTCGCCCTGACTGCGATAGCCGCATCGGCCTTGGCCGCATGCTCAGACAACATCAGCGTGGGCAGTGTGGACGAATCACCCTATACACCCTCTGGGAAGCAACTCGTCTTCCTCACCGACAAGTACGGACTGAGCAATGTCGACTCCATCGTGTTCAACAATAGCGGTTCTACCGACTTCTTTGTCAACGTGTCGTCGGCCACCGCATCGGCACAGACCTACACCGTAAGTTACGATGCCACGGCCCTCGAACGCTACAACGCCGCCAACGGCACCTCCTACAAGGCCCTGCCCGAAAGTCTGGTGACCATCGGCGGAACAGCCACCGTCGCCGCGGGCGAACAGAAGTCGGAGGCAGTAAGCATCGGCTACAAGACGGCCGAACAACTGGAGAAGAACGGCACCTACGCCATACCCCTCACCGTGAAGGGCACAGGCGATACGGAGACCTCTGCCGACAAGGGCGACTTCATCTATGTAGTGCGCGACATCTCCAAGATGCCCAACTGCCACAAGGGCACGGGACAGATCGTCATCAGTTGCCAAGAGACCAACGACGCCAACCCGCTGCACAACCTCTGCTACACACTGAAGGAGTCGGGCAAGTATGTCATCGACCAGGTGATACTGTTCTCGGGCAACATCAACTACAATGTCGAGACGGGAGAGGTATACAACTACAACAATGAGAACATCACCCATGTGCTCGAAAACCGCGACAAGTACATCCAGCCTCTTCAGGAGAAGGGCATGAAAGTGCTGCTCGGCATACTCTGCAACCACGACCGCGCCTGCTGCGCCTATCTGAGCGACGAGAACTGCCGCAAGTTCGCCCTCGAACTGAAAGCCAAGTTGGAAGCCTACGGTCTCGACGGCGTGTTCTTCGACGACGAGTACTGCTCGCGCGGCAACTATCCCGGCTTCACCACCTACAACAACTTCTCGCGTCTGGCCTACGAGTGCAAGCAGGTCATGCCCGACAAACTGGTGGAGGCCTACGCCTATAGCGGCACTTCCTCGGCAAAGGCGGTAGAAGGCAAGCAACCCGGCGAATTCATCGACTTTGCCATACAAGACTACGGTCGCTACTATGATCTGGAAAACAGATATCCCGGCCTCGCCAAGAGCGGCATGATACAAGCCTCATCAGAATTCGCCCGCGGTAGCATCATCTCCGAGAGCAAAGCCCGCAGTATCGTGACCGACGGCTACGGTGGCACGATGATCTTCTCACTCAATCCGGACAACGGATACGAGAACCGCTTCAACCGGTTCACCGTACCCTTCTACGGTGAGGAAACCGTGCAAACCGGATCATACACCAAAGACTGGTAAAGAACAGAACTCAAAAAACGCTATACAATCATGAAAACAAGATATATCTACACGTTCCTGCTGACCGCCGCCCTCTCTCTGGGGCTGACGGCCTGCAGCGACGACGACAGCACATACGACCCGGGCCTCAATGTACCGGCCGCACAAGAAAAGTCGGCCATCACCACCAATGTCAGTGGAGAACTGCAAGTGGGCGTGGGACTCACCTCCTCCTTCACTATCATAGACGGCGGCGGCGACTACAAGGTAGTGTCTGAAAATCCAGAGATGATGACCGTGCAACTCAACGGCGATGTCGTGACGCTGACCGGCGTGAAAAAGGGCATCACCGGCGTGATGATCTCCGACAGCCAAGGCAACTACAAGCACATCACCGTGAAGTGCATGTACTTCAATATGACGCTCGACAAGAACGACGTGACCGTAGGCATGAAACTCGGTCATACCGACGGTACAGCCAAGGTGACCGTGACGGGTGGCAACGGCAACTACACCGCCGTATCGGCCGACGAGACCATAGCCAAGACCTCCGTCAGCGATGACGTCATCACCATACAAGGCGTGAAGGAAGGACAGACCACTGTCACCATCACCGACATGATGGGACTCACGCAGACCGTCAACGTCAAGGTAGAGGTATCCTCCATACCGTTCACCGACGACGAAAAGGCCGAGATACTGGCACTCACCGAAAACAAGATGGTGTTCGACGGCGAAGAGGCAATGTACGTCAACTACGGCGGCGTGTACTCCATCAGTCAGGCCGACGGCTACACCACGATGGAATCCTACTACTCTTGGTACCAGTCTTACGGCATGGTGATGAAGTACAAGGGTGACCTCTCCGTAGGCAAGAAGACCGACGGCACGTTCGACAACAACAGTTACTACGACAGTCTGAGTCTTACCGGCGTAGACTACGAGATACTCAAGAACGACGGCACACGTGTGTGGGGCATCGCCTCCTGCATCAAGGACAACTACCTCCACACCGGCTACTTCTGTATGCCCATAGAGTAATGGTACAGAAGATTGATTTTTAGGTTAAGGTGGAGATTTACACAACCCACCTGAAAAAGGCGGGGCGGCAAAAAGATTGCCGCCCCGCTATTTTTTCTCTCCGACAGATGACCGACCGTCACTTACTCGTAGTAGGTCATCATCTGCCCCATCACCAACACTATAAACAATATAAACCCAATCATCATAAATATCACCATAGTCAATATCAAGAGAAGGGTATAGCCGACCGACTTCCACCACGACAAGCGGTAGAGACCGCGGTACGTCCATGCTATATAGAAGATGGAGAGCAGTCCGGACTTGTCAAAGAGGTCGAAGAAATTGGAGATGGCAAAAATGTACACATAGACGATATAGTGCTCCATGACCGTGAGCCGACGACCGTCAAACTTCCGCCGACAGAAGAGCGCATACGAGGTCACACCAATAACGGGGAAGAAGGCAAAAAGGTAAAGGGATATGTCGCTCGTGAGTTTCTCCTTGATCACGTCCCATACGATGGCCATACGACTGGATTGTGTCTTGTCTTGATGGGCATGCCACTGGTCGTAGGCCTCCTTCATCTTGGGATCACGCCGGGCGGTCTGCTTGGTCAGTTTCACCGACACCTCATCCTTGAACTGCTCAAACTCTGACTTCTGCGACACCTCAAAACGTGTCGGCGCTATACGGTGGCCGATATTCGTACACAAGGCCAATATGGAGATGGCTATCAGAAAGGTGCTCACCGGACTCTGGTAGATCACACGATGGCCGCGGAAATAGTCGCGTATCATATAGCCCGGACGACACAACAGGTGGAAGATGGTGCGGAGAAAATTGTTCGACAACTGCGGATAGGCCTCGCGGAAAGTCTTCAGAAATCGGGGCTTGCCCTTGCCCGCCGCACGGTTTTGTCCGCATCGGGGACAGAAATTGCCGCGGAACACAAATCCGCAATGACTGCACTCGGTCTCCTCCGTCGATACGGGCGACGTAGGCGTTCCTCGCTCGATGAACACTTGCAGACGGCGCCAACTACGGTGTACCGTGGTGACGGTCGCCTTTATCTTTTCTATGACTTTATTCATTTCGGTGGGTCTTAGGTGACAGTGAAAAACAAGTTGGTGTGGCCACAACAAAAGGCTATCTGAAAAGCAGCGTCACAAGCGGTATAGTGGCAATGGAGGCAACGGTGGTGATAAACGTAATCTCTGTCATCAGCGCCACATCTCGGTCATAACGCAGACAAAACATCGTGCCAAACGAGGCCACGGGCATGGCCAGCACCACCGTGTTGATATTGTTGACCACATCGCTTACGCCTATCGCACGCATGAGAAAGTAGAACGCCACCGGCACCACGGCCAACCGCAGAAAGGCGGAAGCGTACACCTTGCCATTGCCCACAATCTGCCGCAAAGGCAGGTTGGCCATCGACGACCCGATAATCATCAGCGACGCCGGCACCGTGATATTGCCCACCAGACGCACCGGTTCGGCGATGATATGGGGCGTGCGTACACCAAGCGCCACCAGCACGGCGGCCAATACGGCAGCCAACAGGGCTGGGGAAGCCAACACACGCGGACTGAACTGACGCAGGCCATACTCGCCCTTGACAAGCATCACGCCCACGGTGAAGATGAAGAACGTGTTGGGCATATTGAGCAACGCCGCATAGAACACGGCCTGATGGCCGAATATGGAGTCGACAATGGGATAGCCGATAAACCCCACATTGGCAAACATGACGGCAAACCCGATGATACCCCGCTCATCGCGGTCGCGCGTGACCATCCGCGGCAATACCAGCGCCACGGCCGTCAAGATGATATAGGTGAGAAATCCTACGCCAAGCAGGGGAAGAATGAGCGAGCGGTCGGGCAGATTGTCGCCCATCACCGACGACAACACAAGGGCCGGACAAGCAAACGTGATGACAATCGACGAAAGACGGCGGTCGAAATCACCGCCCATATACCCGAGTTTGTTGGCCACATAGCCCACAATGACGATGATGAAGAGTATCACCATCACTTGTACATTTTCCATTAAGATACAAATTTGCATGCAAAATTACTGCTTTTCCACGAAATGTGCGTCTACGGCCGCACATTTCGCCCCTACTCTTCAACAGACAACCACGAAACACCGCCCAATCGCCATCATACTGCAAATATATACCTCCATTATACGAAAAACAGAATAAAACGAGGCTACTTTGAAAGTAAATTTGTAAATTTGCAGCCAAATAGACAAACTTTCCAAGTTTTTACTTATTAAATGCTATACGAAATGGGAATTGAACACAACCTCACCGCACTCCTCGGGAATAGCGGCGGGGCAAAAGGATTGTATGACGGTAACTACGAACACGACGCGTGCGGCGTCGGTATGGTGGTGAACATACACGGTAACAAGAGCCACGACCTCGTCGACAATGCCCTCCGCGTGCTCGAGAACATGAGGCACAGAGGTGCCGAAGGCGCGGACAACAAGACCGGTGACGGCGCGGGCATCATGTTGCAGATACCGCACGAGTTCATATTGCTGCAAGGCATACCCGTACCCGAGAAAGGAAAGTACGGCACCGGACTCGTCTTTCTGCCCAAAGACCCTGTACGCCAACAGGCCATCCTCTCCGTCATGATAGAGGAGATAGAGCGTGAAGGACTCTCGCTCATGCACCTGCGCAACGTACCCACCAACCCCGACTGTCTCGGCGAAGCCGCCCTCTCTACCGAACCGGACATCCGGCAATTGTTTGTCACGGGTGTCACCGACGACAAAGTGCCGACCTTCGAGCGCACTCTCTACCTCATCCGCAAAAAGATCGAGCGGCGTGTCAACGACAAGGACTTCTACATCTGCTCGCTCTCCAGCCGCAACATCGTCTACAAGGGCATGCTCTCCTCCATGCAGGTACGGCAGTACTTCCCCGACCTGACCAACAACTACTTCACCTCGGGACTCGCCCTGGTACACTCCCGTTTCTCTACCAACACCTTCCCCACCTGGAGCCTCGCACAGCCGTTCCGCCTTCTGGCCCACAACGGCGAGATCAACACCATACGCGGCAACCGCTTGTGGTTCAGCGCACGCGAGTCGGTGCTCTCAAGCGAAGCCCTGGGCGACATACGCGACATCTCGCCCATCATACAGCCCGACATGTCAGACTCGGCATCGCTCGACAACGTGTTTGAGTTCTTCGTCATGAGCGGCCTCTCCCTGCCCCACGCCATGGCTCTGATGGTGCCCGAAAGTTTCAACGACAAAAATCCCATACCCGAAGACCTCAAGGCCTTCTACGAATACCACTCCATTCTCAACGAACCGTGGGACGGCCCCGCCGCCCTCCTCTTCAGCGACGGACGCTACGCCGGCGGTATGCTCGACCGCAACGGTCTGCGCCCCGCCCGCTACACCATCACCAAAAACGACACGATGGTCGTGGCCTCAGAGGTAGGCGTCATGGACTTCGACCCCACAGAGATTGCCGAGAAGGGACGACTCCAACCCGGAAAGATACTCCTCATCGACACCCAGGAAGGCCGCATCTACTACGACGGCGAAATCAAGGAGCGCCTCGCCAAGGCCCATCCCTACCGCCAGTGGCTCTCCACCAACCGCATACAACTCGAGAAACTGCGCTCCGGACGCAAGGTAGACAACGCCGTACCCGACCTGCTGCGCTACGAGACCATGTTCGGTTTCGGCAACGAGGATGTCGACGGCACCATCGTACCCATGTCGGTCACCGGACAGGAACCCACCGCTTCGATGGGCAACGACACGCCGCTGGCCGTCATCAGCGAGCGTCCGCAGATCTTCTTCAACTACTTCCGCCAGCAGTTCGCCCAGGTCACCAACCCCGCCATCGACTCCATACGCGAGTCGCTCGTCATGTCGCTCACCGAATATATCGGCCGCGTGGGATCGGGCATCCTCAATCCCGACGAGTCCAACTGCAAGATGGTGCGTCTTCCCCACCCCATCCTCACCAATACCCAACTCGACATTCTCTGCAACATACGCTACAAGGGATTCAACACCGTCAAGTTGCAGACCATCTTCCCCTGCGACCGCGGCGAAGACGGACTGCGCGAAGCCATCGACCGTCTCTGCAAGGATGCCGAGCGTAGCGTCGACGACGGTTACAACTACATCATCCTCTCCGACCGCGCTGTAGACAAAGAGCACGCCGCCATCCCGTCGCTGCTCGCTGTCAGCGCCGTACACCACTACCTTATCTCCGTGGGCAAGCGCGTACAGACCGCACTCATCGTCGAGAGCGGTGAGATACGCGAGGTGATGCACGCCGCCCTCCTGCTCGGATACGGTGCATCGGCCCTCTGCCCCTACCTCACCTACGCCATACTCGACGACCTCGTCAAGCGTGGCAAGATACAGGAAAACTACGCCACGGCCGAAGCCAACTACATCAAGGCAGTCAAGAAAGGTCTGCTCAAGATCATGGCCAAGATGGGTATCTCTACCATTCGCTCCTACCGCGGCGCAAAAATATTCGAAAGCATCGGCCTCTCGGAGTCGCTGCTCAAGACCTACTTCGGCACGGCGACCAGCACCGTCGGCGGCATCGGACTCGAGACCATCGCCCGCGATGCCATCAAACTGCACGACAAGGCTTTCGCACCCGACCTCAAGGCAGACTTCCTGCCCAATCTCGGACAGTTCCACTACCGTCTCGACGGCATTCGTCACGCCTGGAACCCCGAAACCATCGCCACACTGCAACTCGCCACACGCACGGGCAACTACGATACCTACAAGCGGTTCGCACAGGCCGTCGACGAGAAGGCCGACCCCATCTTCCTGCGCGACTTCCTCGACTTCCGCCACCACCCCATTGATATCGCCGAGGTGGAGCCCGTCGAAGACATCGTGCGCCACTTCGTGACAGGTGCCATGTCGTTTGGTGCGCTCTCCAAAGAAGCCCATGAGGCCATCGCACTGGCCATGAACAAACTCGGCGCCCGGTCGAACACCGGTGAGGGCGGCGAACTCAGCGAACGCTTCCACTCCACCGTCGACGGCATCTCGCTCTCCAGCAAGACCAAGCAGGTGGCCTCCGGACGCTTCGGTGTCACCACCGAGTATCTCGTCAACGCCGAAGAGATACAGATCAAGGTCGCACAGGGTGCCAAGCCCGGCGAGGGAGGACAACTCCCCGGATTCAAGGTCAACGAGGTCATCGCCAAGACCCGCCACTCCATACCCGGCATCTCGCTCATCTCGCCCCCGCCCCACCACGACATCTACTCCATAGAAGACCTCGCGCAACTCATCTTCGACCTGAAGAACGTCAATCCCAAGGCTGCCATCAGTGTCAAACTCGTTGCCGAAAGCGGCGTAGGCACCATCGCTGCCGGCGTAGCCAAAGCCAAAGCCGACCTCATCGTCATCTCCGGCGCAGAAGGCGGTACGGGTGCCAGTCCCGCATCGAGCATGCGCTTCGCTGGCATATCACCCGAGATCGGACTCAGCGAGACCCAGCAGACCCTCGTCAAGAACGGACTGCGCCCACAGGTACGCCTGCAGGTCGACGGACAGATGAAGACCGGACGCGACGTCGTGCTCATGGCCCTGCTCGGTGCCGAGGAGTACGCCTTCGGTACCGCCCCGCTCATCGTACTGGGATGTGTCATGATGCGCAAGTGCAACCTCAATACCTGTCCCATGGGCGTGGCCACACAAGACGAGACCCTGCGCCGTCACTTCCGCGGACGCTACGAGTACCTCGTCAACTACTTCACCTTTGTGGCGCAAGAGGTACGCGAGTACCTCGCACAGATGGGTTACCGCAGCCTCAATGACATCGTAGGCCACACCGAACTCATCATGCGCAAGCCCGTCACACCGGGTACCAAGGCCGCCATGCTCGACTTCTCCCGTCTGCTCCACCGCGAGGAAGGCAACTGCCCGCTCCACCATACCACCGCACAGAAACACGAACTGGGTGACGTGCTCGACCAGCAACTCATACGCGGAGCCAGCCGCGCCATAGAACACCAGGACGAGGTCAACCTCGACTTCGCCATCAAGAACACCGACCGCGCCACGGGAGCCATGCTCAGCGGACTCATCGCCCAGCGCTACGGCGAAGAAGGACTGCCCGACAAGACCGTCAATGTCAAGTTCAAAGGCTCTGCCGGACAGAGTTTCGGTGCCTTCCTCGTCAGCGGCATCGACTTCAAACTCGAAGGCGAAGCCAATGACTACTTCGGCAAGGGACTCTCCGGTGGACGCATCTCCATACTGCCGCCCATACGCAGCAACTTCGCCGCTGAAGACAACATCATCGCCGGCAACACCGGACTCTACGGAGCCACAAGCGGCGAACTCTACATCAACGGCAAGGTAGGCGAACGCTTCGGTGTGCGCAACTCCGGTGCTACCGCCGTCATCGAGGGTGCCGGCGACCACTGCTGCGAATACATGACCGGCGGACGTGTTGTCGTGCTCGGCGAGACCGGACGCAACTTCGCCGCCGGTATGTCGGGAGGCGTAGCCTATGTGTGGGACAAGAACCACAACTTCGACTACTTCTGCAATATGGACATGGTCGAGATCAATCTCGTCGACGACTCCAACTACCGCAAGGAACTCCACGAACTCATCCGCCAGCACTACCTCTACACCGGATCAAAACTGGCCCGCACCATGCTCGACGACTGGAACCACTACGTCGAGGAGTTCGTGCAGATTGTTCCCATCGAGTACAAACGCGTACTCCAGGAGGAGCAGGTCAAGAAACTTCAACAGAAGATCGCCGACATGCAGCGCGACTATTAACAGGCATCGCGTTATAACAACAAAACATTTCAAACCGAAAAACAATGGGAAACCCTAAGGCTTTTCTTACCATACACCGTAAAGAGGCGGGCTACCGCCCCATACACGACCGCATCCACGACTTCGGCGAAGTGGAGCAGACACTCAACAGCAATGACCGCCGACAACAAGCATCCCGCTGCATGGACTGCGGCGTGCCCTTCTGCCACTGGGCCTGTCCGCTGGGCAACAAGCCGCCAGAGTGGAACGACGCGCTCTACAAGGGCGACTGGGAACTGGCCTACCGCCTGCTCAACGCCACCAACGACTTTCCCGAGTTCACCGGACGTATCTGTCCCGCACTCTGCGAAAAGGCTTGCGTGCTCAATCTCATGGACCACGAGCCGACCACCAACCGCGAAGACGAGTGCGCCATCACCGAGCATGCCTTCCAGGAAAACTACGTCCGTGTGGAAATACCCCGTCGCAACGGCCACAAGGTAGCCGTCATCGGATCGGGACCCGCCGGACTCGCCGCCGCCAACCGCCTCAACCACAAGGGCTATCTCGTCACCGTGTACGAGAAGAACGAAAGCGCCGGCGGACTGCTCCGCTACGGCATACCCAACTTCAAACTCAACAAGGCCATCATCGACCGCCGCATCGCCCTGCTCGAACAAGAAGGCATCACCTTCCAGTACAACACGGACATAGACCCCACCCACCTGCCCGAAGGCTACGACGCCTACGTCATCGCCACGGGTACCCCCACCGCACGCGACCTCAACATCCCCGGGCGCGACCTGCGTGGTGTACATTTCGCCCTTGAGATGCTCTCGCAGCAAAACCGCATACTGGCCGGCATGGAGTTCACCAAAGACCAACTGGTCAGCGCCAAAGGCAAGGACGTGCTCGTCATCGGCGGCGGCGACACCGGCAGCGACTGCATCGGCACCGCACACCGACAGGGCTGCAAGTCGGTCACACAGATAGAGATCATGCCACGCCCCGTCGACGGACCTGAAGACCCGAAAAATCCTTGGCCCAACTGGCCCCGCACACTCAAGACCACCTCTTCGCATGAGGAGGGATGCACCCGACGCTGGAACATCAACTCGCTCGAGTTCATCGGCGACAAGAACGGACGACTCACCGGAGTGCGCGTACAAGAGATCACGTGGAAACCCAATCCCGAGGGCGGACGCCCGCTGATGGAACCGGCCGGAAAACCCGAGGTCATCAAGTGCGAACTGGTACTCTTGGCCATGGGTTTCCTGCGCCCCGAACAACCGCAGTTCGCCGACAACGTATTCCTCGCCGGCGATGCCGCCAGCGGTGCCTCACTCGTGGTACGCGCCATGGCCAGCGGACACAAAGCCGCCACAGCCGTAGACCGCTACCTCGGAGGAAAGGAAGAATAAAAACAGGCAATTCATGCCATCGGAGACGTGAGTCCCTGATGCCTTTTCGTATATGTATTTAGAGAGAGGGGTTGTATCCGCCAACGCGGGGACAACCCCTTATTTTTAGGTATTGGTGTCCGGTAAAAATATCGCAAATAGCGAGTTCCATAGGATAGGGCGTTCAAAATCCGATTAAAAAACGTGCGGAATTTTATGCCAGTTTGAATTTGCAATTAGTTTATTCTCAAAAATATTCAGTAATTAAAGCCCTGGAAGGGCGTCACGATCGTAGCCCAGGGTGAGGACCGAGCGAAGCGAGGGACGTAACCCTGGGCTGGGATCGTTGCGCCCTTCCAGGGCTTTGTATGCAACACTCCACAAAATTGCGAACATTTTTTTACAAAATTTTAAACACCATACCCATAGGGACGACAGATTATAGCGTAGAGGTTCTTGCCAAGCCAACAATAAGATTCCACCAAACACCAATAATATAAAAATTGCCCCACCTTTTATATCACGGTACACAACCGCGCCACATTGTCCTCGAAGGCATCGCGGTCGATGGCACGATTCTTGAACGCCGAACGATAGTTGTATATCGTGCGGGGCGTATAGAAGAGCAGGGCGGCAATCTCGGCACTGTCTTTCACGCCCAGACGTATGAGGGCGAAGATGCGTTGCTCGGTGGTGAGGCGGGCGTCGCTTTGCTTCTCTACGCGACATTCGGGGCGCAACAACGCATTGAGTTCATCGGCGAAGGTGGGATAAAGATCAAGGAAGGCGCGGTCGAACTGCACGAGAAAGGTGGCGGCATCCTGTTCGGAGAGCCGTGAGGAGGAAGCCATCGAGAGCAGGTCTTGTATCTGTCCGGCCTTGATCTTGCGTCGCACCAACATTTCGAAACGGCTCAGCCGGTCGATATAGTCGGCACAAAGGTCGATATAGAGTTTGGCGAGCCGTTCGCGCCGCACATTGGTAGAGAGCAGACGGTCGTTGAGCGTGTGCAGTCGGTCGTTAAGCGTGTGCAGTTGGGCATTCGAGCCGGACAGTTCGCGACGCTTGGACGAGAGTTGCCTGTTTTGTCGTACATAGAAGTAGAGCAACAGCATTGCTGCAATCATCAGCACCACGGCCACGGTCGATGCTACCCGCAGTACCATATTCTGCCGGGTGACGGTCTGCTTGTAGGCATCGACGATGAGCGGGAGTTTTTGGGAAATTTCGAGTATGCGCAGACGATTGTTGTAGCGTTTGGCCGCGTTCATGGCCGCCGCGATATAGAGTTCGGCACGTTGCACGTCGGCGTGTTGTCCGTTGTAGAGATACATGGCCAGGTCGGGCAAGGCCATATTGTCGCGCGTGCAGCACACAATGTCGCTGATACAGGAGAGCAGCAGGTAGTGCTCGTAGTTGTCCATGTCGCCGGCGGCACTGTAGTTGTTGGCCACGGCGTAGGTCGCCATGGCGTAGACGCGGCTGTCCTTGGGCAGATGGCGCACGGCCTGCAGATAGTAGGCACGGGCCTTGCGGCTGTCGGGTTTCACATACACATAGTATTCGCCGAGGAAGTACGCCCCTTCTGGCCTACTGCGGTCGATGAGCGGATAGGCCCGCCGCATCCATGCGATAGCCTGTTGGCGGTAGCGCGGCGCATACACTTGCTCTCCGCAGTAGTCGCTCCAGTAGAGATAGGTGTAGAAGTTGGCCATGACATAGTCGAAGCGCAGTGCCGGAGCCAACGTAGCGTAGTCTATGCTGTCGAGTTCGGCCACGGCCTCGGGATAGAGTCCGCCGATTGAGAGCAGGCGTGCCTTGCAGATACGGCTCTCGTCGATGCGGTAGCGGATGCCGGCCGCCACCGACAAGGTCACGGCACGCTCTACATAGGCAAAGGCCGAATCAAACTGGTAGACCTCATACTCGCGGTAGAGGTCGAGACAGGCCGTGATACGGTCTTCGGCATTGCGCGATGCGGCCAGCGATTCGCGCAGGGCGCGGAGACGTATTTCCTTGTGGGCATGCAGTTGGTCGATACCAGCGATGACACTGTCAAGACGCGCTATGAGCGCGCGGGCGTTTTCCGCGGCAGGAGCATGGCCCGAGACGGCAAGGATGGCAAGGAGCAGGATGAGACGGAGAGCGAGGTTCATACGGTTTCAGGTTTTCGGATAGACTTTTGTTTGGGTGGTATTTTTTCGAACCCACATACAAGTATGCCGCCCGTAGCGGTGATGTTGCAAATATACTAAGTTTCCATCGTTCCGACACGCCTTTTGCCTGTTTTTCTGTATTTTTGTTGATCACTTATCATTTCGCCGATGTACTTCGGCAGTTTTTCTTGTTTTCATATCATATTGTGTTTCAGACGTTTACCGTATAAACAAGAATTTACGATGTACTTACATCGTACTTTTCCGCATCTATCCAGTCTGAAACGCCTATCTTTGCACTACGACAAAGCGACGGCCCCAGCGCCGCACGTTGTCCGCCTATTGACCAAGAACCATACATTACTAAAAACCACATCTATGAACAACGGCCATCCCTTGTTTCCCATCACCCTCCGTTTCGGTCTGCTTGCCGTCATGGCGAGTACGTTCCTTGTCGGCCGCGCAGCCACCGACAATACCGATGTCTCCCAACCCAAGGCCGACCCCAAGGCCGTCGTGGTATGCGGCGGAGCACGCTTCACCGTTCTCACCCCACAGATGATACGCGTGGAGTACAGTGCCACCTCGCGATTTGAAGACCGCCCCACCTTCACCGTGACCAACCGCCATTTGCCCGTGCCCCAGTACAGCCATACCGAGGACGACACATGTCTGTATATCACTACCAGCCATCTGCGCCTACGCTACCGCAAGGGCACCGATCCCCGCACCACCCCGGCCTCACCCGCCCACCTTTCCGTCATAGTCACCGCCAGCGGCACCTCGACGGAATGGTATCCCGGCAAGCCCGACCCGCTCAATCTCAAGGGCACTTGCCGCACGCTCGACGGTTGTCCCGGACAGTCCTGGCGCTCCAATATGGAGGACGGCCTCATATCGCGGTCAGGATGGGCCGTCATCGACGACTCATGGAGCCATCTCCGCGCCGACGGTTCACGCACACTGGCTTTCGCCCACAATGACGCCACCGGCTACGACTGGTGGGCCGAGCGTGCAGACACCACCGCTATGGATACCTACCTCCTGGGCTATGGCGACGACTACCGCCAGGCCGTGACCGACTACACCCGCATCGCCGGACGCATACCCCTTCCGCCCGACTACGTGTTCGGCTATTGGTACAGCAAGTACTCCTCGTATTCTGCCGACGACTACCGCGCCATCATGTCAGACTTGGAGACCAACCGCATACCTACCGATGTGATGATACTCGATATGGACTGGCACTGGAACGGACAGGCCACCAGCCAGTCTGAGGGCCGCGGCGGATGGACCGGATGGTCATGGAACTACAATCTCCTGCCCGATCCGCGCGGACTGCTCTCCGAGATGCACCATCGCGGACTGCACACAGCCCTCAACCTCCATCCGGCCGACGGTGTCGACAGTATCGAGTCGCCCCAATATTTCTCGGCCATGAAGACCGATCTTGGCGGACGCTACCTCACTGATGGCGGACGGCGCATCGCTTGGGCCATGGACTATCCCGACTTCACTACCTCTCTCTTCACCCGTATTCTGCGCGAGCACGAGGCCGAGGGGGTAGACTTCTGGTGGATGGACTGGCAACAACACCTCACCAGCGACTTCACTCCCACACTGGGCGAGACCTTCTGGTGCAACCACGTGTTCTACAATGAGGCCGTCAAGCGCACCGACCGCCGTCCGCTCATCTTCCACCGCTGGGGCGGCATGGGCAGCCACCGCTATCAGATCGGTTTCTCGGGCGACGCGCTCATCAGTTACGACGCACTCGATTTCGAACCTTACTTCACCGCCACCGCCTCCAACGTAGGCTACGGCTACTGGGGACACGACCTCGGCGGACACGCCTTCACCACCGAAGAGATGGTCAACGATCCCGACCTTGTACTGCGCTGGATACAGTTCGGCGTGTTCACCCCCATCTTCCGCACCCACGCCACCAACGACCCGCGCATCGAGCGTCGTATGTGGCACTTCCCCAACTTCCCCAAGATGCGCGAGGCCGTGCGTCTGCGCTACACCCTCTTCCCCTACATCTACACGATGGCCCGCAAGACCTACGACACAGGCATCTCCATCTGCCGTCCGCTCTACTACGACTATCCCGAGGCAGAAGAGGCTTATGCCTACGACAATGAGTACTTCTTCGGCGATGATATCCTCGTGGCGCCCATCACATCGAAGCCCGATGCCGACCGTCTGACCCGCAAGACCATCTGGCTGCCCGAAGGCCAATGGTGGAGCGCCTCTACAGGCGAGACGATTGTCGGGCCATGCAAGCGCACCATGACCTTCACCGACAGTCAGATACCCTACTTCATCCGTCAGGGGGCCGTCATTCCCTGTCTGCCCGACACGGTGATGCATGTCACCTCCCGTCCCGCCCACATGATATTGCAGGCCGTGGCCGGTGTCGACGGCAGTGCCTCGCTCTATGAGGACGATGGCGACAACGCCGACTACGCCACCCACTACGCCACTACCGCCCTGACCCAGAAGCAGGGCCGCGGCCGCACCGTCTACACCATTGCTGCCCGTCAGGGCGTATCGGCCAAAGCTCCTGCCCGCCGCTCCTATACCTTGCAGATACTGGGCAACGCCCGTCCGCTCTCGGCCACCGTCGACGGCAAGACCGCCAGCGTCGCCTACGATGCCGACAAGCACTGCGCTACAATCGAGATACCCGAGGCCGACTGCTCCAAGGCCCGCCGTATCGTGGTACGCTACGCCAAATAAGTGAGAATCTCTACTCACACAGCACACAGAAAAAACCTAAAAACCATATCTATGATACATTACAACCATCGACGTCCCGCCGCAGTGCTGACCGCCTGTCTCATGCTCGCCATGACACCGCTCGGAGCACTTGCGCAAAGCCGCACCGTGCAAGGCACCGTGCGCGACGCATCGGGCGAAACCGTCATCGGTGCCTCCATCAAGCAAAAGGGCACCTCCAACGCTACCGTATCCGACATTGACGGCCACTTCCGGCTGTCCGTTCCCGACAACGCCACCCTCGTCATCTCCTATGTGGGCTACAGCGACAAGAGCGTAACCGTAGGAAACAAGCAGACCCTCGACATCGTGCTGAGCGAAGATGTACACACGCTCAGCGAACTGGTTGTCGTGGGCTACGGCGTGATGAAGAAGAAAGACCTCACCGGCGCTGTCGGTTCGCTCTCGGGCAAGGACATCGCCGATGCGCCCGTAGCCAATATCGGACAGGCCATACAGGGCAAGATTGCCGGTCTGCAGGTAGTTGACGCCGGAAAACCGGGCGACAACGTCTCCATCAAGGTACGCGGACTCGGATCTATCAACAACTGCGACCCGCTCGTCGTCATCGACGGCATCCCCACCGACCTGGGCATCAATGCCATCAATATGGCCGACGTGGAGCGTCTCGACGTGCTCAAGGATGCCTCGGCCACGGCCATCTACGGATCGCGCGGTGCCAACGGTGTCATCATGATCACCACCCGCAAGGGACGTGAGGGCAAGGGCCAACTCTCCTTCTCGGCCAACCTCGCCGTACAGAATGCCACCCGTCTCCCCAAGATGCTCAACGCCTCCCAGTATGCCGCCCTCAACAACGAGATGATGTCGGCATCGGGCAACGCCACCAATCCCGAATGGACCAATCCGTCCTCGCTCGGCACCGGAACCGACTGGATCGACGAACTGTTCCGCACGGGATATATGCAGAACTACACCGTCAGTTACTCCGGCGGAAGCGACAAGGCCCACTACTACGTCTCCGGCGGACTGCTCGACCAGACGGGTATCGTGAGCAGCGTCAAGTACCGCCGCTTCACCTTCCAGCAGAACTCCGACGCACAGGTACTGCGCTGGCTCAAGATGTCGACCAACGTCACCGTCTCGGCCGACCGCAAGCAACAGGGCAGTTACGACCTGGGCAACACCTACCGCTCACTGCCCGTCGTGGCCGTCAAGGATGAGTCGGGCGAATGGTCAGGACCCGAAGGCAACACCCTGTGGTACGGTAGCATACGCAACCCCATCGGACCTACACAGACCGACAGCCAGAAGACCAGCGGATACAATTTCCTCGGCAATGTCACCGCCGAGATAGCCTTCACCCGTTGGCTCAAGTTCAAGAGCACCTTCGGCCTCGACGCCAAGTTCTGGTACTACGACAACTATACGCCCAAGTACGCCTGGAAAGCCTCGCCCGTAGAGGAGAGCAGCCGCTACAAGAGCGACAACAAGTCGTTCACCTACCTGTGGGACAACTACTTCCTCTTCGATCATACCTTCGCCGGCAAACATCATGTAGGACTCATGGCCGGTACGTCGGCCCAGTGGAACAACTACGACTACCTCAACGCCCAAAAGAATGTCTTTGCCTACGCCAACGTACACGAGATGGACAACGGACAGAAGATGTACTCCATCGGCGGCAACGAGACCGAGTGGGCCTTGCTCTCCTACATGGCCCGACTCAACTACGAGTACGCCGACCGCTACCTCCTCACGGCCACCCTGCGCCGCGACGGATCGAGCCGCTTCGGAAGCAACAACCGCTGGGGTACCTTCCCCTCCGTGTCTTTCGCATGGCGTGCATCCGAGGAATCGTGGTTCCCTGAAAACAAGGTGGTCTCCGATGTCAAGTTGCGCGTAGGCTACGGTGTCACCGGTAGCCAGGCCAGCGTAGGCAACTACAGTTACCTCGCCTCCTACGACACCGGTGTCTACCCCTTCGGCAAGACATCCACCGAGCAGGCCGCCCTCGTCTCCACCACCCTGGCCAACCCCAATATACACTGGGAGCAGGTGGCACAGACCAATATCGGTATCGACGCTACCCTCTTCGCCTCACGCGTACACCTGTCGTTCGACTACTATATCAAGAACACCACCGACATGCTCGTCAAGGCCTCCATCCCCATCACCTCGGGATTTGAGGATACCTCCACCACCTACACCAATGCGGGCAAGGTGCGCAACACGGGCTTCGAGGTGACCCTCTCTACGGTCAACATCGACCGCCCCCTGCGCTGGGAGACCAACATCGTCTACACCTACAACCGCAACCGCATACGCAGCCTCAACAGCGACGTGCCTTACTATATCAACATGGTCAACAACTCCTACGTCACCATGCTGGCCAACAACTACCCCATCAACGTGTTCTACGGCTACGTCACCGACGGCATCTTCCAAAACCAGCAGGAGGTGGAGCAGCACGCCATACAGTCGGGCGCCGAACCGGGCGACATCCGCTTCAAGGATCTCAACAACGACGGTGTCATCAACGACGACGACCGTACCGTACTAGGCAACCCCAACCCCACCCACATCTTCTCTATGGGCAACACCCTCTCGTGGAAGGGATTCGAACTGGGCATCTACTTCCAGGGCGTGGCCGGCAACAAGATCTTCAATGCCAACAAGATCGACCTCACCGGCATGTCTGCCGCCTACAACCAGATGACCGACGTGCTCTCACGCTGGCACGGCGAAGGCACAAGCAACTCCATGCCGCGTGCCGTCTACGGCGACCCCAACCAAAACAACCGTGTGAGCGACCGCTTCGTAGAAGACGGTTCCTACCTCCGCCTAAAGACCATCTCGCTCTCCTACGACCTGCCCAAGACCTGGCTGCGCCATCTCACCATGACCTCGGCACGCATCACCCTCTCTTGCGAGAATGTCGCCACCATCACCGGCTACTCCGGCTTCGACCCCGAGGTGGGCACCAACGGCATCGACCTCTCCAACTATCCCGTATCGCGCACGTTCAACATCGGGCTCAACGTCAACTTCTAAACCACGCACCATCATGAAAAAAATCATATCGCTGGCGCTCTGCCTCCTCACCGCAGGTGCGCTCTGCTCTTGCTCCGACTTTCTCGAGAAGCATCCCAAGAATACCGTCGACCCCGAGACTGCCATCGACGACGATGTGGCCGTAGCCATGGCCAACGCCTGCTACCGACCGCTACAGTCGTCCAACATGTACAACCAGCGCATCTGGTCGCTCGACATCGTGGCCGGCAATAGCGTCGTAGGCGCCGGAGGCGGTACCGACGGTCTCGAGACCGTGCAAGCCTCCAACTTCACCACACAGAGCGACAACGGCATGGCGCTCTACATGTGGCGCTCACCCTGGGTGGGCATCGGACAGTGCAACATCCTCATCAGCGCCCTCGAAGACAAAGACCTCACCAAGGGCAGCCTGCAGGCCCGATCGCTCGGCGAAGCCTACTTCCTGCGCGCCCACTACTACTATGTACTCGTCAGACTCTACGGCGGCGTGCCTCTCCGCCTCGTACCCTTCAATCCCGGCGACAACACGGCCATCGCCCGCAACTCGGTCGACGAGGTCTACAAGCAGATCATCGCCGATGTAGAGAAGGCCGCCGAACTGCTGCCCACCAAGTCGGAGTATGATGACAACAATCTCGGCCGCGCCACCGTCGACGCCGCCTACACCATGCTCGCCGACATCTACCTCACCCTCGCTCCCGACAACGCCGACTACTACCAGAAGGTTGTCGATCTCTGCGACAAGGTCACCGCTCTGGGCTACGACCTGAGCCAATGTGCCTACACCGACAATTTCGACGCTACCGTCAACAACGGTGCCGAGTCTATCTTCGAAGTGCAGTACTCCGGCAACACCGAGTACAACTTCTGGGGCGACACGCAGTCGAGTTGGCTCTCCACCTTCATGGGACCGCGCAACTCCGGATTCGTGGCCGGCGGCTACGGCTGGAACCAGCCCACCGAGGAGTTTATGTCGCAGTATGAGGACGGCGACCTGCGCCGCGACCTCACCGTACTCTACGAGGGCTGCCCCGACTTCGACGGCATGGCCTACAAGAGCACCTACTCCACCACGGGCTACAACGTGCGCAAGTTTCTCGTGCCCAAGTCGGTATCGCCCGACTACAACACCTCTGCCGCCAACTTTGTCGTCTACCGCTACGCCGACGTACTGCTCATGAAGGCTGAAGCCCTCAACGAGATGGGACGCACCGACGAGGCCGCCGCACCGCTCAATATCGTGCGCCACCGTGCCGGACTACCCAATGTCTCCGGACTCTCGCAAGACGACATGCGCGAGAAGATCATCCATGAGCGCCGCATAGAACTGGCCTTCGAGGGTCACCGCTGGTTCGACATGATACGTCTCGACCACGGACAGTACGCCCTGAAGTTCCTCCACTCCATCGGCAAGACACGCGCCACCCAAAACCGTCTGCTCTTCCCCATACCGCAGACCGAGATGGATGCCAACAGCCTCATGACCCAGAACCCCGGCTATTGATACGCCGCAACCGAAAAGGTACATCATACCATTTTTTCACACAAATACATATCATATATAAGTATATTATGAGACACCACCTATATACCCTCCTGGCCCTGCTGCTCGGCACCGTGGCCTTCACGGCCTGCTCCGACCAGGACTACGGCGAGACCGACAAGGGACGCGACCTGCTCACCATCACCGCCGACCAGGCCGTCACCGCCCTCGACGAGACCCTGCACGCCAACGACGCCATCACGCTCAACTGGACCACCGGACACAACTACGGCACCGGCGCACGCATCGCCTACCGACTCGAACTGGCCAAGGCGGGCACCAATTTCGCCCAGCCCTACACCGTGGTCGACGAGCAGACACAGACCTACTCGTGGAGCATCAACGTAGAAAACCTCAACAATATCATCCTCGACAAGTTCGGCGGCACCGCCGGACAACCCGCCAGCCTTGAGGCCCGCGTGACCGCCCTCGTCAGCGGCACCGAGGAGACACAGACCGCCACCGTGGCTTTCTCGGCCACCCCCTACACGCCTGTCACCTCCACGCTCTACCTCATCGGCGACGCCACCCCCAACGGCTGGAGCGCCGACAATGCCACGGCCATGACCCGCACCACCAACGGTGAGTTCACATGGGAAGGCGTGCTCACCACCGGCGAGATGAAGTTTATCACCACCCGCGGACAGTTCCTCCCCTCCTACAACCGCGACGATGACGGCCGACCCGTGCTCCGCACCTCCGACGACCAGCCCGATGGCAAGTGGACCATCGATGAGGCACACGACTACAAGGTCACCATCTCACTGCTCGACTCCACCGTCACCATCGTCAAGACCGATGGTCTCAAGCCGGCCTATGACCGCCTCTTCTTCGTGGGCAACGCCACTGGATGGGGATTTGTCGAGATGACCCAGGATGCCGTCGACCCGTTCCTCTTCCGTCTCGGCTACGCCTTCGAGCAGGGTGTGGGCGGCGAGTTCAAGTTCGGTACCGCCGAAGGCTCATGGGAGAACATGTACAAGGCTACCCAAGCCAATGCGCCCTACACCGACCAGAACATGTCGCTCGTGGCTGGCTACGACCCCGACAACAAGTGGTACCTGCAAGACAGCGAGACGGGATGCGCCTACAAGATCTGCGTCGACATCCGCACCGGCAAGGAGCGCATGATGATGCGACCCTTCACACCCTACGCCACCATCTATCTCGTGGGCGACGCTACGCCCAACGGCTGGGATCTGGGCAACGCCACACCGATGCAGACGGGCGACAGTCCCTACATCCTCACCTGGACTGGCACGCTCAGCGCCGGCGAACTCAAGTTCTCCTGCGACCGTCAGAGCGACTGGAACGGAGCCTGGTTTATGGCCGCCACTCCCGATGCCGAACCGACTGGCGCCGCCGAGCACATGCTCTTTGTCGACAAGAGCGACGAGACCTTCAAGTCGCAGTACCTCACCGTCAATGTCGGCGACCTCGACTACAAGTGGAAGATACTCTCCTCGGGCACTTATACCATCACGCTCGACCAACTCCACGAAACCGTCACCATAACGAAAAACTAAAACCCTTATGAAAATGCAATCCCTTCTCTTGGCCATGCCGCTGCTTCTTCTGGCCTGCAGCGACGAGACCGTCTCATACAACGACCCGGCCACCGTGCCCACCGAGGTGCTCGCCCCCGCCGTGCGCACCACTGCCGCCACCAATCCGCTCTACGCCGCCACCGACAAGGCCGTATACACGCCTGGACAGACCGTCACCTTCACCCTCAACGGCACACTGCCCGCCTCGGCCCGCATACGCTACCGCCACGGCACCGACATCATCGCCGACGAGGCACTCACCGCCAACTCCTGGACGTGGACCGTACCGCAGACCGACTACACGGGATACATGGCCGACATCTACACCGCCGACGGTTCCGCCGCCGAGACCATCTACGCCACCGTGGGCATCGATGTGTCGAGCGACTGGGCACGCTACCCGCGCTACGGATTTATCTCGACCTACGACCAAAGCAAGACCTCCACTGTCATCGGCAGCGAACTGGCTCTGCTCTCCCGTTGCCACATCAACGGACTGCAGTTCTACGACTGGCAAAACAAGCACCACTGGCCGCTTGGCGGCACGCCCGGCCATCTGCTCGACACCTACAAGGATATCGCCAACCGCGACATCTCGACCGCCGTCGTCAAGGACTACATCGCACAGGGCCACGCCCTGGGCATGAAAACCATGTTCTACAACCTCTGCTACGGCGCTCTCGACGACGCTGCCGACGACGGTGTGCAGGAGCAGTGGCACATCTACACCGACGCCACGCACTCCAACAAAGACCGCCATCAACTCTCCAAGAGTTGGAAGAGCGACATCTATCTCGTCGACCCCGCCAACACGGAGTGGCAAAAATACCTCGGCGACCGCAACAATGAGGTATACACCGCACTCGACTTCGACGGATTTCATATCGACCAACTCGGCAACCGCGGCACCGACTACGACTACTACGGCAGCGTGAAAAACTTCCCCAGTGCCTACGCCTCGTTTATCAAGGCCATGAAGGAACGCCACCCGGACAAGCGACTCGTCATGAACGCCGTATCCAACTACGGATCGGAAAAGATTGTCAAGACGGGCGACATCGACTTCATGTATACCGAATTGTGGAGCGGTGAGGACAAGTTTGCCGACCTGCACGACATACTCCACAACAACCGCGCATGGGCCGGCACCCACCTCGGACAGGTCTACGCCGCCTACATGGACTACGGTCACAAGAAGCCCTACTTCAACGCGCCGGGCGTACTGCTCACCGATGCCGTCATGTTCGCCCTCGGTGCCTCCCACCTCGAACTGGGCGACGGCCACATGCTCTCCTCCGAGTATTTCCCCTACGCCGACATACAGATGAGCGACAGCCTGCAGACGGCCATCATCGCCTACTACGACTTCCTCACGGCCTACCAGAACCTGCTGCGCGACCCCTCCACCGAGACCACTGCCGACATCGCCACCTCCAAGAGCGGTGTCACCATCAACGCCTGGCCACCGCAGTTGAAGACCGTCACCACCCTTGCCCGTCAGACCAACAACCGCCTCGTAGTACATCTGCTCAACTTCAGTCAGGCCAACAGTCTCAGTTGGCGCGACATGGACGGCACTCAGCCGGAACCCACCGCCATCAGCGACATGACCCTGCGACTCCGCGCCAAGGGCGTGAAGAAACTATGGGCCGCTTCGCCCGACCGCATCGGCGGCGCTCCCGAGACGCTCACCTTCCGGCAAGAGGGCGACTATGTGGTCTTCACCGTGCCGCAACTCAAGTACTGGACCATGATCGTGGCCGAACAGTGACCCGCTTCCTGCCGCCCGACGATACGACGGTGATGACATCTCACCACGCTTTTTGCCGGCGGCAGGCAGTCTTCGGGCCGGAATACTCGAGTATTCAGCCTTGCATACTCGAGTATTCGGCCTCAAACACTACGGTATTCGGCCTCAAACACTGCAGTATTCGGCCTCGAATACTCCAGTCTTCGGCCCGAATACTCCCACAAGCCCATCACAACCCACTAAAACCATCATCACGCACAATGAAAAAAATATTGTTTTCAGCCCTCACACTGCTCGCCGCCCTCACCGCCTCGGCGCAGACCGTGACCTCACCCAACGGCCAAGTGGCCG
>CAVJZJ010000020.1:0-54993 GCA_963653995.1 Flexilinea sp.
GCTGGGATGTATGTTTGCCAACCATCTCGGTAACACTTCGCGATGGCGTGGGAAATTTTTAAGGTGATAATGTAGCATAATTCCATAGGATTTACAAGTTGTATCACCGCGAAACTCATTAAAAGTCAGCGACTCTGCAATAAAAGCGTGGCAAAAGATACACCGCTACAAAAGAAAGAGCCTGTTTAATATGCGAATGGCAACCATCTACTACCTGTAAGGTGATAAATGATTGCCATTTACATTATAAACGAGGACGTGTTACTCCTCCTCGTTATCGTAGGTGAGGTTGCCTTCAAAATTGAGAGTCACCTGCTGAACTCCATGTTTCTGTATATATTTATTAGTAGTCGATATGTCACTATGCCGAGCTTGGTCTCTTGCAACGACTACGCCTTGGGCATTTGCCAAGTCTCTTATTCCAGAGTCTTTCAAACTGTAAAACTGGTAACAATCATCCCAATTCAGAGCTTTACGCATGGCTTTCCATCTTACATTGAATTGGTATGCTCCATATTTATCCTTGCTGGGCATAAATTTTGAACCGAAGAGATAGTAATCATTGGGATAGTTGAAGATACCTAAATCCAACATTAGTTTAATGACAATTTTGTTGAGTCCGACCTCGGCATCTTTGTGGTTCTTGCTGAAATCTTTCGAAACAAAGATTGATTGCTTTTTAATGGAAATGTCGCCAATTTTAAGGTTACTCATTTCTCCGGGTCGGATGAGCGTGTAATATTGCATCAAGCAAGCAAGGTAAAACGGCTTGTCCACCTTGTTAAGGTGTGTCGCCATTTGCTTTAGCATTTGGGGCGATAAGTCTTTGCGGAATTTCTCATGTTCAGGCATGACTCTTATATGCTCAACAGGGTTTGTCTTGATATGCTTTCGTGCAATCAAGAACTCTGCCAAACTATAAAGCCAACCGCGATAGTTGTTCCTTGTTCGTGGGGAACTCTCACGGTCAAGGAAAATCCAATCAATGAAATCTGTACAAAACGTCACATCAAACTGATATGCATACTTGATTGGATTGTTCTGGGTGGCAATGAAATCCTTTAAGATATTAACTTTTGAAGAATAACTTTGGCGTGTCCTCTTTCTGTCCATCCTGTCAACATACTCAGAGTAACGCTCTAAGCAATTTTCAAAGTGGACAAAGCCACGGCTTTCGTCATTCGTCAGCCAAGGGTTCCAACCTTGGCTAAGTTGTTTTGTTAAAACCTCCATGATTTCGGCAGCTCTATGTTTCTTAGCAGAGATACTAAGGTCGTCCTTGATATAGTATCTTTTGCGTCTCATAACATCACGTGCTGGATCGAAAGCCGAGAAATCGACAAACCAACGCACACCTTTATGTAGAGTGGGAGGTGTGTAGCCCACAATGTCTGAACTTCTACCCGTACAAAATTTTGAGCACATTTTTTAACATCTTTTAGAGCCATCATTCTGGTGGATTAAAGATGCTTGTCTTGCTACTTGAAAATTTTTTGGCGCATATTTGGCGCAGCCTTAAATGCGAAATCGGCGCAACTCATTGATTTCTCAACTTGTTACGCCGATATTAGTTGCGGAGGCAGGACTCGAACGTGCGACCTCCAGGTTATGAGCCTGGCGAGCTACCAACTGCTCCACTCCGCGATGTTATCATTGCAATTCTTTTTTATTCAAATCATTTCCGAATTGCGAGTGCAAAGGTATAGTTTTTTTTCTATCCTGCAAAATTTCTATGATGTTTTTTTGTGGAAATAGGTAATTTCCTTTTTCTCTACTTCGATTTTGGGTTTTTGACCAGTGGAATATGGTGCTGTTCTTGAAAATAGCCTCGTCATCTGACAAAGCCTACACATTTGAAGAAAATGCCGTTCTCAGTGGTGAGGAAGGATGCTGAGATCGGCATTTTGTAGGGTTGCGTTTTTTTGTGCTGATATCATTTGTATTTATCAATGTACCCTTGTGCCCGTTCGTCGCCGAGCTCCTTGGCCTTTTGCAGACATTCCATACCTTCTGCTTTTTTATTGCTCAGTGCGAGAGCAATGCCTTTGATGATGTAGGCATCAGCCGAGTTGGGATCTTGAAGAATGCATACGTTGGCAGCTTGGATGGCATCCTCGTATCTGTTGAAGCGGAGTTGCAAGGATGCAAGTTCTGCCACATAGTAAGGATTGTACTGGCTGATCACGGCAGCGTGTGCGAGATCGTTGAGAGCTTGTTGGAATTGTTTGGCTTCCATCTCGCATTGGTAACGGGTGTAGTAAAAGTCGGCGTTGGCTCGTCCCGCCATCAGTGTGTCGTAGGTGTTGTAGTCGGCGAGTGCTTTGCGGTAGTCACCCATTTGTGCATATACACCGCCTCTTGCCAAAATATAAGGGGATGCGATGGTGTTGACGGGGTGTGGGCAGGTTGCAATGGCACTGTCGAGTAGTGCGATGATTTCTTCTTTGGGAGCCTGCAACTGGGTTTTGCATTGCGCTGCTTCGTAGAATATTTCTCCGTTTTGGCGCAGTGGGGTTTGGGCGAGTTGGGTGAAGATGTCGAGTGCAGCCTTGTAGTCTCCTTGGCTGAAGATGATTTGTGCTTCGCGATGGCGATAGGCTGGGTCGGGGGTCAGACTGTAGGCTTGTCGTGTTTCCTCGAGAGCCTTGTCGAGTGTCCAATCTTTGTAGAGCGTGTCCGGGTTATATACCATTTTTTGGTAGATGATGCGGGCGTATTCTGCATGGGCCTCGGCTTTGTTGTTGGCCTTTGAAACTGCGGTCTTCATATCCTTGTCTGCACCAGCGAAGTCGCCAGCGTTGACTTTCTGTTGGGCGCGTGCAGAATATCCGTCTGTCTCGTTGGGGAAGAGGCGGATGAAATCTTCAATGTAGGATGTGTATTTTGTGGAGTCTTGCTGGTCGTGTGCCATGATGAGCATGACCAGCGCGTCTTTCTTGTCGGTTGGCATTTCTAGGCGAGTGCCTGTCTGTTGGTAGATGGGATCGTTGATGGAAAGGCCGTTGATGTGGAGGTCCTTATAGAAATGTATGTCGGTGGCGTGCAATTCGTCGGATGTTACTGATTTTTGTAGTAGTCCCAGTAATTTGCCGTCCGAATTGACGAATGGAAGACCTGCAGCGTAGGTCTTGTCGGTGGCAGGGAGGATGTAATAGGTGTATTTGTCCATGAATTGTTCCGTGCGGACAATTTTTATGTCGTTGGTCTCTATCTTTTTTCCATCAACAGAAACCAAAAATACGCTATTGCCATCCTTGGCCTGTGCGGAGGCTATCGGCATAGGAGTTGACTTGGCATCCACGCGAAACCGGCAGACATCGTACAACTCGTTGGCGCCAATCAATGTTTCTACGTCGTATGTCTTTCCGTTTATGTCTGTGATAGTGGCTTTGGTCGCTCCTGCGAAGGGACTCCATGGTCCTACCGCTTCTCCTTCTGCACTGATAAATACTCCATAATTGCCTGTGCTGCGTATACTTCCGTCAGCATTGTAGGTGGTCAATGTGAAGATGCTCTTCTTGATGTCCCCTGTAGATGGGGCTGCTAAAAGAGTAAGGATGGCTGTGAATGCCAATAATAATGTAAAGGATATTTTTCTCATGCAATTGTTTTTTTCAAGTTTTGTCGATGGAGTAGGTTACTTTGTGGCGTCTTTTATATGTTCTGTCATATGTTGAGCAACGCTTTGGCGTTGTCGATGGCCGCTTCTGTGATTTCGCTTCCGCTAAGCATTTTTGCGATTTCGTCCACGCGCTCTTCATTTTTGATTTCGGACATGACACTTTTTGTGCCGTCCGCAGTTTCGGTTTTTGATACCTTGTAGTGTGTAGCGCCAAGAGCTGCAATTTGGGGTAGGTGCGTGATGCAGATGACTTGACGGTTGTTTTCTCCCATTTCTTTCATGATTTTCGCCATCTTCTCTGCTACGTGTCCGCTCACCCCGGTGTCTATTTCATCGAAGATGATGGTAGGCAGACCGATGGCTTTACTGATCATTGCTTTCAGCGAGAGCATGACGCGGGCTATCTCTCCTCCGGAGGCTACTTCGGAGATGGGTAGCATCGATGAACTAGAGTTGGAACTAAAGAGGAACTGTATCTTGTCGGCTCCTTTTTCGTTGAGGGTACATGGTGTGATGTCGACATGAAAACGGATTTTGGGTATTCCGAGGGGAATAAGACGTGTGGAGAGTTCTTTCTCGATGGCCTGGGCAGATTTTCTGCGGAGTGTTGTGAGTGTGGCTGCGCACTGGTTGCATTCATCGAGAAGGCGTTTTACCCGTTCTTCTTGTTCGGCCATTTGTTCTTCGCTGTGTTCCACACTATTGAGTTGGGTGCCGAGTGTATCTCTTTGGACAATCAAGTCGGCTACTGTTGTTGCGCTGTATTTTTGTTCAAGTGTGTAGATGAGATCGAGTCTGGCGTTTGTTTCTTGTAGTCTCTGTGGTTCGAATTCCACATCGTCGGCGTGCAGGGACAACTCACGTGATATGTCTTTTAGGTCGATGAAACAGTTGTCGACGCGGACGGCAAGATCTTTGGCGATAGGGAAGGAGTCTTCTATGTTATGGAGTAGGTTGGCCATGTTGCGGGTGCGTTCCAAAGTGCCGTTCTCTTCATTGTTGAGCAAGTCATCAGTTTCGTGAAGTACGCTCTTGATTTCTTCGGCGTGTGACATCATCTCGCTGGCTTGTTCTAGTTCTTCCTGTTCGTCTTCTTGAAGGTTGGCATCGCAGAGTTCGTTGTATTGGTATCTGATGAAATCTTCGCTTTTTCGTCTTTCTGCAATCAGATTACGCAATTGGTCAAGGTCGTTGAGTGCCGTCTTGTATTGGTGAAATGTGTTTTGGTAGGTGGTCAGTTGAACCTTGTCGTGGGCCATAATGTCGACGACTTCCATTTGGAAGTCTTCCTTGGCCAACAGAAGATTTTGGTGCTGACTATGTATATCTACGAGTTGTCCGCCAAGTTCACGTAGGGTTGTGAGTGTGACAGGGGTATCGTTGATGAAAGCCCGGCTTTTGCCTGTGACGCTTACTTCGCGGCGCAGGATACATTCGCTGTGTTGGTAGTCGAGATCATTGTCATCGAAGAATCTGACAAGGGGCGCTTGCTCGTAGGGAGTGAGATCGAATGTGGCTTCAACAACACATTTGTTGGTGCCGCTTTTCACTTGCTTGGCATCGGCTCGGTTGCCGAGTAGAAGTCCGATGGCGCCGATAATGATACTCTTTCCGGCTCCTGTCTCACCTGTGATGACCGAGAAGCCGGGATGAAAGCACATCTCGAGTTTGTCGATGAGGGTGAAATTTTGTATATAGAGTTGTTTCAGCATAGCTGTATGTTTTCCGGCGTGTTCTATAAATTCCACGCACATTTAAATTTCATTTTAGACGGATTGTTCTTTGTGCCTTTGTTTATTCGGCATCTTTTCCTTTCTTCTTACATGAGCGTAGGCTACGCTTCAATTGCGTTCGACTTGCAATGTTTTTCAGTCTCATAACCTGCTATGTTTCTTCAGAACGTAAGTAAAATCTGCTCGGCTAAAATCCAAAAATTATCAAAGGAAATTTATAGAACCCACTTCATTCTTTGATTTTCTCCCAAGCGGTGTTCTGACTGGCGTTGATGGAGAAAAGTATGTCGTAGACGGACTCCTTCTCTTTCTGTGTGCCCTTGCCCTTGTATATGTTGGACAGTTCGTCGCGTTTGTAGTCCGTCCATATTTGTGGCAGAAGACTCAGTGGGCGGTCCGTATGGCACTTCTTCAGATTCTCCTCAATGGCGGTTGTGATGTTGGTGCGTCCGCGGTCGGCGTTGTTGGCCATCTCATCGAGGCCGTTGCGGTAGTAGTCGTACTGCAGTTGACGGAATGGTTTCATGGCACCATCTAGGTAGTCATTGATGATGGCGAATCGGTTGCGGTCGCTATCAAATGCTTTCCATCCAGGGTAGTTGAGGTTTTGGCTATTGTTGGTGAGATTCATGCACCGTTGCAGTATGTCTTCGCCTCCCATGGGAGAAAATGTGTCGAGATTGATACCGATGATGAGATATGCGTAGTAGGCGATGAGGGCAGTGAGTTGGTTGTCGATGTTCTCGTCGTTGAACTGCAGTTGGTCGAACTGCGCATAGGTGAAATTGAAGTCGTTGTCCGTATTGTTGTATATGGTCGTAGTGTATGACGCATTGTATACGGGCCGATTGGCTTGTATGAGTGCCTTGCAGGTGAATACGTTGGTGGAATTGTCGTATTGTGTCACTGTAATGTTGAAGTTGCAGGAAATGCGCTCGTTTTTTTGAAATTGCAGGTTGGTCCATTGGCGTTCATTGATGAACTGTGTGAGGTTGTTCTGCAAATCATCGAATACGCTAACATCAGTGCCTTGTATTTGGTTGTGGTTGATTGTGACTTTTGCGTTGAGCTCTTGTCCCCAAGCGATGCTTGCGAAAAGAGGAAGAATGGCTATCAGTAGTGCTACGGCTTTTTTCATAGTGTCGTTTGTTTGTAGATGATTCTCAAGTTCCACCAAGTTATTTTTATAGTCACTATAGATGCTACAGATGTGTGCATAGATGGTCTATGATATCTTTTGCTACCTCTGCTTTTGGTTTTTTGGGGAACGTCTTTGTGTCTGACGCTCCGATGATGGATATTTGGTTGTCATTGGTGCGGAAGCAAGTGCCGGAATTGCGTAGGCTATTCATCACGATGAAGTCGGCGTTCTTCTTCTCTAATTTCTGTTTTGCGTTCTCTTCCTCATCATTGGTTTCGAGAGCGAATGCTACAATCACTTGATTTTTCCGCTTCATTTGACCTACGGCAGACGCGATGTCTTGAGTGGGGCATAGTGTGATTGTGATATTCTCACCGTGCCGTTTGATTTTCTGCGTGGCAACGTCTTGAGGTTTGAAGTCTGCCACTGCAGCGCAGAGAATGGCAATATCTGTGTCGGGAAAGACGCTTGTGGCAGCGTTGTACATGTCTTCGCAACATTCCACGTTGATTCGGTGAATGTCGGGTGAGCAGGTCAGTGCCACCGGTCCTGTTACGAGGGTTACTTCAGCCCCCTGCTTCAGACACTCTTCGGCGATAGCAAATCCCATTTTTCCACTGGAGTAGTTACCGATAAAGCGTACGGGGTCAATTTTTTCAAAGGTCGGTCCGGCTGTTATAAGTATACGTTTTCCTAGAAGGGGCGATTGTGTATTTGCTTGATCAAAAAAACGGTCGAGTTTTGCGACAATATTTTCAGGTTCTTCCATTCTACCTTTTCCCTCAAGTCCGCTGGCCAGAAATCCGTCGCCTGGCTCTATGATATGGTTGCCGTAGCTGACCAGTCGCTTAAGGTTTGCCTTTGTTGATGGATGGGCATACATATCAAGGTCCATAGCGGGTGCAACAAATACGGGAGCCTTCATCGACAGATAGGTGGTGATGAGCATATTGTCGGCAATACCATTGGCCATCTTTCCGAGGGTGCTTGCCGTACATGGGGCGACAAGCATAGCATCGGCCCAAAGTCCCAAGTCCACATGGGAATGCCAGGTGCCATCGCGTTGAGAGAAAAAATCGCTAATCACGGGCTTGTGGGTCAAGGCCGATAGTGTGATGGGGGTGATAAATTCCTTGCCAGACGGCGTGATTACAACTTGTACTTCGGCTCCCTTTTTGATGAGTTCCCTAATGATAAGACAGGCTTTGTAGGCTGCAATGGAACCAGTGATGCCCAATACTATTTTTTTCCCTTTTAACATGTGTGTGACTTTTTGGGTGGGTTCTCTGTCTAAAAAATATTTAATAGTGCATGGAATTATACAAATAAGCCATTTATTTGTTTTGCATTTCGCGCAGACGGATGCGAGTGAGGACTTGTTTGGTGTTGTAGGTGAAATCGCCAGAAAGCATCCAACTGAAGTACCCCTGGTCGCGGCGCAATACATCGGCCACGGGACGGCCTTTGTATTTGCCGAAATTGAAGGTTTCTACTTTATATTCCTTTCCGTCCTTGTCAAGAATAGGTTTTCCATCCGGACCTTTGGCTGTTCTCCATACTATGCGTCCTGCAAAATCTACGTTGTCGTTGTTTTTGGAGAATTCGGCCAAAACGTCCATGTCGTTTTCAAGATGACGTTCTGGGTCTTCTTGCGTCTCGGGATTGTACATATCGAGTTCTCCCATCAGTACGCGGTAGGTGGCTTCGGTGTCGTTGTCAGCGCGGTGGGCAATAAAGTCGTCTTCCATCTTGCGTCCGCAAAAAAACTTGTAGGCAGCGGCCAGATTGCGACGCTCCATTTTGTGGAAGATGGTTTGTGCGTCGATAAGCCGACACTTTGAAAAATCAAAGTCTATGCCGGCTCGTAGAAATTCCTCGGCTAGCAAAGGTATATCGAAGTGGTTGGAATTGTAACCTGCAAAGTCACATCCTTTCATTTCTGTACTCAGTCGGCTTGCCAGTTCTGCGAATTTCGGGCTGTCTTTTACGTCATCGTTTGAAATGCCGGTCAGTTCTACAACTTCTTGAGGTATGATCTTTCCTGGGTTGATATAATAGGATTGTCGTTCTTCCTGTCCATCGGGGAAAACTTTTATGTAGGACAATTGTATGATACGGTCGTTGACAAGGTCAAGTCCCGTGGCTTCCAAGTCGAAAACAATGAGCGGCTTCTTCAGATTCAATTTCATCTATTCTGTCTATTCTTGAGTGGAAGGCGGATTGCTCTATAGGAATCTTTATGAAAATCTGCCTTCGCTGTTTGTATATACGATGCAGAGGATGAGGTATGTTTGTTGCAGTACCTCATCCCCTGTGTTGTTGTATGAGAGGCATACGCCTCGCAATCATATTCAGTCGTTGAGCAACATGGGCATGAGCAACATCAGAATATCCTCGTTTTCAGGATTCTCTGTCGGAACAATGACGCAAGCACGGCTGGGGTCGGCAAGTTTGACGATGATTTCGTCGCTCTCCAAATTGTTGAGTATATCGCTTAGAGCGCCGCTCTTGAATCCGATGTCCATAGGCTTGCCGGCATACTCGCAGATGACATTTTCCTTTGCACTGGTGGCGAAGTCGATGTCTTCAGCGGAAAGTTCCAAATTGCCGGCAGTGATATGTAGGCGTATCAATTGGCTGCTTTCGCTGGCGAATGTCGATACGCGGCGTAGAGCGCCGAGGAAGGCCTTGCGGTCGATGCTCATTTCATTGGGGTTGTTTGTCGGGATGACCGAATTGTAGTTGGGGTAACGTCCTTCAAGAAGGATACAGGAAAGGGTACCATCTGTATATCTTATTTCTGCGTTGCCTTCAGAGAAACGGATGACAACGTCGCTGTCATCTTTTGCAAGTATGTTTTTGAGTAGATTGACCGGTTTCTTGGGAAGAATAAATGCTGCCGGTGTGTCGGCTTTTACTGTGTAGTTGCGGCTTCGTGCCAATTTGTGTCCGTCCGTGGCAACAAGGGTAAGGAAGTCTTCTCCAAAATCGAAATATACGCTACTCATTATCGGTCGTATATCAGCGGTGGCAGCGGCGAACATTGTGCGTGAGAGACCGCTCTGCAACATATTAGAGGTGATGGTAATCACGTGTGCATTTTCTGTCATTGGTTGCAGCCGTGGATACTCTGTGGCATCCTGAGCGGTGAAGTTGTATACACCGTTGAGGTAGACTATCTGTATGTTGAAGGTGTTTGTGTCGACCTTGAATGTGAGGGGCTGTTCGGGAATCTCTTTTAGAGCATCGATTATCGTGCGGTTCGCAATGGCGAAACAACCGTTGCCGTCGCATTCGTCGAGTGTCAATTCTGTTTCCATAACGTTCTCGCTGTCGCTTGCAGTGATGACAAGTACGCCCTCTTTTACTTCGAAGAGAAAGCATTCAAGTATGTTGATGGAGTTCTTGTTGCTGATGACCTTAGCCAAGGTCAGCAGACGGCTGTTGAGCAAACTGCTTGATAATGTAAATTGCATGTATGTAATATTTTGTAGTTTTCCTATTCAGGTACAAAAATACAAAAAAGCCTTGTGTGGGACAAAAAACTAGTGTGAAACTTTCTCTTGTTAGAGCAAAAATTATTAATTTCGCAAATCCAAAGGAAACGTTGGAATATTCTGTTTTCTAGTCTTGTTATTGCTTATGCGCGAAGGTGGGGAGGGAATGTTGTTGCGTAATGTCGGATCGAACTTTCGGTTTGGAATTTTAGGAGAATTAAAAGTTATACCAATAGATTTTTACATACATTTTTACATACAATGGAATTACAAGGAAAAGTGATAGCCGCCCTTCCTGCAAGAAGCGGCACGTCAGCAAGAGGAGAATGGACAGCCCAGGATTTTGTCATTGAGACCCATGATACATACCCACGCAAAATGGTATTCAGTGTATTTGGTGCCGACCGTCTGCAGCGTTTCAATATTCAGATTGGACAGGAAGTTATGGTCTCGTTTGATATCGATGCTCATGAGTACAATGGTCGTTGGTTTAACAGTGTGCGTGCTTTCGATGTACGTCTTGTTGATCCCGCTGCAGTAGGAGGCGCTCCGGTGGTGACTCCGCAACCCATTGTGGCTCCTCAACCTGCTCCTGCCGCTCCTCAATCTGTAGCGCAGGAAGATAGCAGTGATGAACTGCCGTTCTGATAAAGGTATAGTAAACCCCGAAAATAGAATTTGCTATTTTCGGGGTTTGTTCTTTTTATTGAGTATTGTGGATCTAAAGCCGTGTACCTTATTTTTAGGCGTGCTCTATAAATTCCATGCATTGTTAAACCGGTATTTTAGACAGGTCGCTCTTTGTGTCTTTTTGTTTTTATTCAAAGAAAGTGAAAGATGCTCGGCTAAAATTCAAAAATCCATCAAAGGCAATTTATAGAACCCGCTTTTAGCGTTTCTCGAATTCCGTTTTTATTCTTCTTTTAAGTTTTCTATCATGTTGTCGCGTATGCTTCCTATGATAGGGTAGAAGAATACGGCATCTTCTATGGGGTCGGATTCATTCTTCTCGCTTTGGTTTTTGTTGTAGAAATTCCAACCCGTGATGAGATGGTGTTCGAGATCTTTGTTCAGAAGTTTCTTGAATAGTTCGAACGCCTTTCTGCTGACAAGGAAGCGGTCGCATACATGAGCCTCTTCGCAAAGTTGTAGGAACATTGCATTGTACTTGCGCACTTCACCGACAATGGATGCCTGTATACTAGCATCATTCATGTCGTCGTAGGTGAGCGTTTCTTTGTCAAGCATGGAGTAGTTGTATTTCAGCGGACTGTCAAATTCGTACATCTGACGGTTGAGGTCCTGTACGTTTTTGCATCCATTCTCATTCCTTACTTGTAATAACGCGCCTCTACAGGTGATTTGTTTGGGTTCTGTTTTCTCCGTGACGATAGAGAATGGCTTTTCTTCGTATGTCTTGCCATATACCATCTCGAAGATACGTCTTGTGAGCAGTTCCAAGTCTGTCTTGGTGCCGACGATATCCAGTGTTTTCGATCCCGTTCCGCTGAACATAACACTTTGTGGCATATCTAGTTGTCGGTGTTCCATCATACGGGCGACATAGTAGATGATGGCGGCATAGAAATAGATAAAGATGATTTTGCGCGTCTCATCCTCATTGAGTCTTTTGTTGTAGGAAAACAAATCGTTGTCCTTGGTGGCCTTGTTGTTTTCGATGGAGAAAAGAAATGCGTTGATGTCTTCTGATTTGCGTTTGTCTACAATGTCGTCCATTATGCCAATCAGTTCGCCATATCTGTCATCGTCACGGTCGAAGATTTGTCTGAAGAAATCAACGTATTTCCGAATCATAGGGTTGGTGTCTCCATGTGGCAATTCAGAGAAACCGTCGCCGAAGAGTGTGTTTGCTGCAAACCGGAATGATGTGAGCAAGGTGGGGACCCCTGTATTAGACTCAAATATGGCTACGTCGCTAGATCCTCCACCTATGTCAATGCTTGCCACATTGGCGGCGGCACCTCTGAATTGGCTGGAGCATTTGTAATAGTAGTAGGGTGCGACCGATTCTGGCATTTGCAGAAGGTTCTTTTCGTTTGTGGGGATGCCAAACACTTCTTCGAAGGTTTTCTTCCACATCTCTTCCATTTTCCGAATTCTTCCCACTTTCATACTGAGGGGATAGAACCATACAATACGGGTTTTTGTCAAATCTCCGTTCTCAAGCAGAACCTTTGTCCGCATCAGTTGGGTTAATTCTGTCAGATAGGTGTGTATGCGCTTGTTGGTAGACAAATCGGTTGACCATTTCAGATCGGCAATGATGCGGTTGCCATAACCGATGGATTCTTTTTCGTAGATGAAAGGTATGTTGGCATCACCTAGGGCAACGATATTGTCCGCCTGTGCCGCGTTGAGGTGTTCGCTCTCTGAGAGTACCGTGCGTTGGGGAAATCCGTATTCGTATCCGATGGCTTGCGGTAGAAATTCTTGGTGAAGTATGACATCGTATAGTATGCTGCTTCCGTTGTATAGCGTGGCAACCATACGTTCCTGTGTGGCAGGGGCTACTTTGAGTGGTGCAGGCATTTGATTTTCGCGTATACATTCCATATGGGTATTGGTCGTACCGAAATCTACGGCGAAGGTGAAAGACTCGTGACCTTCCACATGGTTGGCCCACCGTGGGCAGATGATGCCTTCTGCTACGATTCTGTTGAGTTCATCGGTAAGTGATGTCTTGATATAATCGAATGTACCATTGAGTCTGTAATATTGTGAATTGACTCTTTTGATGGTTTTCATGCTTCGCTTCCTCGCCGTGCATGCTACCGGTTTGTTATGGAGACTATCGTGGAATGTAAGATTGATGGCGTAATTTTCCAATTGACCGAGTGCCCGGTCAACAAGTTGTATGTGGTATTGTCCCGGTTGTGTGGCCTTGGCAAAGGGGAAGATGGCAATGGCAAATGGTATGGTGATAAACTTGCCACAGTTTCGTCCTTTGTCATACGCCAGATCGCCGTTCGTCGATTGTATATATGTCCGTGAAAGCGTGACGTAGTGTCCGGATTTCTGTACCGGTATGCGCAGTATGGCTTTGACGGTTTCTGTCTGCCCAGTTTGCGTGTGCCGCAGTTCGAAGCGCGGCTGTCCACCTATTGTTCCCCACAAATCGCTGACATTGAAGTATTTGAAGAAAAGTGGTTTGATGGGCAAGAGAAAATCGTTGTCGTCGGTATCTCTTGTTTCCTGTGCGAGGTTGCCATTGAAGTAGCAGTCGCGGTTGAGGGTGTAGTCAAGTTTGATGAGTGACGGTTCGAGAAAGTCATCATCAGTGAGCCATGGATGCTGGTGCGTCGTTCCAGGAAGGAGTCTTTTCTCTGGTACAAGGGCGTAGTCTTCAGGAGTGATGATGATAGAGTCGTCCCATTTGTCGACGATGTATCTGAAAGTGTCGTTGGCAGGTGCGTTAAGGTGGTTCTGAAGGACGAGCGGTATCTTTTCATCCTTTGTTTCCTTTGTACTTTGCATTCTGAAATCGCTTGCAGCGATATCTTCTTCTATGTCTTGCAGACGTGCGCAGTAGAATGGAATTCCCAAGGCTTGTACGCCATCTTCCATCTTGTCGTAGTTGGCATTCAGATAGTTGAGTGCCTTGTCGGTCTTGTCTATGTCGAGCGCTTCCGGATTGCCGATGTTTTTGGTGATGTCAGATTGTGTGTCTTGTGGTAGAAGACGGAAATTTCTAATCAAGTAAGCATTGACCTCACTGCAAAGTTGCTTGAGCTCAGGGTATGCTGTAAAGAGGGCGTAAAGGTAGACAACAAAACGTTTCTCGCGTAGATAAAGCGGTCGCCAGCGCGAGAATATTTTTATGTTCTGTTCCAATGGAATATTGTACAGGTTTTGTGTCGCGTTGGGGCTTGCCATAAAAAGGGTGACGGGAGAGGTGCCTCCGATAACGGTATTGCCGTAGACCAAAAAGTGGAGTCTGTCCATTTTCGCAAAGTTGAAGGCCTCTTGGTCTTGTCTGAGGAACATTTCAAGCGTTTCCCCGACAATCCTATGTTGTGGACTGGCCAACAATTTGGCAATCTCGGTCGCTCTATTCCATGTGATGATATGCAGACTTTCTGTCAATTCTTTGTAGCAGAAAAACAGTTGGGCGATATCCAACGCATCGGATACGAGTTTTTCGTCCATGGTTTCCCCATGGAGGTCGGGATGAGTTGATAGTCTGTGAAAAGCATTCTTGACCAAGTCCATTTGGGCGAACGGACTTGGTATGGCTGTCCGCGGATTTTGCGACAGTCCGCCATTGGGGTCGGCTATCATCTCTATTTCGTCGGCCGAGTATTGTCCACTCAGCGGTATCCAACTTTCGCCAGTTGTTTTGTTGTTATATGCCAGTATTTTGCTCATGGTTTTATCTTCTTGTGAGGTAGTTTAGACTATGGGGTCATATTTTTCATCTATCAGTCTTCCCAAGACCATATCAAGTAGCCCAAGGAGTTTGCTGGCGGTCTCTGATTCGGTGAAGGTATTGGCTTTGACCGCTTTTTGTGAGGCCGTATTGAGTGCGGAAAGTATGTGCTTGTAGTTGGCTGGGGATTTCAGAAATCTACTTTTCGCTTCGATATGGTTCAGACAGTTTCTTATCTCCTGTGTGTCAAGATTGAATGGGGCAAAACTTCTTTGGTTGTTTCTCAACTCTTTTAGCCATTGTGCGTAGGCTACGAAAAAGTTTGCTGTCAGTGTGGTGAAGAATGATGTAGACAGAAATCCTTTCGTTATCGCAGGTTTGTCAAGTGTGTAACCATGCCCGATGTCTTCGCGAAGACGATGTGTGATATACATATAGGCAAGATGAAATTTTGCCATCTGTTCATTGATGGAGATTCTTGTCTGTAGTCCTAAATCCTTGAGTGTGACATCTCTTGTGTCGTTGGCCAATCCGTATTCTTTGTATATGGGACGTATGGCCTTGCCATCGCTCGTGATGAGTTGGTCATCTGGAGTTTGGAGAAAGTCGAGTATCGATAAGGCTCCAATAAATTCCACGATATGGGCATCGTTGCGTTGGCCATTTCCGCCGGGGTCGTTGAAGTATGGGGTAGAAGGTACCTCATCGCCGAGGTAGTAGCAGGCGTTGACTTTTGATGTACCCGTATCCTTTCCTTCTAATCGCAGACCAGTCAGATTGTCGTGGTAGTAGTAAAGGGCTGATTTTGTTTTTGAGATGAAGTCGGCTCGTGATATCGGACTGTTTTCGTCTTGTTGAATGTTGAAGTAGGGCAATACGGTGAGGGCACCGATTTTGGCATTGCGTAGGTCTCCCCGATTGCTGATAGAGGTGTTGTTGTCCGCATTGCGGATGTTGTTCACGATGACGGGGTATCCGGCAGCACCTGTTCCACCGAATATCGAACTGACAATGAACACACGGTCTTCTTTTTGAAATACATTGGAGAATTGTCTGAACTCTTCACTGTCTTTCAGTTCGTTGAGTGCGATGCTTCCGATATTCGGACTCCCGACAAAACCGATGTCCATCTTGGTCTCGAGTTGGTAGTCGGAAAACATCATGGAGCAAAGAGCTTGATTGGCGGTATCCATCGTATTGTAGTTGATGAAGTCGCGGAATTTTACTGACTCCAACGCCCCCAGTCTCATAAGAAATGTGTCTGCCAGTTCGGTGCCTTGCGGACATACATCGCTGAGTGTGGATACCTTGACGGAGAAAAAACCATGTGTGACATCACTGCGTTGTCCGTATAGAGCATGGCGTATCTGTTTGTACCAGCGCAGAAGATTGTCTGTGCGTTTTAGGTCTTCATTGGCTTTGTGGGGGTCGATGATCATGGGTACAACTTCTAGTGGCATGGCGTTGCCTGTCTCGTCAGATGGGTGTATACCCGCTGCAAACTGCATGATGAGCGGACGTAATACGCGGGAGCCGGTCCCGCCGACCAAGAATAAGAATAGTCTCACTGTCGTATGATGTTTTTGTTTGCTCTTGTTTTATAACTGAATTTCTTACTGTGTTGCCAGCCTTTGCGAAAGTCTGTTATTCGGGAATGGGTGTGTGGCGGCAGTTGGAACTCCACCATCGTAGTGAAAAAGATGCGATGATGAAAAATAAAATGTTTATAAGGGTACAAACTCCTGAAAATACGGTCAGTTGATGGCTAAAACTGAGACCTTCTTCGGCGAGAGCACTGGCTGTGTATGTATGTATGCATACCGTCGACAATACAGCAGTGGCAATGAGTATGATGAGCCAGTGATACCATCGTGAAAAGTAGACCGAATTGATGAGGTAATAGTACACCGCCGCTATTCCCCATGCCATACTGGTGACTAGAAGTGAGGCGGGCAGATAGAGTCCTTGATTGTACATCTCATTGGAAAATTCCCGTTCATAGTACATTCCCTCAAATACAGTTGCAGACAAGATGAGGAAAAGAAGTGTCAACAGTAGCCCTGTTGCCAATAGTATGATATGCTTCATATTTTTTATTGTCTCTTATAATTTTCTTGGATGGGGATGGATGAGGTAGATATAGTTGTTATTCGCTCAGTTTGAGTTCGATGTCAAAATAGTCGGGCACACCGCCTGCGCTTTTCTTGTACGACTGGTAGATGCCGCCCAAAAGATATTTCAGTCCGAACGTGGTTTTGCTGAAGTTGGCCGCATGTGTGTCGCGATCGTCGTCTGTGGATGCGTTGGCAATCCATGTTGGTAGCACGTTCTTCAGCCGTATATGAACGTTGTCTTTGGGTAGGGTCTTTGTCGCACTGAGTGTGAATAGATGGGTAGCCGTTCCAGCATATCGTTTTTCTGCCTCTGTGAGATCGCCGCTCTTGATGGGGCGTATAGAAATGATTTTTAGGCCGCTTCCAGATGTTACCTCATAGTTTTTAGGGTCTGTTAAGTAACTGTCCGCAATGAACATATGGCCGAGGTCGACAGCCAATACCAAACGAAGTGTTTTCGTTTCAATGTCTGTCTCTATGTCTTTGATGGCGGTGATTTGTGTGCCGGAACCTCTTTCCGGTTTGAATCGTCCGCGTATGTCGTGGTGTCTTAGCAGTAGCGAATGGTATGGATGATAGGGTGGGGCAGCACTGAACAGATATTCGTCTTCATATCCTTTGATTTGTGCTAGTCGGGCAAATGTCTGATAGTGGTTGTCCGTTGTCAGTCGGGCCATGTTTGCATTGGAGGTCACGATGACCATATAGAAGGGACGTTGTCCGTCATAGCGTTTGCCTGTGGATGGCGCATCATAACTGTAGTAGGGGCCGTGATACTCACTATGCAATTTCACAACCAACATTGATTTTTGAGTTCCGATGTTCTTGAAGACGGCGTTGGTCATTCCTTCTGCTTCATTGAATATCTTTTGTGGACTTACTCCGTTCATATTCTTTGTGGAGTAAATCATATCGGTGACAAGTATGCTGAGGTCATTGTCTCCAGTCTTGTTCAGTAGGTCACTGAAGATAGAACTGAAGTCTGTGTAACTCGCATCACCTATTCCTTTGGTGCTCTCGAAAATGTCAGGGTCGGTAAGAAATCGATCAAAGCCGTCAGGGTAGGCGTTGATGGCGTTGTTGACGATATAGATGCGGTTGTCACTATTGTCACCGGGGAGGTTGTTCAATAGTTGTACAATAGCCGATTTGAATAGTCCATCCCCCTCGCGGCTATCGTAGGGAGCCATGCTGCCAGAACGTTCTAAGTAGAGATGTACGGCAAGATAGGGCTTGTTCCCGATGCCGACAAAGGTGATGTCAGTGGAAGGTCTGCGGTTTTTGAAGAAATCTGTGATATACTCTTTTGTTTTCTTGATGTTGAGGCGGTCGCCGTCACGCAGTTCGCTGAGTGAGGAACTGTTTTCTTTCATCCATCCTTCGATGGCCATCCAGTCGCTATGGTTTATGGTGTGGTCGTCTTCTGCCAACTGCAGCAATAGACGGTTGAAGGCTTTCTTTCCGCTATCTTGGCATCCACTCGTTGTGCATATAGTAAAGACAGACAATAGGAGGAGTATGGTGTTGCGTATGATTTTCATATTTAGGCGTGTTGTCTCGTGATATGGTTGCAAAAATAAGAAAAATACATGAAAGTCGGGGACTTCCGTGTGTTATTTTATTAAAATGTGAGACCTATGCGGCGTGGTTCGAGCAAATATATTTACCTTTGTTGCAAAAATGATAAAACAATACAAGTATGTGTTGGCCAGCAATTCCCCTCGTCGTCGAGAGTTGATGGCTGGCTTAGGTGTTGGTTTCGAAGTGCGGGTGATGAAGGGTGTCAGTGAGTCTTATCCCGATGGCCTACCCGCCTCCGAGGTGCCGACGTATATTGCACGAGAGAAGGCTGCGGCCTATGACATTGCGTGTGACGAACTTTTGGTGACGGCTGATACGGTGGTTATTGTTGACAATCAAATTTTGGGCAAGCCAGTAGATGCCGCTGATGCCCGACGCATGTTGCGGCTCATTAGCGGAAGGTCGCATGAAGTCGTGACAGGTGTATGTCTGACTACGACAGACAAGCAACGTGCCTTTTCTGTCTCTTCCGAAGTGACCTTCAAAGAACTTTCCGATGATGAAATCGATTATTATATCAATCATTATCATCCATTTGACAAGGCTGGTGCGTATGGCATACAGGAGTGGATTGGGTATGTTGGTGTCACTGCGTTGCACGGTAGTTATTTCAATGTGATGGGATTTCCCGTTCAACGTATTTATGAAGAACTGACAACAGAGTTTGGGCTGAAAATGAGTATGTTGCGCGGTTGAGCGAAAGTGCTTTCGTAATATTCGATTTTGGTGCGCCTACGTTGCCTGTCTGCGCAAAACCATTCTTCTTCTTTTCAATAGGTGGGTTCTATAAATGTTCTTAAAATATTCAGTTTTAGAGACTTTTTAATATAATTTAGACCCTCATGCGCCGACTCCTCGTTTTTTATGTTGTAATTTTGCGATAAATTTTAATACGCAGAACAATGGCAGAATCTATTGATATCCGGGAACTGAACATTCGGATAGAACAGCAGAGCGGTTTTATCACCAATCTTGTGACAGGAATGAACCGCGTGATTGTGGGACAACGTCACTTGGTCGACTCTTTGCTCATCTCCCTTTTGAGCGATGGACATATCTTGCTCGAAGGTGTCCCCGGTTTGGCCAAAACATTGGCCATCAAAACGTTGTCTCAACTTATCGATGCCGATTTTAGCAGAATACAGTTCACCCCCGATCTTCTACCGGCCGATGTTGTCGGTACACTCGTCTATTCACAGAAGGATGAGGGTTTCCATGTGAAGAAAGGTCCCGTGTTTGCCAACTTCGTATTGGCTGACGAGATCAACCGTGCTCCAGCAAAGGTACAGAGTGCCTTGCTTGAGGCTATGCAGGAACACCAAGTCACCATTGGAGAGAAAACCTTTGCCCTTCCTCATCCATTCCTTGTGATGGCTACCCAAAATCCTATCGAGCAGGAGGGAACCTATCAGTTGCCAGAGGCCCAAGTAGACCGTTTCATGCTGAAGGTCATCATCGACTATCCGTCGCTTGAAGAGGAAAAACTGATTATTCGTGAAAATCTTGCTGGTAGTCTTCCCGAGGTCAAGCCTGTGACCACTGCAGATGAGATACTCAATGCCCGTAAGGTGGTTCGTGAGGTTTATATTGATGAGAAGATTGAGCAATACATTGCTGATATCGTCTTTGCGTCCCGCTATCCCGAGCGTTACGGGTTGCCGGAACTCAAGGATATGATTACCTACGGCGGATCCCCGCGTGCAAGTATCAATTTAGCGAAGGCAGCCCGCGCTTATGCTTTCATCAAGCGTAGGGGCTATGTCGTGCCTGAGGATGTGCGTGCGGTAGCCCACGATGTGATGCGCCACCGTATCGGCCTGTCTTATGAGGCAGAGGCTAGCAATGTGACCAGCGAGGAAATTGTTTCCAAGATTATCAATAAGGTGGAAGTACCTTGATGTTTCCGCCTCTGTGTGTAGCCTTTGCTGTACACAACGAATAGCGTTACATAAAAAACAAGTAATTCGTGGAAACATCAGATATATTAAAGAAAGTCCGCAAGATAGAGATCAAGACACGCGGATTGAGTCAAAATATCTTTGCGGGCCAATATCATTCGGCCTTCAAAGGACGCGGTATGGCTTTTTCCGAAGTGCGCGAGTATCAGTTCGGTGACGATATACGTGATATCGACTGGAATGTGACCGCACGTTTCCGCCGTCCTTATATTAAGGTGTATGAGGAGGAACGCGAACTGACCGTCATGCTACTTGTGGATGTTTCGGGTTCATTGGACTTCGGTACCACCGTACAGATGAAGCGTGACATGGTCGCCGAGATTGCCGCTACCATAGCATTCAGTGCTATACAGAACAATGATAAGATAGGTGTCATCTTTTTCTCTGACCGTATCGAAAAGTACATTCCGCCCAAGAAGGGACGGAAGCATATTTTGTATATCATACGCGAGATGATCGATTTCAAACCACAGAGTCTGCGTACCGATGTTGGTATGGCTGTGGAATATCTTACGCGTGTCGTCAAACGGCGTTGTACAGCATTTGTATTGAGCGATTTCTACGATGACAAGGATTTGGAAAAGCCCTTCCAAATTGCCAATAGCAAGCACGATGTCATGGCCATACAGGTGTATGACCAACGTGCCAAGACCTTGCCCGACATTGGTCTGATGAAAGTGCTCGATGCGGAAACGGGACATGAGATGCTTATTGATACCAGCTCAAGGAAGGTACGGCAGGCTCATTCCCGCTATTGGCAGATGCGGGAGGAACGTCTGCGCCAGACGTTCGCCAAGAGCAATGTCGATTGGGTGTCAGTGGCCACCAATGGCGACTATGTTCGCTCTATGATGGCATTGTTCTCTTCCCGTGGTGTTTGATAGTATGATGAATGAAAATGAGTAAGATATTGAAAAGACATATTGCCCTTCTGTTTTTCTCGCTTGTGACTGTCGTCTTGCCGGCACAGGTGCACGTTGAGGCGAAAATCGACTCTGTACAGATACTGATAGGTGAGCAAGTACGGATGACTGTTGAAGTGACTGCCCGTAATGGTGCTCGGGTGACGTTCCCTACCTACAAGCGCAGTCAGTTGATCGTTCCGGGTGTTGAGGTGCTCGATTGTTCCTCAGAAGAAAAAACTGATGTCGACGGGCAGACGAAAGTGTCACGTTCATATACGCTGACTAGTTTTGATGAACATCTTTACGCTATCCCAGGTGTGAAGGTCAAGGTGGATGGTAGACCCTATACATCGAATACATTGGCTCTCAAGGTCATTTCTGTCGATGTCGATACCTTACATGCAGACCAGTTCTTTCCGCCGAAAGATGTGCAAGACAATCCCTTCCTTTGGTCGGAATGGACACCTATATTATGGTTGTGCATCTTTGTTCTAGTCTTGTCGGTCGTATGCCTATACCTTGTGGTCAGACTACGACAAAACAAACCCATCATTACGCATATTCGTATCGTCAAGCGTGTGCCAGCCCATCAGAAGGCACTCAATACCATTGACAAACTGAAGAATGAGCATCTCGCCACTCCTGAAAGTCAAAAGGAGTATTATACGCGATTGACAGATGCGCTCCGTCAATATATTGAGGAACGTTTCGGTTTCAGCGCCAAGGAGATGACCAGTTCGGAGATACTCTATCGGCTGCAAGAACAGGGCGACCGAAAGATGCTCGACGAACTGAAGGAACTGTTCACCACGGCCGATTTGGTGAAGTTTGCCAAGTATTCTACGCTTCTCAACGAGAATGACCTCAATCTCGTCAATGCCATCAATTTCATCGACCAGACCAAGATTGAAGGACAGCCTACAACGGAACGTATCGTCCCCGAACTCAGTGCCGATGACAAACGCACTCAAAACAACCGTACCGTCATCAAGGTGGTCATTACGGTCGTAGGTATTGCCATTGTAGTGTTGGCATCTTTGGCTGTATATCGTTTGTATCTGTTGCTTGAATAAGATTAGGAAATGGAATTTGCAAGTAAAGGATATTTCGTGTTGCTCCTTCTGCTCGTACCTTATATATTGTGGTACTTGCTTTATCGTAAGAGCAGCGAACCTACAATGAGGATGGGCAGTACCGATGCCTATCGGTATGTACCCAAAAGTTGGCGTATGCGCATTGTGCATCTGCCGATGATTCTGCGGTGTGTCGTCTATACGCTGATTGTGTGCGTGCTGGCACGTCCCCAAACTCATAATTCGTGGGACAACAAGTCAGTAGAAGGTATCGACATTATGCTGGTTATGGACGTCTCTACTTCCATGTTGGCCGAGGATCTCCGTCCCAATCGGCTTGAGGCAGCCAAGGCCGTTGCCGCCGACTTTATCTCCGGTCGTCCCAATGACAATATCGGTCTTACTATTTTCGCTGGCGAAGCCTTCATGCAGTGTCCGATGACCACTGATCATGCCTCGCTACTCAATCTGCTACAGGGTGTTCGTACAGACATTGCCGCTCAAGATCTCATCCACGACGGCACGGCTATTGGTATGGGTGTTGCCAATGCAGTGTCACGATTGAAAGATTCGAAGGCCAAAAGCAAGATTGTCATTTTGTTGACCGATGGAAGCAACAATATGGGCGATATCTCGCCTATGACCAGTGCCCAGATAGCACAAAGTTTCGGCATACGTGTATACACGATTGCGGTGGGCACCAACAAGGTCGCTCCTTATCCTGTGCCAGTAGCCGGTGGTGTGCAATATGTGAATATGCCTGTCGAGCTAGATACCAAGACATTGTCTGAAATCTCCTCTGTGACTGGGGCCAATTCGTACCGTGCCACCAACAACAAGGAGTTGGCCCAAATATACAAAGATATAGACAAACTCGAAAAGACCAAGATGGATGTCAAGCGTTTCTCCAAAAGGTATGAAGCCTATCAGCCTTTTGCTCTTGCTGCAGTCATCTTGTTGCTTTTCGAAATCATATTGAGAACAACGGTTTTGCGCCGTATACCTTAGAATATTGTCATGTTCAGATTCGAAGATTCTATATATCTCTGGCTGCTTTTAGCCGTACCGGTATTAATGCTTGTTCGCATCATCACCTTCCGTGTACGTCGTAAGCGCCTTCGCGCTTTTGGTGATCCTGTTTTGTTGCGTCAACTCATGCCGCAGGTTTCCCATTATCGTCCTACCGTGAAGTTTTGGTTGATGATGGTCGCCTATGCGCTTTTGGTTGTTGTGTTGGCTCGTCCGCAGATGGGTTCCAAGATATCCCATGACAACCGCAATGGTATAGAGACCATCATTGCGCTGGACATCAGTAACTCTATGTTGGCGCAAGATGTAGTTCCCTCTCGACTTGACAAGAGTAAGATGCTGGTGGAGAATCTTGTCGATAAGTTTACCAACGATAAGATTGGCCTAATCGTATTTGCTGGCGACGCATTTGTGCAGTTGCCTATCACGAGCGACTACGTTTCCGCCAAGATGTTTTTGCAGAGTGCCAATCCTTCTCTTATCTCTACCCAAGGCACCGATATTGCCCGGGCCATCGATTTGGCTTGCAGTAGTTTCTCGAAACAGGAGAAAATAGGTCGTGCTATCATTCTCATCACCGATGGAGAAGACCACCAAGGTGGTGCGTTGGAGGCAGCCAAGGCGGCTAAGAAGAAGGGTATCAATGTGTTTATCCTTGGTGTTGGAGGCACTTCCGGCGCACCCATACCATTAGGCAAGGGTGAGTATATGCGTGATGCTGCTGGTCAGACCGTCATGTCTGCCCTCAATGAGCAGATGTGCCGAGAAGTTGCCCAGGCAGGCAATGGAACCTACATTCATGTTGACAATACCAATGATGCTCAGGAACGGCTCAATGATGAATTGGCAAAACTGCAGAAGGGTGAAACCCAAAGTGTAGTTTATAGCGAGTATGCCGAGCAATTCCAAGCGTTTGCCATCTTGGTGTTGGTGTTGCTCATTGCTGAGGCGTGTCTGCTTGAAGCCAAGAATCCAGCCTTCAGAAATATCCGTTTGTTCAAAAAGGGAGAAAAATGAAAAGATTAATCCTTCTATATTTGTTGACCTTGCTCGCCGTAGCGGTATCTGCACAGGCCGACAGACAATATATACGTTCTGGAAACAAACTTTTTCGACAACAGAACTATGCCAAAGCCGAGGTGGAATACCGCAAGGCCGTCTCTGAAAATTCTAGCAATGCCCAGGCTATTTACAATCTTGGGTGTGCCTTGATGATGCAGAAGAAAGATTCTGCTGCAGTCGAACAGTTTCAACGCGCAGGACAGATGGAAACCAGTAAATTGCGTAAAGCCAAGTCATATCATAATATTGGTGTTATCTGTCAGTCCAAGAAAATGTATGCAGAGGCCATCAACGCCTATAAGGAGAGTCTGCGAAACAATCCGTCTGACAACGAGACCCGCTACAATCTTGCCCTTTGCAAGCGGTTGCAGAAAAACGATCCACGTAACAATCAAAACAAAAATAAGGACAAGAACAAGCAGAACAAAGACAAGGACAAGCAGAACAAGGACAAGCAGCAACAGAATAAGGACAAGCAACAACAAAACAAACAGCAGCAAGACAAGGAACGTATGAGCAAGGACAATGCCGAACAGTTGCTGAATGCAGCCATGCAGGAAGAGAAAAACACGCAGCAGCGTGTCAAGGATGCTATGCATCGTTCCCGTCCTAGAAAACTTGACAAGAATTGGTAATATTTCTATCCATGACGAAAATTATGAAACGCATGCTGGCGACTTTTCTTCTGAGTTGCCTTACGCTACTCGCCCAAGCCCAGCAAATCGTTGTCTCAGCCCCTTCTCATGTGGCAGTCGGAGAAAATTTCCGTATCGCCTATACCGTCAATACGACCGATGTGTCTGACTTCCGTTCTGGCAATATACCATCGGGACTTGAAGTTATCGCTGGACCCTACACCTCGCAGCAATCCAGTTTTCAGGTCGTCAATGGTCACACCAGCAGTTCATCATCGGTCACGTATACCTATACACTCTACGCCGAGAAGAATGGTACGTTTACCATACCGGCTGCAAAAGCCGTGGTCAACGGAAAGAGTTGTACCTCACGTCCCATCCGCATTACCGTATCTGGCAGTGCCAGCCGAGGCAATGGTGCTCCACGTATGCACGAGGATGATGGAGCGGAGGACGAGATGCGGGCTGCAGGAAGCCGTATATCGGGTAGCGACCTCTTTGTGAAGGTGAGCGCCAACAAGAAGCGCGTTCATGAGCAGGAGCCCATCCTTCTCACCTATAAGGTCTATACACTTGTCAATCTGACTCAACTCAACGGAAAAATGCCCGATTTGGCAGGTTTTCATACCCAGGAAATTCCCCTTCCGCAGCAGAAGAGTTTTCATATCGAGAATGTCAACGGACGCAATTACCGTTGCGTCACGTGGAGTCAGTACGTCATGTATCCCCAGATGACGGGTCAGATGAAGATACCCAGCATCACCTTCAAGGGTGTTGTTGTACAGCAGAACAGAAATGTCGATCCCTTTGAAGCCTTCTTCAATGGCGGATCTGGATATGTGGAGGTCAACCGTGATATTGTCGCTCCTGGACTGACCATACAGGTCGATCCTCTTCCGGCTAAACCTGCTGGATTCTCCGGTGGGGTAGGGCGGTTTGGTATCACGTCCCAACTCTTGTCAAAGACTGCAAAGGCAGGTGAACCGCTTACCTTGCGTGTCGTGGTCAGCGGTGTCGGCAATCTCAAACTCATCAAGCAGCCCGTTGTCGAGTTTCCCAAAGATTTTGATAAGTACGATCCCAAGGTGACTGACAAGACCCGTCTGACTACCAATGGTATTGAGGGAAACATGGTGTATGACTATCTTGTCGTGCCGCGCAATCAAGGTACCTATACTATACCTGCGGTCAAGTTGACATATTACGACACCTCTACCTCTTCCTACAAGACGATACAGACACAACCCATCTCTGTCAATGTGGCCAAAGGCAATGGCAAGGGAACGGCCGTTGTCGACTATTCCCAAGCACAGCGCAATGATATTCTTCCGCTGCGCGAAGGTGCGACACGTCTGCATGAAGTTGGTGACTTCTTCTTCGGGTCATCACGTTATATTGTGACGCTCATTCTTCTTTTGACCGTGTTTGTCGTACTATTGGTGGTATTCCGTAAGCATGCTGTTGATAGTGCAGACATTGTCAAGATGAAAGGCCGCCGAGCCAGCAAAGTGGCCGCAAAGCGGCTCAAGTCAGCCCATCGTCTGATGGAGTCCGGACGGCAGAGCGAATTCTATGACGAGGTATTGCGGGCGTTGTGGGGCTACGTCAGCAACAAACTCAATATGCCTGTCGAGCAACTCTCGCGTGACAACGTTGCCGAAGAACTTTCTCGTCACCAAGTGAGTCAGACCACCATCAATACGTTTATCAGTGCCCTCGACGAGTGTGAATACGAGCGCTATGCACCCGGCGATGCGGCAGGCAATATGAACAAGACCTATACATCTGCTATGAATGCCATTATGGATATTGAAGATGCTATACGTGCAGCACGCTCACGAAAGAAATCCGGCGCGTTGTCCCTCCTCTTGTTGTTGATGCTTTTGGCGGCACTTCCTGCATCGGCCGTGACCAAAGAAGAGGGCGATTCCGCTTACTCGCGTGGTGAATATCAGCAGGCAGTGTCCGTTTACACACAACTTTTGCATCAAGGGGTCAGTGCCGATGTGTACTACAATTTAGGCAATGCCCAATATCGTATGGGCAATCTGCCACAGGCAGTCTTGGCTTATGAGCGGGCTCATCTTCTGTCACCCGGTGACAAAGATATTTGGTTCAATCTGCAGTTTGTGTCCTCCCGCACCATCGATAAGATAACGCCGCAAAACGAGATGTTCTTTGTCACTTGGTATCGATCGCTTGTCTATGTGATGAGCGTTGATGCATGGGCAACGGTGGCCGTCATAGCACTGACTTTGGCTTGTGTGCTATTGCTCTTGTATCTGTTTGGCAAGCGTATTCTTGTGCGCGAGGTCGGCTTTTATGGCAGTATTGTACTTGCCGTGGTCTTCTTGTTGGGCAATGTGTTTGCTTGGCAACAAAAGACGGCTTTTGAACAACGCAATGGGGCGGTTGTCATCACGCCTGTCGTCTCTGTCAAGAAAACGCCGGCCGATAGTGGCAGTGACGCTTTTATCATACACGAGGGTACACGCGTTGATATCACCGACAAGACCATGAAGGGATGGCGGGCCGTTCGGCTGGCAGATGGGCGCGAAGGTTGGCTCAAGGCGGCGGCCATAGAAGAAATCTGACGGGGTAAAAGACATAACGCATGGACATACAGACAATCATAGATCTCGATCACCAGTTGTTGCCATTCTTCAATGGCAGTGACTCGTTGTTCCTTGACCGATGGATGGTGGTCCTCACTTCGGGTCTCACATGGATACCGCTCTATCTGTCGTTGTTTTATCTTGTCGTAAAGAACAACGAGACGATGGCGCAGATACTCCTTATTATAGGTTGTGCTTTTCTGTGTGTGGTACTCTCCGATGGTATGGCTGACATGATTGCCAAACCGCTTGTGGCCCGACCTCGTCCTGGCAATGACCCACTGTTCAAGTATACCATCCGTGTGGTGAATGATTTGCGTGGCACCGACTTCAGTTTCTTTTCTGCCCATGCTGCCAACACGTTTTCCTTGACCGTGTTCTTTTGTTGCCTTGTGCGCGACCGTCTTTTGGGTGTTGTACTGGTGGCTTGGTCGCTCCTCAACTGCTATACACGGCTATATCTCGGTATGCACTATCCTTCCGATATCGTGGTTGGTCTGTTATGGGGATTGGTCTCTGGTACAATTGCCTATTTCACGTTTCGAAAAATCTACTGCAAAATATCTCCGCGACTCAATTATATTTCCTCCCAATATACTGTGACAGGCTATCAGTGCAGCGATGTTGATATTGTCGCTGTCGTTTTCCTCTTGACTTTGGTCTATACTTTATTCAGAACTATTCTTTAGAACTCCAATTACCCTATGGATACCAAACAAATACATATTTCCGACTACAATTATGATTTGCCCGATGAGCGCATCGCCAAATTTCCAATCGCCGAGCGCGACCATAGCAAACTTCTCATCTACCGTCATGGTGATGTCACCGACGACCATTTTTACAACCTTCCACAATACCTCCCCGCTGGTGCGCTGATGGTGTTCAACAACACCAAGGTCATTCAAGCACGACTCCATTTCAGAAAAGAGACAGGAGCCCTTATTGAGGTGTTCCTCCTCGAGCCGGCTGCACCCACCGATTACGAACTGATGTTCCAAAGTCGTGGACAGTGCGCGTGGCTTTGTATGGTCGGCAATCTCAAGAAGTGGAAGGAAGGAACGCTGCAACGCACGCTCCGTATCGGTGACCGGGATGTGACGCTATCAGCGACACGTCAAGGCGAACATGGCAAAAGTCACTGGGTGGATTTCGTGTGGAACGATACCACGGTGTCTTTTGCGGAAATCCTTGAGTCGGTTGGTGAACTACCCATTCCCCCGTATCTCAACCGAGAAACGCAGGAGAGCGACAAGGTGACCTATCAGACGGTTTACTCCAAAATCAAGGGCTCTGTGGCTGCACCTACCGCTGGTCTGCATTTTACAGATGCTGTACTAGCCGATCTAGACCGTCACTGCATTGATCGGGAAGAGATTACCCTTCATGTGGGCGCAGGCACATTCAAGCCTGTCAAGTCGGAGACTATCGATGGTCATGATATGCATACGGAGTATATTTGTGTACATCGCGATACACTTGAAAAACTCATCCGTCATGATGCTTCGGCCATTGCAGTCGGTACAACCAGCGTACGTACTTTGGAGAGTCTTTACTATGTCGGTTGCAAACTGGCTCACCATCCAGACCTTTCGGAAAGCGAACTGCACGTCAATCAGTGGGACCCCTACGATGCGGCTTCCATGACTGATGGCATCTCGCCTGTGGATGCCATCAAGGCCATACTTGCTTATCTTGATGTAAACGGCTTGAACGCTCTGCATACCAGTACGCAGATTATCATTGCCCCTGGCTACGAATACAAGATTGTCAAGATGCTCGTCACCAATTTCCATCAGCCGCAGAGTACACTGCTTCTGTTGGTCAGTGCATTTCTTCATGGTGACTGGCATCGTGTATACGACTATGCGCTCAGTCACGATTTCCGCTTCCTCAGTTATGGTGACAGTTCCCTGCTGATACCATAAGGATATGTCACGTTGCGTGCGTGACCATCCTAGTTTGCGAAACAGATTGAACGACACATTTTTTTTCTTCAAAAAAAGAAAAAAGATGGGAATGACTGGTATGCGTTGTGATTTTCGCCAATTTTTCCTATATTTGTCGGCAGAATAAGTATAAGAGAACATTATGGAACGACATTACGACAAATACATACGGTTTGATTGGGCGATGAAGCGTCTGCTCCGCAATAAGACAAACCATGCTGTGCTGGAGGGATTGTTGTACTCCTTGATTGGCAGGAAAATGTCTATCAAACATTTTCTTGAGAGCGAGGGCAATCAAGAGGACTTTCTTGATAAGTACAATCGTGTGGATATGCTCGCCGAGGACGAGGATGGCGAACTGATTATCGTGGAGATACAAAACAACCACGAGATAACGTATTTTCACCGCATGCTATATGGTGTGTCGAAGGTGATTACCGAGTATATCGAAAAGGGAGACTCCTATGGTAATGTGCGTAAGGTGTATTCCATCAACATCGTTTATTTTGAGTTGGGTCAGGGTAAAGACTATGTTTATCATGGGAAGACCGAGTTTAAGGGACTGCATGAGCCACATGATTTGTTGAAACTATCTGCTCGGCAAAGTGAGAAATTCCTTGGTATAAAGGAAGAAAATGTGGACAAACGAAAAGATGCCGGAGATCTGTTCCCTGAATATTACATTTTGCGTGTAAACGACTTTGACAAGGTTGCCTCCACTCCGCTCGATGAATGGATAGAATTCCTCAAAACGGGCAAAATCAATGACAATACAAAGGCTGCTGGTTTGACCGAAGCCCGCAATCAACTCCGTATTGACTCTCTTCCCGATAAGGATAGACGACACTACGAACGTTACATGGAATCGGTAAGGCATATGCGCAGCCTTTTCGATACTAGCCGTGACGATGGCTATAGTGAAGGACGGGCTGAAGGACTGATTGCTGGTCGTGCGGAAGGTCGTGCGGAAGGTCGAGCAGAGGGTCGAGCAGAGGGTCGAGCAGAGGGTCGTGCAGAAGGTCGTGCAGAAGGTCGAGCAGAGGGTCGAGCAGAAGGTCGTGCAGAAGGTCGTGCAGAAGGTCGAGCAGAGGGTCGAGCAGAAGGAAAGTCAGAAGGTATAACAGAAGGCCGCACTGAGCGATCAATGGAAATTGCCAAACAGTTGAAGGCAATGGGATTTACTGATGATCAGATAACCCAAGCTACTGGTCTATCCTCGTCCGAAATCTCGACATTATAAATGTGATGGCAAGGGGTTTTCTTTTGTCCTTTTTATTGATTGCTCACATTCTGCCGATGTGGGCTTTGAACTCTAATATGGGTACGACAGACTTCTATAAGATGATGTCTGGACTTTCCAACGATTCTCTTCAGATAAAAGCGTTGCGGTATGTTCATACAGAGAAGCCCGACAGTGCCTTTTTATGTTATACTATTATGGCAAATCGTCTTGGAATACAGCAACTTCAAGGAGACGATTTGCTGAAAAGTGTCATGGCGCTCAATAATTTGGGCTATATGTACTATTTCTTTTACCACGACTATCAGAAAGCCTTTTCCTACTTGACTTTGGCTCTCCGAGCGTCGGAGAAATACAATCAGGAACAAGCGCAAGAAGCCATCTATCTGAATTTTGCCAACGTTTACCGCCTTTATTCTGACTATCTTTCTATCAACGATTATTCCGATAAAATTATCTCTTATTACAAGAAGTCCTTCCATGTGTCTCGTAAGTACAACGAGGTGCGCTTTATGCTTGTCAGTTTCTATGGACTTGCGCATTATGCTTATTGGGCGGGAAAAACCCAAGATATCAGAAAGGAGATGAAGATGGTGAGGACGGCCAAGATGGCATCTGACTATCCGATGCGAGCTTTCGACCTTGATTTTTGTGATGCCATTGATAGTTTGGAGGTTCGCAACTATCCCGGCGCCCTTAAGTGTCTGCAGGCAATGCTCACGCACAACAATGCTCGCGATACCCGCGAACGATACGATGTCATGACCCTTCAACGTATGGCCGACGTGTGTCTCAAAATGAATGACTATGCAAAAGCAGAATTATACCTTGGGCGAGCTGAGAATCTTGCGCGGAAGTTGCAGGCAGAAGACCTTATAGTCTATGTCTACAAGGAATATGTGAACCTATATGGACAGAAGCGCGATCTTGCGAAGAAGATAGACTACGAGAACAAATATCTTCGCGGCAAGGACGCACTGATGAACTCTGGCAAACTGAAGATGGTGGAGAAGATGCATTTCATGGAAGAACTCGATAGAACCAACGAAAAAATGGTGGCTCTCTACCATGAACAACAGCGGCAGCGAATAATCTTTCTCGCAGTCGTTGCAGTGGCTATCATTCTTATGGTGTCCATAACAATCCTCATCCTCAACTATCGCAAACTGAAGGCATCGTATATGCAACTCTATCGCCGCAATGTTGAAGTATTGAAACAGGACGAAAAAAAGCGACGAAAGGCAATAGATACGGACGTTAAGCATATTGTCAACGATGAATTGAAAAAATTACAAGAAGCCATCGACAATGTGATGAATGACGACAAGGAAATCTGTTCCCTTGATTTCGACCTTAGCCGACTCGCCGACTTGATAGGCGCGAAATATTGGACGCTCTCCAAAAGCATAAAGACTATCTATGGCAAGAACTTCAACGCCCTGCTTAATGAATATCGCATCAAGGAGGCTTGTCGGCGGTTAAACGACATTGAAAACTATGGCAATTATTCCATTGGAGGCATAGGGCTGAGTGTAGGATTTAAGTCGAGACCCAATTTTGTGAATACTTTCAAGAATATAGTGGGAATGGTTCCGACGGAATACAAAAAGATAGCCAAAAGTGTCCGTGGGTAGCATAATGTGTACTTGATTTCAAATTAAGTACACCTAAATAATCGTGATGCGCTTTCTTTTTTTTATAGCGATATACCTTTGCAACGTATTGTTAGATGCGATGCGAGGGTCAAACAGGCTCTGCCCTTGTACTCGTCTAGCACAACAAGAGCCTGACGTTATACGATATGAGAAAGAATTTTATGCTGAAAGTAGGTACGCTCATCTTGGGTACCCTTTTCTCATGCTATGTTTTCGCAGACGGCTTGCTGCAAATGAAACATCCGAGTGAGAAATCTACCTTTGTGAAGGATGGCAAGACTTTAGGGACGAAAGCAAAAATTTTGGGTGATGTGTTTGGTGTTTCTGCCAACCACCCCTTGAAGCAGAAAAGTACGGCATCCTCGGCGTCATCGCTTAAATCGTTTGATGAAGGATCTCACGAGGAGGAAATCCTGATAGACGAGGATTTCTCGGGCATCACCGAGGGTACGAGCGAAAAACCTGGCAACAATATGCTCTGCTACTATTACGATGAACCGGGAATGTATATAGATGCCAGTTTGACCAAGGACGGACAGTGGGCAGGCTCTTTTGTCTATCCCGCCGGAGGCATGGTGGCACTGATTTCCCCCAATACATACACGGCTGCTGATCTGGACACGCCGCTTGGCGACTACTCCGGCTGCATCACACTGACATTCAAGGTGAAAGCCATAAAAAACAGCGACCTCTTTGTCAATCTGCTTAGAGGAGGCTACAATGATTGTCTGGACACAAAAAATTTGGCTGGCGATATCAATGTCCTTTCCTATCGTCTGTACAAGAAAGAAGGATGGAAGAAGGTAACGGTCAAGATGAGCAACGTGAATGCCGATCCAGACGGTTTTATACAGTTCCACAGTTATGGTTCGGTGCTTATCGATGATGTTCAGGTTACCACTTCATCTGAGGAATTTGTGGCACCTCCTGCACTCCTGCCCGAGACCAACATCAAAAACACATCTTTTCAAGCCAACTGGCAACCAACGCGTAAGGCGTTCAACTATGTAGTCAACCTCTACAAGAAAGTGTATACTAGCGATAAGGATACCGTCATCACCGAAAACTTTGACAATGTAGCGGAGGATGGTTCCAACCTTCCTTCTGGATGGTCTTTCAGCCTGCATGCTGACAAAAAAGTGCAGCCAGTGGGCGTTGATGGAAGCAATGCGCTGTATATCAGCAACGGCGACACCATAGTCACTCCTTATACCTTCAGCAAAGTCAAGGATATGTCTATGTGGGTACGTTTCTATGACCCAGTACCCTATGGCGATGACGATATGAATTGGGATGCGTTCGATGCAGTGATGCATGTTGAAGCCTTGTCTCTTTCAGGTTGGACTGAGGTGGTAACGTTGGAATACAGCGAGACAACATCTCTTGGTACAAACGTGAACATAGGCAAGGAAATAGGTACCAACAAGTATTATGGCTTCCGTTTCTTTTTTACAGGACTGCCCGAGGGCGACTATGCCGTTGTCGACAATATAAATCTGACAATGGGACGCCCGGGCAAACTTGCTCCGGCAGAGTTTGACCTCGGTGGTGGAGACATGGACACCGAAGACAGAACCTATGGCACATCTTATGTGTTCAGCGGCCTCGACCCCGAGGGCGACTACTATTACACCGTCAATACGCACTATCTCATGCAGTATTCTAATGCCGATGTTCAGCACTTGGTGGCAGTGGCTTCACCTACATTGAAGGAAGCCACCAATATTACAGCAGACGCTTACCAGGCCAACTGGGAAGAGGTAGGCAAGGCTGACAAATATGAGGCCTACTGCTATGGCGTGCAGACCGTATCTGAAAAAGGACAGTATTCCATCCTCGACGAGGATTTCTCAGGTATTGAGGATGAACAGACCGATCCTTCTTCGCCCGACAAGGTGGGCAACACGGAAGATATGTCGCTCGACGAGTATACCAAACTACCGGGATGGTCGGTTTCTACTGGTGCGGCTATCGTCAATGGTATGATTGGTTGTGCATCGTCCAACTATTACACATATTACGTCACCACACCACAACTATACCTTGGCAACGACAGTATGTTCTATCTTCACGTTAAGGCCTATGGTGCACCGGGCGAAGGCTTGGTGATCAACGTGGGCGGACATGAGTCTGGCGCATATTTTGAGGCTACTGATGCCACTGGCAAACTGGGTATTATTGATAAAACCTTTGAAATGGACTGCAGCCAATATTCTCACGGACAACTCTATATCTACACGCTCAGTCATGGATATTTCCTCTTGGATGAGGTGAAGGTTGCGCAGAATTTGAAGGCCGGCGACAAAATCTACACTTATCTTGCAACTGGTGAGGTCGCTGACAGCAAGACTACAAGTTGTGTGTTCAACTCGCTGACTGGGTATGATCAGTATGCGTTTGCCGTGAAGTCCCTCCTTGACAGAGACGGCGATACCGCAGAGTCTGAACTTTCCGACTTCATGCTTGTAAATCTGAACGGAACTTACACTTCCATCTCCGAACATAGTAGTGATGTTTCGGTACATGAAGTGGCCCGCTATACGGCAGACGGTAAACTTATTGCAAAGCCTGTGAAGGGGCTCAATATAGTGAAAATGTCTGATGGCAAAGTTGTAAAAGTAGTTGTAAGATAATGAAGGCAAAGGACAGTATAATATTTATTGCTGTCGCCTTATGTACAGTTTTGGACGCTTCGGCACAGATTGTGGTGGAGCGTCCAGATTCTTGTTCTCCATCAACCCAACATCTGCGGGGCGCGGCTTGTGCCAGTCCCGTTGGCTATACCCACGCCATTGTGAGGTGTGCAGATGCAGAACAATTGGTAGACTGTCTGAGGCACGACGGTATAGAGGCTACCGCTATCACCGCCACGGTGGCCACGGTGAGATTGTATACCCATTTGCTGTCACAACTGTATCTGTATCCCGGTGTTGAGAGTGTGCAACTGTCGCGTACTGGGCACCTCGCCATGGTGAAGGCGCGTCAGGCAACGGAGTGCGACCGTGTGCAGAATGGTGATATCGTGATGATACCTTCCGACTTCTCTGATGCAGAGGTGCTTGAAGATATCAAGTTCGTACAGAAACTTGCCGACAAACGCAATGCTCTCTGGGTGGTCAATATGAGTTTTGGTACACAAATTGGGGCGCACGATGGCACAAGTACTTTCAGCAGAGCAGTAGATGATATTCTGACTTCGGGTACAGGACGGGCAATTGTTATTGCCGCCGGCAATGAAAATGTATATGTGCAGCATGCGCAGCATACTTTCAAGGAGGATGGCGAAATGGTGCGTCTGTTGGTGTCTAGTGCTACGGGAGCCAGTGGCGCGCTGATTGACCTGTGGGGACAGCAGGCAGATGGCCAGCGTCATCTTACCGTGCGTCCCTTCCTCTATGTCAATGGCAAGTATGACTACAAGACGGATGACTTCTGGAAAAATTATGAGTGGACCAGTCAGATAGCCGATTTCAACAACAAGGAACATTATTTCCTTCGCATGAGATCTGCATCGCTTGTCGGTCAAATGGGATTTGAAATAACGGGCGAGAAGGGTGTTACCTTCCATGCTTGGACCAACAGTGGTTACGGCAATTTCGTGAAAGGGCCTGACGATACCTTTATAGAAGGCGATACCAACTATTGTGTGGACGATTTCGGGTCAAGCATCAATCATGCTGTGGTGGCAGCGGCCTATGTCACGTCAAACACATGGGTAGACTATAATGGTAAAACGCGGAGCGACGTGCGGGGAACGGAAGGCGATATCGCCAACTTTTCCAGTCATGGCCCGTCACTGTCTAGTGTCCAACCATGCAAACCTACTGTAGCCGCTCCTGGTTCGTGCATCATCTCGGCGGTAGCCAAAACGGGCGCCTCGTTCGACGTGACGAGTTCTTCCATTGCTTCGGTGGTGAAGATCAATTCACTCAAACGCTTCTATTATGAGCAGATGTCGGGCACTTCCATGGCATCGCCCGCTACGGCCGGTATCATCGCTTTGTGGCTACAGGCCAATCCCGGATTGAGTAGCGCCCAAATACTTGACATCATCAAGACTACCTCTACCAAGGATTCCTTCACAGGTGATGCTGCGTGGAATGCTACATGGGGGTATGGCAAAATCAATGCCTACGAAGGACTGAAGGAGGCACTCCGCCTAGGCGGTTCTACGGGCGTGCCACAGATTAGCGCGTCCTCCACTCCTGTCACTGTACTTCGTGGCGGGGATGTTTGGAAACTGCTCTTCGGTAGCAACGAATCTTTTGCCAATGTTGAGGTCTACACTCTTGACGGCAAGAAGGTGACAGACTGGCATTTCGAACATCTCTCCTGTGGTGATGAGAAAACAATAATTTTCGGTGGCCTTGCTCCAGGCGCTTATATCGTCAAGGTGAAAACCACCAATTGTCTGCTTTCCAGAAAACTGCTAAAGGTTTGATGACCAAGTTGCTCTTTGATGACTCCTTGGTTTTGGAATTATTGCTATTGCGGCAGAAATTTATAATGCCCTGAATTTGTAACATTCGGTCGGAAAATGTACTGTATAAGCATTTTCTTGGATATTTATTTGTACTTTTGTCTTGACATTAAGGTGAGGACTGTAAATTTCTACCGCAATAACAATGGATTGTTGTGTTTTGCCAATTTATAGTCTTCGCCTTATCCACAAAACCGTAGTGTTGCAAAATGATGAAGAATAAGCGATGGACTATCCTTGGAGTACTCCTTGGTTTTCTCTTTACAAGTACCTTTTCGGTCAGTGCTGCTCCCGTGGCGCAAAATGTAGTGCAAAAAACGACCGTGCTGAAAGGTCTTGTTGTCGATGCAACCGGTGAACCCGTCATCGGAGCAAGCGTCATCGAGGTGGGCACCACCAAGGCCACGGTCACCAATATTGACGGCCAGTTTGAACTGGCCGTTTCTCCGGGCACCTCATTGCGTATCTCGTATATCGGCTACAAAACGGTGAATACCACCGCTGTGCAAGGCATGAAGGTGGTGATGGAAGACGACCATGCCATGCTCGACGAACTTGTTGTTGTGGGCTATGGTCGACAGAAAAAGGTCAACCTCACCGGTGCCGTAGCCAATGTGGATGTAGACAAGACGCTGGCCTCACGTCCCGAGCAGGATGTAGCCAAAGCCTTGCAAGGATCCGTTCCGGGCTTGTCGGTCGTCAATAGCAACGGCGATATCGGCGCTCAGCCCAGTATACGTATCCGCGGTTTGGGTACATTGTCCAATAGTCAAACCTCGAGTCCGCTGATTGTGGTCGACGGCGTACCTGTCGACGACCTCTCGATGATCAATTCCAGTGACATCGCTTCCATCTCAGTGCTGAAGGATGCCGCTTCGTCTTCCATCTATGGTAGCCGTGCCGCCTTTGGTGTAATCCTTATCACGACCAAGCAGGCCAACAAGGGCGACCGTGTCTCTGTGAAGTACAACGGGCAAGTCGCTTGGGATCAAGCGACCATCCTGCCCGATTTCCCCGATGTGCCCACCCAACTTACTGCCGCTATCCAGGCCAAAGCCCGCAAGGGCAGCGGCACGGTGGAACTGTTTGGTATGTATTTCGACAAACTCCTGCCTTATGCCCAAAAGTGGAAAGAGCAGAACAGTGGCAAGAAAGGGTACAGTCTCATGCGTCCCTATACCGATGACAACAATGTGGGCGACTACTGTTTTGTCGATGGTCAGCCCTTCTACTATGCCGACTACGACATACAGGATATCTGGTACGACAAGGCAGCCCCGTCGACCAGTCACGACCTTTCGGTGAGCGGTTCCAGTGGCAAGACATCCTACTATGCCGCCTTGGGATACAACTACAAGCAGGATGTCATGAAGTACAATCCCGTCAAGCGCAGCCGCTACAACATGACGCTCAATCTGCGTACCAATCTCACCGACTGGCTGACACTCGGCGCGCGGGTCAATTTCACCCGTCGCGACGTGAGCCGGGCCAATTCGTTCAGCGATATCTATCAATATATATGGCGCTGGGGCTCCTATTTCGTACCTTCGGGATATATTGTAGGCGATGACGGTACGGCCACCGACTACCGTCTGTTGGCCATACAAAAACAGGCGGCACGCTCCTCTACGGTACACGATATGCTGCGCATGAATGTCTATGGCATTGCCCACATCACGCGCGGCCTGACACTCAACGCTGACTTTACTTATCAGATTGACAATACCAACTACAAGTCGGGTAGCCATAGCGTGTACGGCATGAACTGGAACGGTACAACACCCGTCTATATCGTGCAACCTTCCTCTACGCAAGCCACACGCTACAATACCAAGGCCAATCGCTGGATAGCCAATGCCTATCTTGCTTACAACCATTCATGGTGCGGAGCGCACAACCTCAACGTCATGGCGGGTGTCAACGGTGAGAGTTATTCGTCAGACTATTTCACGGCCACCCGTACCCAACTTTTCGATGAAAACTATCCCGAACTCAATTTGGCCTATGGTAGCATGACCGAAGCCATGATTGGTTCTTCTACTGGCGACCGGGCTACGGCTGGATATTTCGGTCGTATCAACTACGACTACAAGGGTATTTATCTCTTGGAACTCAACGGACGATACGACGGCAGTTCGCGTTTCCCCGCTGGCGACAAGTGGGCTTTCTTCCCCTCGTTCTCAGTGGGCTACCGCTTTACGGAGGAGGCGTACTGGAATCGTCTGCACGACTATGTGAGCAACGGCAAACTGCGCTTCTCCTACGGCGAGATTGGCAATGAGGCAGTAGGCGACAATATGTTTCTTTCTACCATATCGCAGATAGGGGCGGGGAGTGTCACTTGGCTCGACGGCAGCAATGCGCGTGTCAATCAGTTTGATACGCCCACATGGGTGAGTTCGTCGCTGACGTGGGAACGTATCGAGACGGCCGATATCGGCATCGATCTTGGATTTCTGCACGACGAACTGACCGTGGGCTTCGACTGGTACCAGCGGCTCACCAACAATATGCTCGCTCCTGGTATGGCCCTTCCCAGTACGGTCGGTGCGTCGGCTCCTTACACCAATGCCGGTCAACTGCGTACGCGGGGATGGGAACTCACTGTCAACTGGCACCGACACTTTGGCAAGAGTCTCGAACTGTATGCCACGTTCAGCATCGGCGATGCCAAGTCGAAAATCACCAAATGGAACAACGCTTCGAAGATTATCGGACACACAGCCGGCATCGATTCCTATACCAATGCCCTGACCTACGCCTATGAGGGCGAGACCTGGGGCGACATTTGGGGCTTTGAGACCGACCGCTACTTCACTGAGGATGATTTCTCCGGGAAGAACGCCGACGGCTCTTGGATATATAAGAATGGTGTGGCCGACCAAACCGGCATACAGACCGACAACTTTGTTTACGGGCCTGGTGATATTAAATTCAAGGATCTCAATGGCGATGGCAAGATTGATGGTGGTGACGGTACGCTCGCCAACCACGGCGATCTGAAGGTCATCGGCAATACCATGCCCCGCTACGAGTATAGTTTCCATATCGGCGGCTCGTATCGCGGTTTCGATCTCGACCTGTTCTTCCAAGGTGTAGGCAAACGCAATATGTGGACACAGTCGTCGTACGCTTTCCCCGAAATGCGCGAGCCCGACCTTGCCATCTATTCCAATCAGACGAGTTACAATGTCTACGACCCCGACAATGGTGTGGTGAACATCTCGGAGGCCAACGCTTATCCCTGTCTCTACCCCGGCAATGAGTATGCCGGCAACGTGGCAGCCCTCGCTCCCATTGGCGGTTGTCACAACTATTACCCGCAGACCAAGTACCTCGTAGATCTTTCCTACCTGCGCCTGAAGAACATCACCCTTGGATATACACTTCCCGAAAGTCTCACGCGCAAGGCCTACATGCAGAAGGTGCGGTTCTATGCGAGCGTCAACAATCTCTGCCTGCTACACAACGGTGCCAAAAACCTTCCCATCGATCCGGAAATGAACGACGGCCCGTCGGGCACCTATGGCTATGGCACATGGGGACGTACTTATCCCATCACCCGCTCATGGGCCGTGGGCTTCCAAATCTATTTTTGACAATTCAATAAGGTGGGTTCTATAAATTACCGCCGTAACAAACAATAAAATAATATGGGTTACGTTTTGCCGTCTTTTGAACTCTTTTCGACCCATATCGCCATCTCGCTCGGTCGTAATGCCCGCATTACTCCCTTACTTGCTGACGATATGCATTCGAAAATAGTCTCAAAATCCAGCAAAGCTAATTTATAGAACCCACCTAAACAAGACAATGATGCGTGGATTTTTTAGAATGTGCCCTAACAACAATAAGATGCGTATCCAAATCATGATGGCAGCGGTGGCACTTGTCAGCATATTGACCAGTTGCAACGATATGCTCGACAAGTCTCCGCGCGACACTTTCACCGACAATACGGCCTTCTGGAGCAATACAGATGCAGTCGAGGCCTTCACCAATAAGTTTTACGACGACTACATCGGATATAGCGAGAGCGGTGCTTTCGGATGGTACTATTTCAAGACGCTCGGCGACGATCAGGGCAATTCCGGTTTCGACGACTGGTTGTTCACGGCCGTCCCCAGTACCTCTACCTATTGGACCAACGGTTTTCGTGAGGTGCGCCGTGCCAACTATGTCATACAGAATGTCGCCCACTCATCGATGACCGCAAGTCAAAAAGCCTACTACATCGCCATTGCCCGACTCAACCGCGCTTGGCAGTACTACCAATTGGTGCGCGAGTACGGCGATGTGGAATGGCTCTCGGAGGTGATCACCGACGTCACCGACGAGCATGTCTATGGCGCGCGTACCTCCCGCGACATTGTGATGGACTCCGTGCGTAGCGATCTCGACTATGCCGTGGATCATCTTCCCGTCGTGACCGACAAGACCAAGTGGAGCAAGCACATGGCCTTGGCCATGAAGAGTGATGTGTGTCTGTATGAGGGCACTTACGCCAAATACCGTACGCTCGAGGACAATGGCATTGCCCCCGATGCCTCCCGTGCATCCTCCTATCTGCAGGCCAGTGCCGATGCTGCCGATGCGCTCATCTCGTCAGACAGTTACCGCCTTACGCCGCAGTACGGCGAGGTGTACCACTCTGTCGATCTTGGCAGTGGCACCGAAACCATTTTTTACCGCAATTACGGCAAGGATCTGGTCATGCACTGCCTTATCGCCTGGACCAGCGGATCGGCCGAGCAGTACGGCATCACCAAGGATGCCTTTGATGCGTATCTCTTCACCGATGGCCGTCCTTTGGCCACCACCACGTTCGACAAGGACGATCGCTCCACCGTCAATGCCAAGAACAACTGCTCTATCGCCCGCGCATTGGCCGTGCGCGACAAACGTTTGGGCCTGACCATCGACTCCATCGTCTGTTTCAAAGACCATAGTTGGGCGCGTGTCAATGACGAGGGCGTAGCCGAGGCCGACCTCATGACGTCCTCCACGGGCTATACCATACGCAAGTACGACAATCTCACCCTCGACAAGTATTACCGTACCTATACCTACACCAACTATACCGACGCGCCACTCTACTGGTATGCCGTGGTACTGCTCAACTATGCCGAGGCCAAGGCCGAACTGGGCACGGCTACACAAACCGACCTCGACCGTTCCATCAATCTGTTGCAAGCCCGTGCAGGTCTTCCCCCACTGACACAGCAACCCGCTGCCGATCCGGCCAACAATATGGGCATCAGCAGTCTGCTTTGGGAAATACGCCGCTCGCGCCGTTGTGAACTGATTGCTGACAATTGGTACCGCTACTGGGATCTTGTGCGATGGCATCAACTCGACAAACTTGATACCAACCAACATCCCAACATCAATCTCGGTGCCAACCTGTCCGGCATCAAGAACGTGTCTGTTAGTGTCAATGCCGACCACTATATCGTCGTCTGCAACAAGACACGCAAGTACGACAAAAAGCATTACCTCTTCCCCGTACCGACCAACGAACTCAACTTGAACAAGAATATCAAGCAAAATCCTGGGTGGTGACAGAACATGAGGAATGGACAAAGTTTCCGCAAGCGGTGAGTCCCGTTATTTCAAGTGGTAAGACCGTAGTTGTTATTGCAAGCGACAAGTCCCGTAGGGTAGGGGCGCATATTTCAATGCCAATCAAATTTTCCTCAAATCCAACGTCCCCTTTGAACTTTCCTTGCAAAAATGAGTATTCGGGCTTCCACACTCGAGTATTCGGGCCGAATACCGCAGTATTCAAGCCCGAATACTGTTGTATTTCAGCCCGAATACTCGAGTCTGCAAGGCCGAATACTCGAGTCCGCGAGCCAGAATACTCAAACAAAACAGAAAAAACCGCCTTTCGGTATCTTCCGAAAGGCGGTTTGTGTCGGGTAGTACGGCAGGTCAGTCGTACCAGTTGAGTCCTTCCTCGTAGTTGTCGAAGTCAATAGACTCGGTGACCCCTACCTTGCGCAATGTGCGGAGAACCAGTGCTTGTTCTGCTGGAGGCATGGCCCGTGTGCCGCGCCGGCGCTCGAAATAGGTGCTCCGTGAGAAGCGACGGATAAGTGTGCGCGAGAACTGCTCGTACTGGTCGGGGTACATACGTTTCTGCATGGCGGTGAACCCGCGGGCGTAGCGCACAAGCGCTTTGCTGCGGTAGTAGCGGCAGGCATCGTCTTTGCTGCATTGCGACGGGTTGACGATACGGAATTGGTCGCTCGTTGTGAGCAACTCTTTGTAGGCTGCTTGTCTCAGACAATGGTCTGCCATCGGACAGTCGGTATGCTGGCAAGCCGCATACTCATAGGGAATTGTCGAATAAAGAATTTTTGGCATAATTGTGATTGTGTTTTTTTGTTGGTGCGGCAAAAGTACGGTTTCCCGTGCGTAACGACAAGCCTTTCGCGATGTTTTTGCGGACGCTGGTAGATAGACCTGTTGATAAAGATATGAGGCACTGCACAAATTCCAAAATAACTGCACGTTGTTGTGTATATACCAAGTAAAATTCGTATCTTTGTCCAATAGAAGTCTTTCTTCCTGTAGGAGGAGAACGGAGAGATGTAATCATTCACACTCTTTGTGATATATTTGAAACACACCTTTTCAGATACAATCATGGACGCAATATACGCTTTGACTAGGCTTCAGCATTCATTACGTATGTATGCACCTAATGACATATCGTAGAACGGAAATATGACGCAGGATTGCTCACATTCCCTTTCTGCTGCCAGCGTAGACCAACGTCTACCCAAGGGCATCCGCATAGTCGGGGCTGATCGACAGTCGGCTTCGAGTATAAAAGGAATGTCCCAAAGTCAGCCCATTGCAGCGAGAAAGAATACTGCCGACCAACCTACCTCTTGGAGTTATCTTTTCTTGCAGCACATGGCCGCCAAGCGGTTGCACCGTTGGCTTGAGACATACAATCAGCCCACCACTCGTCAACCCTTTTTTATCCACCAGTCTTTCCGCTACCGTTACAAGGACGCGGAGCGTCAGCGTGGCATCCGGAAAGAAGAGGTGCCGACGGTCAACGGTCTTGTCTTTCTGCAAGGCACAGTCAAGGACTTGCAAGCCTTTCTCAAAGAATATTTCCCCCTATATCATCTTGTCAACGATTGCAGCACCGGTCGTCCGGCCTCCATACCCGATAGCGTCATGCAACCCTTCATGAACGTGATGCGTACCCATCCCGACCACCTCACCTTCCTGCGCGACCCCTTCGAGCGTTTCGCCCGCGACCATGTCCTTCTGCGTGTGCTCACCGGTCCCTTCTCTGGCTACGAGGGCTACATCGTCCGCATCGCCCGCGACCGCCAACTCGTCTTCGATTTCGGCGGGCGTGCCGTGGCGATACGTGGGGTACATAAGGAGGCGTTTGAGGAGGTGTGAATGATAAAATAATTCAACTTTCGAATTTGGACGGGGCGGGCTGAAAGCCCAATGAGAACTTAGCCAAGGGCAAGCGAAGCGGCACCCTGGGTAGAAAGTATACAAAGCCGCATGCGCCCTGAAAGGGCAAAAGCATATCAATTTAGGTGGGTTCTATAAATTAGCTTTGCTAGATTTTGAGGCTATTTTCGAGTGCATATCGTCAGCGAGTAAGGAGATATGAAAAAATCTTTTGCTCTTTCAGAGCGTCGTCCTCACGCATTTCATACCTAGGGCGCGGCCCTGGGCTAAGTGCTTGTTGGGCTTTCAGCCCGTCCTTGCTTAAATCCGAAACTAAATAATAACGTTCATACGGAAACTATTTATCAAGGAAGATTCAATATCGTATGAATTGAAAAAAAAGCGTGTTTATGACAGAACAGCAATATAGGCGTGTTCTATAAATTCCACGCTTTGTGAAATTTGTATTCTAGGCAGATTGTTATAGAACCCACCTAAATAGTTACGGTGAATATGTGTCGTAGAATAATAAAATTTAAGATGGCAAAGAAATATAGCATAGTTTTTGGACTTATAGTGTTTGGATGTATTGCGGCTTGTATTCCAACATTCTTGAATATTCGGTTGTGGCAATATATTGTTGGTATTGTTGGATATGTTATCATTTTATTGGCTACAGCTTTGTTTGTCATAAAAATAAGTGAGCGTGGTGAGGATACAGAAAAAGAAGATAATAAAAAAATATCAAAGACTTTACAAAGAGTAAATAAAGTCATTAATACTGTATTTGATGCTTTCAATAATGTCGGTTGTGCTTTGCTTCTATGTATTTCGCTGATAATTGGCATCGGTATTTTTGATGCATTGATGAGCAACCATTTTGGAAACAAGAAGGACTCGTCAGTTCCATGCTCTTCCAAGTGTAATTGTATAATTCCCGATACATTGAGGACAATGCAAGATGGTAAAATGAAGTAGAACAAAATGTTTGATTTTACGAACTATACATATAGTGGTCTATTGTCGCTTGTGTCAGCGGTTTTTGGTATATCTTATCCCTTGATACTTGACAGTATAGCTAGATTGGACGATAAATATGGAGGTACGATTATCACGCAAGGTTTTTTGCATGAAAAAAGGTATCGTATATTTAGGTGGCTGCTGATAATAAATTTAATAATGGCAGTTACGGTGCCGTTTGTATTGTACGTGTATAGTGATAACCATGCACTTTTAGTATCTCAAACAGCAGCTGTAGTATTATTGATGTTCTCTTCTTTTGTTTTGTATCAACTAATATTGAAATATCAAATTCCAAAAGATTTGAACGAATGGTTAAATACAAAACATGATGCTTCGATTCAATCTGTTCTTTTACAAAATGAATTAGCTCTGTATCTGTCAAGACGAGATGATGACGAGTTGTTTTGGAATGTATGGAATAATGTGAGTCAATATGTCAATGATAAGTTGGCAACTTTAAGAGAAGGTGATGAGTTTCCTCAAGAAATAAAGAAAATATTATTTCGACAACGTCGAGTAATCGGTAATAGTGACGAGACCCCGTCTAGATTCTATTTATCAGATGTAATAACACCGCTTCTTTATCCGATATCACCGAATGTTTATCCTCATCCTGTAAAACATAGTGTAATGTGGCAATTACTCAACGATGTAGTGGTTGCGGATAATGAAGAATGGATTCTTCAACATTGGTCTTGGATGGATAATTATTATAGGTTTAGACTGAGAAACAACGATGTAAATAACCCGGAAATAGCTACACACCGTGATTTTGTTCTAGTTTCATGTGTAATGCTTGGTGGTCTTTTGTTGTATCATAAACGCTACTCTACAATAAATGCAGTTCTTTTTTATACGAATGTACTGCCAGCAGAGTATTTCCTTATTCCCAATTCCTTATCTGAAATAGCGAATCGAATCTCGGTGATAGATGGCTATAAAGACCATTTTATGCTATTGGAGGCAAATTTCGGTTTTGTTAAACTAAATAATGGTGTGCAGAATGATAGCTATATATATAGTATGGCAATTCGGTTCTTAGCTTTGTGTGCAATTCGATTGGGAAGTTTACGAGATTATTATCAACCAACTTCGGATATACCAGCAGTACCACGTAGTTATGATGAAATATGTCATAGTATTCAAATTGCAAAAATGCTGAGACAGGAGGTAGAGGAATGGTATGAAAATAATGTTTTTGAGAAAATAGAAAAATTGGCAGAAATTCCGATAAATGAGATAACGGATAATTTGGATAAATGGATTCGAGAACTTGAGACAACTAAGGCAGATAAAGAAAAACATCCAAAAGCGAATCCAGAAAAATTGAACGACTTTAGCCAAGAACTAATTGCTGCAAGTAATCGAAGTTGGCGTAAATTACCAACTAAAGATGATTCGTTGTTGCCTACAGGTACAGATGTCGAAATAGAAAGTTCTGTAGAGTTTTTTCGTGATGTGATTGATGTCAAGCAATTTGATGCAGATTTTAATATCACAAGTCTAAACTTGCCAGATATACTGATAAATATATTGCAACGCCCTACAGTTGGTAGATATTTAGCTTTGCTAGACAAAAATGTGATACATGAATATCAAATACAGTATCGTGACGTTTTTACCGCATTGGACAAATTAGGGGTAAACCAAGATTTTTTTATAGTGAATGCCGGGGTGTATCTCGGAAATTATGAACTCATGTATGGTAAAATAGAAAAGTTCAACTATACTATGGAAGAAACGACATATAGTGAAGCGGAGATAAGAAGTGTAGATAGTAATCAAATGAAACTATATGTTGTTGACAGGAAAGAGCTTCCATATATAGAATATATAACTTCCTCTCCATATAGTGGGTTAAAGCCAATAGCAAGCAATACATCGTTGTGTTCCAATATGGAAGAAATGTTGGATAAAAATAATATTCAATCAGATAAATTTCTTATGTGTTTGAGCCGAGGTCTAAGAATGTATAGTCTGAAAGATGGTTTTTCATGCTTGTGCTTGAGTATTACTCATAACTTGTCGTTGGGAAATTTAGATATAGAGAAAATATCATGATGATATATAATATTACAAGGAAGAAATGAAAAGCAATGGTACAATATAATATAAGTTTGGATGGAAAGACCATCTTGGTTACAGGAGTTGCGGGATTTATCGGCAGCAACCTTTCGCTTCGATTGTTTTCATATGTGAATAATGTAAAAGTCGTGGGAGTTGACAACATCAATGATTATTATGATGTTAAAATCAAAGAGAAACGACTGGAAAAGTTGAAGAATTATGACAACTTTGTATTTGTTTATGGCAATATTGCGGACAAAGCGGAAATCGACAACTTATTTGTAGAATATCATCCCGATATTGTTATAAATCTTGCTGCCCAGGCTGGCGTGCGTTATAGCATTGTCAACCCTGATGCTTATGTCCAGAGCAACTTGATTGGTTTTTATAACATTCTGGAGGCGTGCCGCCATCATGGTGTGGAACACTTGGTTTACGCTTCTTCATCTTCTGTGTATGGTAGCAACAAAAAAGTGCCATATTCTACCGATGACAAGGTGGATAACCCTGTGAGCCTTTATGCGGCAACCAAGAAAAGCAATGAGCTGATGGCTCATGCTTATAGCAAACTTTATAACATTCCAAGCACGGGGCTGCGTTTCTTCACGGTTTATGGTCCCGCTGGTCGACCTGACATGGCTTACTTTGGATTCACCAATAAGCTAGTTAAAGGTGAAACCATCAAGATTTTTAATTATGGCAACTGCAAGCGAGATTTTACATACATAGATGATATTGTGGAAGGTATCGTTCGAGTGATGCAACATGCGCCAGAGAAGAAAACGGGTGAGGATGGTTTGCCCATACCGCCATACAAGGTATATAACATCGGTAACAGCCACCCCGAGAATCTTTTGGAGTTCATTCAAATATTGCAAGAGGAGCTGACCACTGCGGAAAAGATTATGATTTTGAGGCGCACAAGGAGTTGGCTCCTATGCAGCCGGGAGATGTGCCTGTTACTTATGCTGACACGACACCTCTTGAGGAAGACTTTGGATATAAGCCCACAACACCTTTGAGGGATGGCTTGAGAGCTTTTGCAGAGTGGTATAAGGAGTATTATGGTTGATGGCTCTTTGGAATATAACGTATACATTAATAGGTCTAAGTAAATATATTAATGGCTGAATCAAGAACAGCAAAAAGTTTGAAAAACGCCCAAGTATCATTTTTCTACTATGTAGTTTTCATGATATTGGGCTTTTGGTCGAGAAAGGTGTTTTTCGACTATCTCGGTTCTGAAGTCGTAGGATTGGAAACGACGGCTGGCAATCTGCTCGGTTTTCTCAATCTTGCGGAATTGGGTATAGGCATGGCCGTGACCTACTTCCTTTATAAACCTTTGTTTTCGGGCGACCACGAAGAAATCAACCGTATAGTGGCCTTGCAGGGTTGGATATATCGAAGGGTGGCCTATTTCGTCATTGCCGGTGCGGCAGTGTTGGTGTGTTTCTTTCCACAGATATTCCGGGGCATGGAATTGCCGTTGTGGTATGCCTATGCAGTATTTGGTTATTTCCTGTTCAATTCGCTTCTTGGTTATTTCATAAACTATCGACAGATTGTTCTCAATACTGATCAGAAAGGCTATAAAGTGACGCGAGTTACCACGGGCGTGAGTGTGGCTCTGAAGATTGTGCAGATTGTCATGTTGCCGTTGGTCTCGCATCCATTTTTGTTCTATATTGCCACATCACTATTCTCCACGTTTTTCTCCTGCTGGTGGTTGAATCGTGTAATAGATAAGGAGTATCCTTGGCTTAAGACAACTTCTTACAATGGGAAAAAATTACTGAAGTCATATCCTGAAATAATAAAGAAAACCAAGCAACTTTTCATACACCGCATCACTACTGTTCTTCTTTTTCAAGGCACGCCATTTATCATGTATGCTTTTTCCACATTGTCAGTCGTGGCTTACTATGCCAATTATCTATTGTTGGTAGGAAAATTGAAGGATGTGCTCAATATGGTGTATAGCAGTATGGGGGCAGCTGTCGGAAGCTTGATAGCAGAAGGTAACAAGGAGAAGATAATGCGTCGTTTTTGGGAACTCTACGACTCTCGCTTTTGCATAGCGGCTGTAGCGTTGGTTTGCATTTATTTCTTGTCTCACCAGTTTGTCGCGTTGTGGTTAGGTGAAAAATACATTTTGGGGCAATTCTTGCTTGTCTTGCTGATTGTAGACCAAAGCATTTACATCACCCGGCTCACCGTAGACCATTATATCAATGGTTTTGGAATCTTTCGCGATGTATGGGCACCCATGGTCGAGGGCGCCATAAATATTGTTGCGGCCTTGGGCTTCGGTTTTTTGATAGGCTATGAAGGAGTCATACTTGGAAGTATTTTGTCGCAAGTCATCATTATCTGTATTTGGAAGCCTATACTTCTATTTCATGATGGTCTGAAAACGTCTGTTTGGACGTATTTCCGGCGCGTAATCTTCCGCTACGGTGTTATTGTGGCCGATGTTGTAGTGTTGACCAAATTGTTTGATTATATTTTGCCTCATCGTTTCTCCTCGTATGTGGCTTTTTCCGGTTATGCCATAGTTGTATTGGTTATTGTAACGTTTTTTGTCTTTGGCGAGTTTCTCCTTTTCTCTCAGGGTATGCGTGATTTTATGGCACGTATAAGTGGAATTCTGCATCATAGGTTTAAATAGTTATTTAGTATGATACCCCAGATAGCAATTATCGTACCTTGTTATAATCAAGGAAAGTTTTTACAGGAAGCCTTGGATTCTGTCTTGTCGCAATCCTTACAGGAATGGGAACTGGTTATCGTGGATGATGGTTCTTCCGACAACTCAGCAACAGTGGCAAAATCTTATGTGGCCAAAGATTCTCGTATTCGATATGTATATCAAGAAAACGCTGGACCTTCTGCGGCTCGCAACAAAGGAGTGAGGCTTACATCGGCTCCTCTGATTTTCTTTTTGGATGGAGATAATCTGATACACAGAGAGTTATTGAGTCGTGGTGTCATGTATATGAAGAGCCATAATGATTGCACGCTATATTATTCTCGGGCACAATATTTTGGGACGCGAGATGGCGAGTTTGTGCTGAACTATACTTCTTATCGCGACTTGCTTGTGTCCAATAGTATAGATTGTGCCTGTATTGTTCGCAGAGAGGATTTTTTGCGTATTGGAGGGTTCGATGAACAGATGCGCGGATACGAGGATTGGGAATTTTTCATTCGCTTGCTTTATCACAATGATCGCATTTTTCAAGATACGAAGATTTTATTCAGTTATAGGGTGAATGACGGACAGATGAGTGTCAATACACAAGCCAAGAAGCGTAACGATGAACTCACAATGTATATCTATCACAAGCATGCAGACAAGTACAAGGAATATTATGGTACGCCATTCCGCATAGTACAAAAATGCAATTGGCTTGACAAAGAACTTGACGGTCTGCTTCATTCTCGATCTTACCGACTGGGTCGTATGTTGCTCAATCCATTTTCGCTGGTGAAGAAATTGCTCCATTGAGAACCCGGGATGAATAATTGCATGAAATGGTAAGATGTACATATAAGCAAAGGCATATGTTTTCCGTACTGTTTTATTAAGTGTAGAACTGATACATGGATAATACAAAATATACTTTTCTTGTGCCTTCCTATAAGGCTTCTTTCTTCGAGGAAGCCCTGGAGAGCATCAAGAGCCAGACTTTCACGGACTTCAAGGTGCTGGTCTCCGACGACTGTTCGCCGGAGAACCTGAAGCCCATATTCGACAAGGTCTGTGGCGATGACTCCCGTTTCTCCTATCGCAGAAATGCAGAGAACATGGGAGGCAAGAGCCTCGTGTCCCATTGGAATCTCTTGGTCGATATGTGTGATACGGAATACCTCGTCATGGCGAGTGACGACGATGTCTATGATTCGAGGTTCCTGGAGGAGATCGACAGCCTCGTGCGGAAATATCCCGACGTGGATATTCTGAGGGCGAGAGCAAGGAGGATGGTGGATGGTGTGGTCGGCAAGGTGGATTATAATTTGGATGAATATATGACGCTTGCCCAATTTGCCACGACATTCGGTAGTGAGCGTGTCGTGCATTGCCTCGCCAATTATGTCTTTCATACCTCACGGTTGAAAGAAAATGGTTATTTCCCGGATTTTCCCACGGCAGCCAAGAGTGATGCCGCTGCTGCGCTGATAATGGCAAGAAATGGAATAGTGACAACGAGTGACGTGTTGTTCTCGTTCAGAATATCTCGGGAGAATTTGTCTTCTTCATCGGGGTATGCAAAGAACATCGTTCGTGTGGCTGACGCTAATTTGCTATATGCTGATTGGTATGCTCAAAAGATTCAGCCTTTGTTGAATGAATTGGACGCAGGAGAGACGTATATGAAGGATCTTGCGGACATGGCTCATCATAGGCATGTTGAGAATGTCTTGAAATTTCTGATGCCCCGGATGAAATGGGTGGATTACGCTCATTATTACAAGGAGTTTACAAGGCGAGGCTACTTGCAAGAACGTATGGAAAAATTGAATATTTTAATCGATTGGTTAAAATTGAAAATAAAAGAATATAAATAAACAATGAAGACTCAAGTAGTATATACATTAGTAAGTTCTGAAACAGACTTATTCTTGGAAGAGTTATGGGCTTCTCTTTATTCTCTTCGGCAATTCCATCCCGAAGTCACTGTAAAGGTGTTGGTGGATGAACCGACAAAAGAGTATATGACGCACTTCCCTGAGCTTTGCAAGATGGTGACGGAGATTGTAGTCGCTCCAGTGCCAGAAGAGTACAATGCCAAGCAACGTTCGCGTGTCATCAAAACTTTTGTTCGTAATTTGTTGGACGGCACGTATCTGTATTTGGATGTGGATACGGTCATTTGCAAGCCTTTGGATGGAATAGACGAAATCTCTTGTGATATTGCGGCTGTGCCAGATTGCCACTTGCCAATGAAGGACTTGATATTTTCTCCAGTAGAGGGAATCAAGCAAACTTTTGGTGTTGATATTTCTGACATGGAAACGTGGTTCAATACCGGGGTGATGTTGGTTGCGGATAACGACAAGACGCGGAAATTTTTTCAGGCTTGGCGTGAAAAATGGACTTATTCCTGTTTTGAGAGAGGGCAGAGTCAAGACCAGCCCGCTTTATCCGTAGTGAACAAAGAGTTTGGCGGATTGATTCAAAAAATGCCGGACATATACAATGCTCAGGTTGCGGTGTCCTTGAAATACTTTGCCGATGCCGCCATTTTGCATTGGTGGCATCTGAATTTCTTGGAAGACCAGGACTATTCACCTTATTTTAGTTTGCAGATTTATAGGGACATCAAGGAGAAAGGTGGCATTACGCCGGAAATTGCTGATTTGATAAAAAACAGCAAGCGAAGTTTTACCAATCCTTCTATGGTAGTGGGCAAGGAACACATCTATTTTCTGTTTTCTCCTGCGGGCAAGATTTTCAATCGCATTTATAAGCATGGTGGCCCTGCCTCGTGGTTGATGGCGCATTTGGCCGGATGGCTTGAAAAATTGGATAGAATAACTTATAAAAAACAAGCCAAATGATTTCTGTAATTGTCCCGGCATACAACGCCGCACGTACTTTGCGGCGTTGTGTGGATTCGGTTTTGTCGCAGACTTATGCCGACTTTGAGTTGATACTCGTTGACGACGGAAGCAAGGATTCTACGGCCGCCCTGTGTGATGGCTTCGATGATGGGCGAGTTCGGGTTTTTCACAAAGTCAATGGCGGTGTCAGCTCGGCTAGAAATCTGGGGCTTGACAACGCCCAAGGTGATTATGTGAGTTTTATTGATGCTGATGACTATGTGGAGCCGTACTATTTGCAAAACCTCATGAAAGGATGCGAGAGCGATCTTGTGACCACAGGCTTCTGCTATGGACTCACCCCCCCCCCCATAAATCGATTGGAATTTGTTGAAAAACAATATGATACAGTCTGCGAGATTGCCTCAGATTTGAACCTTCTGATAAACGAAGACCGTCTTTGCTATCCATGGGGAAGGCTTTATCGTAGGAGTATTATAGAGCAATATCACTTGCGATTTGATGAGGATATGCGCTTTGCCGAGGACAATGTGTTCGTATGGCAGTACTTATGCCATGCCAATTCTATGTATGTGAATTTTTCTGCATTGGATTATCACAAGGACAGTGATGAAGGGGCTAGCCCATATCACCTCTCCTTGGAGGAAATAGACAGCATTGATGGAAAATTGTTCAAACTTTCTAAGAGCCTAGAGCAACACTATCAAGTTCCACTCATATTGAATACCAAGCAGTTGATGCACGTCTTGTTCTTGAAGGATATGCTGCAGCTTACGGCTAGCCAATGGTATGGATATTACAAAAAATATCATCCGCAGGGAACAGAAAAGGACGGTTATGATTTTATCATGCAGACCGTTTATTACATGACTTTAATTGCTCTGTCCAAGACAACAGATAAGCAAGGGCAAAAGCAGCTTTTGGTAAGATTAGACAAGTTTGTCGATAAACCTTTCGTCATGTTGTCGAAGTCTTCCATCAAGACACGATTTCTCATTCCTTTCATCAAATTGAGGTTGGATGAGGTTGTTGTCAAGATGGCTGGCAAGCTGTTCAAGTGAAATGCCTAGTCAAGGCATACAGTTAAGGTATCATCAAAAGAAAAAAGATGTATTTATTTCTGTCGATTTTGTTCATTTGGTTGTGTCTTGCAATACTCCAGGGTAAAAGACAACTCGGTGACTTTTCTGTAGAGGCGACCTTGCCCCTACGGGGGGTGTTGGCTCTTGGCATCATTTTGCATCATATATCCCAAAGGGTAGAACAGACTGTTCCTGATGTTTGGGGATTGGCACAATTTGAATTTTGGGGACCTCCTATCGTTGCGGTGTTCTTCTTCTTGTCTGGCTATGGATTGCTGAAAAGCTTGTCGGTGAAAGGGGCATCTTACCTTGATGGATTCCTAAGAAAGCGCATGACGAAAGTTGTCTTGCCATTATTCTTATGCTCGTTGGTATATTCAGTAGTGGACCTCGGAATTATGGGGGGCAATTTGCGGACATGAAGGTTGACTGGCCGTTCTTGCCAAATGCGTGGTTTTGTGTGACAATTGCGGTTTTCTATTTCTCATTTTATGTCATCGCTCTTTGCGCTAAGCAAAGGATGAGCCGTTTGCTTGTGTGGATGTGGGTGTTTACCTTGGGGTATGTCGTGTGCTTGAAGGCTCTTGGCTTCCGCAATTGGTGGTTTCAGTCGGCAGTCTCTCTAAATATTGGCATGACTGTAGCCTTATTCGAAGGGCGAGTCAGAAAGCTGCTGGCTGGGCATTTTTGCTTGCTGGCATGTGCTCTCTTTCTGCTTGTTGGCATTTTGACCTTTGGGGGCAGTAGGGGGAATGTCGCAGGATTTCCTTATGGAAGTATGTTGCTGAGTGCTTTTGTCGGAACATTAATATACATCTTGTTATGTGGATATAGTTTGCCGATGGGTGGCATGACTCGTTTTCTGGGAAGATTCTCGTATGAGATATACTTGGTGCAAGGAGCTGTTATCAGTGTCGTGTTTGGCAGGGCATATACATATATACCTGATTGGTGGCTTGCCATGATAGCGTTTACTTTGTTTTCTACATTTGTTTTGGCGTTAATATTGAAAAAAGTGATATCAATAATCTTGAAATAATTTATGATTTCCGTAGTAATACCTCTTTACAACAAGGAGGCATCCATTGCGCAGTCATTGGGCAGCGTGCTGTCTCAGTCGTACGACGACTTCGAGGTGGTGCTGGT
>CAVJZJ010000021.1:0-52954 GCA_963653995.1 Flexilinea sp.
TCAGTGCGCTCCATTCGGGCTGGTTGATGCCGTTGTTGGTCAGCATCTGCGAGAATTTGGCACGGTCTTCGGCGTGGTCGATATCGATGGCCTTTGTGCCGAGGATGGGTACATGCTGCTCGTCGAGGCGCATGGCGAGGTTGTTGGGTATCTGTCCGCCTGTGGAGACGATGACGCCATGGGGCTGTTCGAGATCGATGATGTCCATGACACGCTCAAAGGTGAGTTCGTCGAAGTACAGACGGTCGCACATATCATAGTCGGTGGAGACGGTCTCGGGATTGTAGTTGATCATCACCGAGCGCCAACCTTCCTTGCGGATGGTGTTCAAGGCCTGTACGCCGCACCAGTCGAATTCTACGGATGAACCGATGCGATAGGCACCAGAACCGAGTACGATGATGGAGCGGTGGTCGTTCTCAAAGGAGATGTCGCTCTTCACACCAGCGTAGGTGACGTAGAGGTAGTTGGTCTGTGCGGGATATTCGGCGGCTAGAGTGTCAATCTGCTTCACGACGGGCAGAATGCCGTAGTTCTTGCGCAAGTTGCGAACTACGAGCGATGCTTTGGCCATGGAGTGCAGTTCGTCCTCGAGGCCTACGGCACGCGCAATCTGGAAGTCGGTGAAACCGTACACTTTGGCAGTGCGGAGGAGATCCTTGTCGAGGGTGTTGATGTTGCACTTTTTCATCGCCTCGTCGATGTCGATGATGTGCTTGAGTTTTTCGAGGAACCACTTGTCAATCTTTGTCAACTCGTGGATGTCATCGACAGTGTAGCCCTTGTGCATGGCTTTCGAGATAACGAATACACGTTTGTCTGTCGGTTCGCGGAGGGCGGCATCGATATCGGGGATTTCGAGTTCTTTGTTTTCTACATAGCCGTGCATGCCTTGACCGATCATGCGGAGACCTTTTTGTATGGCTTCCTCGAAGTTGCGACCGATGGCCATCACTTCGCCGACCGACTTCATGGAGGAACCGAGTTCTTTGTCGACACCGCGGAATTTGGAGAGGTCCCAGCGTGGTATCTTGCACACAACGTAGTCGAGTGCGGGTTCGAAGAAGGCAGAGGTGGTCTTGGTCACGGAGTTCTTCAGTTCGAAGAGTCCATAGCCCATTCCGAGTTTTGCGGCAACAAAGGCCAAAGGATAACCGGTGGCTTTGGATGCCAAAGCCGATGAACGGCTCAGACGGGCATTCACCTCAATGACGCGGTAGTCTTCTGATTTCGGGTCGAAGGCATACTGCACGTTACATTCGCCCACGATGCCGATGTGACGGATAATCTTGATGGCGAGGGCACGGAGTTTGTGGTACTCGCTATTGGTAAGCGTCTGCGATGGAGCAATGACGATGCTCTCTCCGGTGTGGATGCCGAGCGGGTCGAAGTTCTCCATGTTGCAGACCGTGATGCAGTTGTCGTAGCGGTCGCGTACTACCTCATATTCTATTTCTTTCCATCCTTTCAGACTCTTTTCTACGAGTACCTGCGGTGAGAAGGAAAATGCTTTTTCAGCGAGTTTGTTGAGTTCTTCCTCATTGTCGGCAAATCCCGAACCGAGACCGCCGAGGGCGTAGGCGGCGCGAATGATGACGGGGTATCCGAGTGCGGCGGCTGCCTTACGGGTCTGCTCGATGTTCTCACAGGCTTCGCTCTTGATGGTCTTGACGTTGATCTCGTCGAGTTTCTCGACAAACAATTCGCGGTCTTCGGTGTCCATGATGGCCTGTACGGGTGTACCCAGCACCTTGACACCATATTTCTCGAGTATGCCTTGACGGTAGAGTTCGACACCACAGTTGAGAGCGGTCTGTCCACCGAAACTCAGCAAGATGCCGTCGGGATGCTCTTTCTGAATGACGCGCTCGACGAAATAAGGTTGTACGGGGAGAAAATAGATTTGGTCGGCTACGCCTTCCGAAGTCTGTACCGTCGCGATATTCGGGTTGATGAGGACGGTCTCGACACCTTCTTCGCGCAGTGCCTTGAGGGCTTGCGAACCAGAATAGTCGAACTCTCCGGCTTCTCCGATTTTCAAGGCTCCTGAACCGAGGAGGAGAACTTTCTTTATGCTTTCGTCTTTCATGATTACTTCTTTAGTGTGTCAACGAATTTGTCGAACATAAACTCTGTGTCCACCGGGCCTGAACAGGCCTCGGGATGGAACTGACTGGAGAACCATGGATTGGTTTTGTGGCGGATGCCCTCATTGGAACCGTCGTTCATGTTGACGAACAACTCATCCCAGTCTTGTCCGAGGGTGTGGGCGTCTACGGCATATCCGTGGTTCTGTGAGGTGATGTAGCAGTTGTTTGTTCCTACCATGCGTACGGGCTGGTTGTGTGAGCGGTGTCCGTATTTCAGTTTGTAGATGCTGGCGCCTCCAGCCTTTGCAAGCAGTTGGTTGCCCATACAAATACCGCAGATAGGCTTATTGGATTGACTCATCTGGCGGCGGATGATGTTGACGGCATCTTCGCACATATCGGGGTCACCAGGGCCGTTGGCCAAGAAGAGACCATCGAATTCCATATTGGTGTAGTCATAATTCCAGGGTACGCGGATGACTTCCACGCCGCGGTTGATGAGACAACGTATGATATTGGCCTTGACGCCACAGTCTACGAGTACTACTTTCTTGCCGGCTCCCTCGTTGTAGCGGATGATTTCCTTGCAACTTACTTGGTCGACAAAATTCACTCCGGCGTAGTTGGCTTCGGGAATATTGTCTGGTTTGTCGTCGAAGATTATCTTGCCCATCATGACACCGTGTTCACGCAGAACCTTGGTCAGTTCGCGGGTGTCGATGCCTGTGATGCCGGGTACCTGTTCACGTTTGAGCCAGTCTCCGAGACTCTCCTTGGCATTCCAGTGGCAGTACTGTTCGCTATAGTCGGCGACGATGATGGCCGAGGCGTATATCTTGTCACTTTCCATGAAGGTGGGCAGTCCGTTGGACTCGAATGTGAAGGGCGGTACGCCATAGTTGCCGACTAATGGGTAGGTCAGCGTCATGAGTTGGCCGGCGTATGAGGGGTCGGTCAGTGACTCGGGGTATCCCATCATGGCGGTGTTGAAGACGACCTCTCCTGCCACCGGTGCCTCATGGCCGAATGACTTGCCGTGGAATTGGCTTCCGTCTTCCAGTACTAATGTTACGTTTCTCATTTTGCGTCTTGGAATTTATGTTCTTTCTCCTGATGTCTTTTTTTGTCACTTTACTGACGGATGATGTTTTGAAATACGTTTTCGTAGTAGTTTACGAAAGCCTGATTGCAAAGTTTCGTTCCGCCAGGGGTGGGGTAGTGTCCGGTGAAGTACCAGTCGCCCTTGTGATTGGGGATGGCCTCGTGTAGTCCTTCGAGACTTTGGTAGACGAGTTGTATGGGGGTGGTCATGCCTTCGGGACGTAGCATTTCAACAATCTTGTTGTTGATGTCTTCTGTGGTGAACGGCTCGTAGATGGCTCGTACCGGATTGGTCTGTTCCTCCTTCGGCTTTTGTAGTTCTGTCTTGCAGGCCTCGTAGGTGGCTTTGATCAGATCGGTCTTGCCTTGCTCTACCAACAAGCGGATGGCGGCACGGAATACACAGAATTCCTCGAGCCGTGCCATATCGATGCCATAATAGTCGGGGTAACGAATTTGCGGTGCGCTCGACACGATGACAATCTTCTTGGGGTGGAGTCGGTCGAGTATGCGCAGGATACTCTCCTTGAGCGTTGTGCCGCGCACGATACTGTCATCGATAATGACGAGATTGTCTACGTTGGGTTCGATGCTGCCGTAGGTGACATCGTACACATGGGAGGCAAGGTCGTTGCGTGAATTGCCTTCGGTGATGAAGGTGCGCAGTTTGATGTCTTTCCATGCTATCTTCTCAGAACGTACATAGTCGCTGAGAATGGTACTCAGTTCTTCCTTGGTGGGAATGTGTCCGAGGGCTGCGATGCGCTCTATCTTTGTGGCGTTGAGGTATTGCTTGAATCCGCTCAGCATGCCGTAGTAGGCTACTTCGGCCGTATTGGGGATATAACTGAACACGGTGTGGTCTACATCGTAGTCGACGGCCTTGAGTATCGGTGTGGTGAGTTGTTCGCCGAGTTTCTTACGCTCTTTGTAGATGTCGCGGTCTGATCCGCGGCTGAAGTAAATGCGTTCGAAGGAACAGGCCGAGTCTCCTTTTTGGTCAAGGATGCGCTCGATGGTGCATTCGCCGTTGCGCTTGACGAGTAGGGCCATGCCAGGCTGCAGTTCCTCGATATCTTCCGTTTCCAAATCGAAGGTGGTCTGTAGTACGGGGCGTTCGCTGGCCAAAACGACAAAGTCCTCATTTTTGTAGTAGAAGGCGGGGCGTATACCCCATGGGTCGCGCATGGAGAACATCTCTCCGGAACCGGTGATACCGCATACAACGTAGCCGCCGTCGAATTGGGGCATGGCGGTCTTGAGTACGTTGCTCATCTTGACATGGTCTTCGATGTAGCGGGTGATGTCTGTATCTTGCAGTTCCATGGCTTTTGCAGCGATGAAGTTGCGCTCCACTTCGCGGTCGAGGCGGTGGCCCATGTGCTCCAGCATGATGTAACTGTCGCTATAGATGCGCGGACTTTGTCCCTGTCGGGTGAGTATGTCGAAGATCTCGTTGACGTTCGTCATATTGAAGTTGCCACAGAGACAGAGGTTCTTGGCTTTCCAGTTGTTTCTCCGTAGGAAGGGGTGTACGTATTGTATGCCGCTCTTGCCGGTCGTGCTGTAGCGTAGGTGTCCCATGTAGAGTTCGCCAGCGAAAGGAAGATGCTCTTTGGCGTACTGCGCATCGGAGAGTTGCTCAGGGGTGAGCCCACGGTAGTTTTTGTTGACAGTCCCGAATATTTCGGTCACGGCGTTCTTTCCTTCGGCGCGTTCGCGGAACATGTATTCGTTGCCGGGCTTTCCGTCAAGTTTGACGCAAGCCAATCCGGCGCCTTCCTGTCCGCGGTTGTGCTGCTTCTCCATCATGAGATAGAGTTTGTTGAGACCGAACATCCAGGTGCCGTATTTCTCTTGATAGTATTCCAGCGGCTTGAGCAATCTGATCATTGCCACGCCACACTCGTGCTTTAGTGGTTCCACTGTGACTGATGTTTTGTTGTTATGGTTATTTCCTGTTATCTTTTTGCCTGTGGGGGGATGTCTGCTCGGCGTGTTTTCGCCTGTCTATAAAAATAGAGCGTCAATATCCTTTGTGCAAGGCTCAACGCTCTTTTCTTTTTCTTTCTGTTATCTGCAAAGCGAAACTACCAATGACGCCACTGACGTGACGATGCCGACGAATGAGAACCATAAAGTGGTGGACGGTCCGACACCTGCGCCAGTAGACTTAGTCTTGTTCGGCTGTACATAGACCACATCGTTTTGTTGGAGGTAGAAGTAGGGGGAGTTGATGATGTTGGCATCATTGAGATTGATGCGGTAGTGGTGCTTTTCTCCATTGGCATCCTCGCGGAGCAACATGACGTTGTCGCGGCGTCCGTAGACGGTCAAGTCGCCGGCCTCGGTGATGGCTTCGAGTATGCTCATCTTTTCGGTGGTGACGGGTACTACCTTGGGGCTATTGACTTCACCCATTACCGTGACGTGGTAACTCGACATACGCACGGTGACGAGCGGATTTTCGTTGGCGGCCATATAGGGCTTGATGAGATCGCGTATTTTGTCTTCGCACTGGGTTTTGGTGTCACCCAATACGTGTACTTTGCCGATGATGGGAAAGTTGATGTTGCCGTCGTTGTCGACGAGGTAGCCTTGTGAAGTGCTGCTACCGTTGGTCGCTGTACTGCTAGAGGTCGCTCCACTTGTTGTGAGGTTGAAGGGGCGTGCAGCATCCGGATCTGTCGTGATGACGGTGATGGATAGTTGGTCTTTCGGCATAATTTTTGCGTCGTAAAGACCGCGTGACTGGGTTAGGTCTACTTTGTCAATGTTTTGGAAATAAGGAACGTGTTTGGCCGATGAACAACCGCTCATCAGCGCAACCAATGTGACAATGACGACAGAACAGAAAATTTTCTTCATATTCAGTGTTGTGACATTATGTATTTATTGTTCTGCAAAAATACTACTTATTTCTGATATTGCCAACCTTTTGTCTTTATTTATTTTCTTTGCTGCCGGCAAGGCATATGACCTAGGTGAGGTAAATGAAATGCGCCTTGCAGGGGTGTCCGCAAGGCGCATATATTGAAAATGAAGAGTTTTTATTTCTTGGTCTTGAATGAATTTTCGATACTGGTCAGTTCGCTGGAGAATTTGGCATCTACTTTCAGTCGTTGCTCTACTTGGTTGTAACTATAGATGATAGTGGAGTGGTCGCGCCCGCCCATCAGTTTTCCGATGCGGCTTGCAGGCATCTTTGTGTATTTCTGAGCAAGGTAGATGGATACCTGCCGGGCCATCACATAGTCTTTCTTGCGGCTACGTCCGTTGACGGCTTGTGGCGTGACTTTATAGTGGTGGCATACGCTTTCTACTATGTCGTCAAAGGTGAGCGGTGATTCCTTTACCTTGACCGTGCGCTTGAGTACGCGCTCGGCCAGTTGCATATCGATGTCGCAGTTGTAGGCTACGCTATGGGCAAGGAGCGAAAGTACAACACCCTGCAAGTCGCGTACGCTGCCATTGGCAGTAGCGGCAATGTATTCTACGATGTTGTCGGGTATGGAAAGTCCCTCGTGGCGTATCATGCCCTTGAGGATGTCTACGCAGAGTTCGGTGTTGGGGCGCTCCAATTCGGCAGTCACTCCACCTGAGAAGCGGGTGATGAGGCGCTCGTTCATGCCGTTCAGTTCCACTGGTGGGCGGTCGCTGGCCAGGATGATATGCTTTCCGTTGCGGTACAAGTGATTGAAGATATGGAAGAAGGTGTTTTGTGTGGCCTTCTTGTTTTCCCACTCCTGTACGTCATCGACGATAAGCAAATCGATTGTCTGGTAGAACATGATGAAGTCGTTGATCTTGTTCTGCAGCATCGCGTTGGTATACTGTACCTCAAAGAGGCGTGCGCTGACATAGAGTACGCGTTTTTGTGGGTAGAGTTGTTTTGCGTGGACACCGATGGCGTTGATGAGGTGTGTTTTTCCGCAACCCGAAGGGCCGTATACAAAGAAGGGGTTGAATGTGATATCTTTGGGATTTTCGGCTATGGCCATACCTACCGACCGTGGCATTTTGTTGCTCGAGCCTTCAATGTAGTTTTTGAATGTGCGGCGTGGGTCGAGTTGGGTGTCAATCTGTTGGGGACGTGCACTGTCAAGGGGGGTGGGGGCAGTGTTGGAAACTGTAGTCTCGCTGACTGCGATTTTCTCCGGTGCATCATCTTCTAACACGACAGATTTCTTGTTCTCGTTGTCTACCGGAATGCGGTAGTTGAGACATATTCCTTTGCCGAAACACTTGGTGAGGACTTTATGCAAGAGGTCTACATAGTATTGCTCTATGTACTCGTACACGAAGGAACTGGGTACACAGATTTCCAACCTTTTCTTGTCTTCTTCGTATTTTCCGAAGACGATAGGTTGAAACCATGTCTTGTATGTCTGCTCAGAGACGTTCTCGCGAATTATCGCGAGACACTTTTCCCATAAAGCATCAGGACTTACACTCATTGCCAAAGTTATCGGTATATTGTCTTTCGACGTTGTTTTCTATTATTGCGACTGCAAAATTAGTTATTTTTTTTGTATCCCGCAAATAGGTTTCTGTTCTGTCATTATTGCTATTGTACTCGGTTTTGTGTTCATACGGATAGGTAAAATAGAGGAAAAAGTAGAACGTGAATTTTGAAAACCGGAAATTTACGTCCCTCCTTTTTTCTTGTACAGAATACTTCTTTCTGACAATTTCAGTCGTGGTGAAACATTTTTGCAATTTGTATTAATATCTGAAAAATACCGCTTTGTACTTTTCTTTTGTTCGTGAAACATCGCCGATGGCTACGGATGTTGATTCTTGAACAATTTTCGAAAATGGAAAACTTTTGCGTTTTTGAGAAGAACAATCTCTACCAAAAACGCCAACGTGTTCAGACACGTTGGCGTATGTTGTAGACTTGTGAAAATGCTGGCTGAAAATCTCTTTTTAACTTTCGTTTACGTATTTAAAAACAAATTATTTGTCTTTCTTTCCGAACAACGAGAAGTGTACGTAGCGTTTGGGGTGTTGTCGCAGATTGGTCAGCAGAGAGTCTGCGCTACTCATGGTAGAGGTGAGATTGTTGTAGAGTGAGGGGTCATTCATAAGCAGTCCCAGCGAGCCCTCGTTGCTATTGAGTTTTGCGGTGAGCGACTTCACGTTGGCGAGTGTCTCGTCGACATTGCGCATGGTCGATGCGATATCTACTGAGGCCAGGTTGCCGGTCAGTCGTTCGGCGTTGTCGAGTGTGCCGTTGGCTTTGGCCATCAGTTTGGGTGCGTTCGCATTGAGTGTCCCCATCAGCGTATTCAGTTGTTTGGTCGATGTGGTCAGGTCGGCCGTGATGTTTTGTATGTTGTGCAAGGACTGGTGTATGCTCGGGTCGCCGAGGATGAGGTTGAGGCTGGCCATGATGCTATCGAGTTTGGGCAACATCTTTTCGATGTCGGGCATCAGTCCTGCCACTTGTCCTACGATACCTATGCTGGCTACGCCTTTTATCGTTCCGCCCGGCTCTATGCGTTGGCGTGGGTTGTTGGCCAAGAGGAGATTGACCTTCACGTTGCCCATCATGTCTGACTCTATCTCTGCGGTACTACCTTCGGGTATACGCATTTGTTTGTCGATGTCTATCTGTACGCGGGTGGGGTGTTCGTTGCTATAGTCGTAGATGATGCCCTTGACGGTGCCTACTTTGTAGCCGTCGGCGTAGATGGGGCTTGATGAGGAGAGTCCGCTGATGTCTTGGAACTCTATGAAATATTCGTTGCTGGTGGAGAATAGGTTGAGGCCTTTCAGAAAGTTCATTCCGAAGAACAGAACCACGATTCCGAGGATGGTGACGAGTGCGATTTTTACCTCTTTTGTAAAGAATCTCATATTTGTTTGTTTTTTATTTGCTTTTGTTATTCTTGAATTCGCGGATGGCTTCGTTGATATTCATCTTTTGTCCGTTTTTGAAGGCGATGATGAAGCATTCCGGGAATTTTTCTGCGATTTCCTTGCGCAGCCTGTACATTTCATTATAGTTGTTGGATGCCCCGTAGGTGTATTTCTTCATGCCGTTTTCCTCGTAGCATTCGCATCCTTTGAGTCCCTTGAAATGTTGGTCGTCGGCCTTGAGTTGCATATTGCCGGCGATGATTTGTATTTTGAAAACGGGTTTTGATTCGTCTATGGCCACTGTTGTGGTGGAGGGTGTGGTGGCGCGGTTCTCTTTCGGTTGGGCAGGTTTGCTCGGTGTTTCTGCAGGTTTGCGAGTTGTGCTTCGGGTTTCGGCGGGTTTTTCTGCAGGTGTGTCCGTTGTAGTAGCGCTTGGGGCGGGTGTTTCGACAATGGGTGCTACTTCCGTCTTGTAGGGCACGCTGATGCTGCGGTCGTATTTGCTTTTGTACTCAGCGAAAGCGTTGTAGATACCTTTGGCCATGAGGTCTGTGGTGGTAGGGTCGTTGAGTTGGCGTTCCTCATCGGGGGTTGAGATGAATCCCAGTTCGATGAGGCAGGAGGGCATAGAGGTCAGACGGAGCACTGCGAAATTGTCTTGGTGTACGCCTTTGTCTGGCCGTCCGGCTATGCGACATACATGTGTCTGTAGCATTTTGGCCAGATCGATGCTTTGTGAGAGGTTTTTGTCTTGTACAAACTCAAACATGATGTTGCTCTCGGGTGAGTTTGGATCAAAACCGACATAGTGCTGTTGGTAGTCTTTCTCGAGGAAGATGACGGAATTTTCGCGTTTGGCCACATCAAGGTTGGTCTTTTTGCCTTGTCGTGTGCCGTCGCCGAGCGTGTAGGTCTCAAATCCGCGAGCGATGTGTCCGCCGCCAAGCGAGTTGGTGTGTACTGAGATAAACAGGTCGGCCTTGTTGCGGTTGGCGATTTCGGCCCGTTCATAGAGTGGTATGAAGATGTCGCGTTTGCGGGTGTATACTACCTTGACGTCGGGGCAATTGGCTTCTACGTATTTGCCGAAAGCAAGTGCCACGTTGAGGTTGATGTTTTTCTCCAAAGAGTAAGTACCCTTTGCTCCGGAGTCGCCCCCGCCGTGTCCGGCATCGATGACAAGCGTGAACCCCTTGTCTGCAGCGGCGCTGCAGACGGTCGCAAAGAGAAGCAACAGGTATAGAACAAACGGTGGTCTCTTACTCATGTGACTGAAAATTAGGGGCAAAGGTAAGCATTTATAGGAAAAACTCCAAGCGTTCAATTAGTTTTTTAGTGTACGACACTGATTTCTACACCGGCTCCGTCGCAGTCTGCACCCATGGGTGGGTTTTCCTTGCGTATTCTGATTTTCAGTGATTTTATGGCAGGAAAATCTCCCATAAGGTGGTCTGCGATGCGTCCGGCAACATGTTCGATGAGTTGCGATGGAATACTCATTTCCGTTTTGACGATATTGAACACCGATGCGTAGTTGAGCGTGTCGTCTACTTTATCAGACTGCATGGCGGCCGACACGTCGTACTCGGCATCTACGTCGATGGTGTAGTCATTGCCTGTGAGCCGTTCTTGGGGTAGTACGCCGTGCCGGGCATGTATGCGTATGTTGTCGATGAAGACGTGTGAGGTGATGAATTGTGTCATCGTTGTTGGTTTTGGTCGGTTATCCGCAGCGCGATGCGCCGCAGTTGGTGCAGATCAGACATCCCTCTTGGTAGACCAGCGTTTCCTGTCCGCACGACGGGCATACCTGTCCTTTGGCGACAGTACCGTCGGCAATGTATTTCTTGAGGGCGCGTTCCACACCGACCTTCCAAGTGTTGATACTTTCGTTCTTGAGTTGCAGCGAACTGACCAGTTTGATGACGTGTGCGATGGGCATGCGGTAGCGCAGTACGCCGGAGATGAGTTTGGCGTAGTTCCAATATTCGGGGTTGAACTTTTCGCTCAGTCCTTCGACTGTGGTCTTGTAGCCACGTTTGTTTTCAAATTGAAAATCGTAGCGGTGTGAACCGTCGGCGTTGGTCTGTTTGATGATTTTTCCCTTTGTGATGGTCTTGGGCAATACGATACCTTCCTCATCGTCTTGCAGACCGGTGAAGATTTCATAGGGGTGACCATCGAGCAAGCCGACGAATGCCACCCATTTCTCTTTATTGTTTTGGAAACGCACGACATCACATTCCAATTCTTTGGGTCGTACTTCGGTGACGTTGGGTTGGAGGACAACGGTGCTTTTCTCTGTTTTCTCTTTCTTCTTGTCTTTGTCTTTTTTCTTCACGGCGATCATTACGCCCGATCGGCTACCGTCGCGGTAGATGGTGCATCCTTTGCATCCCGAGCGCCATGCTTCGATGTATAGTTGGCTGACGAGGGCCTCGTCTACATTGTTGGGTAGATTGACGGTCACGCTGATGGAGTGGTCTACCCACTTTTGTATGGCACCCTGCATGCGTACTTTCATGAGCCAGTCTACGTCGTTGGCGGTTGCCTTGTAGTAAGGTGAGCGTGCGACGAGTGCGTCAATCTCTTCTTGTGAGTATCTCTTGTGGGTGTCGATGCCGTTGACTTCCATCCATGTGAGGAATTTGCGGTGGTATACGATATATTCCTCGTAGGAGTCGCCTACCTCGTCGACAAAATCCACGTGTACTTCCGTGTCGTTGGGGTTGACCTTTCTGCGGCGTTTGTATACGGGCATGAATACCGGCTCGATGCCACTTGTCGTCTGGGTCATGAGACTGGTTGTGCCGGTTGGGGCGATGGTCAGACAGGCGATATTGCGGCGGCCGTGTGCAGTCATGTCAGCGTAGAGTTGAGGGTCTGCCTCTTTGAGACGCAGTATGAATGGGTTGGCGGTTTCGCGCTCGGTATCATAGATGGGGAATGCTCCGCGTTCCTCTGCCATAGTGACCGAACTGCGGTAGGCGTTGAGTGCCAGAGTCTTGTGTACGCTGATGCTGAAGTCGGTTGCTTCCTGAGTGCCGTAGCGAAGACCCATGGCGGCTATCATGTCGCCTTCTGCCGTGATCCCTACTCCTGTACGGCGTCCCTTGCTGCTCTTCTCGCGTATTTTTTCCCAAAGATGCAGTTCGGCTCCCTTGATGTCATCGGCTTGTGGGTCGCTCTTCACTTTCTCGATGATGAGATCTATCTTTTCCATCTCCAGGTCGATGATATCGTCCATGATGCGTTGGGCGATGCGGACGTGTTGAGCGAATTTGTCGAAATCGAACTTTGCCTGGGGTGTGAAGGGTTGTTCAACGTAGGAGTAGAGGTTGAGCGAGAGCAGACGGCATGAGTCGTAGGGGCAGAGTGGTATTTCGCCGCAGGGGTTGGTTGATACGGTGCGGAAACCGAGGTCGGCGTAGCAGTCGGGTATGCTCTCGCGCAGTATGGTGTCCCAGAACAGTACGCCTGGTTCTGCGCTCTTCCATGCGTTGTGTACAATCTTGTCCCACAGTTTGCGGGCAGATATATTTTTGCTTATCTGTGGGGTGGGGGAGTCTGTTGGGAACTGCTGGGTGTAGGGCTTGTCATCGATGGCAGCCTGCATAAATTCGTCATCAATCTTCACCGACACGTTGGCACCCGTCACGCGGCCCTCGGTCATCTTGGCATCGATGAACGCTTCGCTATCGGGGTGCTTGATGCTTACGGAGAGCATGAGCGCACCACGCCGTCCGTCTTGTGCTACCTCGCGGGTGGAATTGCTGTATCGTTCCATGAAGGGTACCAGTCCGGTGGAGGTGAGGGCAGAGTTGTTGACGGGAGAACCCTTAGGACGGAGTTGTGACAGGTCGTGACCTACACCGCCGCGCCGCTTCATCAGTTGTACCTGTTCCTCGTCTGTGCGCATGACTGCACCATAGGAGTCAGCGTCTCCTTCGATACCGATGACAAAACAGTTGCTCAGTGAGGCCACTTGATGGTTATTGCCAATACCGGTCATCGGGCTTCCTGCGGGAATGATATAGCGGAAGTGGTCGAGCGTGTCGAAGATCTCCTGTGCTGTCAGCGGATGGGGGTATTTTTGCTCAATGCGGGCAATCTCGTTGGCGATACGCCAGTGCATCTGCTCGGGTGATTTCTCATAGATCTTGCCGAAACTGTCTTTCATCGCGTATTTGTTCACCCATACGCGTGCTGCAAGTTCGTCGCCGCCGAAATATTCCAATGATTCGGCGAAAGCCTCGTCGTAGGTATATGTTTTTGTCATCGTATAATTTATATAATGTGGTTTTTGGACAGTCCGCTCTTTTCCCGGCTCTGTTCCGTCAGAAAAAGGTAGCGGAGTGCAAAGATAGTCATTTTTTTATAGGCATAGAGTTTTGTCCGTGAAAAAACTTGACTCCGTGTCGGTGACCTGCGGTTTGAATTCTCTAAAATGATGCTTGACTCGATTTTTATGCTTACCTTTGTGCCGAATCGTCCCGATGCCTTGTTACTACATTTTTCAAGGGAAAAGGTGTCGGTGTTTTTCAGCAAATGACTATGAAACAGATGAAAAGAATATCCTTATGGTGCATCTTTTTCGGATGCCTGGTCTCCTGTCTGTGCAGTTGCAGTGGGGAAAAAACTCCCGAAGAACTTTTCGCGGGGAGCAAGTCGGGTGTGGTATTGATACTCAACCGCTACTATTATCAGATGAAATTGCCCAACGGAAAATACCTCTATTTTACCGGACTTGATGGTGACGGTGATATTGACTTCACGGCCGACCGCAGTGAGATTTTGTCGAAGGCGGTCACCCTTTCCGGCACGGGCTTCTTTATTGATAGCAAGGGCACAATCATGACAAATCGCCATGTAGCGCAACCCATTGTTGACAAGTCTGCTGTGAAGAACCAACTCTACAATCTTCTCCAGGCGCTCCGTACTTATTACACGTTGCAGATGCAGAACTTGCAGGAACAGTACGCAGAACTGGAGAATGAGAAGTCTGATTGTTATGCGACCGATTTCTATGGCAACGATATCTACGATGCCAACCGTTATGAGCGGATAGAAGAGCAGGAGAGCGAACTCCGTTCTTCTTTCCAAGCACTGGCAGAAGCCCGCGACCGTGTGCTTGACGGCAATATCTCGCTCGACGAACTGTCTATCACGCCCGTTTGTGAAGTGGGCATTGCCTACGACGGTACCTATGTATCATCGACTGACGATTTCCTGAAAAAGAATCCTTGTGTGGTCACCAAGGTTTCCAATAAAGAGGATGTCGACCTCGCACTGATACGGCTCAAGAGCGGCGTTACTCCAGAGTCGGCCCACGTCTTCGGATTGGGCGAGACCGAAAGCCCATCGTTGAGTGAACGGTTGAGCGAAATGTTCGGCAAGAAGAAAGATACCACCTTGCGTATCGACCAAGAACTCTATATGATAGGCTACAATGCCGGTCCGGCACTGGCCACTACCAAGCAGGGCATCAAGGTACAGATGACCAGTGGCAAGGTGACCCAAATGCCCGACGGAGACCGTCTGTTGTATAGCATCCCGACCGTGCAAGGATCGAGTGGTAGTCCTGTACTCGACAAGGAAGGGCGTGTCGTGGCTGTCAACTATGCCAAACTGGCCGTCAGTGACAATTTCAATTTCGGCATACCGCTCAACAAAATCTTGGCCTTTGTCGGCAAATGATGATGTAGTACAACATCTTTTTTGTCATTACCCTTTGATCTTCATCCTCTGTCAGCGAACGTGGCGGAGGATGTTTTGCATTTCAAAGACTTTCTCCGGCTGCTCTGTGGCTCTGTTGACGGTCTCGGCACCATCTGTGCCGATATGGTAGAGTTGTGGGGTTGGCTGAAATCCTGTTTCTATCTTCGGACCCCACTTTATCATCTTTGGGCCGTCGCTTGGTTCTATATATTTCCATTCTTTTGTGCGTACCGACAGCGTATGGTCGTGTGCTTCTTCCACCACCCAAGAACGGTCGGACAGGTCAGTTCCCAGCAGATTGCCGATACGGTCTTCGCTGTCGGGCGCACTTCCCTTGGGCAGTGTTGCGCCGATAAGACTACCCAATGACCGTATGAGGTCTATCTGTGAGGTAAGCGTGCCATGCGTCTGTCCGGCCTTTACCTTCGATGGCCAACGCACAATGAACGGTACTTCTGTACCACCCTCAAACGCACTGTACTTTCCACCGCGCCAAGGACCTGTCGGCCGATGATCGCCCAACAATTCTTCAGCACGGTCTTGATAGCCGTCGTCCACCACCGGTCCGTTGTCGCTGGTGAGAATGACAAGCGTGTTGTCGGCGATGCCGAGCCGATCGAGTGTGCGCATGATTTCACCCACCGACCAGTCGAACTGTGCGATGGCATCCCCGCGTACTCCCATCGTACTTTGTCCACGAAAGCGTGGGTGTGGGAAACGTGGTACATGCACGTCGTTGGTGGCCAAGTACATGAAAAACGGTTGCTGACAATTCTCCTCGATGAACGCGACGGCGTGACGGGTGATGGAGTCAGCGATGTTCTCATCCTTCCATAGTGCCTTGCCACCGCCTCGCATATACCCGATACGACTGATACCGTTGACGATGGACATGTCGTGGCCGTGACTGGGTCTCATGTTGTAGAGCAGTTCGGGATGGTCGCGCCCAGTCGGTTCGCCCGGGAAATTCTTTTCGTAACTCACCTCTATCGGGGCTGTCGGGTCGTGGTCGGCCACCATGCCGTTCTCGATGAAGACGCAGGGTACGCGGTCAGCCGTGGCTGCCATGATGTAGTGGTAGTCAAATCCCAGGTCAGCGGGCGATGCTGCCAGTGGCGCGTTCCAGTCCTGTGTGCCGGTATGGTCGCCCAGGCCGAGATGCCATTTGCCGATGGCGCAGGTGGTGTAGCCGCGGCTCTTGAACATGTCGGCCATCGTGAACTGTTCCGGTCGTATGATCATGCCAGCGTTGCCCGCCGCCACATCGGTACCCGATTTCCGCCAAGCATACTCGCCCGTGAGGAGCGAGTAGCGCGATGGGGTACTGGTTGCGGCTACGGCGTGGGTGTCGGTGAACCGAATGCCTTGCCGGGCCAGGCGGTCGGCATTGGGTGTTTTTACCCCCTTTGCCCCGTAGCAACCGAGGTCGCCGTAGCCGAGGTCGTCGGCGAGGATGATGATGACGTTGGGGCATTGTGTATCGGTTGCCGTCTTTTTTGCAGCGAGGGAAAGAGTGGCGCAAGGTGCGGCGAGCATAATGGTGAGGTATGTTTTTCGCATGAATAGGTTTTTGTTTTGGAGCGTTATTTTTTTATCGTCACTTATCACCTGTTGTATCTCTGACTAACAAAGTTATATACTTGATCTCGATAGAAACCGATGCTTGTTTCCGGATAACTTTCGGGCAGTTCTTGCCATAGTGTGTCGCGTATAGTCACAATGATAGTTGCCTTTGTAGATGGTTTGTCAAATGGATGGTCCATGCCTTTCAGTTTGGATTTTATCTTGTTGAGCAGTTCGGTTGCCACGACTTTTAACTTCTTGATTTCCAGTTTCGTGAGGTTGTCCTTCACGAGAAGTTCGTAGAGTGCCAGTTCTTCGTCACTTTTGAAGCCCTCGCGTAAATAACGATCCTGCTCTTCCGTGAGAGTGTGTGACAGGTTCATCAAGTCCTCAAATGTCTTCTCTATCGAAGCGCGGTTTTGCTCTTGGTTGTATGCCTTGATGATTTCTTGATACCGCTCATAGAAATTGATGCGCGATGGGTTGGCGGCAAGCATCTGTGCAATGCGCTCTTGTAGCAGTTCCTGTATGTCGCGCAATATCAGATTTTTCTCCCTACTCTTGGCAAACTCTCGCTGCAACAGTTGGAAGTCGATGTTGCTGATATCGAAGCGTTTGCCTTCGGCTACAGTGGTGGCCTGAAGGTTGGCGTCTATCTCCAAATGCTCGTTCACGATGTCGTTGATGGCCACGCTGAGTTCGGTGATGTCCGAATGCTTGCGCTTCTTTTGCAACTCTTTCCAAATGGCTTCGATGGCGTCCTTCTTGGATTTCATCTCCGCAGTGATGTCTTCACGGTCGAGATATTTCCAAAGTTTCAGCAGCGTGGTGGCAAAGGTGCAGAACGATTTGCGTATTTCCGCAGTCTCGCACATGGCGTTGGCAGCTTGCTTTAGCAATGCCAGTTTTTCAAACGACTCCGCGTTGATGAGTTGCTGCAAATAGAAACCGTGGTCGTGCAAGTATTCTTCCGCCGCTGTGATAGTCTCCATAACGTGCTTGATAAGTTCGGCCTTGTCTACCGTCGGGTCGTTGCCATGTGCGCCACCATCGGGGGTGGCGGTGTAGTCGGCGAGAGCCTGTCGCAGGGCTTTCACGATGCCTATGTAATCTACCACCAGTCCGTTGGTCTTTCCCTCTGCTACACGGTTGGCGCGGGCAATGGTCTGCATCAGCGTGTGTGCCTTCATCGGCTTGTCGATGTAAAGGCATGAGAGCGATTTTACGTCGAAGCCCGTGAGCCACATGGCGCAAACAAACACTACGCGCAGTGGATTCTCCGCATCTTTGAAGTCCTTGTCCAGTTCGCGTTTCTCCATCTTCGTGCGGTGGGGCGTGATGTCGAGTCGCCACTTCTTGAACGTCTGTATCTCGTTTTGCTCTTGCGAGATGACCACAGCCATCTCCGTCTGCTCCATCCATTGCAGTTTGCGGCGCAGCTCCTGTGCCTCCTGTTGGAAAGGGTTTGCTTCTATCTGTCGGCGCAGGGCGTTGGTTTCCTTCTGCCAATACTCCTGCGCATAATTGTACATCCTCACGCAGGTCACCTTGTTGAAACTCACCACCATGGCCTTGCCGCTTGTCCACAGGTCGCTATAGTGGCGCACAAAGTCGTGTGCCACCACGCGCAGTCGTTTCTCAGCCGTGAGCAGGTGCACCTCTTGGGCAAACTCCCTTTCCAGTTTGGCTTGCTGCGAGGGGTCGAGGTCTTCCTCGTCGAGCCGTGCGGCTATCTCGGCGTTTATGTCGGGGTTCTTTAGTTCCTGCAGTTTCTCGCCCCGGTTTTCGTAGTAGAGGGGCACGGTGGCCTTGTCCTCCACGGCTCGCTTGAAGTCATAGATGCTGACGTAGCCGCCAAAGGTGCGGGCGGTGATGTTGTCGTTGCTCAGCAGCGGTGTGCCCGTAAAACCTATGCGGTGGGCTGTGGGCAACAAGTGCATCATGTTGTCGGCGAAGATGCCGTTCTGCGTGCGGTGGGCCTCGTCGCTCATCACGATGATGTCGTGGTCGGGATAGATGGGCGTGGCTTGGGGCTGGTTGAACTTCTGTATCAGCGAGAAAATAAACGAGGGATTGCCCATAAGCTTCGTGCGCAGGTCTTCGCCGCTTTGGGCTATGAACTGCTTGGCTTTCTGCTGGCCGAGCAGTCCGCAGTTCTCGAAGGTGTCGGATATTTGCTTGTTGAGTTCGTCACGGTCGGTGAGGATGACGATGGTGGGCGAACCTTCAAACTTCCGCCTTATCTTTTGCGAGAGGAAGAGCATGGAGTAGCTCTTGCCCGATCCTTGCGTGTGCCAGAATACACCCAGCTTTCCACCGAGGAACTTGCGGTTGCGATACATCTCTGCGGCTTGGTTCACACCGAGGTATTGGTGGTTGCGCGCCATGATTTTCACCGTTCGGCCGTCGCTGTGGTCGTAGAGGATGAAGTTTTCCAGCAGGTCGAGGAAGTTTTCTTTCCGGCAGATGCCTCTCAGCATGGTGGGTAGTTCGATGCTTCCCTCGTCGGTCTCTGCCAGTCGTTTCCATTCGCTGAAGAACTCCCACTTGGAGTCGATTGTACCCACGCGTGCCTCCAGTCCGTTGCTGAACATGATGAAGGCGTTGTGATAGAACAGTTGCGGGATGGTGTCGAGATAGTCGCGGTAGTTTTGCGTGAAGGCGTCCTCCACCTCCACGTCGTGGTTTTTCAGTTCCATGAAGAGCAGCGGCAGTCCGTTCACATAGCCCACGATGTCTGCACGGCGGCGGTAGAGCGTGCCGTGTACCCACAGTTCCCTGACGCAGATAAACTCGTTTTTCTCTGCCGACTGGAAGTCGATGACCTTGGCGCGCACCGTCTCCGTCTCACCGTCTGGTTTATGGCGTGTCACGGGCACGCCGTTGCGGATGTAGGAGTATTTCTGCTCGTTGATCTGCATCAGCGTCTGGCTGCTCATGTGTTCCGTCATGCGCTCCACGGCCTCTTCGGTCTGTGCGTCGGTGAGCCAGGGGTTGAGGGCGCGTAGTGCCACCTTGAAGTGGCGCACGAGCAGCACCTCGCCATACCCCTGTCGGCCCAGTGTGCCGTCGGAGCCGAGTTTCTCCGCATCCCAAGCCATGATGCTCTTCCAGCCCAGTTCCTGCTCCATCAGCAGGGCTGTGCTTTTCTGTATGAGGTTGTCCTCCGAATAGTCGTGTGGCATAAGCGGTGATGGTTTATTGTTTTGTCATTAATGATTTGCCTTTGTCTGTCAGCAAATACTTTTGCTTGCTGGATGTAGGCTTTTCTGGAATTGTGAGCGATACCAGTCCTGCGGAAATAAGAGGATTCAGAATAGACCGCTTGAATCGCGTCCTGTTTTTTTCTCCTATTATGGGCATCAGGTCAGCCAATGCCATTTCTTTTTCCAATAGAGTCATAGTCTGTGCCATCTGTTCATAATCCGCATTTTCGACTTGGGACAAGACTTGGGACAAGACTTGGGACAGATTTTGCGTAACGCCCTCTTTATCGGCATTTTCAACTTGAGACAATAGCAGTTCTTTATCCTTCTTCAGAAACATCGGGTGGCAAGGTATGTCTATCAGGAAATACGCTCTGTTCTCGTCTGTCTCAATAGTAGCTGCTGCAGACCCATTCTTTGACAATTGGTTTTGTATCGTTGGAATTCCTGTTGCTCGTCCTTCTGTCAGTTCCAGTTCTTTTAGGAACTCACCCAAACGACGGTTGCGGTATTTGCGGCATCGCAGCGTTTTCCCCTTGCGTATTTCTTCCATAGGGATAGATCGGTCGGGTCCACCATGGTTCAAGATGGATATGCGTTCCGGCTCTATGGTTATCTCTACAGGCTCACGCTCTCTGTAGTCTCTATGATACAAGGCGTTTACGACAGCTTCCTCCAAGGCTTGGTATGGATAGTTGAAGAACCGTAGAGAGTGTTCGTCATCTTTCTGTTTGATGATGCTTTCTTTCACTACATGGGTCCGGAGATAGGCCATTGCCTCCTGTATCATCTTGGGTACAGGACCTTTGATGATGGGCAGTTCTATCATGTTGTCGGGGTCGTTGTCTCTGCCATTAGGGAATATCACAATGTCCACCTGTGTGGTGCGGAAAAACTTTTCAGGTTCTTCGCAGAACATCATGGCTGCTACATTCTTGATGCAGCGTCTTTCCGTTGGCCCTTCCATCAAGTCCATCTGTTCCAGCACGTTCGGCAAGTTGTTTACCAAGTCTGCATTTTGCAACTTGCTATCCACTTTTCGCAAGTAGTCTTTTACGAGAAGTGGAGAGATGTCGGTAAGTTTGATGTCGGGGTTGCCTCTGTCGTCGAACGGCACACGGTTGGTCATGTCGCGCAGTTCGTCCAGCTGCTCGCCTTTTGCCTGGATAGAGGATGTGCCGTAACGAATGTAGTAGGCTGATTTCTTCAGCTTGGCGTTTACGTCCGTTGGCACGGCATAGGGTCTGTTGATACCCGACGGGACCCATATCACCAGCAGATTGCGCCCGTCCACCTCCTCTACCGACAAGTGGGGCATATACAGAGGTTCCATCATCTGGTTGTATTGCAGCATTTCCCTCTGTATCTTGTCTATCTGTTCGTCGGGTAGTCCTTTTACCGGGCGCTGGGCCACTCCGTCCTTTTCCGCTACGCCTACAAGGATGTATCCGCCGCCGATGTTGTCGAAGTCGTTGGCAAAGGCACAGATGGAATGGTAGATGGAACTGGGGTTCCATCCTTCCTTGAACTCGATGCGCGAAGACTCCACCTTGCGTTGCCGCAACAGGTCTTCTATGTTGATAGGTAATGCCATAAGCGATTTATAGTTTGTTCAATTCCTCGTTTTCCTCAAACTCCTCTATCCATTCCTTCACCTTGGCTTGCAGTAGTTCTTTGTTGGGCAAGTATAGTTCGTAGGCAGAGGCGTAGATATTGGCATCTGTGGGCAGAGTCAGTTCCACCAGTGTGTCATTTTTCTCTTTGCAGAGCAGAATGCCGATGGTGGGTTTCTCAAAGTCTTGCTTTACGTAGCGGTCGAAATAGTTGACATACATCTGCATCTGTCCGAGGTCTTGGTGTGTCAGTTTGTCTATCTTGAGGTCTATCAGCACATAGCACTGCAACAAACGGTTGTAGAATACCAAGTCCACGTAGTAGTTGTCTTCATCAAAGGTGAACCGTTTCTGACGCGCTTCGAAGAGAAAGCCCTTGCCCATTTCGAGCAGGAAACTCTGTATCTTGCCTATGATGGCATTCTCGAGTTTCGTCTCACTGTATGATTCGTCGGGCTTCAGACCAAGAAACTCCAGTGTGATGGGGCTTTTGATAATGTCGGATGGTTTTTCTATCGTCTGCCCTTCAGTGGCCAACCGCATCACTTCGATTTTGTCACGGCTAAGAGCCAGACGCTCATAGAGGCTTGAATTATATTGCCGCTGTAGTTGACGTACGCTCCAGTTTTGGTTTCGGCACTCTATCTCGTAGAAACTGCGTTCGTCGGGATTCTCTATGCGCATCAACACGAGGTAATGAGACCAAGAGAGTGTGAATATCGGATTTGACAAACACTGTTTGCGATTTTCGCCGTCAATTTGACAGACACTGTTTGTCAAATTGCAGTAAACCATATAGAATTGCCTTATCTGGCGAAGGTTGGAATATGACCACCCCTCGCCATATTTTTCCGTCAACCTTGCAGACAGCTTTTTCAGAACAGTTTTCCCGTATTCCGCACGTTCTTGTCCCTGTTGTTCGTCTTCCACGATGTATTTGCCCATATTATAATAGGTATACACCATTGCCGTATTCACGGCCTTCTTCACGTGCTGCCGTGCTTCTTCTATGAGTTGTGCAATTTTCTCGAAGAGGACATTGTCTGTTGCTTGTATTTCTGCCATAATGGTATTGTCTTTATAGTTCTATCTCGCCCGACATCAGCTTCAAGAGCCAAGACTCTTCTTTATAAGGTTGTCCTCCGAATAGTCGTGTGGCATAAGCGGTGATGGTTTTATTGGTGTTTCATTGTCTTGCTTTCCAACTCCTCTATGGTGCGGTTCACCACCTCTTGCAGTTGGTATGACGATACGCCTATGGGCTTGTTGATGTCCTGCAACGACCATTCCACGACCGTGTCGTCCTTCGATCGGCAGATGAGCAGTCCGATGCTGGCATTGTCGCCCTCGCCGCGCAGCAACTTGTCGGCGGCAGTGACATAGAAGTTGAGCTTGCCGGCAAACTCAGGAATGAATTTTACAACCTTCAGCTCCACCACGACATAACATTTCAAGGGGATGTTGTAGAACACCATATCAGGGAAGAACGACTGCCCGCCAGGCATGCGCAGCTCCATCTGCCGCCCCACATAGGCAAAGCCGTGTCCCAGCTCCAGCAGAAACCGCGTGATGTTTTGGGCGAGCGCATCTTCCATGTCGCGCTCGTCGTAGCCCTCCCTAAGGGTAAGGAAGTCCAACTTGTAAGGGTCTTTCAGCAATTCTTCCGCCAGTTTGCTTTGCACGGCAGGCAGATGCGCCTCAAAGTTGGTCACGGCCTTGGCCTGTCTGGCATAAAGGTCGGCTTCCATGTTGTCTTCGAGCATACGGCGGCTCCAGTTGCCTTCTATGGTGCAGTTTATGTAGAACAGGGCTTCTTTCACCGTCTTGCTTTTGGTGAAGATACAGACATGATGCCGCCAGGGTACAAGCATGAATTTATCAGGCATACCCAATTGGTCACCAGCTTGGTGACCTATTATATCTTCTTGGCTATAAAAGGAATACCATCGTTTTATGTATTTCAGGTTGGTATGCGAAAAGCCTGCCTGGTCGGGGAATTCCGCCCGCAGGTCGAGGCTAAGCTGTTTCATCACGCCTTTGCCCCAATGGTCTTCTATGCGCATGGCCACGATGTCCTTGCCCAACTGCCAATAGAATTGCAGCAGTTCGGTGTTCACCTTGATGGCGGCCTTGCTTTGTGCCTGGCGGTAGCGCAGCTTTATGTCTTTCAGCCACAAGGCATATTCCCCTGGGAAGGCCGTGCTGTCCGACGTGACAAACTGCGGTGCATAGTCGCTCGATGTATGATATTGCTCGTCCATATTGTTTGTGCAATTTTGTGTTGACATTATAGTTCTATCTCGCCCGACATCAGCTTCGGAAGCAAGCGGTCGCGGGACTCCGTGAGGAGGGTGATGGAGTTTAGCAACTTTTGCCTAAGTCTGAAATATCTTTGGAATGGAACGTACAGAGTTTCATCGTCTGCCAGCAAGATTTCGATTGAATCAATATGTTTCTTCCCAAGATGAGCCACTGTCGCTCCCACCAATGTCTTTTCGAAGAATTTAATAGGAGATACTATTGCTTGGAAAAGGAAACCTTTTAGAGCATCAGTCTTGGGGAGAAATGAACATGCTCGTTGAACGAGATAAGCGTCCGTTCCACTCCAACTGTTTATATGAAACTCCCCATCCATGCCTACCAAAATATCACCATTGTGTATCACATATTTCGTAGAGGCATCTTCCGTTGTATAGTCTTCAGTCCTTCCCGTGGGGATATTTCTGATTCTCACAATTGGCTTGCCTTGATTCTTCTGATTAAAAAGTTTGCCGTCAAACGCATAGCCATAAAGTACCTCTACCAAATCTACTAACTTTTTCTTCTCCCACCCCTCGGGTACCCCATCCGTCACCTTTACGTTTTCGTGTCCGGGAAAGTGGAGGTCAACGAACCATTCCTTGTAGAGACGCTGCGCCGCCTCCTCCAGCAACTTTATTTGATGCAGGTAGTTCGAAATCAAGGCATCGTAACGGCTTAGGGTCGTCGCAATGGTGTCTTGAACGGAGCGTGGGGGCAAGGCAATTTCCATATTTCTCAAAGACGTGAGCGAAATGGTTCTTTGAGCCGCACCCAACGCCACTGCGTCTGCCTGATGATAAAAATCATTCGACAACATGGTGTAGTACATAAACATAGGATTTACAATTTCCTCATTAGGACGAAGGATTGCAATATGTCGCTGAAATACAAACTTCACGTCCTCTTTGACGAAAACAGGTTTGCCGAAAGAGCCTACCACAGAATAAAGCACATCATTCTTCTGAGGTTTCCTTTTATTGTCCAACTTGTCGTAATATTCCTCTGTGACAAACATGGTGTTCGTGAAGTCCATGCAATTATGGGAGTCGATATTAGAAATCGTAACAAAAGGGACACCCTTCTCCGCTTTTGGTGGTGCTTGATGGTCTCCGTCTGCAATGCTAACGCACACTTCCCCCAACTTCACTTTCTTCCATGCGCCAAATTGTGTCACCAGTGGTGTCACAATTCGTTCTTCCATTTGCGCCTTCATCTCATCCCCTCCCAACTCTTCTGTATCTCGCCCATCAGCTGGTTTGCCTCTTCGTTGAGCCGCGACAGCTCGGTGTGAATCTCGTTCATGCGCTCGTGGAAGTCCACGCCATCATCCTCGGCTTCAGCCACACCCACGTATGCACCAGGGGTGAGAGAGTAGTTTTTTTCGGCAATATCGGCGATGGTGGCTATGCGGCAGAGACCAGCCACGTCCTGATACTTGCCGTCTGTGCCAAACTTGGAAGTGAGCCATACCGCCTCGGTCATGGCCGCCTTTACGTCGAGAATGTCAGCCAAGGTCTTCTCGCTCTCGGCTATGGCCGACTTGATTTCTTCCTTCTCGCTGCGCTTTTTGGTGGCTTTGAGCAAAGCCTGTTGCTCTTTTATCGTTTTGTTGCAGAGCGTCTCTTCCGCAGCAATGGCTTCCAAAGCATCCTCAAAACTCATGTCTTCCGCATGCCATGCGGCATTGTCGTATTTCTCGGCATGTTCACTAAGCACATCCCGATAGTCAGCGATGAGCTTGCGGTATTTGTCGGTCTCGCCCCGATAGAGATGCACGATGGCCTGCAGGTTGCGCAGTTGCCACTCCGTCCACTCGTTGAGCGTGCGGTCCACCACGGTGTAGTAGTTGCGGGCATCGATGAAGAGTACCTTGTCGCGGATTTCTCGCCGCTTGTTGCGGTCGAAGAACCACAGCGAACAAGGCAGCGAGAGGGTATAGAAGAAATTGTTGCCCACCGACACCATCACATCCACATCGCCCGTGTTGACGAGTCGTTCGCGGATGTCGCGGTCTTTGTTGCTGCTGTCCGTGGCCGACGAAGCCATCACAAACCCGGCACGCCCCGTAGGGTTGAGGTAAGCATAGAAATAACTTATCCAGAGGTAGTTGGCATTGCCAATCTCCTTGGTCTTGGCGTTCACGCCCGGCAGTCCGAAAGGCAGACGGCCCGCACTCTGCGCACTCTCCGCCTTCACCTTATCCACGTTGAACGGCGGATTGGCCATCACATAGTCGCACCGGCCGGCAAGGTTGTGGGCATCATGGTAGAACGAGTTGGCCTCATCGCCACTTACGATGCGACCGTTCAGTCCGTGTACCGCCATGTTCATCAAGCAGAGTTGGGCGTTGTATTCCACCTTCTCCTGACCGTAGAATGTCATCAGCGTGTTGGCGTTCATGCCGTTGGCGTTGACAAAATCGCCCGTCTGCACAAACATACCGCCCGAACCGCAAGCCGGGTCGAGCATCACTCCCTGCTGGGGTTCCAGCACGTTGACCAGCATTTTTACGAGTGACTTAGGCGTAAAAAAGACGCCATCATCGCTCGCCACCGCCTTGGCAAACTTGGAGAGGAAATATTCGTAGATGCGCCCGATCACGTCACCGCCAATCTCGTCGAGCGTCTTGTTGTTGAAGATGCGGAGCAGGTCGCGCAGCAGGTCGTCGCTAAACATAGTGTAGGTCTTGGGCAGCACGCCCATGAGCTGTTCGCTCTGCGCCTCCACCAGGACCATGGCATTGTTCACGGCCTCGCCCAAAGAGTTGATGTCCTGTCCGTTGACGGCTTTCAGTCCTGCCGCCGCCACATTGTCGGGCAGGGCTACAAGATAGTCGAACTGCGCCTCGCGGGGCAGAAACAACGCGCTCTTGGCGGCAAAGTCGCTCGCCTCAATAGGCATCATGCGTCCGCCACGGCTGGGGCGGTTTTTCATCAGTTCTGCCTCCACCATCTTGTAGCGGCTGAAAGCGTAGCGCAGGAAAAGCAGTGCCAGCACCGGCATGCAGTATTGGCTACTGGTCAGTTTGCTGCCTGCGCGAAGCAAGTCTGCCGACTCCCATAGGTCGGCCTCGAGTTTGCGTATGTTGATTTTGTCTGCCATTGTTGCTTGTTGGGTATTTTTTTAGTGATGGTTGTTATTTGTCGGTACGCCATCGCATGAATAGGTTTGCTTTTGCGAAAGTACGAATAAAATATGGGATGTCCGTCGCTTTTGCTCGGATATTGTCGTAACTTTGTGTACGATAAAAAATTATCTCCGAATGAATACGATCAAGACCAGAAGAAGTATCAGAAAATATGCCGACCGTGAGGTGTCGGCCGACTTGCTTGCGCGACTGCTTGCGGACGCCGAGCGTACCCAGACGATGGGCAACCTGCAGTTGTATAGTGTTGTTGTCACGCGCGATGAGACGATGAAGGCGCGGCTGGCTCCCGCGCATTTCAATCAGCCGATGGTGACTGCCGCCCCTGTGGTGCTGACCTTTTGCGCCGATTTCCACCGTACAACCGTTTGGGCGGAGCACCGGCAGGCCCAACCCGGCTATGCCAACTTTCTTTCGTTCATCAACGCCATGACCGATGCCTTACTTTACTGTCAGACTTTCTGCAATCTTGCGGAGGAAGAAGGCTTGGGATGTTGCTTCCTGGGAACAACGGTCTATCAGCCGCAAATGATTGTCGATGTGTTGGGGCTTCCGTCGCTTGTCGCTCCTGTCGCTACCATCACGTTGGGTTGGCCTGCAGAAAATCCACCGCTTACCGACCGTCTGCCGTTGCGAGGTATTGTGCATGAGGAAACCTATACCGACTATACGCCTACGGCCATCAATGATATTTACGCTGCGAAGGAAGCATTGCCCGAGAATGAGGAGTTTGTCCGCGTCAATGGCAAGCAGACCCTTGCGCAGGTATTCACTGATTGCCGCTACACTCGGCGCGACAATGAGGCCATGTCAGCCGGATTCCTTGATATGTTGCGTCATCAAGGATTGCTGTGAGCATTTTTTGTAGAAGGCACTGATAGAGAAAACTGAGGCACTAATAGAGAAAACTGATTAAGAGAAACGTGTCAGAAAAAGTCCGTGCAGCACGCAATAGAACCTTGACGGTTTCAGAGCAAGAAGTTTCTGATTTGGAAAAACTTATATTGTCTGCGAATGATTTGAGAACCTCATTCGCAGACAATGCTATTGTCAACGCAGACCTGTTGGACTGCCTTGACTATATCCCCGACAATCATTTCAACCTTATCATAATAGACCCACCCTACAATCTTAAGAAAGATTTCCATGGCACCAAGTTTTCGAGTATGACTTCTGATGCTTATGAAGATTACTTGCGAAGTTGGTTTTATAAGGTATGCGACAAGTTGGCACCTAATGGCTCTCTCTATATGTGTGGCGACTGGAAATGCTCATCTTCCATGCAGAGAGTCATTGAAGAAAGACTCACGGTTGTCAATCGCATAACGTGGCAAAGGGAAAAAGGAAGAGGAAACAAGTCAAATTGGAAAAATGCGATGGAGGATATTTGGTTCGCCGTCAAAAATCCCAAAGATTACTATTTCGATGTTGGTACGGTAATGGTGAAAAGAAAAGTCCTTGCTCCCTATAAGGTCGATGGCAAACCCAAAGATTGGGACGAAACGGCAACGGGAAAATTTCGTCTGACCTATCCTTCAAATTTCTGGGATGACATCAGCATTCCTTTTTGGTCTATGCCCGAAAACACAGACCATCCGACGCAGAAGCCAGAGAAACTTTATGCAAAATTGATACTCGCCTCAACAAAACCTGGAGACAAGGTCTTTGATCCATTCTTGGGTAGCGGTACGTCAGCCGTCGTAGCGCGCAAACTGGGTAGAGACTATTTTGGCGTAGAGATCAACAAAGAATATTGTTTGTGGTCTGCTAAAAGACTCATCCATTCCACCTTGGACAATACCATACAAGGCTATGCAGATGGTGTCTTTTGGGAGCGAAATTCTTTGATAGCAAGAAGAAATTGACAGGTAAGGATAAAAAGGGAAAATGTTGGTGTCCCTGACATCGTAAATTTCACTGCAAACAACAAGCAAGAATATAAAAAAAGCGTGCAACCGACAAATTTGTGGTTGCACGCTTTTTATGTGGAGACGGAAGTCCTTAGTCTGACGGATTATTTGTCATTGGCCACCGTTTCTTTGAGCGGATTCCAACCTTGGGCTTTGAGTTCAAACTCGCTATTGTCGCGTGTGACGAGCATCCGTCCGAGGTTTTCCTTGGTGATGTGACCGATGAGTTTCACGTCATCCATATCGGCAATTTTTTCATGGTCGCCGATGGGTACGGTGAAGAGCAGTTCGTAGTCTTCGCCGCCGTTGAGGGCAAAGGTGGTCACGTTCATGTTCAGTTCCTCGGCCATGACTGCCGTCTGGTAGTCGATGGGGATGTTCTTCTCGTAGATGCGGCATCCGCAGTGGCTTTGGGTGCAGATATGCATGAGTTCGCTGCTCAGTCCGTCACTGATGTCCATCATGGCCGTCGGACGGATGTTCTGCTCGTGAAGCCGGGCGAGAATGTCGCCGCGGGCTTCGGGCTGTATCTGCCGTTGTATGATGTACTCCTTGCCGGCGAAGTCGGGCTGGAAATTCTTGAGGGCTTCGAGCCCGCGAGTATCCCCTTTTTTTCGGGCCTCGTCTACCTGTTGGTAGTAGACACTCTTTTCGCGTTCCAGCAACTGTAGCCCGGCGTAGGCTGCACCGAGGTCGCCGCTGACGCAGATGAGGTCGGTATCTTTGGCACCGTCACGATAGACGATGTCCTCCTTGGCGGCTTCGCCGATGCAGGTGATGCTGATGGCCAGACCAGTGTACGACGAGGTGGTGTCGCCACCGACAATATCTACATTCCACTTGTCACAGGCGGCGCGCAGGCCGACATAGAATTCGTCGAGGTCTTCTACCTTGAACCGCTTGCTGAGTGCGATGCTGACCACCAGTTGGCGGGGAGTGCCGTTCATGGCGAAGATGTCGCTGATATTGACCATGGCCGACTTGTAACCCAAATGGCGCATGTCGATATACGTCAGATCGAAGTGTACGCCCTCCATGAGCATATCCGTCGTGACGAGCACCTCCTTGTCGGGGTAGTGCATCACTGCGCAGTCGTCGCCCACACCGCGTAGGGTAGAGGCGTTCTTGGGTTGGATGCCGTCGGTGAGGTGGCTGATGAGGCCAAACTCACCCAGTGTGGCTATTTCTGTCATGACTTATGCGCGGTTGATCATCTCTCTCATAATCTCCGTCATCAGCGGTTGGGCGTTGTTGGCGGCGATCTGTACTTCCTCGTGGCTCACTTCGACGGGTGTGTCCTCAAGTCCAAGGTCGGTGATGATACTGATACCGAATGTCTTGATGCCGCAGTGATGGGCGACGATGACTTCGGGAACGGTGCTCATACCGACAGCGTCGCCACCGAGACGGTGGTACATCTTGTATTCGGCCGGGGTCTCGAAGGTAGGCCCTTGTACACCTACATATACGCCGTGTACTACGCGTATGCCCTTCTCTTTGGCAATGGCATCGGCCTCGGCGATAAGTTGGAGATCGTAGGTCTCGTGCATATCGGGGAAGCGGGGGCCGGTGGGGAAGTTCTTGCCGCGCAGCGGGTGTTCGGGGAAGAAGTTGATGTGGTCGGTGATGATCATCAAGTCACCTATCTTGAACTCGGGGTTCATGCCGCCCGAAGCGTTGCTGACGAACAGGGTTTTGATGCCCAGTTCGTACATCACGCGTATGGGGAAGGTGACCTCCTTCATCGAGTATCCCTCGTAGTAGTGGAAACGGCCTTCCATGGCCATGATATCCTTGTTGCCGAGTTTGCCGAAGATGAGTTTTCCGGCGTGTCCCTCTACCGTCGATACGGGGAAGTTGGGTATGTCCTTGTATGAGAATTCATAACTGTCGGTGATCTCTGAGGCCAGTTGTCCGAGACCGGTGCCCAGAATGATGGCAGTCTGCGGTTGGGTCGTCATGCGCTCTTTAAGCCATGCTGCCGTCTCTTGAATTTTTTCGTACATAGTCTATGATCTTTTTATCGAATTTTTCTTTGTCGTCGAGTAGAAATTTTACTTGTATGGGGAGTGCGAAGATGTTGGCTCTCACCTCGTCGGTCAGCCCTTCGAGTTGTTGCAGTCGTACACTGTCTTTCTCGGTCGTGATGATGACCTTGGGTGCGGGCATAGCAGCGTAACTCTCGTTGATGAGTGCCGCATCGGCAGCGGTGAATGCGTGGTGGTCGCCGAAGGTCAGCGGAGTGATGTGCCGGGTGTAGGGCTGCAGGTCGAGTATCATCTGCCGGGGCGACGCGATGCCGGTGAGCAAAAGCACGTGGGTGGTGGACTTGATGCTCCGGAGTTTGCGCGGTACACCTCCGTACACAGGAAGGAGGTCGCCGTACTCGAGTGTGGTGAAGAACAGTCGCTGGAAGGGGCGAAGACCCATCACCCGTTTGAGTACGCGGTACTCCATCGGTTTGAGATCGGCCGGACATTTGGTCACGATGACGATATCGGCGCGGATAGTCCCTTCTTGCGGCTCGCGCAGACGGCCAGCGGGCAACAACTTGTCGTAACCTATCATGCGATGGTAGTCGATGAGCAGAATGTTGATGCCGGGTTTGACGTAGCGGTGCTGATAGGCATCGTCGAGCAGTATGGCCTGTACGTCGCGAGTGGCCTCATCGTGTGTGAGACGCTCGATGCCATGGCGACGGTTTTTGTCGACGGCCACATGTATATCACCGAACTTCCGCTTCATCTGGTACGGTTCGTCACCGATGTCGCTCATGACCGTATCTTCGCTGGCCAAAACGTAGCCGTGGCTCTTGCGTTTGTAGCCTCGACTGAGTACCGCCACCTTGTAGTCGTCGTGCAGCAAGCGTATGAGGTACTCCACATGAGGGGTCTTGCCGGTGCCGCCGACGGTGATGTTGCCGACGGAGATGACGGGCGTGGCGTAACTCACACTCTTGAGCAGACCCATGTCGAACAGGGCGTTTCTGAAGCGCACGCCTATGCCGTAGAGCCAACTGATGGGAGTCAGCCACTCATTGATCTTGATGAAATCGCCTTCTGTACGCATGGGGGAAATCGATGTGTGTGGTGAAATGTTTCTATCTGCCGTTGTGGGGTCAGTTCATGTTGAGCACGAACGGTACGCGTGCTTGCAGCACTTCGCGGCGGTCGATGTTCTTCAGCAGGTTGATGGGCTCGTAGAGATCGCCGAGCGTGGCGCGCAGTTGGTCGTCGAGATAACTCTGGCGCGAAGTGCCGCTCAGCAATTGCTCCATCCAGTTGCCCCCTGCGGGGTAGTTGTCGGTATGGTACTTTTCGAGTTTGGCCAGACTGGCGGCCTTGGCGATGGCATCGTCGAGACTGCCGAGTTGGTCGACAAGTTTGATCTTGATGGCATCGTTGCCCAACCATACTCTACCCTGTGCCACCTTTTCTATGGCAGCGACGGGCTGGCGGCGACCATCGGCCACGCGCTGGCGGAAGAGGAAGTAGCCGCGGTTGACGTAGCCCTGCAGATAGGAGAGTTCCTCTTCGCTGAACGGACGAGCCATGATGCTGCCGAAGGTACTGTTGCGGTTGGTCTTCACCTCATCGAAGTGTACACCGAGTTTCTGTGTGACCAGTCCGCTGAGGTCGGGTATGGCGGCGAAGATGCCGATGCTACCGGTGAGCGTGTTGGGCTGGGCTACTATCCAGTTGGCGTTGCAACTCATGTAGTAGGCGCCCGATGCGGCGTAGTCACCCATGGAGATGACCACTGGTTTTTTGGCCTTGAGTTTAGTGATCTGGTGCCACAACTGTTCGGAGGCGTAGGCGTCGCCACCGCCAGAATTGATGCGGACGACCACGGCCTTGATATCATCATCGTTGGCCAGGTCTTCAAGGTCTTTGCATACGTTTTGCGCTACGATGTTGTGGCCCTTGGCCAGTTGTGATGTCGTGCCGTTCTGCACGATGGTGCCGTAAGCGTAGTATACGGCGATGGCATCGCCCTTGGCGGCAGACTCCTTCACGTTCTGCATGGCGCTGACGCTTACCTGACAGACGTGCTCGTCGTCTTTGAGGCCCAGTTTCTTCTTGATATACAATTTCATCTCGTCGGCGTACTTCAAGCCATCGACCATCTTGGCTTGTTTCAGATTCTCGGCCGGCTCGAACATGATCATGCGGTCGGCGTAGGCGTTGAGCGAGTCGACGGAGATGTGGCGGCTGTCAGACACTGCCTTGCAGATGTTGCTCCACAGACCGTTCATGAATACCGATACCTGTTCACGGTTGGCGTCGGTCATCTTGTTTTCGGTGTAGGTCTCGGTGAAACTCTTGTAGGTGCCGACCTTCACAATCTGGTAGCGTACGCCGAACTTGGCCATGAGGTCTTTGTAGAACATCGGTTGCGAGGCGAGTCCGTGCCAGTCGAGCATACCCTTGGGGTTGATGTATATCTCGTCGGCAACCGAGGCTACATAGTATGTATCCTGGTCGTAACTGTCGGCGTAGGCGATGATCCACTTCTTGCTCTTCTTGAAGTCGAGCAGGGCGTTGCGTATCTCCTGCAGCGTGGCATATCCGCTCTCCGCGGCACCGGCTTCGATATAGATGCCCTTGATGTCGTCGTTGGTTTTGGCCTTGCGGATGGCAGAGAGTATTTGGTCGAGTCCGAGTTTGTTGGACGAGTTGCCGGTCAGTCGTCCGACAATATCGTTCTGTCCTTGCTCGTCGATGACACCGGCGAGGTTGAGTACGAGTACAGAGTTGTCCTCTACATTCTGTGTGGCCTCCGATGAGGCCACCATGCCTGCAATGCTCATCGCTCCGATGAGGGCGACGATGACGCCTGTGACTATCAGTCCGGCAATCGTGGCGAGTGTGTACTTGAAGAAGTCTTTCATATATATATATTGGGTATTTCCTTTTCTTTTGGCGATAGGCACCTATCTTTTGCAAAGATACAGAATTCTCTGCGACAATCGTGTTCTCCACCTTGCCTTTTTACGGTTCACCATCCTTTCTTACAGAAAAAATGCGTACTTTTGCAGTCGTTTTCAAAGGTATAACCACTATTTACATCATTTTTCCGTATCCTATGATGGACGAACAACAAAAACTTGTTTACGAAAAATCGCTCAGACGCAAACTCGACCTCTTGCTCAAGACCGGACAGATGCTCGTCGAGAGTGCGGCTGATACCAACCGCATTGTGCGCAATATGAACCGCGTGGCCGCATTCCTCGGACTGCCCGAGGAACATTTGCACATCTACGTGCAGTACAACATGCTGATGGTCAACCTCAGTGATGGCGAACACTCCTTCACCAAGTTTCAGCGTTGCACGAAGCATGGTATCAATATGACCACCATCTCGCTGGTCAGCAAACTGTCGTGGAAGGCTATCCGCGAAGATTATAGCATAGAGCAGTATGCCAACGAACTGGAGCAGATACGCCAGCGTCCGCGCAACTATACTCCGCTTCAGGTGGCCATCGGTACGGGATTTGCCTGCGGTGGCTTCTGTATACAGTTTGGTTGTGACTGGACGGCCTTCTTCTATGCTTCGCTGGCTGCAGCCATCGGCATGTACTTGCGTGGTTTCCTGCTCCGTCGCGGACAAAACAACTATATCGGTATCGCCATTGCCGCCTTTGTCAGCACGCTCATCGCATGGCTCACGACCTTCCTTCCCGCCTCTTGGACCTCGACCCCGCTCCATCCGTTGTTGGCCTGCGCCCTGTTTATCGTACCGGGAGTGCCGCTCATCAATTTTGTCGACGATATGCTCGACAACTATATTCAAGTAGGTATCACGCGAGCCATCAATACCTTCTTGATGATTGTGGCGATGTCGTTTGGTATCGCCTTCTTCCTGAAGATTTCCAATTTCGATTTGTCGCAGTTCTATCATATCCCGATGATACCCCACAACAACTACATCAACTATGCTATTGCGGCGGCTATCTCGGCCATGGGGTTCTCAATGATTTTCAATATACCGCGTCGCTTGCTTTGGGTGGTAGCCATCGGTGGTATCATAGCGGTCTGCACGCGCAATTTTGTCAATCTCGGTCCGTCCAACCACAATATCGGTCTTGATATGGGATTGGCTATCGGCTCGCTGGCAGGTAGTGCTTTGGTCAGCCTTATTGCTGTCAAGGCCGTACACTGGGTGCATGCGCCCAATCATGTGCTCTCCATTCCGAGCGTTATCCCGATGGTGCCCGGTGTGCTGATGTACCGTGCGTTGGTTGCCCTGATTGAGATGAACGGTGTGGTGGGCGAACTGACCAATGCCGTGAAGTTTGGTATGGGATCAGCCATCACCATCATGTGTATCTCCATCGGTGTGGCTATCCCCAACATCTTTGCCCGTAAGTGGATTGCGCCGCAGCGTCGCAAGAAACTGCAGCAGATGATTGCCGACCGCAAAGAGCGCGGCAAGTTTGTCGACCTGTCGGTACTGGAATAGTACGAGGCGCGTAGAATCAGTATATGGCGTGTTCTGAAAAATCTATCAACGATTTTTCAGAACACGCCATAATTTTTGGCGGAAATGTGTCATTGCGCATCTCCAAACCACCCTTTTCATCAACCATATTGTAAGGCGTGATGTCAGTCTTCGGGCCGGAATACTGGAGTCTTCGGGCTGAAATACTCCAGTCTTTGGGCTGAAATACAGTAGTATTCGGCCCAGACTACTGCGGTATTCGGCCCGAAGACTCGAGTAGGCAAGGCCGAATACTGACAGCGTTGCCTTTCGTCTGTATTATGATATGGATACTACCGTGAGTGTGTCGCCCTCAACTTGGAAATGTACGTCTCGTCCGGAAAAAGCCATGCCGTAGGTTTTGGTAGCATCTGTGTGGTAGTGGGGGCGGGGATCAAGTTCGAGAATGTGGGTGAGAAGGTCGGCATCAGCCTCGGTGAGTTGCTGACGGATGTCATCGGGCAGAACAACATGGAGTTTGGGCCACGTACGTTTGTCTACAAATCCGGAACGTGCTCCGATGTGACAGTCGGCATAGGTGACGTAGGGTTTGATGTCGTAGATGGGGGTTTCGTCCATCAAGTCGGCACCCAGCACGTGGATGACGGGGCCCTCGTCGGTCATCTCGATATGGTCAAGGCGCACGGAGGACAGACCGATATTGTTGGGGCGGAAGGGTGAGCGTGTGGCGAACACTCCCATCTTCTCGTTGCCACCAAGCACGGGCGGACGTACGACGGGACTGTTGGCAGCGTGCTTATTGGCCGAAAATTCCCAAATGAGCCAAAGGTAGTCGAACTCCTCCAGACCGCGTATGTAGTCGGGTGAACGATAGTCGGGTGTGAAGACGATACGTCCGCGCAAGTGTTCTACAAGGCCGCTCTGCTTGGGTATGCCGAATTTGGTGGGGAAAGGGGAATGAAAATGGGCGATAGGATGGATTTCCATTTTTTTGTTCTGTTTGTTGAATCACGGTTGGGGCATACCGTGCGCATGACGCAAAGGTAGCGATATTTTCCCGGAAATTTTCCCTTAGATATGGAAATGATCAACCGTGTTTTCTATCCATCCGCAACAGCCTGTTGGTGTACTTGTCTATCTTCATGATAAGATATCCTATGGCGATGCTGGTCGACAATGTGGCGAGAAGCATCAATACGGGGTAATGCAGCGAGTGGATGAAGTCCTTGAAACAATAGTAGCAGATCCATGTGTGGATGAACCACACCACAGTGCTGTATTTTCCAAGGAAACGCAATCCCTTCTTTATGAAGCCGAACCAATGGATGCGAACAAAGAGTATAATCAAGACCATTTGCCGGAACGGACCGTAAACGGCACCGTGTTTTATCGCGCATCCGAAAAGGAAAACCACTACAAAGAGTACTACCAATACTGTTTGGGGAAGTGAAAGTAGACGGGCTACAGGACCCGTAAATTCGCGCTGAGCGCATTTGCAGAACGCGGCTCCCGTGACAAACATAAACAGGCAGTCGAAATACAAAACAATATGATAAAGGGCGTAGTGGTGGGCAAAGAACGCCGTGTAATATCGGCTGACCAGAAAAATGCTGATGAAGTAGAGTATATAGGTGGCAACAAGCATGGTTTTGATGCCAATTTTGTTGAGAATGGCAAAAATCCATTTGCAGGACAAAACCAGTAGTATATAGGGAAACAAAAACCAAATTTCCCCATTCCAGTCTGTTCGGTAGGCAGTAATGTTTTCAATGCTGCTCAGCCAGTCACCTGGGTAGGTAGTCGGGTTGATGCAGTGGGCAATAGGCAGGAATACAAGCAATGTGAGCCAATAGGTTTTGTAAAGTTTAATAATCCTTAAAAATACCCCCCCCCTACGCTTGTTGGCGTGGTGTGTGAAATACATTCCGTATCCGCTCATAAACAGGTATAAACCTACAGGGTGACATCCTTGGGCCAGCCAACTGACCAGTGGCATGCCTTGTATGGTACACAAGTGGAATGAGTCCTGCATGTCTTCTGGTCTGAACAAATGCCAGACTACCATGAAAAGCAGGGCCAAGCCTTTTAGGATGGATGAATTTTCTTTTGAAATATAGGTGATGGTCATACTCTGATAGGACGTGTGGTGAAGAAAAACGTAATGGTATTGTTGCTTGTAGATGCAAAAGTAGTCATTTTCTGTGACTTTTCCGATGCGTTTGGCTATTTTAAGGTGGGTTCTACAAATTACCACCGTAACAAGCAACAGAATAGTTTGGGTTACGTTTTGCCGTCTTTTGAACTATTTTCGACTCATATCGCCACCTCGCTCGGTCGTAATGCCCGCATTACTCCCTTACTCGCTGACGATATGTATTCGAAAATAGTCTCAAAATCCAGCAAGGCTAATTTATAGAACCCGCCTTAAGGGTAAACCTACTGTCTTTGTCGGCATGATTTTTGTTGGTATTGATAAATCTTTTGCGATATTTATGGAATATGACAAGCGTGTGAGAAAATGAAATTCCAAAACGAGGTGGATATTTATAGAACTCACCTAAAAAACGATAAGGTATGAAAGAAATCAATGTAGCAGACTTGCGCGACAATGTCTTTGAGACGATCGGCAAGGAGTGGATGCTTGTTTCGGCAGGCACAAAGGAGAAGTGCAATATGATGACGGCCTCTTGGGGGTGTCTCGGGTGGTTGTGGAACAAGCCGGTAGCGGTGGTGTTTATCCGTCCGGAGCGTTATACACACGAGTTGATTGAGACAAACGACAATCTGGTACTTTCGTTCCTCGGTCATGATGAGGAAGCAAGAAAAATTTATACGGTCTGCGGTTCCAAGTCAGGACGCGATCTCGACAAGGTGGCCGCTACAGGTCTGCAACCTGTGCAGACCGCCGAAGGTAATGTGGCTTTTGCGCAGTCGCGCCTCACGCTGGAGTGTCGCAAACTCTACAAGGATACCATCAAGCCCGAGGGTTTTCTCGATGCTGGTATCGAAAAATGGTACGGCGGTGCCAATGGCGGTTACCATGATGTGTATGTCGTGGAGATAGAGCATGCCTATATGGGCGAATGATTCAGAAAAACGTTGATTGCAACAGAAAAACCATTGTCGGAACTCTTGCAATGAGTTCCGACAATGGTTTTTTGATAGTGTTGAGTATATATACGAAAAAAGCCATCGGACTTTGTCCAATGGCCAATCTCTCATTTTTCTGTTCGGCTACCGAATTACTTGTTGATAGAGTCAGAGTCAACAACAACAGTAGTGTCAGCGGTGTCGCTCAACTGTACGGTATCGCTATCAGCGTTAGCAGCGGGAGCAGCAGTTTTGTTACCACAAGATGCGAAAGAGATAGCTGCGATAGCTACGAACATAAGAACTAATTTCTTCATTTTCTTTGCTTTTTAAAATCTGTAAAACAATCAGTTGTTTATTAAAACGTTGCAAAGGTAAGTATTTTTTCAATACGCCACTCTTTTTTTAGAACTTTTTTTTTGGTTGTTTTGTAACCTTTTTTCAAGTAATTGAAAATCAATAAGATATAGATAGTTAACCGATGTTAATTCTTTCTCTGCTCTGAAAAAGACTTGTTCGGATGTGGTGCAGGGCAGTTTTCGTAATCTTTTTCGTACCTTTGCAGAAACGTCCGTTTATATACTTTCTCGCGTACATTATATATATGATAGATACATCAGCCTTTCAAGATAAGACTGCAGCCTACTATACATTGGGCTGCAAACTCAATTTCTCGGAAACCTCTACCTTCGGCCGGATGCTCTCGGATATGGGCGTGCATACCGTCCGTGAGGGCGAGAAAGCCGACATTTGTCTGATCAATACCTGTTCGGTGACCGATGTGGCCGACCATAAGTGCCGTCAAGCGATACACCGTATGGTACGGCAAAATCCAGGGGCGCTTGTTGTGGTGACCGGTTGCTACGCTCAGTTAGCCTCTGAGGCCGTCAGCCAGATAGAGGGCGTAGACCTTGTGCTCGGCAGCAACGAGAAAGCCAACCTCATACAGTTTCTTAGCGATGCTTGGACAGAACGTGTCGAGGGTAAGGTGTCTGGAGAAGACACTGCGCTCCATCGCCATTTCGCCGTCCGTACCAAGGATATCAAGACCTTCGCTCCGTCATGTTCGCGCGGCAACCGTACACGGTATTTCCTCAAGGTGCAAGACGGTTGCGACTATTACTGCACCTATTGCACCATACCCTTTGCCCGTGGCAACTCCCGCAACCCCACTATCGCCTCACTGGTAGCGCAAGTAGAGGAAGCCGTGGCCGAAGGCGGCAAGGAGGTGGTGCTGACTGGTGTCAACATAGGCGACTTCGGCAAGACCACCCATGAGCGGTTTATCGATTTGGTGAAAGCACTCGACCAAATAGAGGGTGTCAAACGCTACCGTATCAGTAGCATGGAGCCGGACTTGCTCAGCGACGAACTGATCGCTTACTGCGCGGAGAGCAGGGCGTTCATGCCCCATTTTCATATACCTCTGCAAAGCGGTTCAGACGAGGTGCTTCGACTGATGCACCGTCGCTATGACAAGGCCTTGTTTGCCCATAAGGTTGCGGCAGTCAAGGAGGCCATGCCCGATGCCTTTATCGGTGTTGATGTCATGGTGGGATGCCGTGGAGAAACGCCCGAGCGATTCGAAGAGTGCTTCGATTTCTTGAGTGACACGGACGTGACCCAACTCCACGTGTTCCCATACAGCGAGCGGCCGGGTACCGCCGCCCTGCGTATACCCTATGTGGTAGACGATACAGAAAAGCGGGCACGCAGCAAGCGTCTGCTCGACCTCAGCGAGGAGAAGCGGCAAGCCTTCTATGCCGCCCATGTAGGACAAGAGATGGATGTACTCTTTGAAAAGGCTTCGCGCGGGAAGGCCATGCACGGTTTTACAGAGAACTATATCCGCGTGGAACTGCCGGCGACAATGGCGCGCGAGGAATATGACAACGAAATCATCCGTGTGTGTCTGGGTGACTTCAATCACGACCACTCTGCACTGAAAGGAACCTTGCTATGAAGACGGCAGTCGTGATACTCAATTGGAACGGAGCGGCCATGTTGCGGCGTTTCCTTCCTTCCGTCATCCGCTATACAGCCGATGTGGCCGATATCGTGGTTGCCGACAACGCCTCATCCGACGGTTCGGTGGATATGCTCAAGGCCGAGTTCCCTTCGGTACGAATCATCACGTTGGACAAGAACTATGGGTTTGCCGGAGGCTACAATATGGCCTTGCGTCAGGTAGAGGCCGAGTACTATGTGTTGCTCAACAGCGATGTGGAGGTGACCCCGCAGTGGCTGAATGTACTGCAAGACTACATGGATGCTCATCCCGACTGTGCAGCCTGCCAGCCCAAACTTCTCTCTGAAAGTCGGAGAAACCATTTCGAGTATGCCGGAGCAAGCGGCGGTTTTCTTGACCGTTATGGCTATCCTTTTTGTAGAGGCCGTATTTTCGATGTGGTGGAGCGTGATAGCGGACAGTACGACATGCCTATACCTGTGCTTTGGGCAACGGGAGCCTGTCTGATGGTCAGAAGCAAGGACTACTGGGATGCCGGCGCGCTCGACGAACGTTTTTTTGCCCACAACGAGGAAATCGATCTCTGTTGGCGGCTTCGTATCATGGGGCGTAGTATCTATTGTCTGCCCGCAAGTTATGTCTATCATGTGGGAGGCGGTACATTACCCAAAGGAAATCCGAGAAAGACCTATCTCAATTTCCGCAACAATCTGACGATGCTCTACAAGAACCTTCCTGAGCGCGATCTTCGCCATGTCATGCGTGTGCGGCGATGGTTGGACTATGTGGCGGCCCTGCAGACACTGGTTTTCAATCGAAATATAGGCGATTTCAAAGCCATTCTCCGTGCCCGCCGTGATTTTCATGCGTGGTTGCCACAGTTTCGTGATGACCGTGAGCGCATACAGCAGTCGAGATGTGGGGACGACGGTGCCGAGCGCAGCAATTTCTCGCTTTTGTGGCAATACTATGTGTGCCGATGCCGTCGGTATGCGCAGTTACCCATGCGAAAGTAATGTGGGGTGGGGAATTGCCGATTTTTTACCAAAACTTAGCCTTTTTTTGTAATTAGTGTCCGTTAATGCGAAAAAATGCGCGTATCCTTAAAATTATTGGTGTAAAATTTGGTTAAAAAAACATTTTTTAGTATTTTTGTCGTTGTATAAAAGGCATCTTAATAGCGCGTGGAATTTATAAGACACGCCTGAAAAAATATTCCCCGATTGAAGAAACTGTACTACATATCGTTCTTGCTCCTGTTGGTGTTCACCTCTTGTGAGATAAAACTCCGGCCCAACGGTGACGAAGACCTCAAACCGAAGGTAGAGGTGTTGCGTTACGACCGTCTGCAAAGCCGCTACCTCACAACGGGCGACTTTTCCGCTTTGCAGCAGATGAACATCGACTATCCGATGGAGACGCGTACGCTGATAGAGGATGTCTTGCAGTTGGGTGAGGTCAACGACCCGGAAATCAACGGTAAGTTTCTTCGTTTCTATCAGGACACGACATTGCAGTCTATCATAGCCGATGCGGAACTACAGTACGCCAATATGGTGGATATCAATACGTCGCTGAGCAAGGCCTTTTCTATGCTCAATGCGATGGTCCCCGGGCTACCCCAGCCCACTATCTATGCACAGATTGGCTCGCTGGACCAAAGCATCATCATCGGTGACAACTCCATCGGTATCTCGCTCGACAAGTACTTGGGCAAGAATTACCCCCTCTATATGCGCTACTACAATGAGAATCAGCGCAAAAGCATGTCGCGCGAATATATTGTGCCCGATTGTCTGTGCTTCTATCTCTTGGCCCAGTTTCCTTTGCAGAACCATGACACCAAGACCCAGGAGGAACGCGACCAGCACATGGGTAAAGTCATGTGGACCGTCAACAAGGTATTGTGCAAACCATTTTTCCGCACGCCATATATCAATAATGTGGAAAAATATATGAAGCGCCATCCGAAAACCACCATTCAAGAATTGCTGACACGGCAAACCGTTTCCATGATTTGAGGAAACGGAATCGTGATAGATACTGCGATGGGCGGTTTTCTCCTTTACTCGCTCCGCCTTTATTGACTCTTATTTTTGTGCCCTAAACTGTCGGGGCGACATGCCCAATTCCCTTCTTACATATTTCCCGAAGAACGACAGATTGTCAAATCCGGCTTCGGTCGCAATCTCCTTGACACTTTTGTCTGACGAGGTAAGCATATTGCGGATGTAGTTGACTGTAATGCCGTTGATGAGTTCGGCGGCTGTCTTTCCACATTGCTTCTTGCAAATGGTCGACAGATATTTGGGGGTGATGCAGAGTTGGTCGGCGTAGTGTTGCAGGTTTCGTTTGGTGGGACATTCGCGCGAGAGCATTTGGGCAAAACGCTTGAAGATGGCCTCGGCCGATGAAAATCTGTATTGCGTGTCAGACAAATGAAGGTGAGGTGCCAGATAGTCGTAAAACTCGAAGAGTAGTGATTGCAGCAGATGCTTGATGAGTTGTGCGTGGTGGGGCAACTCCGTTTGCTGGAGTTTTTTCTTGAGTACAGATAGGTCGAACAGTAGATTTTCTGCTTCCTCATCTTCCAAATGGATGACAGGTGTACGCTTGATGGCAACATCAAGGTCCCAGTAGTTGCCGTCTACAAAGAAGATGGCCTCAAAATAGGTTGGCGACATGACCATGCCCTTGCATTTGAAGTCAAGATTGACCATGATATTGTCGACAAATGCATTGGGATGGCTGAGTAGAAAATCATTCTTTCCGATATTGATTTCAATGCCGTTCTGCTTGCAGAACGCCTTGCCCGAGGTGCAGATGATGGCAACATAACTGTCGACCTGTATGTTGCCGTCTGGCACTTCTGTGATATTCTCGAATATTGAAACATCTTTGTCATTGATGTTCTCAAACATCTGTAGGTGGTCTTTGACTGTTTTCATCTTGTACCTCAGTTTGATTTGTGATGCAAATGTACGACAAAAAATATAGTCGTAAGTGTTCTTAGGTGGGATGTAAGTGTCCTTTTGGTTGAAATGTATTTTGTGTGTGGTGTAAAAGGACACTTTTGCCGCTTCCGTTTTTTCAAAAGTACCACAAAAACGTACTTATTTTGCAGCCAAATTGAGTGATGGCGGAAACAAGTCTGTATGATATGCGGCTTGTTTTTACCGTCACATCGTCGGACAAAACAAATCATATGCAAAAAACAGAAATGAAAAGAAGGTGTGGGGTAGACTGTCGTGCGACGGCCCCTTTGTGTGGCTTTGTCACTGTCGCTTTGCTGACCTTGTCTCTCACAGGGTGTAGTCAAAGTGGTAGTACCGGACAAGAGCGTACTACTGCGGTGAAGGTGAAGGAAATGACGGTGCGGACTATGTCTGCGGACTCCAATGGCGATTCCCACTACTCGGGAACTGTAGAGGAAGAGAATGGAACAACCTTGAGTTTTACGGCCGGTGGAACTATCACTATGCTAAAGGTGAAAGTGGGCGACCGGGTGTGTAAGGGACAGTTGATCGCCAAGGTCGATCCTACCTCCGTTCGCAACAATTATGAGATGGCGCACACTGCGAGGGTGCAGGCCGAGGATGCCTACAGACGTATGAAGCAGCTACATGACAAAGGCAGTCTGCCCGAAATCAAGTGGGTGGAGGTGCAAAGCCAGTTGGAGCAGGCCGTTTCGTCGGAGGGTATTGCCAAGAAAAGTTTAGGTGACTGCAGTATCCATGCTCCTTTTGATGGCGTAATCTCCGAAAAATATGCCGAGGTGGGTCAGAATGCTGCACCGGGAATGCCAGTCGTGAAACTTGTCACGACCAGTGTATTGAACGTGAGATTGGCAGTACCAGAAGGAGAGATGGCGACTATCGCTCTCAATCAGCGTGCAAGTATACAGGTACAGGCCCTTGGCGGTAGACACTATGATGGCCGAGTTGTGGAGAAAGGTGTGATTGCCGATCCGGTATCGCGCTCGTACAGTGTGAAGGTGCGGGTAGAGAAGGCAGACGGAGAATTGTTGCCCGGTATGGTCTCGCAGGTGGTTTTGGACAAGGCTGACACCCGTCTTTCGAAGGTCTCAAAAGACGCCGTCACCATTCCCGCTTCGCTTGTACAGATCGCTGATGACAATTCCAACTTTGTATGGGTCGATGAGAACGGCTTGGCTGCACGCCGCACCGTGGTTTGTGGTGAGTATAAAAGCAATGGCGTAAGCATTTTGAGCGGATTGCATGAAGGTGATCGGCTGATTGTGGAAGGACAACAGAAAGTATGTACGGGTACCCGACTTAAAACGAAATGACGATGAACAAGAAACGTAACATTGTAGAGTGGGCGATGCACTACCGCCAGATAGTCATCGTGGTGGTGTGTTGTCTTGTGGCCTTCGGTGTCTACAGTTTGCCGAATATTCGCAAAAACGAGTTTCCTGATTTCACTATCCGACAGGGAATCGTAGTGGCTGTGGCTCCCGGAAATACTGCAGAAGAAATGGAGGAGCGGGTGACCAAACCGCTGGAGAACTATATCTTCACCTACAAAGAGGTGAAGAAGGAAAAAACATACTCCATGAGTCGTGACGGCATTGTCTACATACAAGTGCAACTCAATGATGATCTCAACAATAAAGACGAATTTTGGTCTAAATTCAAGCATGGTGTGCAGGACTTTAAGAGCCAGTTGCCTCAAAATGTGGCGGCCATAGTCGTACAGGATGATTTCGGTGACACTTCCTCGCTTCTCATCACTATGGAGAGTACGGAAAAGACCTATCGCGAACTGAATGAATACATGGACCGTCTGCAAGACCGTCTGCGTACGGTCAAGAGTGTGGGACGGCTCACCGTGAGCGGTATGCAGCAGGAACAGATTTCGGTAGTGCTTGACAACGATCGGTTGGCAAAGTATGGACTCTCAGACCAGTTGGTGGCGTCCACCCTTTTCCAAAAAGGTTTTGTCACCACCAGCGGCCGCATAAAAACACCTGTCTATACAATGCCAGTTCATGTAGCAGGTTCGCTCAATTCGGTATATGATATCGGACAACAGATTGTCTATTCCTCTCCTACGGGCGTGAATGTCCGACTGAAGGATATCGCCACGGTGAAGCGTGAGTATCCTGATGCCGAAAGTCGCATTACCAATAACGGCAAGAAGTGTATCCTGCTGAGTGTGGAGATGAAGAAAGGACAGAACATCGTCAAAATGGGAGAGGCCGTCGACAAGGAAATGGCGACCTTTCAAGAAACCTTGCCCAAAGATGTGTCTATCTATCGTATCACAGACCAAAGCAAGGTGGTGAACGACAGTGTGGTCAACTTCCTCTGCGAACTGGTCATTGCCATCGTGGCCGTGGTGGTCGTAGTAATGCTCCTTTTGCCCATGCGAGTGGCTTTGGTGGCTGCATCTACTATTCCTATCAGTATCTTCATCTCGTTGGGTCTGTACAATGCCTTCGGACTGGAACTCAACACCGTGACCTTAGCGGCGCTCATCGTGACGCTCGGTATGATTGTAGACAACTCCATCGTTATCATAGACAATTATCTGGAGCAAATCGGTGAGGGCAAAAGTCGCTGGCACGCTTCGATTGCCTCTACTACCCATTTCTTCAAGAGTATTTTCTCGGCTACTTGTGCCATCAGTATCACGTTTTTCCCCTTCCTTATCACTTGTGTGGGACAGACGCATGATTTTCTTGAGACGTTTCCTTGGGCGGTAACCATCGTTTTGGGCGTGTCGCTCGTAGTTGCGACACTCTTGGTTCCCTTCATGCAGTTCTTCTTTATCCGCAAGCCGCTGAAGGAGAAAATGAACCCGGTGACAGGAGAAAAGGCCTTCTCGTTTCTCGATGTGTTACAGACGTATTATGACAAGTTGCTCAGTCTTTGTTTTTCCTATCCCAAGACTACATTGGCAATAGGACTGCTTTCGGTAGCATTGGGTGCAATGATGATGGGGCGGCTTCCCCAACAGACCATGCCTTATGCCGAGCGCAACCAGTTTGCTGTGGAGATAAGCCTTCCGACAGGTACATCGCTCGCCAAAACATCGGCGGTGGCAGATAGTTTGGAACATCTTCTGCGCAGCGACAATCGGGTGGTATCGGTCACCTCGTTCAAGGGTTGTGCTTCTCCACGTTTCCATACGGCATACGCTCCTCAGATAGCCGGTACCAACTACGCACAATTTATTGTCAATACCACAGACGACAAGGCTACTGTAGCCCTACTCGATGAGAATGCCGACAAGTATACTGGCTATTTTCCAGAGGCCAACATCAAGTTCAAGCAGTTGAGTTACAACGAGGCTACTTGCCCAATAGAGGTGCGGTTGAGCAATTGGAACCAGCAACAGATGATGGCTGATGCCGACAAGGTATCCAAAACATTGCAGAGCATACCAGAGTTGCAACTGGTGCGCACCAATTTCAATGAACCGCAAACCGCAGTAACAGCTCGGTTGAAAGAAGACGAGGCATCTCGCTTGGGCATCACCAACATACAGTTGGAGGCCATTCTCGCCATGCGGTATGGAAGCGGTATGGGTATCGCCAACGTATGGGAGGGCGACAAGCAGGTACCTGTGGTACTGATGAGCGACCATAGCAATCTAGCTACGACAGACCATCTGGCCGATGAGCAGATACCTATAGCCGGTGGAAAAAAGACCGTGCCCCTACGTCAGGTGGCTGATCTCATGCCTTCAATGCAGTACGGACAGCGGGTGCGTCGTAATGGCGTGCCTACCGTCACGGTGATGGCTGAAGTGAGAAGAGGAGAGAACGCAATGGCAGTGACGGCAAAGGTACAGGAACAACTCAAGGAAGTACATCTCATGCCCGATACCCATTTGGCGTATGGTGGCGACCTTGAAAACAGCGAAGAAACGATGGGGCCAACGATGGCAGCACTTGGTATTGCAGCCGTGATGATATTCTTCATTCTGATGGCCCATTTCAGGAAGATCAATTTGGCTGGCATCGTGTTTGGCAGTATGGCATTGAGCCTCTTCGGGGCTTGTGTCGGACTTGAGATACAAAGACTTCCGTTTGGTGTCACCTGTGTGATGGGACTGGTTGCCCTAATGGGTATCATCGTACGAAACGGAATTATCATGTACGACTATGCTGAAGAACTGCGTGAGAAAGAGCGCATGAATGTTCGCGACGCAATCTGGCACTCGGCCAGTCGGCGTATGCGACCGATCTTCCTCACATCGGCCGCTGCTTCTATGGGTGTCATACCGATGATACTCGGAGGAAGTGGATTGTGGATGCCGATGGGTACGGTCATCTGTTATGGAACGCTTATTTCCATGCTTGGAATTCTCACCGTGATACCCGTGACCTACCTTCTCGTGTTTGAAGGCACGGAAGCACGCAGACAGGCCGTACTTGAGATGGAAAATGAATAAAGGTGGGTTCTATAAATTACCACCGTAACAAACAATAAAATAATATGAGTTACGTTTTGCCGTCTTTTGAACTCTTTTCGACCCATATCGCCACCTCACTCGGTCGTAATGCCCGCATTACTCCCTTACTCGCTGACGATATGCATTCGAAAATAGTCTCAAAATCCAGCAAAGCTAATTTATAGAACCCACCTAAAGGCGAGTCCTAAAATTACCAAAATTAAGAAAAGAATTGATGAAAAGAATATTCGTATTGATGATGGCCATCGGAGGATGGGCAATGTATTCGCCCGTCTTCTCGCAAAGCAGTAGAGTATACACGCTTGAGGAATGTATCAGTGAAGTGGTGGACAATAACCTTACGCTACGCAATGCCGACAACCAGATTGCCATGTCGGAACAACAGAGCAAAGAGGCGTACACCAAGTATTTTCCTACCGTCTCGGCTACGGGCGGCGGATTTGTTGCCAACAAAGGCTTGATAGAGATGAGTATGGCAGGAATGGAAATGTCAATGGCCAAGGACGGTCTCGTGGCGGGTGTCACGGCGATGCAGCCTCTCTTTGCTGGCGGACAAATCGTCAATGGCAACAAACTGGCCAAAGTGGGGGTGGATGTCGCAAAATTGCAGCGCAAACTCTCCCAAAATGAGATTGTTCTTCGAACCGAGCAGTATTACTGGCAAATGGTCTCGCTCAAGGAAAAACTCCATACGCTCGACCAACTAGAACAGCAACTCGACCGTATGCAACAGGATGCACAGAACGCGGTGGAAGCGGGAGTGCGCAACCGCAACGATCTGCTGCAGGTGCAACTCCGTAGAAATGAAGTCAGCACTTCAAAGATACAAGTGGCAAATGCCTTGTCGGTAACAGGAGATTTGTTGGCACAGATGATGGGACTTCCGCCGGGTACGGTAGATGTTGCCAGTCGGTTTCCCATGGGAAGCGATGTGGGCAGACAAATCGAGGAGTACTCGATGCCTGAGTCGCCGCAACAGTACTACCAGTCGGAGGAGACTTGTCTTGCTCTGACCAGTGAGTATCAACTTCTCAACAGACAGATTGATGCCGAACGGTTGCAATATCGGATGGCCGTAGGCAAAAATCTCCCTTCTGTAGCCGTGGGCGGTGGCTATATGTACAACAATGTGATGGACAAGTCACAAAACCGGTTTGTAGGTATGCTTACTGTCTCTGTACCAGTCAGTAGTTGGTGGGGCGGTTCGCACAATATGAAGCGCCAAAAAATACAGGTGATCAATGCAGAGAATGACAAACGCAACCAAAGCGAAATGCTCGTCATTCGTATGCGCAAGGCCTGGAATGATATGAATGACGCTTATCGACAAATCCTTATTGCTCAGGAAAGTATCGTGCAAAGTGAGGAAAACCTACGCCTCAATACCGACTATTATGAGGCCGGGACTGCTTCTATCAGTGATTTGCTCGATGCGCAGACGCTTTTTCAGCAGAGTCGTGACAAGTATGTAGAGTCGCTTGCTGACTACGAGGTGAAAAAACGGGAATATTTGCAGGCCACAGGTCGGTAGGTCTTGTCGTATATGAGGCAGGTTGGGTGACGGTGGAGAAATTATACCAAATCGTTTTTTATCGTCACGAGACGTCCTTGATACATCCCGTTGCGCTCCATATAGTGGGTTAGGAGATGGGTGAACTCATAGTTTTTCAGTCCCCAACGAGGTGCGACGAGCAGATCGACGGGGGACTGACTGACAAACCTCTCAAGTACCAAGTCGCTACGGAGATGCTCGATATACTGCGCGATGACCTCCATATATTCTTCTGCTGTGTAGAGGTGAAAGGGGGACTGGGCATATTCCGCTGCCATACGGGTACCGCGAATGATTTGCAACTGGTGTATCTTGAGTATGTCGAGTGGTAGCGACGAGATGATTGCGGCCTGGCGGATGCTCTCTGCGGCATCCTCACCTGGAAGACCAATGATGATATGCCCGCCTGTGAGCAGTCCGCGACGGTGGCTCCGCTCTACCGCATCGCAGCAGCAATCGAAATCATGACCGCGGTTGATGTGTTGCAGAGTAGCGTCATTGGCCGTCTCGATGCCGTACTCCACAAGGACGAAATGGCGTGAGGCCAGTTCGCCGAGGTAGTCGAGCAGACGGTCATCCACGCAGTCGGGACGTGTCCCGATGACAATGCCCACCACATCTTCGACGGCGAGCGCTTCCTCGTAGAGTGCGCGCAGTCGGTCGATGGTGGCATAGGTATTGGTGAATGCTTGGAAATAGGCGAGGTACTTCATGTCGGGATATTTGCGGGCAAAAAAGCGCTTGCCCTCCTCCAACTGTTCGGCGACCGATTTGCGGGTGTCGCAATAAGACGGATTGAACGTGCGGTTGTCGCAATAGGTGCATCCCCCGAAGGAAATGCGGCCGTCGCGGTTGGGACAGGAAAAGCCTGCATCGACGGCTATCTTCTGTACCTTGAAAGGAAATTGCTGGCGCAGCCAACTGCCAAAGTCACGATATAAAGGTGTGGACACGGTAATGGTGGTTTCTGAAAAAACTTCTGCACGGGTGGGGATGTTTAGTGACACTTAGCCCCCACCTAAATATAATTTAATACTCCTGTATACTGCAAAATTACGGAAAAAAACTATCTTTGCAGAAATTTATCCTTACAAAGACAGAAATGAAAAGTCTATTCTTGATTTGCGCAGCATTTTTTATGGCGACAACACAACTGATGGCGACGGAAAAACTGACGGTCAAGGCGGTCACCGATGGCCGGTTTGCAGCCAAGACCGTGCAGGGCATCAACCCCATCGCAGGTACAGATACGTATGCCAGCATCTCGGCAGACGGAAAACAGATTGTGAAATATTCGTTTAAGACCGGCAAGGCCGTCGAAGTGTTGTTCGACGTAGACCATACCATGGGCGAAAAGATTGATGCTTTCGATGGCTACGAGATGTCTCCCGACGGTACCCATCTGCTCATACAGACCAAAACGGAACGTGTCTATCGCCGCTCCTTCCGTGCCGTATACTATATTTACACTATTGCCAGCCGCAAACTGGAATGCCTCTCCGATGGCGGGCCGCAACAAGTGCCCACCTGGTCGCCCGACGGACGACAAGTGGCTTTCGTGCGCGACAATAACATCTATTTGGTCAAACTGCTCTACGACAATGCCGAATGTGCGGTGACAACCGATGGCAAGTTCAATGAGATTATCAACGGCATACCCGACTGGGTCAACGAGGAGGAGTTTGGCTTCTCCCGTGCGCTGACCTTCAATGCCGACGGCACTATGCTCTGCTGGATACGCTACGATGAGTCGAAGGTGAAAACCTACTCGCTACAACTCTTCCGCGGAGAGAAACCCGAGCATAACGAGTATGCCGACTATCCCGGAACGTATTCCTACAAATATCCGAAGGCTGGGCAGGATAACTCTACGGTGACAGCTTGGAGTTATGAGGTAAAGACGCATAAGGTACGTCAATTGCAGATACCGCTTGATGCTGATGGATATATGCCCCGTATCAAGGCCACGGCAGATGCCAACAAGATTGTTGTCTATACGATGAACCGTCATCAAGATGTACTCTGTCTCTATGCAGCCAATCCCCGCAGTACTGCTTCGCAACTTCTTGTCAAGGAGAGCGTGCCTAAGTATGTCAAGGAGGAGACGGTGGAGAACCTCAAACTTGGCCACAACTCCATACTGCTGCCCAGTGACCGTGACGGCTACACGAAACTTTACCTCTACAATATGAACGGGCAACTTACCCGTACCATCGGTCATGACGGTCACGATATCACTGCCGTCTACGGTTACAACGAGACAACGGGTGATGTTTATTATCAAGCCGCTGCGCTCAATGCCCACGACCGCCAGGTGTATGTGTCGCACAAGAACGGTAAAGCCGAACGGCTGACCGACCGCGAAGGATGGAACTCGGCTATCTTCTCTGGCGACTATCAGTACTTTGTCAATACCTGGAGTGACTACAATACCCCCAACGTCTATACTGTACGCAACAATACAGGACGCACCCTTTCAACCCTTGAGGACAATGCCGAACTGAAAAAGACGGTGGCTGAATATGGTTTTACCAAGAAAGAAACCTTCTCCTTCACAACCTCAGAAGGTGTGCAACTTGACGGATGGATGGTACGTCCTGCCGATTTCGACGCATCGAAGAAATATCCTGTCATCATGTATCAGTATAGTGGTCCTGGCAGTCAGCAAGTCATCAACTCGTGGAACGCCGGTTCGATGGGGCAGGGCGGCGCTTTCGATCAGTATCTTGCCCAGCAAGGTTTTATTGTGGTCTGCGTTGATGGGCGCGGAACGGGCGGTCGCGGATCCGACTTCGAAAAATGTACCTATCTGTCATTGGGCGACAAAGAGTCGAAAGACCAAGTGGAGACTGCACAATATCTTAGCACGCTTCCCTATGTCGACAAAAATCGTATCGGCATTTGGGGCTGGAGTTACGGCGGATTCAACACGCTGATGAGCATGAGCGAAGGACGCGGAGTGTTCAAGGCAGGTGTGGCTGTGGCCCCTCCCACCAATTGGAAATACTACGATACTGTCTACACCGAACGATATATGCGCACTCCGAAGGAAAACCCCGACGGATATGACATCAACCCGATACAACGGGCCGCACGCCTACATGGTGCGTTGCTCATCTGTCATGGTATGGCCGATGACAATGTGCATCCCCAAAACACCTTTGAGTATGCCGAGGCACTGGTACAGGCAGACAAGGATTTCCGTGAACTCTACTATACCAACCGCAACCATAGCATATACGGCGGTAATACACGCAATCATCTGTTGCGTCAGATAGCCAATTTCTTCATGACGGAGTTGAAGTAGACTATTTGTCGCTATCCATACGAAAAGGCTTGTCCTGCCAGACTGCGGTCGGGAGGGACAAGCCTTTTCTCTTTCTTTGAACGTCTATTTGAATAGGTGTTGCGTTTACCCGATGTCCATCTTGTAGACATTGGTCTCTTTCCGTACAAACCCTATGGATGGATAAAGTCTATTGGCTGCTTCTCGTGTTGGTCGAGATGTGAGCATCAATGTGCAAGGACTCGTCTCGCGCAACTTGTCAATGACGTGATGGAGTAGCGTCCGTGCCAATCCCCTACCACGGAAGGCCTCGTCGGTCACCACATCCTCAATCCACGCCTTGCGGCCTGTCGGCGCATCGTAAATGCATAGTGTACACATGGCGGCAATCGTGTCATCGACTTGCGCGAGGAATAAACGGCTATTTGCCGACTGTATGAGGTCTCGGATGTGGGCTTCGGTTGCCGGAGGGACTTCAGGGTCGAGTTGCGGCAACAGACGGTTGACCGCATCAAGTATGCCGAGGCGGTAGTCGGTCACTTCGGTGATGCTGATTAAGTTTGTGGAATATGTTTTTTCAATCATAGAGGATACAATAAAGGTGGGCTCTATAAATTAGCTTTGCTGGATTTTGAGACTATTTTCGAATGCATATCGTCAG
>CAVJZJ010000022.1:0-50730 GCA_963653995.1 Flexilinea sp.
AGGAATCCAGCCCTATCTTTTTCATGCTCAAAAAAGTTTTAGCGGACAGCAATAATTTGTGACATGAAGTTCATTGTGGGGCAAATGATAATACTTTCCGTCAAGACGTCTGTGTACTACAAACACGTTTTCTAGAACACTATCATTGAAAATCAAATATTTACACCAAGACAACCATTGAAAATTTATTGAATTTTGTTGGTAGGAGTCAAACTTTGGGTAAATGTCTTGTGCGTGAAATAATTTCCTCCAAATGGAGTGAAACTCTCAGATATAATGTTTAACTTTGCCATATGTCAGATGTTCATTATTAAAGTTTTTGCACAACTAATATAAGTAAATTTTCTGACGCAGGTAAGCGTTGGACAATGCATTATTGCTCAATGACTTGTCAACTTTTAACTTTATTTATAGGCTAATTTAAGGTAATAAATAATATGAAACGTACATCACTATTCCTTGTCGTTTTATGGTTTGCCTTCATGGTGAACGCTCAGTGTAAGCCAGATTTCCCCAAGGCGGAGTGGAATAGGGCAAAGGTGATACTTATGCATACACCCGGTGAAGAACTTTTCAATGGCGTAATCCATCCTATGGCGGGTCTTTTTGAAAAATATTTTGATGTTGATGCTGCCGCCGAGGAACACCGCAACTATATCCGACTGCTTCAGAACAACGGCATCAAAGTTTATAATGTTGTGGACATATTGGAAAAAATGAACGTAGATACGCTCCGTCATTTGGCAGAACAGTTTCTCGTCTACGATGTGAGTGAGGTCGCAGACCGTGATACGGCAGCGTGCGGACAAATGTACAAACACAATATTTTGTCGGAAATGACAAAAAAAGACCTTATCCGCTGTATTATGACTCAGCCTATCGTCAAACTGAGAAGTGTCGACAACAACACAGGTGTTGAGGCTGATTATGTGCAACACCCGACAATGAACCTTTATTTTACGCGCGACCAAAGCATCACGACCCCATGTGGGCACATCATCTGCAAGATGAACTCATCGCAGAGAAGTGCTGAGACCCGTATAATACGAAGTTGTTACAATTATCTCGGTGTGAACCCCGTACTTGAAATCAGTGGAAAGGGAAGACTTGAGGGCGGAGACTATATCCCGGTCGGCACGTTTTCGCTCATCGGTTGCGGAATGCGTACCAACATGGAGGCCATTCGGCAAATTATGGAGGCTGATGCTTTTGGACACGATACCGTGGTTGTGGTGCATGACCATAAACTTTGGCAGATGCAGATGCATTTGGACACATACTTCAATATCATGGACAAGAATCTGTGTACGATGGTTGCGAGCCGAATGAATGCGGGGCCAGGACAACCAGAGTATGTGACGGCCGACATTTATGTGCGGCGACCGGGAACAAAAGCCTATCATCTACAGTCAAGCAATGTGTCGTTTGTAAATTTTCTCCAACGCCGTGGTTTTCAAATTATACAAATCAATAAGGCCGATGAACTACATTATGCCAATAACTATCTGACAATAGCCCCGCGGCATATCATGATGGTAGGTGGACAGTCAGAGGAACTGGCTCAAGAATTGAAGAAGCACGATGTTGAGGTAGAGTGGGTGCCATTGGAGAACCTTATCGATGGTTATGGTGCCGCCCACTGCATGACGCAAGTTCTGCAACGAGTACCTGATGGTTTTTAGTGACGGTAACTTGTTTTGAACTAAATATACGCTATGGTTGGTCAGATTCTTTCGTTTCACCTACAACCGTATCATAGAGGTCTAGCGTTTCTTTGAGTTTGTCACGCATATACATCATCGCGTTGCGAGGATATATGATCTTGATGCCAGGGCCATAGCTCATGAAAACTGAATACATTTCGAAATTTATCACCACGTCAATCCTGAAGATGCAACTACCGTCTTCGGGATTTTCTTTTACCACTTGTTGTGATGGGTGTATAGGTTTTGTCTTGATGTACTTGCTCTGTTCTGCTGATGCCCAAAACTTTATTCGGCGGGGCGTGTTGTTGATATTCTTACTCACGCCAATCACATCATCAAAGAAATGTCCCGAATCGAAATCCGGATTTTTTCGGAACGGCACATCGGACGGTTCTATACTGATGATTCTGTCGAGAGGAAGGTTGTAGAGCATCATATTGCTTGCTTTCGAACCAAAGAGAAACCACCGATTTCTAAACTCCTTCAAGAGATATGGGCAAAGAATGAACTCCATTGGTCGTCGGGCTGTAAACGACTGGTACATGATGCGCAGTGTCTGTTGGTGCGCAATATAGTTGTAAAGCGGATTGAGGAGTTTCAGCCCCTTGAGATGGGGAACACTGTCAAAATGGATGATGGGTTTGCGATTGTTGCGAGAAATGGCCAATTTGTCTTGAAGACGACTGACGATATCGCTCATCTCTGTGAATTGTTCGAAGCCCTCAAGTTGTCGAAGCATATCGACTGCCTCCTGCATGACATTGTAGTCGTTCTGCGACATAGGCATATTCATGATGGAATATCCTTCTATGGAATACCGGTAGTATTTGTGGTCATAAACTTCGATGGGAGCATTGTAGCCGAGTTTGTCAGAACGCATCATCTGGATATCGCCTTGAATAGTACGTACGGATACGCCTTTACGGATACCTTCCATATCATAGAGAGCATCGCTACAGGCATCAACAAGATTTTCTATTGTCCAACGGCGATAGCGGTTGCGAAGACAATTGTCTATGGTCTTGTAGCGGATGAGGGCATTCTTGTTGGCAGGCATATATTCGGATTTTTTTAGTCTTACGATGCAAAGATATATAATTTTATTGTACTACGCAGAAAGATTGCGTAGTGCACTTGTAACTTTGCACTCGCAATCCAACGAAAGACGGATGTGTTTAGAAAAACTGAGCGAAGAGGCACCACAGAAGTATAGTAATGTATTACAACAAGAACTTAAGACTATGGAAGTAAAGATGATCAACAACCGTCCGGTGAAAATCTGGACGAACAAAGTGGAAGAGACGGCTATGCGTCAGATTGAGAATTTGACAAATCTTCCATTCCTTTATCATCATCTTGCCATCATGCCTGATGTTCATACTGGTATGGGAATGCCTATCGGTGGTGTGCTGGCATGTGAGGATGCCATCATACCAAATGCTGTCGGTGTGGACATTGGTTGTGGTATGTGTGCAGTAAAGACAAACTGGAAAGCAAGCGAGATTCCCCCACATGTTCTTCGAAAGAAAATCATGAAAGGTATTCGTGAGCGCATACCCCTCGGGATGGATCACCACAAAGAAAAGCAGGATGTACACTTTCTTCCTGAGGGCCATGAGGTAGACAAAATGAAGATTGTAAAGGCTCGGCAAGAGTCTATACTGCATGAAGTCGGCACACTCGGTGGCGGAAACCACTTCATCGAATTGCAGAAAGACGAAAACGATATGCTATGGATCATGATACACTCAGGTTCAAGAAATCTTGGAGCAAGGGTCGGGGCATACTATAATGAGGTGGCAAAGACATTGAACTCAAGATGGCACTCCGTGGTGTCTCCGGAAATCAATCTGGCATTTCTCCCACAGGGTTCACGGGAGTTTGGCATGTACTGGGAAGAGATGAAGTATTGCGTAGACTTTGCACTCTGCAACCGAAAACTGATGATGGACAGAATAAAAGAGGTGTTGTCTGATACGTTGATGGGCATTGAGTTTGATCCTATGATCAACATTGCTCACAACTACGCTGCATGTGAGAATCACTTTGGCAAGAATGTCTTTGTGCATCGAAAGGGCGCGACACTGGCACGAAAAGGTATCAAGGGCATCATTCCCGGTTCACAAGGTACGGCTTCCTACATTGTTGAGGGATTGGGAAATCCAGACTCATTCTGCTCTTGCTCGCATGGTGCAGGACGTGTACTCTCACGCAAGGCAGCCATCCGTACGCTGAACATGGCAGAGGAAGTGGCACAACTTGAAGCAAAAGGCATCGTCCATGCCATACGTTGTCAGGATGATATGCAAGAAGCATCAGGGGCCTACAAGGATATAGAAGAGGTAATAACAAATGAACTCGACCTAGTGAAAGTTCGTACAAGATTGCTTCCCGTGGCCGTGATAAAGGGATAATATATTTCACCGACACAAAAAATATAGATAAGGGCGTGGCTTGCTACGAAATTGTCATAGCGTTGACCTAATCGTAGCATACTCCTATAGTGGTCACCGCTGGTTCGAATCCAGCCCACGCCCCCCAAAAAAAGAGAAGGTCAAGAACGACTTACTTCTAAGATCTAATGCTAAAGAGGCTCCAATAGTCGGCTCAACTACCTTCTCTTAATTTGCTGCGATAGCTCAGTTGGTAGAGCAATAGAATGTGATGAAATTTCCTTTCAAAGGACCAATCAGCACATACTTCGTGTAGTACTATGTGTCGCAGGTTCGAGTCCTGCTCGCAGCTCAAATAACAAGGTCAAAGAGTGGCATACTTCAATGAAATTTCTAGCGTATAACTAGGAAGAAATTGTTACTCAATTACCTTTTAAAACGAAACATATATGAACAAGACGTTGACAAAAGTTGCTTTGCGTTATCGCGCTGTATACCTCGCCATCAATCGCGAAAACATCAATATGGACTCTGCGGTTTCATTTCCAGTGATGGCTTTCGTGGCAAGGTTGAAGGAAAATGGTTTCTGTGTGAGTGAGGAACTGCTTCATGCACTCAACATTGTCCCAGTAGACTATCTTGTAGCGATAACGGAGTGAATCAATGAGGTGATGGGTGTGAACCTAAACTGGGCATCACTCGTAAAGGGCTGGAATGTACCAACCGAGGAGTCATGCACTGACCATCTTGTCACTTTTATTACCAATATTTTGGGTGGAGAGAAGGTTGGACTCAAAGGTACTACTTTGAAGTGTGGCCACTTCATTCCTGAAGGTACATTCCCTCTTGAACGATACACTGGTTGTCCATTCTGCGGTACCCCCTTGCAAACTGCTGACTTTGTGTATAAAGGTCAGGGAAGCAAACTGAAGGAGTTGCGCTTGTTCACGGAGACGGATATGGAGAATGTGTTCTCTTCCCTTCTTTCTTCAGCGACACCTCTCGATGGAACACAGAAGGATTCGCTCGAGCAGTTGCTCCGAGTGTATCCTCTGCCCAAAGATGTGGCTATCACCATGAAAGAAACCGCCATGATTGTTATCAAACTATTGGTAGAGCAGGACAAAGCTGACGAGGCTGTCCATCTTATGAAAACCCCTGCTGATGTCCTTCGATATCTATGGTATGAGAAAAGTGGATATGTGCAAATCATTGAGCCGAAGACCCTCATTGCTCATGCGCGCAAACTCTATTACCATATGTTCGGTCCCTTGGACAAAGGTGTCGATGCTGCCACGGATATGAAACAGAAACTCATGCTGAAGTACGACCGCAAGACTTGTCTACGTGTGGCCAAATGGCTGAATGCAGTGCCGATGTCTGCCAAGCAGGCCGCAGAGAACATGAACCCCAAGCGTAGCATGTGGGTGCGTATGATCCGTGCTCTCCGTTTGGGAGAATACTCTCGCAAGAATGGTATGGAGCATTTGGCTGAGATTCTAGATGTATTCTACAAGCAGGATTATTCCACATGGCAGGGACGTGTTGACAAGGCTCGTCTTGACAATGATGCCGAAAAGGTTCTATCATTGCTCAAAGAACGTCCCGGACTCTTCGCCCGTTGTCTGTTTGCCACGATGTTGCGCTTCGGCAGTGATAAGACCATAGATGCATTCAATGAAGTTGCCGACAAGATGCCTGCACGTCTGCTTCTTTCCCTCGGAAATGCGGCTGAGTCATACTTCGACACGAAGGCGAGGCGTATTGTACGTCCCATCACAGGTGTTACTCATTGCATAGAACCCAACAAACTGCTTGCTCTCTATGACGGAGAGGCACGCAAAAAGATGGTTGAGAATGTGATGGATATCTACAAATCGTCTATGGCCCGTCGTTTCGCAGCGCAGAAGACAACATCAAAAACCATCTATATCGATTCGGCATTGTACAATTTCCCCATCAGTGTAGGTGATTGTTCGATGACCATTCAGGATACGTCCTGCGCCTTGATGGGAACTCGCTTTCAAGTAGAAGGCGATGCTGTGCGCCTATTCCTACAGTGGGGAAAAGGATTGCATGCTCAGTACCTCGACATGGATTTGAGTTGTCGTATTGCTCTTCCAAATGACATGATTGCAGAGTGCGCATACTATAATCTGACATGTGTGGGCGCAAAGCACTCCGGTGATATCCGTAGCATCCCGGAGATGGTAGGCACTGCCGAGTATATAGAGTTGTCGCTACCGGAACTGGAGGCTGCAAAGGCCAAGTATGTTACCTTTACTTGCAATGCGTACTCCGTGGGTGCATTGTCTCCCAACCTCGTTGTCGGTTGGATGGATTCCGCCTATCCGATGACAATTTCCGAGTCTGAAGGTGTCGCTTACGATCCGTCATGTGTGCAGCATATGGTCCGTATCAGTGAGGACAACCTTTCCAAAGGGCTGGTTTTTGGTGTACTCGATGTCGAGAAACGTTAGATCATCTGGCTGGAGATGCCGTTTACTGCGCAAACGATACAAGGAGCCGATGCAACATCCATCGATGCATTGCTGCATAAACTTGAATCAAAACTCTCTATCGGAGAATTTGTTGAGATGAAGGCAGAAGCACAGCATCTGAAATTGGTAGATAACGCGGAAGAAGCAGACGAACCATATACCTATGTGTGGGCTCTCAATCCCGCTGATGTGACAAAACTACTCTATCTGTAAAGGTGGGTTCTATAAGGCGGAGAGTATTTTCCCGTTGCAAAAATACTATTTTATCTTGACAGAAGCCCTATTCCCCGTATGACATAAGCCGAAAAAATCGTATCTTTGCAATACAAAAACTACAATATCCAACGGTATATTGTATTCCTCCACCCCTATAGAACACCTGTAAAACGACTATTCCACCATGTTCTACAAACTGATAGAAAGAAAACGCGACACTTGGTATGCCTCTGCAGACTGCACAGTCAAGGCTTTCGTCGAGTATATCAAGGCTCGCGGACAAATGCGCGACGCACAGACGGAAGCCATCAAGACCTACCTTTTTCTGAAGATTGCCTGTGGCAACCGCCCATTGTGGCAACTTTTCTCCGAAGGTACATTCAACAGCCTTGATACAGAGAGTCTCGAACTTTCCGGCCCTACACGCGACACATTCCGCAGCACTCCCGGTGCTGTGGCTCTCTTCGAATATGCCCGACTGCGCGACCGACACGGACGACAACTGGCTCCTGAACTGGAGAAATACATCCGCCATCACGCTGCAGAGATAGACTACGAACAAGTATTCCGCACCCTCTTTCGCGGTGCTTCGTATACAGACTATCTTTTCAGTCTGCCAATGGGCGCAGGAAAGACCTTCCTCATGGCCGCCTTTATCTATATCGACCTCTACTTTGCCCTCGTCGACCCCGACAATCCGGCCTTCGCCCACAACTTCATGATATTCGCGCCGTCAGGACTGAAATCATCCATCATTCCCAGCCTCAAACACATCATGGCGTTCGACCCCACATGGATTATACCCGAACCGTACGCCACCGAAGTGCGCCGTCTCATCAAGTTTGAGATACTCGACGAGCAGAAAGGCACATCGAAAAGCACACTCGTGCGAAACCCCAATGCACAAAAACTGGGCAACCACCAACCCTTCGACTCACTTGTCGGACTCGTTGCCATCACCAATGCGGAGAAAGTCATACTCGACCGCATCGACAAGAGTATGGACGCAAAACTGTTTTCTGAAGAAGAACTGACACGCATCGCCCAAGCCAACGAACTGCGCGACACCATCGGCCGCTTGCCCCACCTGTCAATCTTCATTGACGAGGTACACCATGCTAGCGACGGGGAAATCAAACTCCGGCAGGTGGTAGAACGATGGACACGCGAAAATTCGTTCTGCTCTGTACTTGGCTTCAGCGGCACACCCTATTTGAGTAAACCAGAAACCACCGCCGTCGGCCCAGAACTGAGCATCAAGAGTACGGACATTCCCAACGTGGCCTACTACTACCCGCTCACTAGCGGACTCAACAATTTTCTGAAAACACCTACCATAAAGTATGCCGACACCGACACTGCCACGATTGTCAGCAATGGCGTGCGCGACTTTCTCGATACCTACAAAGACAAAGTATATTGCAACGGTACCTGTGCCAAACTGGCCATCTACTGCGGACAGATAGAAACGCTTGAGGAAGAAATCTACCCATTGGTCACCGACATAGCGACACAGTACGGACTGGATGCCGCCACCGCCATACTCAAGTATCACGGTGGCAACAAGACCTATCCGCAACCCGACGGTGCCGACTTCGCATTCGCAGAACTCGATACCGACCTTTCACCCGTTCGCATCATCCTTCTTGTACAGATAGGCAAGGAAGGATGGGACTGCAAAAGTTTGGCTGGAGTCATCCTTCCACAAAAGGGGGTCTGCCCCACCAATATGATACTACAGACCAGCTGCCGCTGTCTACGCCAGGTGACAAAAGACGAAAAGGAAACGGCCATAATATGGCTCAACCAAACCAATGCAGAAACCCTCGGCAAACAGTTGCGCCAACAGCAGGACATCACACTGCAGGAGTTTGGTACCATACACCACCCCGACGCCGTCTACATCAACCGATACTCACGCACCGACCCGTTGCAACTTCCACCGATAGAGTTCAGTACGCTACACATAGACCACACCTCTATCGTTGTCGACGAAACAGGAGACATCGCCGAACGCTTGTCCGATGATGCACTCCTGACTATGCGCGATACCCGACTGGTACACGAGGGCAGCCTCAACGGAGAACCATCTACGGCCTATGCTCTCCTTTCCACGCTCCCCACAGAGCAGACCGACTATATCTCATGGCTCTTTCTGATTGCCAAAGAAAGCCTCGGCACACTCCCCATCAACCGTCTTAGAACCTACGATGTGCAGTTGCGTGACATCTTCCGCCGCATCACGAAAATACAGGATGGTACCCTGCATTTCGCCCCCGAGTATGACCAACGGCAGATACGCAGCAACATACGTTTGGCATTCGGCCCCAGACATCGTCAAAAAAGCGAGGAACACACCGTCGTGCGGAAGGAATTTCTGCTCATCAACGACCGACTGAAACCTACCGTCCGCACTTTCGACACATCACTTTTCTACCCCACCTCGGATATGGTCAACGAGATATTGCTCGAAGACAAAAGCCCGCGACGCATCATCCTCAGCAAGGAACAACACGAGATGATAGAAGCACTCAAGCAACGTGGCATTCCTGTCAACATCGGCAACGAGAATAAACACCCCGAGCGTTGGCACACCTACCACTACCTACCCTATCGCTTTGAGTCACTGCGCACACACCGCTATTTCTCCGACACACTCCTACGAATGGATGCACTACGAAAAAAACGTCTCGAAGTGTATTATACCGGAGAAGAAGGACTGAGCAAATTTGCCATCGACTGCTACCGCCGACGCGATACACAATTGACCTTCACGGGCACCTACCGTCCCGACTTCATCATCATGAGCCGCACGGCCGACAAGAAAATGCATCGCGCACTACTCATCGAAACAGAAGGAAAGAGTTCCGAAGAGAAGCGAGATTTTGTCAAAAACGATTTCATCCCACGCGACACCCAGCAAGCCGGCTACCAGCGCTATGCGCTTCTCGTACTCCAGCAGACCCTCTCCGCTCAAGAGATGCGTCAACAGACAGAAGATGCCATCAAGCAATTCTTCAATTGAATACCCAAACTGAAACAAAACAAAATACCATCATGGCCATAAAATACATACCCTTCGTACCCGATACGCTCAACGGACAAGCCCTGCTTGACAATTTCGTGCGCACCCGCCGCGTGCAGACACTACGCTATCAGGGCAACGATGATCCCATACGCCACATCTCACGCGGTATGCCGCTCTACGAGACACACACCATAGAACGTATGGGAAAAAACAAAGAAGGCAATCTCATTGTACACGGTGACTGCCTCTCCACCTGCGCCCTACTCAAAGACCGAGGACAAACGGTCGATCTCGTATACATCGATCCTCCGTTTGCCAGCGGTGCCGACTACGCAAAAAAGGTGTATCTTCGCCCCGACCCTCTGACCGTCAGATCCTCACAGAAGCCTGACTCTGGACAAATTGAGGCTGATGGAAAAGCCTTCGAGGAGAAAATGTACGGTGACATCTGGACCAAAGAGCATTACCTGAACTGGATGTACGAAAACCTCATGGCCATCAAGAGCGTCATGAGCGAAAAAGCCACCATCTATGTACATCTCGACTGGCACATCGGACACTATGTCAAGGTACTCATGGACGAGATTTTCGGAGAGAACAACTTCCGCAACGAGATTGTATGGCACTACTACAACAAAATGCAAGGCAACGTAGGACGCTTGGCATCCAATCATGATGTCATCTTCGTATATAGCAAGTCAGACGAATGTGTATTTCACCCCATCAAGGAGAAACGGCCACAACCCGTAAAACAGATTAAGCGCGTTTGGGACAAGGAGACTCAACGGTTGGTCAACGCCAAAGACAAGGACGGAAAAGTCATCTACATCGAGACCGACGAAATCACCATCGACGACGTATGGCGTCTGCCCATGCTCCAACCTGCCGACAAAACCGAACCGCTCGACTACGCTACCCAAAAGCCCGAAGCGCTACTAGAGCGCATCATCTCAGCCAGCAGTGACCCCGATACAGTCGTAGCCGACTTCTTCGGTGGTAGCGGGGTGACCGCAGCCGTAGCCAGCCGACTCGGACGACGCTTCGTACACGCTGACATCGGCCTCAATAGCGTACTCACCACACGCGACAGACTACGCGCCCACCAAGCCCAGTTCGACCTCATCGAAGTGAAAGACGGCATATCACTCTACCGCAACCCGATACAGACAATGGAGCGATTGGAACATATCATACCCGGTTTCCGCAACGACGACACACTGGGCGAGCCATGGGCGGGCAACATCGTTGATGCAGAGCGTGGTACGATGCCAGTCTACCTACCCAACCTGCTTGACAGCGCATCGCGCACACTCGACAAACCGGTCATGATGGAGATACTCCATGCCATTGCCTTACTGCCGTCTGATACCAAGACTGCCATCGTATACTACATCGACATCGATGACGAGAACAGTCTCAGACAATTCATACAAGACGAAGGTGACCCGACCGTCAGTATCGAACTGCGCGACTTGAAGGAATTGCTTGACGAGGTGATACCCCAAGACTATGCCGAATGGCGCATCGGTGAAGACGGCTTCGACCTATTCAAGTCATGGCGCATCACCCTGACACTCTTCCATAGCGACAGGGTTTGCCAAACCATACAGGCATTCAATCAAAAAGCAATGGTACAACACACCAACGGCAAGGATTCTGCCTTCCATCCTGTCACCATCAGCGAGCATGGCCTGGACACCATAGAGTGGATTAGTGTCGACTGCACCAGCGCCGAAACCGGACAACCGTGGCACAGCGATAGCGAGATAAAGATAGACCGCAACGGCTATGTTGTACGCGACGGGGTGAAGACCCGCGAACTGTGGGACGGCTCATTGGCATGTCCATCACAACCACTGCGCATGAAGATACGCAATATCTGCGGAGACGAGACTACCTTCGTGCTATAACGAATGATGTATCTATAGTTGCATAGTGACGCTCCGTGAGTCATCGTCAGTCTACTTCAAGACCAGGATACTTTTGGGCCAGGGCAATCGCCTTGGCCTTTGTTTTTGTCAAAAATTCTTGATACTCCTTGCTCTCGGGATGAAACGGACGATGACCTAAGGCTTCCTTTATAGGGCGCCACTCTTCAAAAAACCGTTTCGCTGCATCGCTGAAGAATACGTCAGAAAATCGCTCCCAAATATAGTCCACCGCTTGTTCTGACGGATGTATCATGTCGGCTGCATAGAAACGGTAGTCACGCAGTTCATCATTGACAATCTCATAGGCCGGGAAATAGGTCACATGCTCGGGTTTCATCCTCGCCAATCGGTCGGCAGCAAGAAGCAAGGAGGCCTTGGACAACTGACTGCCATGAAACCCATACTTCGCATAGCGTATGGGACTCACGGTGACAACTATCCGGGTATCGGCACGTCTGTCCAGCAACAGGTCTACCGCCTGGGCAAGATACGAGGTACACTCTTCCACAGTGAGTTCTTCTTCACGAAATAGCCGTTGCGGACGTTTTTGGCAATTGTCGACTATTTCGCCCGTTTCCCGTAGTATATAGACATGATTGGTACCGAGCGTCATCACCACAACACGCGGTGCCGGCCCGTCATACCGCTGCACAGTATGCAGTATGCTGGCGGGATTGTACATCACACCGAAAGGATTGACCACCGCACGGAACTTGTCTTCCACAAACCGGCGACCGATATTGTCGGCAAAACAGGATCCTACGAACAACATACGCTCACAAGGTTCTATCTGAAATGAGGGTGGCGCAATGACCACAGAGGTACTGAATTTCATTTTTTTCGTTTTCTTCAGGCATGGTTTCCATCACGATGTGCTTCATACCAAAAACACACGTCATACAAAAAGCGCAATCTTGCAGATTCTACCCTTGTAGAACTCTAAGACTGCGCCTTTTCCACTTCTTATACCATAGATGCCGGGATACCACTCGACATCCGGTTTACCAATGATTATTTCTTACTTACGGCCTCAGCCTTACGCTTACGCCACTCAAAATACACACCGCCAAGGATAGCCAACACAAGCACGATATAGGCGATACAAGCGATGGTCTCCGTACGGTCGACTGACTTCGGCTTGAATGTGAGCACTACACTATGCTTGCCGGGTTTCACCTGAAGGGCACGCAATACATAGTTGACACGTCCTACCTCCACTGACGTTCCGTCGATGGTAGCCGTCCATCCGGGGTAGTAGATTTCGGAGAATACAACCACGCCACCCTTGTCTGACTGTACATCATAGACCAGTTCGTTGGGTTCGTACTTTTTGAGTGTCACTACAGATGTGCCATTCTGTGATACGGCCTGACCGAGAACATCCTTGAACTTGGCATCGGCAACAGCCTCATGCCGCAAATCGACTTTGGCCAAACCATCAATCTCGCCATTGGCATTGTCAACATACGTCACACGATCTACAAACCAAGCATTGCCATATGCATAGGGATTGAGTACAGGTGTGGTCTGCCCACCCTGAAGGGGAAGGATGAAGTACTTTGCGTTGAGCATATTGAGTACGGGATAGATAGAGTCGCCCTTGACCTTCGTCATATCGCCCATCGCAGTAGCCACGGCTCTGTAGGCAGCCTGCATCTCTGGCGAGACGTATTGCTCTACCAGTTCGTTGTAACGACGGAGTTTGGCAGCATGATAGCCACCGATGCTCTTATGATAGAAAGATGTCTCGTTCTCGTTGAAGGTATTGGTGGCCAGATTGAGCACACGATAGTCTAGCGAGTGATCCTGCAAGATTTGCCGATCGGTAGCGCTCATGGGCTGCGGATTTTCGCTCACGCTCTTCTCTACAAACATACCGTCGTTGAGGTAACGCTTGTTCACCTGCCACATATCCACAAGACAAAGCACCGTGATGATACCCACCATCACACGCACATCAAGTTTCTTCAGACGATAAAGCAACAGACACGCCATACCGAGGCAGATGACAAATACCGAACGCCAGCAGTCTGACGTGAAGATATACTCACGCACCTGACGCAGATTGGCAAGGAACGGACCGAGATATTCCTGTGGCATTCCCTGTTGCAAAGCCTGCATCTCGTTTTGCGATACAAAATCAGAGAAGAACACTGACGGCATCAAGGCAAAAAGCGCTGCTACACCTGCAGTCAAAGCAAAACTTATCCACACGAACTTCATTCTCCGCGGCAATATCTCTGGTTCGTCGATCAGTTTCTTCAATGCCAGCATCGCCAACAAGGGTATGGTGAACTCAGCAATGACGAGTATCGATGCCACCGTACGAAACTTGGAGTACAACGGCACATAATCGAGGAACAGGTCGGTGAAGCCCATGAAATTGCGCCCCCACGACAACAGTATCGAGAGAATGGTGACCGCCAGCAAAGCCCACTTCATCGGCCCCTTGACTATAAACAACCCGAGAATGAAGAGCATCAGCACAAAGGCACCGACATACACCGGGCCACTTGTACCGGGCTGCTCGCCCCAATATTGTCCAAACTGCTGATAGATTTGCATAAACTGTGGATCGGACTTCTGCATTGCACGCTCATTCATCGACATCGGCACACTCGCACCTCCCTTGGTATTGGGCACAAGCAGTGTCCACGTCTCATCTATGCCATAACTCCACTGGGTGATGTAGTCACGGTCGAGCCCGCTATTCGTCTGGTTGCCAGCGTTCTTCTTCACCAGTTCGCTCTTGCCACGCATTGACTCCTGGGTATAGGTCCATGTATGGTAGAGATTGGAGATATTGAGACAGACACCTATGGCGGCACCAGCCAAACATACGGCCGTGGCACGGCCAAACTCGGCCATTTTCCGTTTGCGGATAGCATCGACCAAATAGGCAATGACCATAAAGAGAATGATGAACATATAGTAGTAGGTCATCTGTATGTGATTGGCATTGATCTCGAAGGCCGAGAATATCGCCGTCACCACAAATCCCCACAGATACTTGCCTCTGTACGAAAGCACAATACCGGCAATCATCGGAGGAAGATAAGCCAAGGCCATCACCTTCCACAAGTGTCCGGCAGCGATAATAATGAAAAAGTAACTACTGAACGCCCAAATGATAGAGCCGAGTGCAGCCAGCGACCGACGGAAGTCAAACGCGCGCAACAGTATATAGAAACCCAACAGATAGAGGAACACATAATTGACATAACCCGGTAGCCACAAATCATATACCTGACTGATCTTGGCCAACGTTGTGGTACTGTTGTACGACGGAGCCAACTGATAGGTCGGCATACCGCAGAACAAAGAGTTGGTCCAACGGGTACGCTCGCCCGTACGCTGATAATACTGCGCCTGCTCCTCACCGGCACCACGTCCGGCCGAAGAGTCATGGCGATAAAGAATACGGCCCTCAATGTCTGCCGGAAAGAAATAGGCAAACGAGATCACCGCAAACAATACGACCACCAACACATCGGGTAGCCATCGTTTCCATGTCTTCATTGAAATGATATTTTTGTTTCTGAATATGCCACAAAATCCAAATTCCTCAATAACATATAAACATATATAATATGGGATTGGCCTATAGGGTGCAAAATTAGGCAAAAAACCTGAATAACATCCGTCTTTAACGACTAAACCTTCCTTTTTCCGAACAAAAATGCGTAAGTTTGCAACCTCATTGATACACCGACTCATATATATGACAAACGAGAAAATAACCGTCATCGGCGTTATCGTCGCCATGGATAAGGAGTTCGCCCAACTCCGCACACTACTCACCGAAGCCACCACCGAGACTCACAACGGCCATACCTTCACCCTCGGCAAGATTGCCGACAAGACCATCGTCGCTACTCAGTGTGGCATTGGTAAGGTAAACTCCGCCATCGGAGCCGTAGAACTGATAGACGCCTACCACCCCGACCTCGTCATCTCGACAGGTGTAGCCGGCGGCGCCGACCCCACCCTCAATGTTTGCGAAGTATGCGTCAGCACCGCCTGCACCTACCACGATGCCTACTGCGGAACAGAATGTGCCTACGGACAGATACTCGGCATGCCCGAACGCTACCCCTCACCCGAAGCACTCGTATCCAAGGCACTATCCATCAACTGCGGAACAACCATACACAGCGGACTCACCGTAAGCGGCGAGTGGTTTGTCGATAGCCGCAACAAGATGCAGGAGATACTCGACCACTTCCCCGAAGCCAAGGCCGTCGACATGGAAAGTTGCTCCATCGCACAGACTTGCCACATCTATGACATCCCCTTCGTCAGTTTCCGCATCATCAGCGATGTGCCCCTCAACGACCACAAGGCTCAAATGTATTTCGATTTTTGGGACAGAATGGCTGACGGATCTTTCCACGTAACCAAGGCTTTCCTCGAAGCCATCTGACCCCTTACAAAACCCCATCAGAAAAAAAACACACCACAAAAGAACCCAAAAAAGACATGAAGAAGATACCTAGTTTCACCATCAACCACGAGCAACTTCTGCGCGGCATCTACGTATCACGCAAAGACGAAATAGGCGGAGAGACCGTCACCACGTTTGACATCCGCATGAAAGAACCCAACCGCGAGCCTGCACTTCATCCCGGAGCACTGCACACCATCGAACATTTGGCCGCCACCTACCTGCGCAACGATTCCACATGGAAAGACCGTATCGTATACTGGGGCCCTATGGGCTGCTTGACCGGCAACTACCTGTTGATGAAAGGCGACCTGCGGTCTGACGATATCGTTGACTTGATGAAAGCCACCTTCCGCTTCGTAGCCGAATATGACGGAGAAATACCCGGAGCAGCCCCGAAAGACTGCGGCAACTATCTGTTGCACGACCTGCCCATGGCAAGATGGGAAGCCCAAAAATATCTCACCGAAGTGCTCGAACACATTACGCCCGCCAATCTCAATTACCCCGAATAACCCCATCCTCACCCCACTCCACCAGCCTATTGTGCCTCCTACGCGGAAGCACAACAGGCTTTTTTGTGTCCACCCCCACATCTCAACCCAAATCACATCGTACAAGCACCTTTGTACGAATACTACAAAGGCTCTGTACGGACACTACAAGGCCTTTGTACGAACACTACAAGACCCTTGTACGAACAGTACAAAGCCTTTGTACAAAAACAACATCGCCCAATATACCTATGGACACAGATTTTCCTTCTACACATCTCCAGAAAAGCCTCCCGACAAAGTCAGACCTGCTACTGCATTTTGTATATGCACAGACATTATTTCGTGGCATTCCTTTGCTTTTTATCCTAATTTCACTACCTTTGCAAAGAGTTTTGACGGGGACAGAAAATCGCTTTCGTATTTTCCCCTTCCCGCACAGACATTTCTTATAACGACTTTGTTTTGATAGAGAAGCATATCATATTGGAAGACATCGATCCCGTGGCATTTTACGGGGTGGGCAACTGTCACCTTCAGATGATCAAGTCACTGTTTCCCAAACTCCGGATAGTAGCCCGCGACAATGTGATAAGAGTGCTTGGAGACGAAGAAGAGATGGCATCGTTTGAGGACAATATAGAAACGATGCGCAAGCACGTACACAAGTACAACTCCATCAACGACGAGGATATACTCGACATTATCAAGGGACGTCAAACCAAAGCCGATGCAGTAAAAGACGTCATCGTATACAACATCTCGGGCCGCCCCATCAAAAGCCGTAGCGAAAACCAGCAACGTCTCGTCGATGCCTACAATACCAACGATATGGTGTTCGCCACCGGACCGGCCGGAACTGGAAAGACCTACCTCAGCATCGCTTTGGCTGTCAAAGCGATGAAAGACAAAAACATCAAGAAAATCATACTGAGCCGCCCCGCCGTCGAAGCCGGAGAAAAACTCGGATTTCTCCCCGGCGACATGAAAGACAAGATTGATCCCTACCTCCAGCCATTGTACGATGCCCTCGAAGACATGATACCCGCTGTCAAACTGCAGGACATGATGGAGAAGCACGCCATACAGATTGCACCGCTCGCCTTCATGCGCGGACGCACACTGAGCGATGCCGTAGTCATACTCGACGAGGCACAGAACACCACACCGGCACAGATGCGTATGTTCCTCACTCGTATGGGCTGGAACACCAAGATGATTATCACGGGCGACACCACACAGATAGACCTACCCCGCGGACAAAAGAGCGGACTGGTAGAAGCCCTCAGAATACTCGACGGCGTGGAGGGCATCGGTTTCGTCAGTCTTGGACGAAAAGACATTGTGCGCCACAAACTCGTGACACGCATCGTCAATGCCTTTGAGACACACGACCGACAGATCGGCCAACACCAAGATGCTGCCGCAGAGCACACAGGACAAACAGAAAAAGAACAGTAACCAACGTTTTTATAAAAATCATTATCTGTATGAAAGCACTTACAAACACAGATTTCCATTTCGAAGGACAAAAAAGCGTATACCACGGCAAAGTACGCGACGTGTATGACATCAACGACGACGTCATCGTAATGGTAGCCACAGACCGTATCTCCGCATTCGACGTGATACTGCCCAAAGGCATACCCTTCAAGGGACAAGTGCTCAACCAAATAGCCGCAAAGTTTTTGGATGCCACCAGCGACATCTGCCCCAACTGGAAACTGGCTACCCCCGACCCCATGGTCACCGTCGGCGTGAAGTGTGAAGGATTCCGCGTGGAAATGATTATCCGCTCCATCCTCACCGGTTCAGCTTGGCGCGCCTACAAGGACGGATGCCGTGAATTGTGCGGCGTGCGTTTGCCCGACGGAATGAAAGAAAACGAACGTTTCCCCGAGCCCATCATCACCCCCACAACCAAGGCCGACGAGGGACACGATATGAACATCTCCAAGGAAGAAATCATCAAGCAGGGTATCGTAAGCGCTGAAGACTACGCCATCGTCGAAGACTACACCCGCAAACTCTTCAACCGCGGACAGGAAATTGCTGCCAAGCAGGGCCTCATCCTCGTTGACACCAAATATGAGTTCGGCAAGCGTGACGGCAAGGTATACCTCATCGACGAGATCCATACTCCCGACAGCAGCCGCTACTTCTACGCCGACGGCTATGAAGAAAAACTGGCCAAGGGCGAACCGCAGAAGCAACTCTCCAAGGAGTTTGTGCGCCAATGGCTGATAGAACACAACTTCATGAACGAGCCTGGACAGACCGTGCCCGAGATGACCGACGAATACGCCAACAGCGTGAGCGACCGCTACATCGAACTCTACGAGCACATCACAGGCGAGAAGTTCGACAAGAAAGCCGAAGAAGGCGACATCGCCGCACGCATCGAAAAGAACGTGTCGGAATGGCTCGCCGCACGCAAGTGATCATCAACCGCCCTACCAAAGCCACATGGCCTACAAGCAAGAACAGATAAAGCCCTACAACGATAAGGAGGAAAAGCGCGAACAGGTAGAACGTATGTTCGACAACATCGCCCACTCCTATGACACACTCAACCACCGCTTGTCATGGAACATTGACAAGCGGTGGCGAAAGTATGCCATACGCCAACTCGCCCCCTTTGCTCCGCAAAGCATTCTCGACATTGCCACAGGTACGGGCGACTTCGCCATCATGGCCGCCAAAATGCTACACCCGACATCACTGCTCGGAGTCGACATCAGTGACGGCATGATGGATATCGGACGAAAGAAAGTCTGTCAAGCCGGACTCGATGGCATCATCACCTTCAGCCACGAAGACTGCACTTGCCTATCGTTTGCCGACAATACCTTTGATGCAGTCACAGCAGCATTCGGCATCCGCAATTTCGCTGACCTCGACAAAGGACTCCGCGAAATGTGCCGCGTACTCAAGCCCGGCGGACACCTCTGCATCGTGGAACTGACTACACCCGTCATCTTCCCCATGAACATCCTTTTCAGACTGTATTCGCATTGCGTATTGCCTCTCTACGGCCGACTGATTTCGCACGACAATACAGCCTACTCCTATCTCACAGCCACCATCGAAGCCTTCCCACAAGGAGAACGCATGGTGGAGATACTCACACGCGCAGGATTTGCAGAAGCACGGTTCCATAGACTCACCTTCGGCATATGCACTATGTACTTCGCCACTAAATAAGCCTACCAAACACCTCTACTATGGACAAATACGGACTTATAGGATACCCGTTGGGCCACTCCTTCTCCATCAGTTACTTCAACGAGAAGTTCGAAAACGAACATATCGACGCACAGTACGTCAACTATGAGATACCGTCGATAGACAAACTGCCGGAGATACTGGCCTCAACACCCGACCTGAAAGGACTCAATGTCACCATACCCTACAAAGAGAAAGTGATCAGTTACCTCGACACACTCAGCCCCGAAGCAAGAGCCATCGGAGCGGTCAATGTCATCAAGGTGGAACACAAGGGCACAAAGTCCATACTCAGAGGCTACAATAGCGATGTCATCGGTTTCACCCAAAGCATAGAACCCATGCTCGAACCCATACACCGGAAAGCACTTGTACTGGGTACTGGAGGCGCATCGAAAGCCATCGCCTACGGACTGAAATCATTGGGACTGGAAGTGCAATTTGTCAGCCGCACACAGAAAACAGGAGCCATCACCTATCAACAGGTAGACGCAGACATAATAAGCGAATACAACGTCATCGTCAACTGCACACCTTGCGGTATGTACCCCCACGTGGACACTTGTCCCGACCTGCCCTACGATGCAATGGACACCCACACCATACTCTACGACTTGATATACAATCCCGACGAAACCCTCTTCATGAAGTGCGGAGCGCAACATGGTGCCACGACCAAAAATGGACTCGAAATGCTCCTGCTACAAGCCTTTGCAAGTTGGAACTTCTGGCACGGGAAAGAACAAGAATAGACGAAATCGAAAAAAACAACATACGACAATGGACAAATCAAACCGATACATGATGCGCGGCGTGAGCGCAGCAAAGGAAGACGTTCACAATGCAATCAAAAACATAGACAAGGGACTCTACCCGCAAGCATTCTGCAAAATCATCCCCGACATACTTGGCGGTGACCCTGACTACTGCAACATCATGCACGCAGACGGAGCCGGTACAAAATCCTCACTGGCCTATCTCTACTGGAAAGAAACCGGTGACCTCAACGTATGGAAAGGCATCGCACAAGATGCGCTCATCATGAACACCGACGACCTGTTGTGCGTCGGTGCAGTAGACAACATACTCGTATCGAGCACTATCGGTCGCAACAAAATGCTCGTACCCGGCGAAGTCATCTCAGCCATCATCAACGGCACCGACGAACTGCTCGCCGATATGCGCAAAATGGGTGTCGGCATCTATGCCACCGGCGGAGAAACCGCAGACGTAGGCGATCTGGTACGCACCATCATCGTCGACTCCACCGTCACCTGCCGCATGAAGCGCAGCGATGTCATCAACAACGCCAATATACGTCCCGGCGACGTCATCGTCGGTCTGTCATCATGCGGACAAGCCACCTACGAAAAGCAATACAACGGAGGCATGGGTAGCAACGGACTGACCAGCGCCCGTCACGATGTATTCGCCAAATACTTGGCAGAGAAATACCCCGAGAGTTACGACCACGCCGTACCCGAAGAACTGGTATACAGCGGACACTATCGCCTGGATGACAGCGTCGACGGCGCACCCGTCAACGCAGGCCAACTAGTACTCTCCCCCACCCGCACCTACGCCCCCGTCATCAAAAAGATACTCGACGAACTACGCCCCGAAATCCACGGCATGGTACACTGCACGGGCGGAGCACAGACCAAAGTGCTACACTTCGTCGGAGAAAACTGCCACGTGATCAAAGACAACATGTTTGCCATTCCACCACTCTTCCGCGCCATCCACGATGAAAGCGGCACCGACTGGAAAGAGATGTACAAGGTATTCAACATGGGACACCGCATGGAAATCTATGTCAGCCCCGAACAGGCCGAAAAAGTCATCGCCATCAGCAAGAGTTTCAACATCGACGCACAGGTGGTGGGTCATATCGAAGAAGGACCCAGAAGCCTGACCATCAAGTCGGAGTTCGGAGAATTCAATTACTAATCACCACACACCATCAAAGATAAATGGCGGACCAAAACAACATACTCGAAAAACTCGACGGACTCGAAAGCCGTTACGAGGAAGTATCCACACTCATCACCGACCCCGCGGTCATCATGGACCAACCCCGCTTCGTGAAACTGACCAAGGAGTACAAAGACCTTGGCGACATCATGGACGCACGCAAACGTTACGTTGCCTGTCTCAACGCTATCAAAGAGGCCAAAGACGTATTGACCAACGAGACCGATGCCGACATGAAAGAAATGGCCCGTGAAGAACTGGCCGAGAACGAAGCCCTACAACCCAAACTGGAAGAGGAAATCAAGATAGCCCTCGTACCCAAAGATCCGGAAGACGCCAAAAACGTACAGATGGAAATCCGGGCCGGAGCAGGAGGCGACGAAGCCGCTCTCTTCGCCGGCGACCTGTTCAACATGTACAAAAAGTACTGCGACACAAAAGGTTGGACGCTGTCCGTGACAAGCGTCAGCGAAGGAACAGTAGGCGGATTCAAGGAAATCGATTTTGCAGTGAGCGGCGATAGCGTATACGGCACACTGAAATACGAATCGGGCGTACACCGCGTACAACGCGTACCCGCTACCGAAACCCAAGGACGTATGCACACCAGTGCCGCCACAGTAGCCGTACTGCCCGAAGCCGACAAGTTTGAGGTCAACATCAATGAAGGCGACATCAAGTGGGACACCTTCCGAAGCAGCGGTGCCGGTGGACAGAACGTGAACAAGGTAGAGTCAGGCGTGCGCCTGCGCTACCCTTGGAAGAACCCCAACACAGGCGAAACGGAAGAAATACTCATTGAGTGTACCGAAACCCGCGACCAGCCAAAAAACAAAGAACGCGCCCTTTCGCGTCTGCGTACATTCATCTACGACCGTGAGCATCAAAAATACATGGACGACATCGCCTCTCGACGCAAGACACTCGTCTCCACTGGTGACCGTAGCGCAAAAATCCGTACCTACAACTTTCCACAAGGTCGCGTGACCGACCACCGTATCGGATTCACGACCCACGATCTGCAAGGATTCCTCGGCGGAAACATCCAGGAAATGATTGATGCCCTCACCGTAGCCGAAAACGCAGAACGAATGAAGGAAACAGAACTGTAACCCAACGATTCACGCCAATACACATACGGCGGGTTCTATAAATTACCTTTGTTGGATTTTTGAATTTTATCCGAACAGATTTTTCTTTCTTTCTGAAGGAGCATAGCGGGCTATGCGACTAAAGAAGAAAGGAAAAGATGCCGAATAAAAACAAAAAGACACAAAGAACAACCTGCCTAAAATATTTAACAGTGCGTGGAATTTATAGAACACGCCATACCATAAAAGACCTATGAACAGACAAGAACTGATCAACGAGATCAAAACCAAGCGCTCGTTTCTCTGCGTAGGACTCGACACTGACCTCAAAAAGGTGCCGCAACATCTCCTCACGGAAGAAGACCCTATCTTCACCTTCAACAAGGCCATCATCGATGCCACTGCCCCCTATTGCGTGGCCTACAAACCCAACTTGGCCTTCTATGAAGCCTTCGGACTGAAAGGCATCACCGCTTTCGAGAAAACCGTACATTACTTGAAGGACAATTACCCCCATCACTTCATCGTAGCCGATGCCAAACGCGGCGACATCGGCAACACCAGCGACATGTACGCCCGCACTTTCTTCGGAGAATACAATGTCGATGCGCTCACCGTAGCCCCCTATATGGGCGAAGATAGCGTGACACCATTCTTGGCCTATGACGGCAAGTGGGTCATCGTACTCGCACTGACCAGTAACAAAGGCAGTCACGACTTCCAACTGACCATTGACAAAGACGGTACACCCTTGTACGAAAAAGTGATGCGCACCTCTATGCAATGGGGCAACACAGAAAATATGATGTTTGTTGTCGGCGCGACACAAGGCAAGATGTTTGAAGACATCCGCCGCATCGCCCCCGACCACTTCCTTCTCGTACCCGGCGTTGGTGCACAGGGTGGCTCACTATCGGAAGTATGCAAGTATGGCATGACCAAAGACTGCGGACTGCTGGTCAATAGTTCACGCGGCATCATCTATGCCGGCAACGACGAAAACTACGCAGAAGTGGCTGCAGACAAAGCCAAAGCACTGCAAATCGAAATGGATGCCGAACTTACAAAGGCTGACATCTAACCTCCACTAGAATTTCAACAAAAACCCATGCTCCTTTCTCCAAACGGCAGAAAGCGCATGGGTTTTATGCATATCACCGTATACTTATAACGCAAAAAGCAAAATTAATAGTCACCAATTCCGTATATCTAAATTAAATTTGCTATTTTTGCAGAATTAAGACATCATCACATCTGAAAAATGGAGTTTACCGCGAAACAAATAGCCGAGTTCATCGGTGGAAAAGTTGAGGGCGATGAGAACGCGTCCGTACATACCTTCGCCAAAATAGAAGAAGGTACACCCGGCGCCATCTCGTTCCTGTCCAACCCTAAATACACCCACTACATATACGACACCGCCTCGTCTATTGTCCTTGTCAACGACGATGTAGAATTGGAACATCCCGTGAAAACCACACTCATACGCGTAAGCAATGCCTACGAATGCGTAGCCAAACTGCTCCAACTCTACGAAGCCAGCAAGCCGCGCAAGAAAGGCATCGACTCCCTCGCCTTCATTTCCCCCTCGGCAAAAATTGGCGAAGACTGCTACATCGGCGCATTTGCCTACATCGGAGACAATGTCGTCATTGGCGATGGCTGCGAGATACACCCTCACACTACCATTGAAGACAACGCCAAGATAGGCAGCCACTGCATACTCTACGCCCACGTCACCATCTATCACGACTGTCAGTTGGGTCAAAATGTTACCATACACGCAGGGTCAGTCATCGGTGCCGACGGTTTCGGTTTCGCCCCCAACGCTGAAGGCTACGACAAGATACCGCAAATCGGCAACGTCATCATAGAAGACAACGTGGAAATCGGTGCCAACACCTGTGTTGACCGTTCTACTATGGGCAGCACCATCGTTCACAAGGGTGTGAAACTCGACAACCTCGTACAGGTGGCCCACAATGTCGAAATTGGCGAAAACACCGTCATGTCGGCACAAGTAGGCATCGCCGGAAGCACAAAAGTCGGTTCATGGTGCATGTTCGGTGGCCAGGTAGGACTCGCCGGACACATACACATCGGTGACAAAACCTTCCTTGGGGCACAATCGGGAGTTCCCGGCAGCATCAAGGGCGACACTACACTGATAGGCACGCCGCCAATGGCCCCGAAATCCTATTTCCGCTCCCAAGCCATCTTCCGTCGTCTGCCGGACCTCTACAAGCAACTCAACGATCTGACAAAGCAAGTAGAGGAACTCAAGAAAAACAAATGACAAGCAACTGAAAAATCAGATATATAATTAATAATATATGTTGAAGCAGAAAACACTGAAAGGCAGTTTTTCCCTATGCGGAAAAGGTCTGCATACAGGACTGAGCCTCACCGTGACCTTCAATCCGGCAGCAGAAAACACCGGTTACAAGATACAACGCATCGACCTCGAAGGAATGCCCATCGTCGAAGCCATCGCCGAAAACGTCATCGATACCCAACGCGGTACCGTTCTCGGCAAAGGCGACATCCGTGTCTCTACCGTAGAACACGGCCTTGCGGCACTCTACGCTCTGGGCATCGACAACTGCTTGATACAAGTCAACGGCCCTGAATTTCCTATCTTGGACGGAAGTGCCGATATGTACGTCAAGAAAATCAACGAGGTAGGTACGACCGAACTCAATGCCCCTAAAGACTGGTACATCATCCGCCACAAAATAGAAGTGAAGGACGAGGAAAGCGGTTCGTGCATCACCATCCTTCCCGACGAGGAATTCAGCATCACCGCCATGTGTTCCTTCAACTCCAAATTTGTCAACAGCCAGTTTGCCACCCTCGACAAGATGGAGGATTTTGAAACAGAGATAGCCCCCGCACGCACCTTCGTCTTCGTACGTGATATCGAACCGTTGCTGAAAGCCAACCTCATCAAGGGCGGCGACATGGACAACGCCATCGTCATCTACGAACAACAGACCTCACAGGAGCGACTCGACCTATTGGCCGATATGCTAAAGGTAGAACACCGCGATGCCAGCGAACTGGGATATATCCAGCACAAACCCTTAGTATGGGAGAACGAATGTACACGCCACAAACTGCTTGACATCATCGGTGATATGGCCTTGATCGGGAAACCCATCAAAGGACGCATCATCGCAACCCGCCCCGGTCATACTGTCAACAACAAGTTTGCCCGACTGATGCGCCGCGAGATACGTAAGCACGAAATACAAGCCCCTATCTACGATCCCAATGAGACTCCCATCATGGACAACATCCGCATACGCGAACTGTTGCCCCACCGATACCCTATGCAGTTGGTAGACAAGGTCATCGCCCTGGGTGCCACCAGCATCGTAGGTGTGAAGAACATCACAAGCAACGAACCCTTCTTCGTGGGACACTTTCCACAAGAGCCAGTTATGCCCGGCGTACTGCAAATTGAGGCTATGGCCCAATGCGGCGGTCTGCTCGTACTCAACACTCTGGAAGAACCCGAGCGTTGGTCTACCTATTTCATGAAAATTGACGATGTGAAATTCCGCCAAAAGGTTGTTCCCGGTGACACCCTCATCTTCAAAGTTGACCTTCTTGCTCCTGTACGCCACGGCGTATCCTCCATGAAAGGCTATGTATTCGTAGGCGATCATGTCGTATCAGAGGCAACCTTCACCGCCCAAATCGTAAAGAACAAATAATAATCGCAATACCAACCTATGGGAACAAACCAGATAAGCCCCCTCGCCTATGTGCATCCCGAAGCAAAACTCGGCGAGAACAACATCATCGGTCCTTTTTGTTTCATCGACAAAGATGTAATCATCGGTGACAACAACGTACTCCAAAATAGTGTCACCATACACAACGGCGCCCGCATAGGAAGCAACAACGAGATATTCCCCGGTGCAAGCATATCCACAAAACCGCAGGATCTGAAATACCACGGCGAAGCGACCACCTGCCAAGTAGGCAACAACAATAGCATCCGCGAGAACGTCACCATCTCACGAGGCACCGCATCAAAAGGCACCACCATTGTAGGAAGCAACAACCTCCTCATGGAAAGTATGCACATCGCACACGATTGTGAGATGGGTAGCGGACTTATCATCGGCAACTCCACCAAATTTGGCGGTGAAGTCATCATAGATGACAACGCCATCATCAGCGCCTCAGTACTCTGTCACCAGTTCTGTCACATAGGCGGTTACGTGATGATACAGGGAGGAAGCCGCTTCAGCCAAGACATACCACCCTACATCATCGCCGGAAAAGAACCCATCCGCTTCGCTGGGCTCAATCTTGTAGGTCTCCGTCGCCGCGGCTTCTCCAACGAACTGATAGACCACATCCACAATGCCTACCGTCTGCTCTACTCCAAGGGCATATTGGCAGAAGGTATACAGGAAATCAAGAAAAACCTTCAGATTACCAAGGAGATACAATACATCATCGACTTCGTAGAAAACTCCAAGCGAGGCATCATACGCTGAGGTCAACGACTACAGATACCGTAGCACCCTAAACCTCACAATGAAGAAAACGCTCATTGTCCTACAAGGACCGACAGGAGTCGGAAAGACCCGAACGGCCATCGGATTATCACGACATTTCGGCATTCCCGTCATCAACGCCGACTCCCGACAGATATATGCCGAAATCCCCATCGGGACAGCGGCCCCGACAGATGAACAGCAAAAGCAAGCCAAGCACTATTTCGTCGGCACCCGACATATCGGCGAATACTACAACGCCTCAATGTTTGAGAACGACGTATTGACCTTACTCGACAGCCTTTTCCGAGATAGCGACTACGCCTTGCTCAGTGGTGGCAGTATGATGTACATCGATGCCGTATGCGACGGCATCGATGATATTCCTACCATTGATGATGCCACACGTACACTGATGAAACATCGGCTCGAGACCGAAGGACTTCCCGCACTTGTTGAAGAACTTCATCGGCTTGACCCTGAGCATTGGGCCATCGTCGACCGCAACAACACCCGTCGTGTGGTTCACGCTTTGGAGATATGCCACATGACAGGCAAGACTTATACCTCTTTCCGCAAACGCGACAGGAAAGAACGTCCCTTTCGCATCATTAAAATTGGACTGACCGCCGACCGCACAACGCTATACGACAATATCAATGCACGCGTGCTTGACATGATTGCAGACGGCTTTGTAGACGAGGCACGCCATGTATACCCACAACGTACGCTCAACGCACTCAACACTGTAGGCTACAAAGAACTATTTTCCTACTTCGACGGCGACATGACGCTCGACGAGGCCATCACACGCATACAGGGCAACACACGCAAATACTGTCGCAAACAACTCACGTGGCTCAAACGCGACGAAAAGATACAATGGTTCAGTCCGGACAACATTAAAGAAATCATAAATTATATAGAGACATACGACAAGGAGTGAACAAAATTCGTATTTTTGTAAACTATTTGTACATTCCACCCCATTGTCAAAAACTATAATTTCCCAGAAGATGAAGAAACTCAGAAACGCACTTGCGTGGTGTTGGAAAAGAATATGCGGCTTCTGGCCATGGTACAAAAAACTGTACATCGGCCGCCCCTGGTACATCAAAACATCAGCAGGAATAGCCTCGTTCATCATCGCAGTGCTTCTCTATTTCGGTATGGTCGACATGAACTTCCTTTGGTTGTTCGGCAAATCACCCGGCTTCGCCACCATCCTGAACCCCCAAACCCATGAAGCGTCTGAGATATATAGCGCAGACGGCGTGCTTATCGGCAAGTTCTTCAATGAGAACCGTACCCCAGTAAAATACGGTGAAGTCAACCCCATATTCTGGAAAGCCCTCATCGATACCGAAGACGAACGATTCTACAGCCACCACGGCATAGACTTTCCGGGGCTCGTCGGTGCCGTCAAGGATGCCGTACTGCACCATGATGCACGCGGAGGGTCCACCATCACCCAACAGTTGGCCAAAAATATGTTCCGCGTGCGTACCGACTATAGTACCGGGCTCCTCGGCAATATCCCTGGTGTCCGTATGCTCATTATGAAAAGCAAGGAATGGATTATCGCCACAAAACTTGAACTCACCCATAGCAAGAGCGAAATCCTTGCAATGTATGCCAATACCGTAGACTTCGGCTCCAATGCTTTCGGTATCAAGACTGCCTGCAAGACGTACTTTAACACGACACCAAGCGAACTGACCACCGAACAGAGCGCCGTACTTGTAGGTATGTTGAAGGCCACTACCTATTACAACCCCATATCCAATCCTAAGAATAGTCTGCGCCGCCGCAATACCGTATTGGGCAAACTGGTTTCACATGGTGACCTGACACAGGTCGCTTTCGACTCCATCAGCCAAATTCCCATACGTCTCAACTACAACGTGGAGTCCAATTACGACGGCAAAGCCCTCTACTTCCGTGAAGCCGTAGCCGACTATCTCAAAGACTGGTGCAAGGACAATGGTTATGACCTCTACACCTCCGGACTCAAAATTTATACCACCCTTGACTCCCGTATGCAGAAGTACGCTGAAGATGCGGCCATCAAGCAGATGAAGCAAGTGCAGCGCAACTTCAACAATCACTGGGGCAAACAAGATCCATGGCAGGACGAGAACCATCAAGTGATTCCCAACTTCATTGAAGGCATCGCCCAAAAACAACCCGTATACAAAGCCCTGCTGGAACGTTTCCCCAACAATCCAGACTCTATAGCCTACTACCTCAACCGCCCTCACACCGTCAAACTGTTCGACTACGAGAAGGGCATGGTAGAGAAGACCATATCGACCATGGACTCCATCCGCTATATGGTACACTTCATGCACTGCGCCTTTGTTGCCATGGAGCCACAGAGCGGTGCTGTACGGGCATGGGTCGGCGACATCGACTTCAAGTCATGGAAATACGACAAGGTGACTGCCATGCGTCAACCTGGTTCCACGTTCAAACTCTTCGTCTACACCGAAGCCATGAACCAAGGCCTCACCCCCTGCGACAAACGCCGCGACGAATACATCAGCATGCAGGTCTACGACAAGAACAAGCACAAGGAAGTGACATGGGCACCGACCAACGCCAATGGTTCATTCTCCGGCGACTCTCTACCACTAAAAGGCGCTTTCGCCAGAAGTATCAACTCTGTAGCCGTACGACTTGGACAGGAAATGGGTATCAAGCGTATCGCTGAGACTGCACACGCCATGGGTATAGAAAGTCCTCTTGATGAGACACCATCCCTAGTACTGGGCTCCAGTGACGTCAAGTTGCTTGAAATGGCCAATGCCTATTGTACCGTGGCCAACGACGGCAAGCACGTTGACCCTGTACTCGTGACCAAGATACTCGACAAGGACGGCAAGGAGATATTCACAGCCCCGACCAATGAGGAACAAGCCATCTCCTACAAGAGTGCCTTCTTCATGCAGCAACTATTGATGGGCGGCCTACGCGAACCGGGCGGAACATCTCAAAGCCTCAACGGATATGTCGGCCAATTCCGTGATACCGACTGGGGCGGAAAGACCGGAACCTCCAACAACCACTCCGATGCATGGTTTATGGGTGTCAGTCCCAAACTCGTGGTCGGCGCATGGGTCGGCGGTGAGTATCGTTGCATACACTTCCGTACAGGAGCATTGGGTCAAGGTAGCCGCACAGCCCTCCCCATCTGCGGATATTTTCTCGAATCACTCCTTTCCGACCCTGCATTCCAACAGTACCATGCCAAGTTCAGTCCACCAAAAGACGCCGACATCACCAGCGGTATGTACAACTGCCAGAGTTACTACCCCAAGGCGAAGGTCGATACACTAGGCAACGATACCATCCCCACCGATGAAGAAATCATTCTTGACGAGAATGGCAATCTCGAAGAAGAGGGTATCGAACCGACCGAGAAAAAACATAAGGCAACCAAACCCACCGAGGAACCGGTGACCTTTGAAAATATCTGATAGCGTATTCTAAAAACACCATACACGCTTTTTAGAACCCGCATAAAAAAATGACTTATGACACAGATTTCGTGTCATAAGCCATTTTTCTTTGTCTGTTTTTACAACGTTCTATACGACCATGCATGCTCATCGCTTGCAAGTGCCGTACTTCCATTTGAACACACTTTCTATCGGCACACCGCGCCAGGCCTGAGGACACTTCAGACCAAAGATATCGGCAATAGTAGCCGCCGTATCATACTGAATGACGACATCGGTAATCTCCTGTCCCTGACGGACATTCTTTCCGCTAATGATAAAAGGAACTTCCATTTCCAGTAGGGTCTGACCGCCGTGGCTTGTACCAATACCACCATGGTCGGCCGTGACGATAATAATCGTATCGTCGTAGATACCGGCATCCTTCAGTGCCTGTACCAAGATACCAACCTGCTTGTCAACACGAGCCAACACATCATAGTACGCAGGCGTATCATGACCTATGGCGTGGCCCACATGGTCTACCTGATCATAGCAGACGGCAAAGAGTGTAGGCTTCTTCTCCTTGATATACTTCACGGCCATCCGACACAGTTGCATGGAGTCTTTCTCATAATTGGTTGCGACATCCACATAATCTATGGCCAATGAGTCGACAAGATACTTTATACCATCCCACTCTGCGATACAACCTGTCACCGCCTTGGGACACTGTTCACGGAGAATGGAGAAGATGGTGGGGAAGATACCGTGCCCATTGGTCACCATAGAAGGAATCTCCGGTACACGCGAGTTCCAGTTCGTATAACCATGTATTTCCGTAGGAGCGCCATTGAACATAGAAGCCCAGTTGACGGCCGACTCCGACTTCAGTACACAACGTTTCTTCAGTGTATAGCATCCGGAGTCCATCAGTCCTCGGATATTAGGGATATCGTGCGCTTTGGGCACACTATACGCTCCCCAACCATCAATACCGATGAGGAGCACATGTTTGGCTTTCCATACAGCATTTTTCGCCGCACTTGCCGTAAATATAGACATCATGACAAGAGCAACCAAAGATAACATTCTTCTCATAACTATTGTTCTTATTGGATTTCAAAATACATCTACCATCGTCAGAGTGTCTGCTTACCTGCTTTCACACTGAGTTCTTCCTTCTTGTCACCCCACATCAAGGTCACCTTGAAGGGGACATTGGTCTCAATCGTAACGTGCGGACGTTCATCAACCGAACCACGTTTGGCGACATGTACCGACACATTGCCCTTCTCTCCAAACGGATAGCGGTCTATGCCATAGCCATCGGTAAGCGTAACATCGATTGTCATACGGTTTTCGGGAATGTCAGAGCGTATGCCGAACACAAACTCGAAGAGATCGGAGATGGGTATCAACCCCGTCCATCCCACAAAGTCCTTGCGTGCCATAAATCCCGGTGCAGCCTCCTCCGGAGCATAATATTCCCAAAATGTACCCGTCTTCTCAAATACGCGGAGCACATTGTCATAGTGGTTTCTTGCTATCTCATGGGCCATTTGTCGATAGCCTTTATCCAGAAGTCCGGTGATAACCATATAATTGGCTCCCGGCCAAACGCCACCTACCCAGTAGCGCCCGTTGGCTTTGTACTTGGGATGATTGGCTGCAAGTGATGGTACACGGTGCGGGCGATTGAATGTTGTCGTGTCGTTGAGATGAGCCACAAACCTATCGAGACGGTCTTTCGGCAGCACATCAGTCAGCAAGGCCCAATAGGCGTATACTCCCTGAGTTGTGGAAAGAGAATCGTTGGCATACTGGTCGTAAAGGAAAGCATCGCGGTCGCTCCACATATTGGCATTGATGTAGGCCGTGAGATTTTTGATGTCATCCTCAAACTCTTCTATCTCTTGCCAGCGTTCCAAATAAAATCCCATCTGCAGTAGTATCTTGGCCGAAAGTATCTGCTGAAGGCACGCGTCAAGCCATATCATGTGGCCGTGGCTATAGATGGTATTGTAACCATCGGGCACACGCGGCATATTGTCCATACCTGTACCCCAGCCACTGCTCCAATAAGTACCATTGCGCCAAGTACGGTTGAGTTTGAGCCACTTGTAGTAGGCTGCAAGTACGGGGAATACCTTATTGAGCCGGCTATCATCACCAGTCTGCGTGTAGTAAAGCCACTCAGCCCAAGGAAGCAGATTAGGACCTGTACTTGTAGGATCATAGCGGCCGAAACAATCAGATCCGTCAGCTCGTATCTCCCGACAGATAAATCCATCGGGATGTTGTTTGGCATAGAAGTTGTCAAGCGTCTTTTGGAAGGGGAAGAAACGCATACCGTATCGACAGAACATGGAGATAAATGCGTTGTCCCACATGAAGATATTGCCGTTGTAGGCAGGAGCAATATACGAGGTGACGAATCCTGAGTCATCGAGTGGCTGACAGATATTCCCGATGCCTATTTTCCAGGCTTTCCAGTACATCTCGATTTCCTTTTCGTGACCTTCCCAATAAGGAGCGGGCAGTATTTTCCGCGCCTGTTCAAACGTGCCAGGCTTGGTCTTTTCCATCTTGGCCGTGCGGAATGCATTCTCGGCCACGAGGGTCTGCATGACATAAGTGTTCTTGTAAGGGAGTTTGTAGAGTGGAGACCCCGATGAAATGAGGTTCTGCGCCATTGCCGCACCACCCAAAAACAAGGAGGCGGCTGCCATTGTGATTTTTGTCAATGTCATAGATTTTTGGTTTTACCTTCGCTTCTCCTATTAAAGACCTACACCGACACATTTTCGGCACAGGCAAACAAGAGCGGTCCGGTTGTTTTCATGATAGTCGCACTCTTCCGACAGGAAGGATACGCTTACGGACAAAGGTACGGTTTTCTTCCGAAAAAAAGAAATCCTTGCCCCGAAAAGGACAAGGATTTCAATATGGTCAGTAGCCGTAAAACGCTACATCATGTCATTTGGCGGTAGAGTAACCTTCGTTCTGCTTGAGAGCACCACCAGACTTCGTGATTTCCGTAGAAGGATAGGGGAAGGCTATCATATAGTCCTCATACGTCTGCTTGTTCTTGTAGTCCTCATAGTCGCCTACAGTAAACGGGCTATCCGGATTGCTACGACTCTCATAATGGCGAACACGCGGATGAGCATTGAGTTCCTTCGATGCCAAATTCTTGATCTCGGCTTCGCCGGAGTGATACCAGCGCTTGAGGTCGTAGAGGTGGTCGGTAAATTCGAAAGCCAATTCGCAGCGACGCTCATGATAAAGGTCGGTCCATGTAGCGCTGCCGCTGATGGGAGTCAAATGCGAACGGGTACGCAGACGGTTGAGGTCTGTGGTAGCCTTGTCGGCATGACCGGTAGCCAAATAGGCTTCTGCCCGGAAGAGCAACATCTCGGCAAAACGGATGAGGGGCAGGTTGATACGTGCGGTCGGCCAGTCACCATTGGTGCTCACATAACCTGCCTTGTCGGCATTCTCATACTTGAAGGGGTCCATGTACTTGTTGATCATGAAACCGGCCTCAATATCTGAACTAGAATAGTATCTGCGGGTTTCGCCGAAGAATTGGAACTCTTGTCCGTACTCCAATAGTGAACGGTGGATACGGGCATTGTCCTTGCCGTCTTTCTCCATTTCCTCATAGATATCATAAGATGGTTTCATCTGTCCCCAACCATTGTAGATACCCCAACCTTTGTTCTCGATGATAACACCAGGGAATTCTGATCCACCAGGGGTGTCACCACCCGTTCCTGCGATGCCGAAGATATACTCTTTGGTCCAGAACTTGTCGAAGTCGGAAGAGAATACATCGTCATACTCGGTAGCAAGTCCGCGTCCGTAGGTATTTTCCAGTTCATCGACCATACTGATGACATTGTTCCACTGAGAAGCATCCCATGCTGCCCAGTAAGCATACACTTTTGCCTTGTAGGCTACGGCAGCGGCTTTGTGGGCGCGACCACGATCATCAGCACCATACTCCTCAAACTTGGGCAGATACTTGATGGCATTGTCCATGTCCTCAATGATGTATTTGTAGTTGTCTACAACAGATGCCTGCTGCTTGGGTATGGAGTTGTCATACTCACCGGCATAGTCCTCATAGCGGGTGAAAGGTACACCCTGCTTGCCTGTACCGTAGCGATAGGCAATGTAGAAATGGGCAAATCCGCGCATGAAGAAAGCCTCACCGAGCGAGCGGGTCTCAACAGAGGTCAATGTGGTGGAAGCCTTTTTTTGCAAGAGTTTCTTGATGACCCAGTTGGAACGTGCCACTACTGTCATGAGGTTGTTGTATGTAGTACGCAGCGGACTTTCGTCACCATTGTATTGGAAGGTAGCGAGCGTATTGTAACCACGTGTACGTCCCCATACGATATCACAGGCAGCACCTTGCTCCCAGAATATTTCACGACCGAAAAGTCCTTCTTGATGAATAGGAGCATAGAGGGCATCGATGGCATCGATGGCCTGATTGTCGTTGGTGAAATATTGCGTCGTGGTCGGTGTTCCCTCAGACTGCACATCTAAGAAGTCGCTGCAGGAACTGAGAAGCGCCAGCGATACGACGGCTGTCAATATATACTTTGTTTTCATAGTGTATTTCTTGATTTGAGATTAGTATGTGAGTTTCACTCCGAACGAGAATGTACGAGATACCGGATAGCGCATTGCGTCCCATCCACCGCACTCGGGGTCGATACCGGTATAATCGGTGATGGTGAAGAGGTTTTCACCGCTCACGTATACGCTCAGACGGCTGTTGCGAGCATTGAAGTGCTGCCATTTGCGGAGCAACTTCGTAAGGTCATAGGATACGGTCACGTTCTTCAGACGGAGATAAGAAGCATTCTCCAAATACCAGTCGGAGGCTGTCGAGAAGTTGCCGTTGGGGTCGTTCTTCGACAAACGAGGGATGTTGGATCCACGATTGGTCTCACTCCAGGCGTCAAGTATACGGCTATCGCGGTTGAAGTTGCCTTCTACATCAGACAGAGTCATACTCTTGGCTACATTCAGGGCCTGTGCACCGGCTACTCCCTGGAACATGGCTGAGAACGAGAGATCTTTCCATGTGAAACCGCCGGAGAGTGAGAAGGTCCATTTCGGTGTTGCACTACCGCAATACTGACGGTCGTTGTCATCGATTGTTCCGTCACCGTTGGCATCGACAAACTTCAAGTCACCTGCCTTGGCATTGGGTTGTATACGCTTGCCGTCCTTTTGGTAGGCAGCGGCTTCTTCATCGCTTTGGAAGATACCATCGGTTCTGATGAGATAGAACGATCCGAGAGGCTGACCTTCGGCATCTTGATAGCAATAGGGGATGAGACGGAAACTACCGTCGCCTGTCCAAACACCAGCATTGCCTTCAGAATCCTTTACGCCAATATCGCTCACCCAGTTCTTGAGCCATGCCACGTTGCCACCTACATAGTAGGAGAAGTTCTTGTTGACACGGTCGTTCCATGTAGCGGAGAATTCGATACCGCGGTTGCGTACTTCACCTTGGTTGACGAGCATTGCGTTGATACCGATACTGTTCGGCCAGTTCATAGACTGCGTCTGAATGAGGTTGTAGGTACGCTTCTCAAACCAGTCAAGTTGCATGGCTAGACGGTCGTTGAACATATTGAGGTCGAGACCGAGGTCAAACTGCTCAGAGGTTTCCCACGTCAGATTGTTGTTGAGAGCGGTCTGGTTGTATACGAATGTGTTCCAAAGTGTATTTTTCTCTACACCATACTGTGCCTGCTCCTGCCATGTTGACATTCCCAAGAGAGCCGACTTGTAGTTGTAACCGATAGAACCGAGGTTACCTACACGTCCCCATGATGCACGGAGTTTCAAGAGGGATACGACATCAGTCTTCGGGAAGAAACTTTCGTTGGACACCTTCCATGCGGCGGTCACTGCGGGGAAGTCACCATGATTGTTTTCCTTCGGCAGACGGCCTGCATAGTCGCGGCGCCAAGAAGCGGTGACAAAGTAACGGTCATCATACGAGTAAGCCAGACGGCCGATGAGCGACACATTGGCATCGGGACCCGTAAGATAGTCTGTAGCAGATACAGACCCAGCATAAGCCAAGTACTGCAAGTAGGCTGACTCGTCGGAGAAAGTCTTGCCATTGACACTAAATCCACGCACATTGTAGTGGTCAGCCGTTGTAGAAAGCAATGCACCTACTGTATGTTTGCCAAAGGTATTGTCGTAGGTCAGCGTGTTTTCAGTCTTCCACTGATCGGTACGATAAGTACTCTCGGTGAGGGTATTGCTACTATTGGGCTTACCCACTTCGTCGCGACGGGGAGAGAACTGCTTGTAGTAGTTGCTTTGGAGATTGTAGGTGAAACGGCTCACAAACTTGAGACCGGGGATGACGTTGGCAATCTCCAACGCGGTGGTCGACCATGTGTCACTCGTGCGGCTGAAAATATTGTTGGCTGTCAGCGTACTCATCGGGTTCACAGCATCACCATGAATGTCGGCATAGTTGGAACCATATTTTGCAATGTATTCGGGATCTTCTGTGGTCGTACCGCCAAATCCGCTTTGGGTATACGGACTATAGACCGTAGCGCTTGCAGGCATATAGATGGCCGAGAGCACAGCACCAGTATAACCGGATGTGGTATTGGTAGAACGGCTTTGGGTATTCTTCCATACGAAATCTTCAGAGATAGACACCCACTTGTTGATCTGATACTTTCCGTTGTAGTGCAGCGAAAGGTTCTTGTTGAAAGTATTGACAAGAACACCTTCATCGTTGTCATAAGCAAACGACAGACGGTTGGTGAAAGTATCGGTACCTGTATTTATCGATACGTTGTGACGCTGATAGAATGCAGTACGGAATATTTCATCCATCCAATTGGTGCGAGTCGTGGCAATCCAAGGATTCTTCGTGACATCCCAACCTTCAGGCAGATTAAGTCCGGCGGCTGCATAAGAGCGTTTTCTCATCTCTATCTCTTGCTCTGCATTGAGCGGTGTCGGGAGGTTCATGGCATTGCGTATGCCAATCATACCGTCATAGGAAAGTGAGGTCTGGCCCTTCTTAGCCTTCTTCGTGGTGACAAGTACTACACCACCTGCACCCGACTGGGCACCATAAATGGCGGCCGATGCGGCATCCTTGAGCACTACGATTGACTCGATATCATTGAGCGAAGCGATGGGGGCACCGGGTACTCCGTCGACAACCCACAGTACGTTGTCACCATTCTGCGATCCTTGACCGCGGATAACAATATTGGGACTTGACGTCGGGTCACCACCAGATGCCTGTACGGTGACACCGGCCAACTGACCCTGCAACATTCCCTCAGTAGAGGTAACGGGACGAACAGCCAGTTCATCGACGTTGCTCACTACACCAACGGCTGCCGAGAGGTCTTTTTTCTTCGTGGCGGCTCCATAACCGATAGCCACCACCTCATTGAGCATATGGCTGTCATCTTCGAGCGAAACGACGACTTGGGAGCGCCCGTTCACTTTGACGGTCTTCTCGGCATAGCCGATGGAACTGATTTGAAGTTGGGCACCAGGCTTCACGTTGGCCGTGAATTTTCCGTCAATGTCTGTCACTGCGACCACACTTCCGCCAACAACCTTCACGGTTGCTCCGACAACGGGCTGACCCTTGGCATCTGTTACGGTTCCGCCCACTTTCATGGTACCTTGTTGTTGAGCGAATGTCTCACCACCTACAACAGGCGTACTGCCTGCATAGACGGACAAAGAAGAAAACGAAAGCATAGAGACGGCTGCGACACCGAGTGCTTTACGCTTCCAACTCGTTTGCAAGTTGTTCTTTCCCATTTTCCTGTTTTTAATTGTTTCTTCAGCGGCAAGAAGACCGCCTCATATATTTGTTTTCATAGTCTTGGATTGACCGTCTGCAGGTATTGAAGAAAAGAAAAAGTAATTTCACACAACAAGCCTTTGCCTGACGGACAACATCAATTAACACGATTGCAAATATACGCTAAAATAGGATACACAACAACTTTTTCTACACAATTTTCAGCATTGAAACAACGTTTTCACGGATTCGTAACACAAATGGACAATTGTGTGCGAAAACAATTTTTATGCTTGATTTCAGGACATCACATTGCCGCAAAATTCACGCAGCACACAACACATCTTCCCTCCTACCACAAAGCCTTGACAGCAAACCACACGATGGGCACGAGGAGTGAAGGCAGGAGATTGAGGGTTTTGCAGTCTTTCAGATTGAGCAACGACAGACCGCTGCCCATGATGAGAAGTCCGCCAACAATGAGCAGTTCTGCCATCAGTGCATCGCTCACGGCCTCACTCGACATCTGCGCCACAAGATAGAACATTCCCTGCCACAAAAAGAGTACGGGGGCTGAAAGTATCATACCTATACCATAAGTAGAAGCGAATACACAGGCTGACACTAGATCAAGCGTAGCATTTGTAAAGAGCAAGGTATTGTCACCCTTGAGCGCGCTCATCACCGGACCGAGCATCGACAATGGTCCGATACAATAGAGCAACATTGCGGTGATAAGACCATCCGCAAACGAGGAAGACGAAGGATGGGCGTCTTCCTTTTCAGACGACTTCTTTCGGGTACGCCGCTCAATAAGACAACGAAAACGGCCATCAAGGTCGAGCCGAGTACCCACCACTCCGCCTACCGCAATGGCAAGAATGAAAAGCACCGGATACTGGCTTTCCTTCATATGCGAAATAGAGGCATTGAGACCGATAGCGAGTGAAGCCAAACCCAGCGAATCGTACAATACACGCTTGTATTTGTCCTTGACTCCAGAATGTAGTAGTGTGCCCACAATGGTACCGACAATTATGGCACCAGTATTTACAATTGTTCCTAACATAAAAATCTATTGGTTGTAATCGTACAAAATTACAAAAAAAACAGAAAAATCCGACAGATAGTACTATCTTTGCGCATTATACAAAAGAGAAAACCTAAATACCGAAAAATATATGTACAAAATCTTGTTCTTATCATTGATCTTGGCGATGTCGGCATCTACAATGGCACAAACAGCGGCACGAATGAACGATCTCACGGCAGAACAAAAGTCAATGGCCATCCATCTAAAACTTACAGGTCAACTGAGCACTGCTGGCAACTCCGACTTCCGGCAACTCCGCGACCTCTGCTGGCAACTCCGCGAAGCCGATTTGGGCGATGCCACATGCGACACCATACCCGACAATGCATTTCACTCGCACCACCATCTGCAACACATCACCCTACCCAAAACTGCGAGAGTGATAGGCACACAAGCCTTCTTTGCCTGCGACCACCTGACAGACATCACCATACCCTCGTCTGTGAAAAGTATCGGAGCAACCGCATTCTCGGGCTGCAAGTCGCTGACTACCATCACACTGGAGGGTAGCCCGCAACTCGACGAGTTCGCCTTTGCCCGTCTCACAGACCTTCGTACCGTGCGGGTCAACGCAAAAGTGCCACCACGCGCCGCTACAACGGCATTCTATGGACTCGACCGCAACAAGGTAAAACTCGTTGTACCCAAAGGGGCTGAAAAAGCCTATCGCAAGGCCGCGGGGTGGAGTTTGTTCTTCACCGATCCACAACCGGGCAATGAACACTGCGACCCCACCACCTGCCTCACCCCTGCACCAACCACACTCCACGTAGACAACACCCAAAAGCCTCTTCAAGTCACCGCTCAGTGGGAAATAGTCTGCGACAAGGCCTGCGATGGCAACATTCGTCACCATGCACAACGTATTCTCCATGAACGGTTGGGCCATGACGGCGATGTACGGTATGTGGACGGCAAACTACGTTCCGTCACGCTTCTTCTCGCCATTGACCCTTCCTTGGATGATGACGAGGGGTACACGCTCTCCGTCACCGACGATGCCGTGAATATCAAGGGACGCACCAACACTGGAGTATTCTACGGACTGATGACCCTCGACCAACTACTGCGCGGAACCGGCACCTACCAACATGTGGCTACCCTACCCCAACTCTCCATCACCGACCAGCCACGCACACACATCCGTGAACTGATGGTCGACCCAGCACGCACGTTCATTCCCTTCGATGACCTCAAAGCCTTTATCCCGGAGATGGCCCGATACAAACTCAACGCACTACATCTGCACCTTGTCGACGACCAAGCATGGCGCATCGAAATCAAGAAATACCCTCAACTCACAGCCAAAGCCTCGTCACGCTGGGGACAGGACGATATGCTCTTCCCCATCAATGGCTACTATACCCAAGAGCAGATGCGCGACCTCGTGAAGTACGCTGCCGAATATCACGTGGAAGTGATACCCGAGATAGAGATGCCAGGACACGAAGTGGCGGCCATCAGTGTGTTTCCTGAACTGACCTGCCACCAACGTCAAGTACCCATACGCACAACGTGCGGCGTGTCCAACCAACTGCTCTGCCCTGGCAATGAATTCACCTATGAGTTTCTCGGCAACGTATTCCGCGAACTGGCCGAGATTTTCCCTTCTCCCTACATCCATCTCGGCGGCGACGAGGCAGGCAATCCACCACTCGACTGTTGGACAGATTGTCCAAAATGCCAGACGCTGAAACTACAACTGGGTATCACGACCACCGACCGGTCTGAAAACTGGCGACTGCAGGGCTACCTCTTCGACCGTATGATCGATACCCTCCGCACCAAGTACAACAAAACCCCGATGTTCTGGTACGAGTCTGACTTCAAGAAGATACAACCAGGATGCATCACTTTTGCATGGCGCACAGGGCAGACACAGGAAGCACTCGATGCCGCCGTAGCCAACAACGCCCGCATCATGCTTTGTCCCGGCGACCACTGCTACTTCGACTACCCGATGGCCAAAGGCGATATGCCTGAAGTAAACTGGGGTATGCCTGCCACCACTCTCAAGGAGGCTTACGACCTCGATCCGGCATGGGGCATGGGCGAAGACTTCGAGAAAAACAATCTCTTTGGCGTAGCCGGCACACTATGGAGCGAATGTATCAACACGCCTGAGCGCATATTCTACCAAGCATACCCACGCGCCATCGCCCTCTCGGAAGTAGGATGGAGCACAGCCAGCAACAAATCGTGGACTGGCTTCCTCACCCGTCTCCGTCCCGCCCTTCAAGATATGATGAAGCGCGGCATACCATTCTCCATGAGATTAGAGAAATAACGCAATTATACAAGTACGTCAAAGGGCGTGTCACAATAAGGAGTGACACGCCCTTTGACAAATGGAAAGGAGAGGATGTTGCCCATCAACTGATGCTCGATAATCTTCAATCACGGCGTTCCGCGCGAAGGCCATAGAGGAAGCACTCTCGGTCAATGACTTCCAACGGGCTTATCAGTTGGCTTCCGACGGCATTGAGCAGGACAAGAACAACTCCCCAGGTATTGTGCCCACGTGGAACCACAGGATGCTTCGCACTGCACAGAAAGAAGATTTGAATTGGATGCTTATTCCACTATCCCAAGAATCTTTGCCTTGTGGCAAGCCTCGGCCATATTGGATGCCTGCATCTTGCTGATGATATTCTGCCGATGACGATCGACGGTGTTCTTGCTGATATTCAATTTTGAAGAGATAACCTTACTTGAGAGACCTTCACTCACGAGTGTAAGAATGGTTATTTCGCGCTCGCTCAAAAGTTGCTTTTTATCGATATTTATCTGGCGTTCCTCCCCTGTAAGCGAATTCTTCAATATGGTTACTTTGCCTGCCTTAACGTTAAGGTTGAAAAGACAGATGGCATAACTAACGCCCCGTTGTCCCTTGCCTTGGAAATAGAAAATGCGATGAAAGGCAGGCAGGTATTTCCCACTCTTGTCAGCCATGCGCATGGTGTTTTCCATGTGCCAGTCAAAGACGTTGATGGTATGAGAGGTGGTGACGAAATGATGAAATGCCAGTTCCAGAAGGTTGCGGCGTCGCTGGTCATCGGGATGAATGCGACAAAGAATCTTCTCCTCCCAGATGGAATCTATCTTCTCAAATCTGCCAGGAGAATCCAAGCCCAGTATATCGCTCGTCTTACCATAATATATATAACTCTTGTCGGTTCGCAGATTGCTCAACACAGCTATTGAGTTCTCACACATCGCATAAGATTTTGCGATGTGCCGCAGGTTCAGTTCCTCATCCTCGTCAAATTGGCAATCCATCTGTTGACGCAACTTCTCGTTCAGCTTATCGTCAATCTTTATCATACATTTTGTTCTATTGTTGCAAAAATAAGAAAATAGACTTATAATTACAAATAACCAGTTACGGAAAGTGATTTTTATGGTTATTTATCAGTACAAACAGTAAAGTAATCGAGTGTATTTGTGTGAGGCAATACTGTTTTGCTTAATTTTGCACCAACAACAAAAATATCAAGATGATGAGAATAGAACATTTGGCCATTTGGACTACCAATATTGAAGCCATGCGCAACTTCTATATGAAGTATTTCGGCATGAAGTCTAACGATATGTATGTCAACGAGAAAAAGGGCTTCCGCTCTTACTTCCTGTCATGGGAGGGAGAGGCCACGCGCCTTGAACTGATGAGCCAGGACGGAAAGGCGGATTCGCAACCCAACAAGATGAAGGGTCTCGCTCATTTCGCCCTGTCGGTTGGCAGCGAGGAGCGAGTGATGCAACTCACCGAACAACTTCGTGGCGATGGTTATGAAGTCCTCTCCGAACCACGCCATACGGGCGATGGTTATTTCGAGTCGGCCATTGGCGACCCAAAGGGCAACTATGTAGAGATAACGGTGTAAACAACTATACAAATACAAGAACAAGATGAAAATTACTGTTATCACGGGCAGTGCTCACCGCCACGGAACGTCGGCTTTGCTTGCCGACAAGTTTATTGAGGGCGCAAAAGAGACAGGACACGAAGTGTTTCGCTTCGATGCCGCATTCAAGAGCGTTCATGGTTGCTTAGGTTGTGACACCTGCATCAAGAAACTCAACGGATGCGTCTTCAAGGACGATATGGAAGAACTTAACCCACATCTGCTTCAGGCAGATGTCGTAGTCTTTGTTTCACCAGTTTATTATTTCAACATTAGTGCTCATCTGAAGAGCGTCATTGACCGATTCTACGCCAACAACTCTGCATTGCAAGGCAACAAAAAGGCAGCCCTTCTGCTTTCTATGGCCGAAGAAAGTGTAGAAATAGCCGAAGGCCCAAAATATTTCTTCAAGCACTTTACCGACTATATGAATTGGGAAAACCTCGACGTTATCTCAGCCACCGGCTGTGAGACCCGTGCCGACATCGAGAAAACGGACTTCCCACAGAAGGCTTACGAATTAGGAAGAAATCTGTAGGTGAAAGTCTAACGAAATGTATGTGGAGATAATGATATAATTAAGAACAAGCATATGATCAAGAATCTTCTCTTTGATATGGGCGGCGTCATTTTCAATCAAAATACGGAAGAGGCGTTTCGCCGTTTCCGACAGGCAGGCATAGACACCGATTACTATATGGGCAAATATGGTCAGAAGGATTTCTTCTTTGACTTGGAGGCGGGCAATATAGACGACCAAGAGTTCTGTCGAAAGATGTCGGAGACCATCGGAAGAACCGTGTCTTGGGACGAGGCTCAACATTGCTGGTTAGGTTTTTTCGATGGAGTGCCCGAGGAGAGGCTTCGCTATTTGGAGGCGTTGCGAAAGAACTATCATCTTTGTTTGTTAAGCAATACCAATCCTTTCATCATGGCTTACACCAGAAGTTCCCATTTCTCAAATGGGGGGAAGCCAATAACCGATTTCTTTGGCTCCTTCTTTTGCAGCTATGAGATGAAATGTTGCAAGCCCGATGATGAAATCTATTTGAAGGCTCTCAAACAAGACTCGATGAAACCTGAAGAGTGCTTGTTCGTTGATGACAGCCAAACCAATTGCGATGCAGCAGAGGCATTGGGGATTCGTGTTCTTTGCAGTAAATCGAATTCCAACTGGATGCCCAAATTGGATGAAATAATCAAAATCTAGACAATCAAGAAAATGAGAAGAACGATATGAATGGGACAATCTTGACCAACATTGACTTTTGCAGTCTTGTCTACATGACGCTCCAACTTAGCCGGGCGGCAATGGGACGATGATCAGATGAAACACTGTCAGCAATGACAGTGAAACCACCAATCTGCACCTTCGTTCCAATAGGCCTGCACACTGCAATATAGTCAAGCAACGAATCTGGGCAATCGGCCGGATAGGTAGACTGCGCAGTGTCATTGACCAAGACAAACGATTGTCTCATCTCCGCTATAAAAGCATCACTGGGCAAGACATTCCAATCACCGGCCAAAACGAAAGGTTTCTGTACGTCTTTCACATTTTCCAAAATAATGGACACCGAAGCCATTTGATCTTCGGGAGTCAGTGACAAATGCAGACAAGCAAAGATATAATCCCTGAACTCTGCTATAAGCAACACGCGCGACTCCTCGCGTCCCGGAAGGCGGACACGACGCACCTCCAACGGTTTCTCCTTTGACAGAATACCAATGCCATAAGAACCACCATCAAAGGCAATAGCCTTGGCAAAAGTAGGATATAGTCCAGAACATTCAGCCAAACGTTCCAACACATACTCCCCACCACTACGGCCAGTCACACTGTCCACCTCCTGTACCGCTACTACATCAGCGGTCTGACGGGTGAAATGGCGGGCGATACGAGCATAATCAGTTTTTCCGTCAAGGCCCTCACCATGACGGATATTGTATGACACCACAGAGAGGGTACGCACCTTTCGCTTGCCATAAGCCACAGAGAAAGACAACACAAATACGATGACTGCCAACAACAGTCCGAATGTACGGATAGAACGTTTTTTCATTGCCAACGATGAATGTTTATAAAATCTGTAGGAATTGCAAGAACAAAGGTAATGAAAATAATCCACAGACTGCAATTTCCAAGAAACGAAAAGGCGCAATACGCAACACATAAAAAAGCAGACAGACGAGACGCGTTTTGTAAAAGAATATCAGTATATTTGCCAACACATCAGAAATAGAGAAAAACTTGAAATTATGAAAAACATCACTATCTCAGACAACATCCGGTATATCGGTGCCGACGACAAAGATCTTGACCTCTTCGAAGGACAATACGTCATTCCCCATGGCATCTCCTACAACTCGTATGTGATCATCGACGAAAAGATAGCCATACTCGACACAATCGATACCAGACGCACCGACCAATGGGTAGAAAACCTAAAACGCGAACTCGGCGACCGACAACCCGACTACCTCGTAGTAAGCCACATGGAACCCGACCACTCATCCAACGTGAAACTGCTACTCGACATGGCACCACAAGCCAAGGTGGTATGTACAGCCAAAGCCAACCAACTCATCACCCGCTTCTTTGGCATACAACTTCCTTCCGAACGTACCGTCATCGTAAAAGACGGCGACACGCTTTCACTCGGACACCACACACTGCAGTTTTTCACTGCTCCGATGGTACACTGGCCCGAGGTGATGATGGAATATGAGCAGACAGAGAAAGTACTATTTGCTGCAGACGCTTTCGGCAAGTTCGGTGCACTCGACTATGACGACCCAGATGGATGGGCCTGCGAAGCACGACGCTACTATTTTAATATCGTAGGCAAATACGGAGTACAAGTACAGGCCACACTCAAGAAACTCGCCGGTATAGACATCAAGACCATCTGCCCTCTCCATGGTCCGATACTCACGGGCGACCTTACGCCCTACATTTCACTCTACGATACATGGAGCGCCTACCGACCCGAAACAGAAGGCGTATTCATCGCATATTGTTCACTACACGGCAACACAGAAGAAGCCGCACAGAAATTGGCAGAACTACTCAGAGCCGACAACGTAAAAGTAAGCGTAAGCGACCTACGCCGCGATGATATGGCGGAAGCCATCGAAGATGCCTTCCGCTACGATCGGCTTGTACTCGCTGCACCTACCTACGACGCCGGCATAATGCCCATCATGGAAGACTTCATGCTACACTTGAAGATGAAAAACTTCCAAAACCGGAAAGTAGCCTTCATTGAAAACGGCTCATGGGCTCCAGTTGCCGCAAAAAAGATGAGGGAAACGATGGAAAGTATGAAAAAAATAACATTTGTAGAACCCATCGTCACCGTTGAATCAACACTAAAACCAGAAACCGTCACTGCCCTCAAACAATTGGCTGACGCGCTTATTGATAGATGAGTTCTATAGGGGCAACAGATTACACCGTAGGGATACTTACTGACACAAGAAATCTTCACAACTGACGAGTCCCGTAGGGACGACAGAGTATAGCGTAGGGGCTGGCCCCTACGTTTTTTACACGATTTTCTCAAACGATGCCCCTGCAGGGGGCGCATATTTCAACCGCCAGCACACCCTCCCATGCGGTCGTCACAACCGTCCACATCAGTATGGAATACGAAAAAAGGACTCCCGGAGATTGCTCTCCAGAAGTCCTCGTCAAAAAGGGCAGCGACCTACTCTCCCACATTGCATCGCAGTACCATCGGCGCCGGCGGGCTTAACTTCTCTGTTCGGAATGGGAAGAGGTGGAACACCGCGGCTATAACCGCCCAATATTTTCTTTCGTCCAAACGTCTCGCACACTTCTCATAGTATGGTCTACAACTTTTGGCGTATAAGTTGACATTCTCAACACAAGCATAACCTTCGGTCAAATCACTCGCCGGATATCTGAAAGCACGGCACACAGAAAAAGTTTCGGGCAATTAGTAGCACTCGGCTTTGACGTCACCGTCTTTACACCTGTACCCTATCAACGTCCTCGTCTCGGACGACCCTCAATGGAGTTCTCATCTTGCGGCTGGCTTCGCACTTAGATGCTTTCAGCGCTTATCCAATCCAGACTCAGATACCCAGCGGTGCGCCTGGCGGCACAACTGGCAAACCGGAGGTCTGTCCATCACGGTCCTCTCGTACTAGTGACGGCACCACTCAAAACTCCCACGCCCACGATAGATAGAGACCGAACTGTCTCACGACGTTCTGAACCCAGCTCGCGTGCCACTTTAATGGGCGAACAGCCCAACCCTTGGGACCTTCTCCAGCCCCAGGATGTGACGAGCCGACATCGAGGTGCCAAACCACCCCGTCGATATGAGCTCTTGGGGGGGATCAGCCTGTTATCCCCGGAGTACCTTTTATCCTTTGAGCGACGGAGTTTCCATACACATCCGCCGGATCACTATGCCCCAGTTTCCTGCCTGCTCGGGATGTCTCCCTCCCAGTCAAGCGCCCTTATGCCATTGCACTCTAAAGGCCGCTTACCAAACGGCCCGAGGGCACCTTTGGAAGCCTCCGTTACGCTTTTGGAGGCGACCACCCCAGTCAAACTACCCACCAAGCAGTGTCCGCGCAACTGCGCGTTAGACCTCAGACAGCCAAAGGGCCGTATTTCAAGGATGGCTCCACGAATGCTGGCGCACCCGCCTCAAAGCCTCCGGCCTATCCTACACATCGGATGACCAAGGTCAATGCTAAGCTGTAGTAAAGGTTCACGGGGTCTTTTCGTCCCATCGCGGGTAATCGGCATCTTCACCGATACTACAATTTCACTGGAATCACGGTTGAGACAGTGTCCGGATCATTACACCATTCGTGCAGGTCGGAACTTACCCGACAAGGAATTTCGCTACCTTAGGACCGTTATAGTTACGGCCGCCGTTTACCGGGGCTTCAACTCGGCGCTGCCCCCTTGCGGGATGACGCCTCCTCTTAACCTTCCGGCACCGGGCAGGTGTCAGGCCATATACTTCATCTCTCGATTTCGCATAGCCCTGTGTTTTTGGTAAACAGTTGCCTGGACTTTTTCACTGCGGCCCCCCTCAACGGGGGGCGCCCCTTCTCCCGAGGTTACGGGGCGGTTTTGCCTAGTTCCTTGACCGTGGATCACTCGCGCGCCTTAGTATATTCAACCCGACCACCTGTGTCGGTTTAGGGTACGGGCCCCGCCTCGCTTTTCTTGGCGGCCCTCTCCCACGCTCGCTTCGCCCGGGGGCTAGGCTCGGGGGCGCATGTCCGTCGCGCCCCGCGTGGCCGAGGGCCGCGTCGCTTTTGTGGCGGCCGGCTCTGGACTTTTGAACAGATTCCCTTCGGGATCCCCTCAGCGGGTGCCCCTTAGGACCCGGCTTACCCTGATCCGTCGAGCGTTGATCAGGAACCCTTGGTCTTTCGGCGTGGGGGAGCCTCCCCCCCATTTTCGTTACTCATGCCTACATTTGCTTTTCCCGGCGCTCCACCGCGGCTCGCGCCTTCGGCTTCACCGCCCCGGGAATGCTCCCCTACCGATGGCGACTTCAGTCGCCATCCCATGGCTTCGGCGGGACGCTTACGCCCGATCATTATCCACGCCCCCGCGCTCGACCAGTGAGCTGTTACGCACTCTTTGAATGAGTGGCTGCTTCCAAGCCAACATCCTGGCTGTCTCTGCGCGGGGACCTCGTTAGCACGACTCGGCGTCCACTTCGGGGCCTTGGCCGATGGTCCGGATTGTTCTCCTCTCGGACGCGGACGTTAGCACCCGCGCCCTCACTCCCACGGATACGTGTCGGCGGCATTCGGAGTTCGTCAGGACTTGATAGGCGGTGAAGCCCTCGCATCCTATCGGTAGCTCTACCTCCGCCGTACTCCCGTGGGGCTGCACCTAAATGCATTTCGGGGAGTACGAGCTATCTCCCAGCTTGATTGGCCTTTCACCCCTACCCCCGCCTCATCCGTAAGCTTTTCAACGCTTACCGGTTCGGACCTCCATCCCGATTCACCGGGACTTCATCCTGGACGGGGGTAGATCGCAAGGTTTCGCGTCTGGCCCGGGCGACTCTGACCGCCTTTTAAGACTCGCTTTCGCTTCGGCTCCGGCCCTCATGGGCCTTAACCTCGCCGCTCGGGACCAACTCGTAGGCTCATTATGCAAAAGGCACGCCGTCACGGTGTCTCCACCGCTCCGACAGGTTGTAGGCGCACGGTTTCAGGGTCTCTTTCACTCCCCTCGCGGGGTGCTTTTCACCTTTCCCTCACGGTACTCGTTCGCTATCGGTCTCCAAGGAGTGTTTAGCCTTGGCGGATGGTCCCGCCTGCTTCGCGCAGGGTTTCACGTGCCCCGCGCTACTCGGGATGCCGGTGTCTCGGCGGCTATCGTTACCCGTACGGGGCTGTCACCCGCTATGGCCGGCCTTTCCAGACCGTTCCGGTTCCTCACGCCTCGAATATCCCGGTCCCACAACCCCGCGCGGGCCTTGACCCGCGCGGTTTGGGCTCCTCCCTTTTCGCTCGCCGCTACTCGGGGAATCACTTGCTTGTTTTCTCCTCCTGCCGCTACTAAGATGTTTCAGTTCACGGCGTTCGCCTCCATCGCTGGATCGCCTCTCGGCGGGGTTCCCCCATTCGGACACCCCCGGGTCAACGGCTGTTTGCGCCTCGCCGGGGAGTTTCGCCGCTTGTCGCGTCCTTCTTCGCCTCTTGGAGCCAGGGCATCCTCCGTGCGCCCTTGTCTTCTTCTCTTCCGGGGCCGCGGCCTCGCGGCCGGGCCCCTCGTCTCTCTCTCAGCATGTCAATGTGCGTCTTGAGCCTCATCGGGCTCAAAGTGGAAGTGGCGCCAGGCCTCGGGCGGGGCCGCCTCGGCGGGCGGCTCTCCAGAAAGGAGGTGTTCCAGCCGCACCTTCCGGTACGGCTACCTTGTTACGACT
>CAVJZJ010000023.1:0-50664 GCA_963653995.1 Flexilinea sp.
AGCCACTTTAGCCTTGAAGGCTGATGTGAATTTTGACATACGTCCCATTTTGATTGTGTTTTATTCGCCCACAAAAGAAATCATATTTATTGAATTGACCAAATGTGGGTGTCTAAAATCTGGGGAGTATTATAGTCGACGATAGTGTCAACATTTCCTACACCCCGCAGCAGTTGGAGGCCATTCTTGATGAGCACAGGGCATTCCTCGTGTCGCAGAAGGAAAGCGACAAAAAGGCAGCACGCCTCAATATTCTGAGCGAGTTGACACGCAGCTATATGCATCCCACAGTAAGTTGGATAGTCCGGCTGTCCGACTTGATCTCTGCATTGAAGAAGCGCGGTCCGCTTGCCGATGCATTCGTGGAAAACACCTGCCGTGTGATGTGTTCACGCCGTGTCTTCGACCTTCAGAAGGAATACATCCATACCCTCTTTGCCCTTGCCATGCGCTGGCGTGAACAGTATGCCGCCTACAAGCGCGAGAAGAACGTGCTCGACTTCAACGATATGGAGAAATACATGCTCCAGTTGATGAAATGCCCGGAGGTATGCCATGAGTTGCCGTTGTCATTCACCCACCTCTTTGTCGACGAGTTCCAGGACTCCTCCCCTATCCAGGTGAAAATCTTCGACCGCTTGAGCGACTTCATGCAGCAGTCGTATTGGGTGGGTGACTACAAACAGTCAATCTATGGATTCCGCGGTTCCGACATCTCGCTTGTCAAGGCCGTGGTAGACAGTATTGCTACGGGGGCCAACGGATGCAAGGTAGGCCAAACGCTTGACACCTCCTACCGCTCCCTGCCGGATATTGTAGACACCTGCAACCATGTCTTCGGCAAGACATTCAGTAATGTGCTTAGCCACGAGAATATCGTCTTGAAGAAAGATAGAAAGAATGAGAAAGGCATCGCTTCCCTCCGCTATTTCCGCACCTCCAAGGATATCACCCTGGCCGACCATGTGGCAGGTCTTGTGTTCAAGGCAGGAGCCAAACCGAACGAAATCGGAGTATTGGCCTGCACCAACAAGGAACTTGCCGGCATTGCCGACCGGCTCACGTCAACCTACCATATTCCGGCAGCTGTGGCCGGCCGTGCCATCACAGATTCATACACGTTCATACTTGTATCCTCTCTCCTGCAGATAGCCGACAGCAGGAGCAACACGCTGGCCAAGGCACAGGTGGCATGGCTCACCGAGGATGGCTTCGAGCTCGAGAATGCCATCAACACCAAAATCGCTCTTGACGCGGAGGCCGAAGGGAACACGCGCGAGGCTTATCTTGCCGATGTGCCCCTCATTGCCCGTCTGCTCGACATGCGGGAATCGGATGCCAACCTGAAACTGCAGAGCATCTCCGCCATGGTGGAGAGCATCATCCTTGGCCTCGGGCTCCACGATGTGGTGAAGTTGCTTGGCGAATCCGTGCAGTTCGCCCACGCCTGTCTGCAGACCATCATCAATGCAGCCAAGAACTATGAAGACCGTTGTCTGCAGATGAACATAGCATCCACCATCACCGGGTTCATCAGTTATCTTACGGACATGAACCCGGTTATCGCCGGCGACGAGAAGGGCGTACAACTCTATACCTATCATGGGTGCAAGGGACTGGAGCAGAAGTATACCATCCTGACCTCACTCGACAGGACAGCCACCGACGACTCCATCATCCGGGGTGAAATATATGACGTACACTTTGTACACAGTTCTGCGCCGACTGCAGACAATTTCTACCCCGAGACCTATATCCGCCTCACTCCGTGGATATTCGGCACAAAGAAAAAGACTGTCGATGAAATACGCAACGTGATACTTGCATCTTACGAGTTTGCTGCAGCCAAGGCTTTCAGTTCATCCGAGGCCAACCGCCTTCTCTATGTCGGCATGACGCGTCCGCGCGATGTGATGATGCTCGACATCAAACCGAAGAACTCCCTACAATGGTTTGGCAGAGTGGGATACGACGGAATTACCGACCAGCCGGAGTCAGGAGCATGGGACATCTTCGGTACTGGCAAACCATTCCGTGATGACAGCGTCGACGAAGATGACGTAGAGAAATTTGTCGGAATGGCAGCAGACAGTCCTTTGCGCTATCGTCTGAAGTCAAACAATACCCCTACCGCCCACCGCAGTCTGCGCCATATCGCGCCAAGTCTTGTTCATGAGACGGGCGATATCGAGGAAGTGGTCGACATGAAGAAACGCATCGCCATCCATACCTCCGACACAGCAATGAACCTTGTCGGCAACTGCATCCATCAGGTGTATTCGTTCATCGAAGAGCCAGCAGCCGATACGTTGCCCATCAAGGTTGAGCGAACGGTGAAGGCCAACAATCTGAGTGCTGTCATCACCAATCCGGCCGAACTCATAGAAGCCTGGCACAGACTCGTCGACTTCATTGCCGGGCGTCATGGTGCGGCACTACAGACTTTCCATGAGCGTCCGTTCCGCTACACAAAGGAGGGTCAGGACTTCGTGGGCAGCATCGACCTCGTATGGCAGACGGCAGAGGGCGACATCCTCATCGACTACAAGACCTGTCCGATGGGGACTAATGCCATCACCAGTCCCGACTCCGACCACTACGCCGGTCACTATGCCGGCCAGCAGAATCTCTATGCCGAGGCATTGGAGGCTGCCGGCGAAAAGGTGATAGCCAAGTATCTCTACTATCCTGTCAGCGGCCTTGTTGTCAAGTTGACATAAAGATACTGATTGTCGTCACTAAAGAATTCAATTACAAACTATTGGTGTCCGGTAAAAATTTCATATAATGCTGTAATCTATTTATTGGTGTCCGGTAAAAGCCGCAAGTAACAGGTCGTCGAAGACGGCCAATGTGCATAACCGCTGGTGAAGCGAGCATAGCGAGCGGAACCTGCGGATACACGTCCATAGACAAATGCCGTCCTCGAAGAGGGCGAACAACCGCAAAATAAATGCCTTATGAGAATGTTCGCCCTCTTCGAGGACGTCCATTCCGCTATCAGAGAGTCCGCAGGTTCCCTTCGGTCACCAGCGGTTATGCACATTGGCCCTCTTCGAGGACCGTCCGATTTACAACAGTAAGCCCCATATACAAAAAAAACATTGCAACAGCATAAACCCCAGTACTTTACCCGATTTTGCAAAAAGTTTACCGGACACCAATATATTTTTACCGGACACCAATAATCTAAAATCATCCCTAAGGGACTCGCCTGATGAGACGTTTTTAGCGGACATCAATAAATAAAGGTACTCAACTTCCGGATTTAGGCTGGGGCGGGCTGAAAGCCCAACAAGCACTTAGCCCAGGGCAAGCGAAGCAGCACCCTGGGTAGACAGTATACAAAACCGCATGCGCCCTGAAAGGGCAAAAGCATATCAATTTGGAAAAAATCTTTTGCTCTTTCAGAGCGTCATCCTCACGCATTTCAAACCCAGGGCGTGGCCCTGGGCTGAGTTCTCATTGGGCTTTCAGCCTGCCCCTCCGCCTAAATCCGAAACATAAGTACATGGATTGCTATCTCGATACTTTTCCGAAGATTGAACCGAAATACTACAAGGGCCTTGTACGGTTGCTACAAGGGCCTTGTAGTGTCCGTACAAAGGCTTTGTAGTGTCCGTACAAGGCCTTTGTAGTATTGCGGTTCGGACAGGGCGGATTTTCGTGGGGTGAGACCGGATTTTCGTGGGGTGAGACCGGATTTTCTTGGTCGTGTGACCGGGTTTTCTTGGTCGTCAGACCAGATTTTGGTGCTTGCGTGGTCAGCGTAGCAGGTAGTGGCCGGTCCAGAAAAATCCGCAGTCGCAACATTCCTGTTCGCCGTCGGCGTGCAGAATGATGTTGGGGCTGCCACATTCGGGGCAAATGGTGCTTGGGTGCATAGCGGTGAGTTTTTTTAGTTGGGCAATGTTCTGTAAAAAGCGCATGGCTCGGTAGTAGCGCATGGTTTGGGTGCAAATATAGTATATATTGCGCGTATGTGCGTATGCTGGGCCTTGTTTTTTTGTCAGCGGGGAGGGTGGTGAGGGGGTGGCGAAAGCACGAAGATAAAAGATATATTAAGTGAAAGTTATATAAATTTCACCGAAAAACCCCGAAAACTTGCGGAATTCCCTTAGTTTTCGGGGTTTTATTTTTGTGTTTTGCGAAAATTTGTTATAAAAAAATTTGGAGCAATGCTTCCCGGCCTATACCTTTGCACCCGTCATCTGACAGCAACGCCGGATACGGAAAGCCACTAAGGCGCGAGCCATGTCCTGACGGCTGGGGTGACAAAGAATGAAGCAATAAACATCACAAACAATTTCAATCAACGAAAAAAAGTATCAAGCGACAACGCACCCCATCTACATCAAAACAACAGAATATATCAACAACTAAAAAACACGCAATATTATGAAAAAGTTAGCATCTATCGCCATCGCACTCATCGCCGCAGTCGGCGCATTCGCACAACCCGAAGCAGGTACATTCTCCATCACCCCGAAGGTCGGTCTGAGCACCGCTTGCCTCTCCGGCTACAGCAAGAATCTGAAACTGACCCAAGAGTCTGCTACAGGTACAAAATATTCACAGGAAACCGAAGCCACCAACTACTTCATCAGCGGCGTAGTGGCCGGTGCAGAAGTCGGCTACCAGGTATCCAAGCACTTCGCACTGAGCGCCGGTCTGCTCTACTCGCAGCAGGGCGCAGAGAGAATGGGCGACTTGAATGTCCCCGACGCCTCCTTCCGTGACGAGGACCAGATGAAGCTCTCTTACCTCAATGTGCCTATCCTCGCCAACTTCTACGTTGTCAAGGGTCTTGCCCTGAAGGTGGGTGTTCAGCCCGGCTTCCTGCTCTCTGCCAAAGAGAACATCCGTGAGACCGCCACTGGAGGTGTCGCTTCTGCCGACCGTCACGAGAAGGTCGATGCCAAGAGCAGTTGCAAGACGTTTGACTTCTCCATACCTGTAGGTATCTCCTACGAATTCAAGAACATCGTGCTCGATGCCCGCTACAATATCGGTATGACCGACGTGTTCAAGTCCAAGATACCCAGCGACGGTACCTCCGGTCTTGTAGGCAGCCAAAGCAACAAGAACCAAGTGCTTCAGATCACCCTTGGCTACAAGTTCAATCTCTGATGCCGCTGGGGGGTAAAAGGATCACAGGATAACGAAAAAAGAAGAAATAGGATATTGATACAAATAAAATAAAAACAAGAAAACAAGAAACAGAAAGAACAGAAAAATTTGTTAGTGTAAGCAGAGATATCATAAATACATACGAGAATTTTTAAAAAGAAGAAGGGCGGTCCCGTGATTGGGGCCGCCCTTTGTTGATGGGGTTCGTATGTTGTTTGTCAGCAAATGTCGTCAGAGCATTTCCGGCAGTTCGTAGAGGTGGGTGCTGTTGCTGCCCTTGATGAGGATGTAGTGTCCTTCGGGGCGGCATTGGGTGATGGCCTCCTTCACCTGTCCCACATCGGCAAACTTGCGGTAGGGACAGTCGATGGCGGCAAACTCCTTGCCCACGAGCCACACATCGGTGAGTCCGGCCTCGGCGAGCAACTGCACGACGCGGAGGTGCTCCTCGTGGCTCACCTCGCCCAGTTCGCCCATGTCGCCGAGGATGGCCATCTTGCCCTTGACGTCCATGAGGCGGAAATTCTCGATGGCGGCGGCCATGCTCGAGGGGTTGGCGTTGTAGGCATCGACGACGAGATGGTTGTAGGGTGTGGTCTCGAGTTGCGAGCGGTTGTTGCTCGGTATGTAGTGCTCGAGGGCATGGTCGATGGCGGCGGCGGGCACGTCGAAGTGCAGTCCGATGGCGATGGCGGCGAGCATATTGTCGAGGTTGTAGGCACCGATGAGGTGGGTGCTCACCTCGTGCCACTCAGTGCTGCCGGTGCGCCAACGCAGGCGAAGGAAGGGTGCGCAGTCGATGACCTCGCCCCACAGGTCGCTGCCCTCGTCGTGTCCGTAGGTGACGATGCGTCCGAAGTGGCGGCTGTCGGCCATCTGCATGAGATAGGGGTTGTCGGCATTGACAAAGGCGAGACAGCCGTGGGCGGCGAGCCAGTCGTAGAGTTCGCCCTTGGTGCGCATGACCCCCTCGAAACTGCCGAAGCCCTGCAGGTGGGCGCGGCCCACGTTGGTGATCAGTCCGCAGGTCGGTTCGACGTAGGTGACGAGTTTCTCGATGTCACCGGGATGCGATGCACCCATCTCCACGACGGCTATCTCGTCCTCGGGCTGCAGGCGGAGAAGAGTTTTGGGTACGCCCACGTCGTTGTTGTAGTTGCCCTCGGTGTGCATCACGCGATAGCGCTCGGCGAGCACGGCCGAGACGAGTTCCTTGGTGGTGGTCTTGCCGTTGGTGCCGGTGATGCCCACGACGGGTATATTGAACTGGCGGCGGTGCTCGCGGGCCAGACACTTCAGGGTCACGAGACAGTCGTCGACGGTGATATAGCGTGCATCGCCCTCGACGGCATATTCCTTTTCGTCGACGACGGCGTAGGCGCAGCCTTTCTCAAGGGCTTGGGCGGCGTAGCGGTTGCCGTCGAACGATGCTCCCTTGAGCGCCACGAAGATGCTGCCCTCGGGACAATCGCGGCTGTCGGTGGTGATGACGGGGTGGGAGCGGTAGAGTTGGTACAGTTCGGTGATTTCCATATTTTCCGGTTTTTTCCGTTTGTAGACATGGCCTACCATTACTAATGGGCTTGCCTACCATTTGCAAAGGTAATACAAAAAACAGTGAAGAAGTAAGGTGTGTTCCAAAAAATGGCAGCCGCAAACCTCCGCAATGCACCATAATTCCGAGGCCAATCCTTTGCACTTCGCCATTTTTCATATACCTTTGCAGTGTATAGGTGCGTGCCTGCGGTACGTACCTTCATCCAAACAAACCACACATCATGAGCACACTCAAGAAAGACTTCGCCTCCAAACTCCTTGGCGTGAAAGCCATCAAGTTGCAACCCAACGATCCCTTCACCTGGGCATCGGGCTGGAAATCACCCTTCTACTGCGACAACCGCAAGACCCTCTCCTTCCCTTCGCTCCGTACCTTTGTCAAGGTCGAACTGGTACACACCATTCTCGAGCATTTCCCCGAAGCACAGGCCGTGGCCGGCGTAGCCACTGGAGCCATCGCCCAGGGTGCGCTGGTAGCCGAAGAGATGGGCCTCCCCTTCTGCTATGTACGCAGCAAGGCCAAGGATCACGGCATGCAGAACCTCATCGAGGGTGAACTGCCCCAAGGTGCCAAGGTTGTCGTTGTGGAAGACCTGATCTCCACCGGCGGCAGCAGTCTGAAGGCCGTCGAGGCACTCCGCGCCGCCGGATATGAGGTGGTGGGCATGGTCGCCTCCTACACCTACGGTTTCCCCGTAGCCGAGAAAGCCTTCGCCGATGCCGGTGTACACCTCGAGACCCTCACCGACTACGAGCACGTTGTGGCCGAGGCCCTCGCCACCGGCTATATCGCCGAGAGCGACGTGGAGTTGCTGCACGCTTGGCGCAAAGACCCCGCCGCTTGGGGAAAGTAAGGCGCAGAATATACATAGCCCCGTAGCGACACGCATAGCCCCGTAGGGGCTTGTACATAAATATTATCCCTACGGGGCTTGTACTTGACATTAACACCTACAATTCATGGCAAAATTTGAAAGTTCCATCCGCGAGATACCCCATCCCCAACAGACCGTGTACGACACACTGAGCGACCTCAGTCATCTCAGCCGCATCAAGGACCGTCTGCCCCAGGACAAGATACAAAACCTCACCTTCGACCGCGACTCCCTCTCGGTCAACGTATCGCCCGTGGGCGACATACAGTTCGCCATCGTCGACCGCGAAGAGCCTAAGTGCATCAAGTTTGAGACCCAGAAAAGCCCCGTGCCCCTCAACTTCTGGATACAACTCCTTCCCCTCACCGCCACCACCTGCAAGATGCGCCTCACCATCAAGGCCGACATCCCCTTCATGCTCAAGGGCATGGTGACCAAACCCCTCACCGAGGGCATAGAGAAGATAGCCGACGCACTGCAGGCTATCGACTATTCCCATCTATAGTTTTTTCTTGGAGAATTTTTCTTCAAAGGAAACTTCACTTTCCCCCTCCTCTCGCGCATGAAAAGAACCATCAGCCGTCTTCTCACCGTTGCCTTCATCGCCGTGGCCTCGGCCACGCCATTCGGATGCACCGGCGACAGCACCTACAGCACCTATCCCTGTCGGTTTGTCTTCGACACCGCGCAGCACGCCTCGTCGGGTGCCCTGCTCAGTGCCGTCAATCCCCTTTCGACCGGCATCTTTTGCAAGGTGACCAAGGTGATGAAGGGCGGCGCGTCCTACTATCGGTTCACCACCACCGCCGGACTGAGCGACGACATTATCTTCACCGCTGTCGACCAGCGCACCACCGTCACCATCGGTATGAACAACGGACTGGTGTTCGGCTACGCCAACCTTGCGGCCGAGAGCACTTTCTACGGTTACGACACGGAGTGTCCCAATTGTTTTGACCCCGACGCCATACCCGTGACCGCCCATACCCTCGCCATCTACTCCACCGGCATCGCCGTGTGTCCCACCTGCCACCGCGAGTACAACCTCAATACTGGCGGCAATATCACCAAGGGCGATCAGGGCAAGGGGCTCACCCGCTATCACGCTTCCTACAACGGTAGCGTCATCGCCATCGTATAGACCCCGCATAGGTAGTACGCACAAAAGATGACAGACAAAAAAATGCCGTCGGCCCTCAGCGCCGACGAGATCTACGACCGCATACTCCTTATCGTCGACACCGAGGATGCAACGGCCAACCGCATGATGCACGAGACGCTCGTTGTGGTGTGCCGCGCCGCCCTCAGCGACACCCCCCACGCCTACGGCAACCTCTTCTCGCAGGTGGGCGAGACCTGCCGTCTCTACCGTCTGTCTACCCCCGACACCATCGCCGTACAGCGTATGCGCCGCGACAGCAACCGCCGTCAGCCCATCACGGCCGACGACCGTCGCTACGACTGCCGCGCCCTGGCCCTGCTCGTCTCGGCCGTCACCCGCGCGCCCATTCCCACACGCCTTGTGGAGCGGTTGCCCGCCCTGGGCCGGGAACAAAAGGAGCGCCACCGCATAGACTACCGCTACATACGCTGCCGCGTGACCCACATCGACGGTCTGCGCATCGGTATCGATATCGACCAGACCGACTGTCCGGCCCACGCCGTGGCCGACCTCGCCTCCGACACCTTCGACCGCCGCTACCTCGCCCCCCTGCTGCGCGAGGGACTGCAACTCAATCTCCTCGACTGCACCGCCGACGAGGACGGCACGATACATCCCTCGCTGGTCGTCGTAGAGCCAGATATACTCACCGACATCTCCTCCATCGCCGCCTGCTTTGAGGAGTACGGCCACCATCCCCTGCTCTACACCGTAGGCCGTCTGCGCCCGCCGGCCAACACCCGCCACACCCTGCTGGGAGACTTTGCCGGCAGTGCGCTCGACGATATTGTCAACGACCCTGCGGCCACGACAGACGACACCTTCCGCACCTCCTTCCGCCGCCGTGCCCTCGAGTATGCTACCTGTGAGGACTTCGACCCCGTGCAGTTCAAGACCGACGCCCGACGGCAGAGCGACAATATCCGCCGCGCCGTCGATGCCCTCTTTGCCGGAGAGAGCCGCGAGCGGGCTCTCGTCGAACCCTCGTTTGTCTGCGAGCGACTCGGCATACAGGGACGTGTCGACCTGATGACCACCGACAAGCGGTTGCTCGTCGAACAAAAGTCGGGCTCCAATCCCTATATCGCCCGCGGCACGACCGACGCCCACGGCAGTCACTACGTCGAGAAACACTTCGTACAGGTACTGCTCTACTACGGCGTGCTGCGCTACAACTTCGACCTCCGTCCGCAGGCCATCGACGTGCGGCTGCTCTACTCCAAGTATCCCCCCGAACAGGGATTGCTCTATGTGGAGTCGCTACAATCGCTCTTTCGCGAGGCCCTGCGCCTGCGCAATCTCATCGTGGCCGTAGACTGCGGCATGGCCCGACGGGGATTTGCCGACTACATACCCTTCCTCACCCCCGAGCGACTCAATACCGCCGGTCTGCAGTCATCCTTCTACGAGCGCTATCTCCTGCCTCAACTGCGCGAGGTCACCGATCCGCTACACACGACCGACACCCTCACCCGAACCTATTTTTCGCGTATGGCCACCTTTGTCATGCGCGAACATCTGCTCTCCAAGGTCGGCACCGAAGAGGGCGTGGGCGAATGTGCCGCCGACCTGTGGACCATGCCGCTCGCACAGAAGCGCGAGGCCGGTAAGATCTACACCGCCCTCACCGTCGTCTCCCGCACCCGAAGCGACAACACCGGACGCTACGACACCCTCACGCTCGCCGTACCCGACCAGGGCGATGACTTCCTGCCCAACTTCCGACGCGGCGACATGGTGTACCTCTATGCCTACCGCGACGGCGAGGAGCCCGATGCCCGCCACGCCATCCTTTTCAAGGGGGTGGCCGCCGAGATCGGTACCGACCGCCTTGTGATCCATCTCAACGACGGCCAGCGCAATCCCCGCGTCTTCGATCTGCCCGACCACGGTGTCCACCGTATGTACTGGGCCGTGGAGCACGCCTCGAGCGATGCCTCGACGCGCGCCGCTATGCGGTCGCTCCATGAGTTTCTTACCGCTCCGGCCGACCGCCGAAGCCTGATCTTGGGCAGCCGTGCGCCGCGCCGCGATGCCACGGTGACGCTCACACGCTCCTACCATCCCTCCTACGACGACATACTCCTGCAGTCGCGACAGGCCAAGGACTACTACCTGCTGGTCGGACCGCCCGGCACGGGCAAGACCTCGATGGCCCTGCGCTATATCGTCGAGGAGGAACTCACCGACGCAGAGGGCTGTGTGCTGCTCATGTCGTACACCAACCGCGCCGTCGACGAGATCTGCGCCATGCTCCTCACAGCCGACATCCCCTTCCTGCGCATGGGGTCGGAGTACAGTTGCGACACGGCCTTCCGCCCCTATCTCGTCAGTGAGGCGGCCGACGGCCAGCCCCGTCTCGACGACCTGCGCCGCACGGTGGCCGGGGCGCGCGTGGTGGTGGGCACTACATCGACACTGTCGGCCCACCCCTTCATCTTCTCGCTCAAGCGATTCTCGCTCGCCGTGGTCGACGAGGCCGGACAGATCACCGAACCCAATATCGTCGGTCTGCTCGCCCGACATACCGGAGGAAACGGACAACCGCTCATCGGCCGCTTCATCCTTGTGGGCGACTACAAGCAACTGCCCGCCGTCGTACAACAGTCGCCGTCGGAATCGGCCGTCACCGAGGAGGCCCTGCGTAGCATCTCGCTGACCGACTGTCGCGACTCGCTCTTCGAACGTCTCATCCGACACGAGCGAACGGCAGGCCGCACCGACTTCATCGGCGTGCTGCGCCGACAGGGACGTATGCATCCCGACATCGCCGAGTGGCCCAACCGCGCCTTCTACTTCAGCGAGCAGTTGCAACCCGTACCCCTGCCGCACCAGGAAGAGCGGTCGCTCGGCTATCCGGTGGGCGACGGGGCCGACGCGCTCGACCGTCTGCTTGCCGCCCACCGCATGATCTTTCTGTCGTCGCCCGGCACCACCGACAGTGTCTCCGACAAGGTGAACGCAGCCGAAGCCGACATCGTGGCCGATGTGCTCGCGCGCATACATATATATTATGGCGACCGCTTCGATGCCGCAAAGACCGTCGGCGTGATTGTGCCCTACCGCGCCCAGATTGCCATGATACGCAAGGCCATCGCCCGTCGCGGACTGACGGACATGGACCATGTGAGCATTGACACCGTGGAGCGCTACCAAGGGTCGCAACGCGAGGTCATCATCTACTCCTTCACCATACACCACCGCTGGCAACTCGACTTCCTCACCTCCAGCAGCGTCGTGGAAGACGGCCACACCATCGACCGCAAACTCAACGTGGCCGTCACCCGCGCCCGCCGACAGATGATCATGACGGGCAACCCCCTCATTTTGCGTCACAATGACCTTTTTGCCGGACTTTTGGACTACATCAAGGGCAAAGGCGGATATTTAGAACAAGAAAATAGTAAAATAGGGGATAAATAAATATACAAAACACATCGCCGTATTGAATAAATACATAACTTTGCAACCACACACCAAGTATAAAAAGAATACATGAAGGCAAGGGCATCGTGCCGCGGCCTTCAAAACACAAGAAGCGATAAAAAACCAAAACATTTACAAGTATGAAAAAAATGATTCTCATGGCCGTTGCCATGCTCGCATCCGTAGCCTCTTTTGCCCAGCACGCAGTGGGTACAGTGACCATTCAGCCTAAGGTAGGTCTCAGCGTAGCCACCCTCACCGACGGTAGTGACGTAGATCCCCGTATCGGTGCCGTAGCAGGTGCAGAGTTTGAGTACCAGGCTACCGACATCTTCTCTATCAGCGCAGGTGCCCTCTACTCTATGCAGGGAGCAAAAGCGGACAATGCGACAATGAAACTCGACTACATCAATATCCCCATTTTGGCCAACGTATACGTGGTCAAGGGTCTTGCCGTGAAACTCGGTATCCAGCCCGGTTTCAACGTGAACAGCGAGTTTTCAGGAAAAAGCAGTGGTGTAGAAGCCTCTGTAAATTTCAGCGACTATACCAAGACCTTCGATTTCTCTATCCCCGTAGGTGTAAGTTACGAGTTCAGCAACATCGTTCTCGATGCCCGCTACAACTGGGGTCTGACCAAGTGGTCTGACACCTCCAAGATGTCCACTGCCCTTGGTAAGGAAATTGAATCAAAAAGCAAGAATAGCGTATTCCAGTTCACAGTCGGCTACAAGTTCGCCCTCTAATCGGAAGAACGCAAGAAGACACAAAGCCCCCCGTAGGGGCGGAATAAGACAAGGTAGGGCCTCGGCCCTACCTTTTTTCGTATACCCAACGAGCGAACCCTGTAGGGGCGCATCATTCAAATGACCGCACGTATTGTTTTGGGGGACACAACCACGAATATGACGAATCCCACGAATGGACAAAATGTGGTACACCGGGTCAATCTGTACAATATGTTGAATGATGCGCCCCTTACAGGGTTCGCTCGTTGGGTATAAACGAAAAGGTAGGGCCTCGGCCCTACGCTATGATCTGTCGTCCCTACGGGACTCGCCATTAGTGATATTTTTAATCGGACACCAATATTCAGAAAATCAGATGAGACACCCTTCACCTATTCCCCATCACCCTCATCACCACTCATGGCGTTGCGGTATTCTGCGGGTGTGATGCCGTACTTCTTGGAGAAAAGGCGGTAGAAGGTTTGGCGCACGGGAATACCGCACTCCTGGGCGATGGCCTCCACCGAGTAGTTGGGACAGGTCATGAGGAGGTCGGCGGCGTAGTTGAGCCGTAGGTCATTGACATAGGAGGCAAACGTGCCGTTGGCGTAGCGTGAGAAGAGGGCCGAGAAGCGGGCACGGGAGATGCCGACATGATCGGCGGCTTCCTCACGGGTGAGTTTGGGACGGAGGAAGAGACGGTCGTCGACGATACGCTTTTCCACACGCAGGAAGGCTTCGCGGTCGGCGGCATCGTCGTCGGAGGGGGCGTTGCCGTTGGAAGCGGACTGCTGCCCCATCATCTTGTAGATCTGGTTCTTGTAGGCAGACAGTTCGCTGATGAGTTGCGAGGCGGCACGGTTTTTCTTGCGGATAAGGCGGTTGTCTCGCACAATACGCACCATGAGGAGCACGAGGAGGAGCAGGGCTGTGGTCGACCCGATGATGACGGCCTTCGACGTGCGCAGTTGTTTCTTCTGCTTCTCGATATGTAGGGCGAGCATCTTGTTGCCAAACCGCTCCGACATCCATGTGGCGTTCTCATTGCGCATGCGCTGATGGAGCGAGTCGCTGAGGGCATAGGCACGCATGCCGCAAGTGATGGCTTCCTTGTACTGTCCGAGTGCCTGGTAGACTCGGGTCTTGTTCATCAGAAGCGTGTTGGAGTAGTAGAAATCGATAGAATCGTGTCCGGCCTCCAAGTAATGTTTCTCCTCGTCATTCAAGCGGCGGAGGGCCTCCGTCCAGCGGTGGCGGAGCAGGAGGTAGGGCACAACAAATGTGCCGCCTTGCTCGCTTTGGGCGGCGCGGGTGAGCATGAGTTTGTCGAACATGCGCTCGCCGGCGGCGCGGTCGCCCGTTTCCTCATAGGCAACGGCATAGACGGAGTAGAAGGCAGCCAAGATGACATCATCGGCACCGACAATATTCTGTTGCATGGTCTGTATACGCTTGATGGCACGCTCGTAGGTGGGCCGTAGAGCGAACAGTTCGTTGTAGCGCTTGTAGTCGAGCAACACGCTGGTCTGCTGCCCCACGGCGGTGAGATACTCGTAGTAAGTGTCCCATGTGGGGTTCTTCTCGGCGATGGAGCGGAAGGAGGCAATACTCTTGTCAAACGATTCGAGGGCATGGCCCATATTGCCCACCTCACTGTGTACCAGTCCGACGGTGAGAAGCAGTTGGGCGGCGAGATGGTTGTTGCCGCGCTTGTAGGCGATATCGATGCCGTGGTCGGCCACGCGCAGACAACGGGCGTACTCGCCGATGGAGTAATATTCGGAGGCGGCCATATTGATGAGCCGCTCTTCCTTGTCGGGATACTGACTGATGTCGGGATGGCGTAGGGCTTTCATAGCGCAGTCGGCGGCCTTGCCGTACTCCATGGTGGCATTGTTGTAGATCATGGAGCGCAGGCCGTAGATGTCGATGGGGTGCATATAGTCGTGCTGCTCGGCGGTGTCGAGCATGGCGAGGGCGCGTCCGGGCTGGGTGACGCAGATTTTCTTGATGTAGTCGTTGGTATAGTTGCCCGTACCCTGTTTGGTCGCTGCACTATGGCCTTTGCCGCCCTTGCAGGCTGCAAGTATGACCGTCATCAGAGTGAGAAGAAGTACGGTCAAAAGGGGCAGAAGAAGACGTCTGTGTATCGTCATGGTCGTCTTTATGTTTGGAGAACAAGGGGAGGAGGGCATATCGCCCCTTCCACCCTTTTGTCTTATGGTTTTCCTAACAGTATATCTGAAATCTGGTGTGAAGACTTTGACGGAAGGCATTGCGGTAGTCTAGCGCCTATTGTCAAAGGGTAAAATTACGGATAAAACCGCGAAAACTATCCACCGCCGCGTAGTTTTTTTTTATTTTTAACATTTCATTCTTCTTGTTACGTTGTCACATTCCGGCCATCCGGTAAATGTGACACATCTTTATGCCGCAATGTGACATATCTATGGTGGATAGACAATAGGTTGGCGGTCCTCGTGTCACAATGGTAAAAAGCGGTAATTTACCCATCGTGTCGCACATTTTCACCCTCCTCGGTGCGACAATGTCACAACAGGAATATTACAGGAACACGTTTTTCGGTGCTACAACGTACCAATACTTTTCCTATCTTTGCCTCACCCTACTTCTATTGCCTGCAACTCCCGCCTGACCGCAGCACAGACACAAGAACGCATACACAAAAATACTAACAACATCAAACATAAAAACAAGACAACGCCAACACCCAACACGAATAACACATATATACAATAACACCATAAAAACTACACAGATGAAAAGTATCTCCATTATCACCAGTTGGATCCGTCTGGCGGTCCTGGCTGTCTTCGCTGCCCTGGCGGGACGCTTGTTGGCCCAGACCGTGAGTATCAGTCCACAGACAGGTAACGTCATTTCTGCAGCCAGTTATAGCGGCGAGAGCCATCTCTCCGGTTTCGGCGGCGTGTGGGTGCACAACCAATTGCCTATGACACTCATCTCCTCCGACAAGTCGGGACTCACCGACAACGGACTCATGAGCGAACATGCCAACAACATCCTTGCCTCGGGCAATAACCTCGTGTTCGCGTCAGGTGAAGGTTTAAGCGTCATCAACCACATGTCGCTGTCGTTGCCAAAGGGGTATCGCTTCACAAGTTACAAGATTGTGATGGACTATGACACAGAGGGTTCTCAAGCAAGTACGTTCAAAGAGATGGATGCAAGTTTCAGCACCAAATACGAGAGTGTTGTCGTGTCAAGCGGCAGTAAGGGCAAGGTCTTGCAGCGCACGTCGATGTCAGACACTGACATGGGCAACATCCTGTATTTCCGTCAAGAGCACTCTGCTGGTATGGCCCGCGTAAAGGTGACCTCGTTTGTCATCACCTTCGAGTGCACCGACCCCTTCACTGAGGTGCTTACTCCAGGCGTCAGCGCCACCTACGGCACTGACTGCGTGGCTTTGCCTTTCGCCACTCAGCGCGTAGACCTCGGACCAATCACAAAGCAGACGGCATCGAGCGGCTACACCTCTTATAAGTACACCTACACCAACGTGAAGGATCTGCACGCCAACTTCATGCTCTACGACAATAGCGGCATCACCGCCGGCACGGCCACCGAAGGACAGGTAGGCGACGGACACATCGTCTCGGCATCCACCCAAGGCAGCAAGACCTACATGGGACTTGCCAACGACACCTATTGGCTCGAGGTGCCCACCGACGCCCTCTCGCAAGACGGCACGACACTCATCCCCGTGGGCTACCGCATCGTGGGTGCGCGGCTCCACTGCGCTGCCAGCATCTCGTCTTATGCAGCTCCCGCCCTCGGCCAGGACATCTACATCATGGACAACGATGGCCGCTACCTCAACGCCTCGCTCAACTATACCGCCACTCCTGTGGCATGGAGTACCGATACTGACGGACGTGTGTGGACTACGTCTGGACGCACAACCTATTATCTGACGCACGATAAAAAATGGAATGATAAATCAACCCGTACATCTGACCTAAAAACGACTACGAAGCAAAGTGATGCCCGCGAATACAAACTCGATGCCCGTGGTCTGTATTGGAATACCGACTACGTAGGCTACTCCACCACCGGAACGGGTACTTACTCCGGCACATCGGCCACGATTACCGGCACCACCACTGTTGCAGGCGAAGCCTCCGCCTACACCGTGAAACTATACGACAAGACAGGCAACACCATCGCCGCCACGGCTACCGTCAACGAGAGCAACTCCACTGAGGAAATCAGCATCGACGGCTTGAACAACGACGCCGTGAAGTTCGCCGTTGAAGGTCTTGCCGATGGAAAGACCGCACACGTCAGCCTCGAGGTAGTACTCGAAGCCCTCAACCCCTACATCGACAAGATGGATGTGGTCTGCCGACAGGAAGACGGCAGCACATCGCTCTCCAACCAGTACCTGGCCGACGATTTCACCATCGGTTCTGACGGAAAGATTGAGTTCGCTGTGCCCACCAACTTCGCCGCCGACAAGATGCGCTTCACCTTCGATGAACTCCACAGCAAGAGTGCCGACAATACCTACGGGCCGCTCTCCGAAAGTGGCAACGCCCGCTACCACTTTGCGAAGTCGGCCTACTACGACCTCATCGGCGAGAACCTGCAGGCCCACCGCACCGAGGCCGCCGACTACGACTACACCACCAAGGTATCGGTAGCCGTGGCCGGAAACAAAGCCTTCCGTTGCAACAACTCCGACAACTATAGCGCAGGCACCAGCGGTTCGTCGACCTTCGTCTACGAGGAATACCGCTACGCCAACGACACCTACGCCTCGCAGGGCGGCACATGGAGCGCTGTAGAACTGGCATCGGGCGACAGCCGCGACTGCTACCTCGTCACCTCCGACGAGACACGCTACAACATCGCGCCGACCACCACGCCGCGCCATGCCTACTACGCTTACTACAATACGAACATCACGCTCAAGACCGAGAACTACAAGCCCGAACTCACCTACACCACCGTCTACAACAACGCTACACTCAGCAGCGGTCTTGACAGCAAGAAGTGGGTGGGCGTGAGCGTTGCCCTGCGCAACACCACCACCGATGCCCTTCTCGACAAGGGTGAGGGCTACGCCTATGCCAAGCAGATCATCGATCAGATCAATACCGACATCGCCAACGGCAAGACGGGCGCTCCCACCGACGCCAAGCACATACTCTACCTCGACGCCAGCGGTATCAACTCTGTGCTCTACAGTGCCGACGACGCTACGCTTGGCACGATAGACGACATCCGCGACGCACTTGCCACCAACGCCATGATATATCTGCCTCAGGGCGTGTCCTACAAGGCCAACAATGTGGCCAGCCTCTCCATCTCGGGCGATGACTACGTGGCCGAGAACGATATCGTGCTCACCGACCAGCAGCCCTTCTTCGCTCCGTTCGACATCCGTGTCAACGCCGCCAACGAGGTGCGCTACACCCGTCAGGTCACCCGCAACCACACCACCGCCCAGTGGCTCTCGCTCGCCCTACCGTTCACCGTGGCAGTGGATGCCAACGGACAGTATGCCAACGATGACGACCAGTGCGCCTTCACCTTCTACAAGATGAATGAGAACAACGCACTCGACAACATGACGATGGCCAACAGTTACGACTATCAGGTCGACGGACACTTCTCGCCCTTCACCTCAGCCACCGCTACCGAGGCCAACACGCCTTACCTCGTGGGCATCGATCAGGCACAACCTGACGACGATGCATCGTCGAAGATGGTCTTCACCGTGCGCCAGAAGGGATCGACCATCGTCAAGACACCCGTCACGGCCGACAGTCCGCTCCTCACCGGCGAGACCGCCAGCGCTACCGTGGGCGGCACGGCTGCCACGCTCACCGCACACGCCTCGTTCTGCGGAGTGACCGTACCCAAGACCGACGGCATCTTCTACTTCAACAAGAGCCTCTTCGCCTCCTCACTCAATCTCGACGACCGCTATAGCGACATCTACGTTATGCCTTTCCGCGGCTACTACACCGTAGAGGGACTCAACACTGCCGTACGCTACATCGCCATCTCGCTTGAACCCGGATCTGAGGCCACCGGCATCGACGACGCCACATCACCGACCTCCGACCTCGTGCTCACCGCTGGCGACGGCACCCTCACCCTCACCGCCGCCCACGACATGCAGGCCACCGTGCGCACCGTAGGTGGACAGACCGTCGTATCGACAGGCATGAAGGCAGGAGAGAGCCGCACCGTCAGTCTGCCGGCCGGCATCTACATCGCTGGCGGACAGAAAGTGCTCGTCAGATAATTCCCCCAACCTAGAGACCAACATCCGTCCGGCGCGCAGCCGCTGTGCGCCGGACATCATCAGATAACCAAAAAGAACAAGACAACTATGAAACGCAAAAAATATCTATCACCCACCGTCAAAGTGGTCGCACTCACCATAGAAGCCCATCTGCTGGCCGGATCGCAAGACCCCTGGGCCGACTCCAAAGACAACACCGGAGGATGGGAAGACGACGAGGACTATGACGCAGAACCCACCTGGGGATGGCAGGAGTACGAAGACGTCTATTGAGAATGATCGGTGTCCGATAAAATGATATTGGTACCGATAAAATGTTGCAAATGGCAAGTCCCGTAGGGACGACAGATTATAGCGTAGGGCCTCGGCCCTACGTTTTTCGTTTATCGCGCATACGTTGCCCCTGTTGGGGCGCATAATTCAATTATTGGTGTCCGGTAAACTTTTTGCAAAATCGGGTAAAGTACTGGGTTTTATGTTGTTGCAATGTTTTTTTGTATATGGGGCTTACTGTTGCAAATCAGACGGTCCTCGAAGAGGGCCAATGTGCATAACCGCTGGTGACCGAAGGGAACCTGCGGACTCTCTGATAGCGGAATGGACGTCCTCGAAGAGGGCGAACATTCTCATAAGGCATTTATTTTGCGGTTGTTCGCCCTCTTCGAGGACGGCATTTGTCTATGGACGTGTATCCGCAGGTTCCGCTCGCTATGCTCGCTTCACCAGCGGTTATGCACATTGGCCGTCTTCGACGACCTGTTACTTGCGGCTTTTACCGGACACCAATATAATTCAATCGCTAATTCAACCGCATAAATGGATATCATTCGTGAGATTCGTAAAATTCGTGTTTTTTTAAATGCACAATGTTGAACCACGAATTTTACGAATCTCACGAATTTTTGAAATATGCGCCCCTACGGGACAATTCGTTGGGTATAAAAAAAGGTAGGGCCTCAGCCCTACCCTATAATCTGTCGCCCCTACGGGGGCTTCTCTTTGCGTTTTCCCCTATGGGGATTTACTTATCCCTACGGGGCTTTTCTTTTGCACTTATCTTACTTCACCACTACCTTGGCTGTGGCGGTGTGACCTGCGGCATCGCTGGCCTTCACCACATAGATGCCCTTGGTGAGTGTGCAGGCGGTGCCGGCAGACTGGGCTATCTTGTGACCGTCGATAGTGTAGACGGTGAGGGCGGTAGCACCCTGAGCGCTGATGGCGTTGCCGTCGACAGTGATGACAGGCTTGGCGATGGCCTCGGTATCACCGATACCGGTAGCCACATGGTCTACGGTGACGGTGCATACGGCAGAGAGGTCGCCGGCGGTGACGGTGACGTGAGCCACGCCGTCGCTATGAGCCTTGATGAGGATGGTGGCGGCACCGTCCTTGGTGGTGGTCACCTCGACGGTGGCGGCGCTGCGGTTGTCGCTCGATACCTCGATGGCCGATGCGTCAACACCGTATACGGTAGCCACGATGTTCTGTGTGTCGCCGTTGTCCATGAGCAGAGCGTCGTCGCTGAGGGTCAGGGCGAGGGCTACGTTCTCGAAGTAGAGCACGGGGGTAGCCGCGGTCTCCTTCCAGGGAGCCGTGGTGGTCTGGCCGTAGGCGTAGCCGAGTGTGGTGAAGAAGTCCTTGTCGAGGGCTGCAGCGGTCACGGGAGCGCCGTCGACCTCAGTGTCCTTGGAGGTCTCGGGAGCCGAGGTGCTGTAGTTGGAGGAGAGACCGCCCTCTGTCAAGGGAGTCTCGTCTTCGCCGTAGTACTCGTTGGCGATGGTCCATCCTACGATGGCGTGTACGGTGGCGTCGGTAGCATCGGCGTTGACAGTGCCGGTAGACACGCAACCGGTGATGGCTTCAGACTGCTCGGTAGACCAGTCGCTGCTGAGGTTGCCCACGATGCCGCCGGCGGAGAGGCCGTTCCAACTGGCTTCGGTGGCGTTGACCGTACCGTCGAAGAGACATTTTACGACGGGGCCGCGCATGCTCTCGCCTACGATACCGCCGATGGTGTTCTCGGCAGTGAGGATACCGCCAGCGTGACAGTCGATGATGCTGTCGTTGGACGATACCGAACCGACAATGCCGCCCACGGCAGAAGCACCCGTCAGATCAGCGTCAGAGGCGCAGGCCTTGACGATGGTAGAGGTAGCGGTCTTGCCGATGATGCCGCCCACGCGGTTGGCAGAGGGAGCGTTGACCGTACCGTGGAAGGAGCAGTCGCTCACCGAAGAGTAGAGTGAGGCAGCACCGAGGATACCACCGAAGGTGACGTCGTTGTCACCGCCTTCTACATTGGCACCGAAGACGTGGATGCCGCTGATGGAGTCTTGTACGGCTTCACCGGCTACGATACCGGCAAACTGGTTGTCGGAGGTGAAGGTCACGGTCGGGTCGACAAAGACGATGTCCTTGACCGATGCGTTCTCGTCGAGCGAACCGAAGAGTCCGGCGTGAGAGTCGGTCGAGGCGATGCTGAGGTTGGCGATATGGTGGCCGTCGCCGTCGAGCGAACCGCTGAAGGAGGTCACCGGTGTCCAATCGTAATTGTAGGTGTGCATGTCGATATCGGCTACCATACGGTAGGCGGCCGAAGGCTCGGTAGCCATGTACTTCATGTCTCCCACGGTGGAGATGAGGTAGGGATTGCTCTTGCTACCGTCACCGCCCTCAGCAAACTTGACGAGGGGCAGGGCGTAGAAGTTGAGGTCGTACTGCTGGGTGTCGTCAGAGTAGTAGGCCACGAAGAGTTCGTTCTTGCTGTCGTCCATGCTCACTACCGATGCCGTGCGGAAGGCCTTGTCGTCGTCGCCACGGAAGGAGCGCATGATGGTGCCGTCCTCCTTGGCGATCTCGAGCACGTTGTCGATGACGTTGGAACCGTCGGTGCGGCGCTTCTTGGCGATGTAGATGTACTCCATCTCGTCGTCGGTGTCGAAGAGGTAGGGATTGAGCGAGGTGCTATTGATGAGCGGAGTGAAGTATTCGCCCTGCTGTCCGAGGTTGATGTTGACGAAGTGGTCGAACGTCAGGTCGGGATTGTACCAGCCCAGACGGGCGATGACGTTGTCCTCGTCGTCAGACGTAGCGTTGCGCATGCTCACAACGTACTGGTAGCCCTCGTCGTTCTTGTCGGAGGGGTAGCGGTCGATGGCGGTGGTGATACCCTCGCCATCGATCTCGGCCGGGAAGAGGGTCTTGTTCTCACAGGCGGGCACGTCGACCATCTGTACCTGCTGTCCGTCGCCTACGGCCTGAAGGAAGGCCATCTGCTGGCTCTTGCCCTTGATGTCGTTGAGGTAGAACCACTCGTTCTCGGCGGCGTTCTGGCAGACGGTCTTGATCTTGTTGCCCTCGTGGTCGTATACGTCGAAGTCGTAGGTATTGTCGTCAGACGAGGTGTGGTAGTCTACCCAGGTGACCACATAACTGAAGTTGTCGCTGTCGCCGAAGTAGCCCTTGCTCAAGTCGTAGTCGCTCATGCGGCCGAAGGCGGCCATGCGGTAGGATGCGTCGCCGGATGCCTCGTCGACGGGTATCGACACGGAGTCGACCAGGGCGAAGCGGCGGTTGTAGGTCTTGAGGACGAAGTGGTTGTTGGGCGTGACGATGATGTCCTGCGTGTAGTCCTCGGGCATCGTGCAGTAGGCAGTGTCGTACTGGGCGACAACGTAGTAGGGCTGGTCGTCAACGACAAAGCAACTGATGTAGGCACCGTCCATGTAGTTGATGTTGTCATAGTCGATGGTCATCGTGTTCTCCACATAAGGCTCATCCTTGCCCCAGGTGGGAGGAGCGATGAAGTCGATGGAGATATACTCCTTGTCGTCGATGGTCCTGAGGGTCGGCACGATGAGACGCTGGTAGGTGTTCCATCCCTTGGAAGCGTCGAAGAACATGCCCGAGCCTTCGCACTCATAGGCCACGCCGCTACCGTCGATATGGTAGGCGCGGGTGAGGTAGAGACCCTGATAGTTGTTGGAGGCGTTGCCCACGGCGTGTATCGACACCATGGCCTCGGAGGAACTGTCGTCCTTGTCGAACATCTTCTTGGTCACAGCGCCGTACAGTTCGATACTGTTGACGGTGAGCGTGTCGGGAATGTCGACGGTGAACTTTCCGGCCTGCTCGTTGTTGCTGTCGAAAAGGGTGATGGTCGATCCGGTGTAGTAGTAGCCCGAAGTCTCAAACTCCTGGGTGTAGTACCACTGTGAACCGTCGGGACCTACCACCCAGCCGAAACCGGGAGCAGAGGCTGTTCCTACAGGACCGTCGTCGACTGCGCGCGGGGCGACAGACGTGCTGCCCAAACCCATCTGGCGGAAACGCAACTCCGACGATTTCTGCGTACGCATGCCCGGAAGGGACACGCTCCACTGCGAAGTACGGTGGTCGGCCATCTTCTGCGGTGTGGCAGCAGATGCACCGACGCCTCCTGCACACACCATGGCGAGCGCAAGACAAAGCGTAGAAATCTTCTTCATAAAGTCAATCTTTTTTTTGTACTTAAAATAAAAGAGAATAATATGTAATCAATTGGAAATAGTCACACCTGACGTATGTTTATACCTTTTACTTTCAATAAGATACCCATTTTTTAATTTTCTTGTGCAAAGTTACACTTTTATCTGTTTTTAGGGCGTGTGACACACGGTGGTTAACTTTCTTTTGCACAATCTCCTTCGCCTCACATTTTCTTGACAAAAAAACCTTGTCTATCCCCATATTCGGCGGAAAATGCCTAACTTTGTAACAGTGCCATTCCCCTGCCCCGCACACGGCACACCTCTTTTAGCCCAAAGACCCGGAAAAACAACAATTATCACCCAATGAACAACAAACGACTATTCATGGCAGCCCTCATTGCTCTCACCATGGGCGCGGCTGCACAGGCACAGGACGACGGATTTGATCTCAGTTCGCAGCGCGGCGAGAAGCAAGACGTCAACATGGTGCCCGGCCACAAGGTAGACCACCAGGGCCTCATCGTCAATCCTACCCCCCACGCCCTCAATGTAGACCGCAGCAACAGGCTCGACCTCACCGCCGGCGTCACCCTCACAGACAAGCAGGGTAAGTTTGCCGACGACATCGCCTTCCTTCACACGGCCAAGAAGGGCGTGCGCCTCACCATCGACTACGGCGAGCGACAGGCCAAGAAAGCCGGACTCACCCGCATGGTGTCGGGTGCCTACCTCCTCACCGTCGGCAAGAAGGGCATCGACATCGTAGGCTACGACGAGCGCGGCGCCTTCTATGCTTTGCAGACCCTGCGACAGATACTCTCCTCCCCCGTATCTACCGACGGACTGCCCTATCTCACTTGCAACGACTATCCCGACCTGCCCGACCGCGGTGTGGTAGAGGGCTTCTACGGCAATCCGTGGTCGCACGAGGTACGCCTCTCGCTCATCGACTACTATGGCCGCAACAAACTCAACTGCTACGTCTACGGCCCGAAGGACGACCCCTATCACAGTTCACCCAACTGGCGACTGCCCTACCCCGACGAGCAAGCCCGCAATATCGCCGAACTGGTATCGGCTTGCCGTCGCGCCCGTGTCGACTTCGTGTGGGCCATACACCCGGGCAAGGACATCAAGTGGAACGAGGAAGACTACCACAACCTCGTACACAAGTTTGACCTCATGTACGACCTCGGCGTACGCGCCTTCGCCATACACTTCGACGATATCGACGGCGAGGGTACCAATCCTGTGCGACAGGTGGAACTGGTCAACCGCCTCACCCGCGAGTTTGTCAAGGCCAAGGGCGATGTAGCGCCGCTCATCGTCTGCCCCACCGACTACTCCCAACTGTGGGCCAAGCCCGGTCCCGACGGACCGCTCGCCATCTACGGCAATCAGATGGACAAGGATGTGCGCGTGTTCTGGACCGGCGAGGTGGTCTGCTCCGACCTCACCCCCGAGACGCTCGATTTTGTCGACCAGCGCATACAGCGTCCGGCCCTCTACTGGTGGAACTTCCCCGTGACCGACTACGCCCGCCATATCGTCATGCAAGGTCCGGCCTACGGTCTGGATACCTCGCTCACCGACAAGCAGACCTGCGGCGTGCTGTCCAACCCGATGGAACACGGCGAAGCCTCCAAACTCGCCCTCTACGGCACGGCCGACTATTGCTGGAACGTGGCCGAATACAATCCTATCGACAGTTGGGAACGTGCCATCGAAGACCTCACCCCCGAGGCCCGCGATGCCTACCGCACCTTCGCCATCCACTCCGCCGACACCGAGACAGGCTACCGCCGCGCCGAGTCGTGGGAGACCGAGACCTTCCGCCTCGGCCACTACACACAGGCCCAGTATGACGCCCTCGCTACCGAACTGGCACGGGTGGAGCGCGTACCCGCCGAGATGAAGGCCAAGTGCCACAACCACTTGCTCATGGCCGAACTGTCGCCGTGGCTCGAGGAATTCGGTCATCTGGGCACCCGCGCCCTGCGTGCCCTCCACCTGATGAAGACCTACGAGTCGGGCGACGACCAAGAGTTCTGGAGCGGATATGTAGCCAACCTCATGTCGAAAGAAGAACGTGAGCGGTACGAGGCCCACAAGTCAGGCACGATGAAACTGCAACCTTTCTATGAGAACGCGATGGACGACATGGCCTCCGGCTTCTTCCGCCGTCTCACGGGTGAGGTGCCCGCCTTCTATCACGGCGTAGGATCGTATCCCACACTGCGTACCACGCAGAACAAACTCATGTTCGACAACGACACCACCACCTACTATACCTCCGGCACCAGCCAGTCTACCGGCGACTGGATCGGAGCCGACCTGGGCTGCGTGCGCCCCGTACGCGAAGTGCGCATACTCCAAGGCCGCAACTCCGTCGACGATGTCGACTACTTCGACCACGCCATCCTTGAGTATTCCGTCGACGGCAAGTCGTGGACTGCGCTCACCGACGAACTGTGGAAGCAGTATGTCGTGACGTGGAAGGGCCAACCCGTCGATGCCCGCTACCTGCGTCTGCGCAAACTCGCATCGGAAAAGAAGAATTGGGCCTCTGTGCGGTCGTTTGAGGTGAACCCGGCCGATGCCTCCACCCTCGGCTTTACTGTCGAGAGTAGCGACGAGGCCGCCGCCCTGCGTGCCTTCGACAAGAACCCATGCACGGCGTTCGCCCTCGATGGCCATGTGGCTTTCGGTGTACCCGCCGCCAAGACCTGCTACTCCTTCCTGCTTGCCCTGACCGACGGTCAGCCGCTGCACGTCACCCAGTACGACAAGCGCGGCAAGACCATCGCCACCACCGACATCACCACTCCCTTCTTCCAACTCCACGTCGACAAGCGCACCACACGCCTTGCCCTCGACGGCAAGGCAGAGGTGTTTGAGGTGATAGGAGAATAAAAGTGCGTCCCGTAGGAATTTGAACCATTCACGTTTCATGGAAATTTCGCAAACGTGAGTCCCGTAGGGACGACAGATTACAGGGTAGGGGTTCTTGCCAAGGCAAGCGACAAAGTCGAGCACGGCCCTACGTTTTACACGATTTTCTCAAGCGTTGCCCCTGTAAGGGGCGCATAATTCATTGTAAGAGATTGAAATATGCGCCCCTTACAGGGGCAATTTGTTGTGTGTAAACCCAAAACGTAGGGGCGCGCTCGACTTTGTCGCTTGCCTTGGCAAGAACCCCTACGCTATAATCTGTCGTTCCTACGGGACTCACCAGTTGCGGTGTTTTACCAGACACCAATATAAATCAATATAAATTCCACCGTACACCACCAATATAAATACCACCGTACTCCACCAATAAAAAATACCACCATACACCAATAAAAAAGCCCAGGACAATGAATGTCCTGGGCTATGTATTTCAGGGCTTTCGCCCCATGTTATGTCTTACTCTTCGGGAGTCATCATGACGGTGATCTTGTTGCCTGCGGAGAGGAAGGTCTTCATGAAGGCGGCGAGGGTCTCGGGGGTCTGTGCCTCGACGGTCTTGCGGTAGTCGGTGTACTCGTCTACACCATACTTGCGGTAGGTATTGATGGTGGTTGTCCAGTAGTTGTTGGTCTTGACAACGTCGTCATACTGCTTGAGCATATATTCCTTCACCTTGGTGAACATATCAGCATCGATGGTCTTGGCCATGCCATCCACCTCCTCGTTCATGATCTTCATGGCGAGGTCTTTCTTCTCGGGCTTCATGGGGCATACGCCGATGAGAGCGACAGAGTGGTAGTTGTCATCGGAGGCGTGTGCGTTGCCGAAGGCGCCGCAAGAGTAGGCGGCAGAGGCTTCCTCGCGTATCTTCTTGAGATAGATCATAGAGAGGATTTGTCCGGCCATGTCGGCCTGTACGTTGGTGGTGAGGTTATAGGGCATATCCTCGTTGTGCCAGTAGACGTAGGCGGTGCATTTGGGAGTCTCCTGCTTGCGCTGGAAGATGTTTTCTACGTTGCCTTTGACAAGGTTGATGGTGCGCTTGCCCTTCTCAAACTTCTTCTTGGCGGGCAGTGAAGCGATATACTGGCAGATGAGCGGACGGATGGAGTCTTCCTCGAAGTTGCCGACAAACTCGAAGGTCCAAGCGGCAGCGTTGGCGGTGCGCTCCTTGGCAATCTGCAGGATGCGGTCGTAGGAGATGTCCTTGAGACGGTCGAGGGTCATCGGGGCCAAACGGGGGTCATGTCCGTACAAGGTAGCGGTGAGGCTGTCGGAGAGCGCGTTCTCGGGTACGAGGTCACGATCCTTGAGTTCCAGTTTGTACTGCTCCATCTGATTGTCGAAGGCCTTTTGGTCTTTGTTGATATTGGTGAAGTAGAGGTAGAGCATCTGGAACATGGTCTGCATGTCCTTGGGAGTAGACGAACCGTTGGCCTGGGTGTAGAGGTTGCCCATGGTGAGGTTGACGTTGGCTACCTTGCCGGCGAGCGCCTTGCGCAGTTCGGTAGCAGAGAAGTTGCCCAGACCGCTGGCGCCGATGACGTCGTCAAAGGCGGTGAGGTTGGTGTAGTCTTTCGGACCGTAGAGCGACTCTGCGCCATAGCCTTCGGCAGAGAGCAGTACTTGGTCTTTCTTGTAGTCGGTCTTCTTGAGTATGACGGTAGCGCCGTTGGAGAGGGTGAGGGTGGTGTAGCCGAGTTTGGCATCCTTGGTCTCCTTGATGATCTTGCCAGCCTTGGGCAGGGTGGTCATGAGCGGTTCGTTCTTGACGTTGTCTACATAGGCGGTGATGTCGGCTGTGCGTGCAGCCTTGATAGCGCCGAGGAGTCCTTCCTTGGTGGGATATACGGCATCGTCCTTCTCGGTGTTGAAGGAGATGACGACGAGGTTGGAGTCATTGGCGGGTACAAACTCCTGCATGGCCTCGTTGATGGCATCTACGGGGAGCATGGGCACGAGTTGCTTCATCATCATATATTCGGTCTCGATACCGGGCATGGCAGCGCCTTCGAGGAAGTTGGCCTTGCACTCCTCGTAGAACTGCGTATTGGTACGCTTGTCACGGTTGCTGTATGTCTTGTCGAGCAAGGCGGTGTAGGTATCCTTGAAGCGGCTGTACTCCGACTCGGTAAATCCGAACTCAGCGGCGCGGCGCAACTCGGTGAAGGCGGCCTGCAGGGCGCTGTTGACCAAGGAGAGGTCTTTGGGAGCGACAGAGAGGTTGAAGGCATCCACGGTCTTGGCCATGATATACTCGCCATCAACCACGTGGGCGGAGGCGAAGGGGCAGGAAGCGTCCTGTGCTACCTCGGTGAGACGCTGGTTGAGCATGTAGGTAGCGGCCGTGGTGACGTACTGCTGCAGGATGTACATGACGGTATTCTTGAGCGAGTCGGGCATGGCTTCATGCTTGATGAAGACGTCGATGCCGTTGCTGTCAAGTTCCTTGTCCTTGTCGATGACGACAATAGGTTCGGCGTTGTCGGGCACAGGCTCGGCAACGATGGGAGCCTGATTCTTGGGGTTGGTGTAGGCACCGAAGAGTTCCTTGATCTTGGCCTCGATGTGGTCTACGTCTACATCACCGACGACGATGATGGCCTGATTGGAGGGATGGTACCATTTCTCGTAGTAGTCGCGCAGTTCCTTGGGCTTGAAGTTGTCGACGACAGACATCAGACCGATAGGATAGCGCACGCCGTACTTCGATCCGGGGTAGAGTGCGGGGAGGTTGCGCTCGAACAGACGGCTGCTGGCATCGCTGCGCATACGCCATTCCTCGTGGATGACACCGCGCTCCTCGTCGATCTCTTTGGGATCGAGGGTGAGGTTGCCGGCCCAGTCGCTGAGGATGAGCAGACATGAGTCGAGTACGGTCTGGCGTGCGGTGGGCACGTTGTCGATGTTGTAGACGGTCTGGTCGATGCCGGTGTATGCATTGAGTTCGCCTCCGAACTGCACGCCGATGCTTTCGCACCAGCGCATGACGGCATTGCCCTCAAAGTGTTTGGAGCCGTTGAAGCACATGTGCTCGAGGAAGTGGGCGAGTCCGCGCTGGCTCTCCTCCTCCTGGATGGAGCCGACCTTCTGTGCGATGTAGAAGTTGGCACGGTGTTCGGGCCAGTTGTTGTGACGGATGTAGTAAGTCAATCCGTTGTCCAGTTTGCCTACGCGTACGTCCTTGTCGAGTGGCAAGGGCATCTCCATAGGCGACTGGGCTTGTGCGGCGATGACTACAAGGAGTAGCAGAGCCGCAAAGGCTTTTCTTAGTCTCATGCGATAAAATTTATTGTTTTCTATATTGTGGCACGTCCTGAAAGCCGCGCCTGTGGTGTCTCGGTGACTTGACCCTATCGGGTAAACAAGGGGCAGGTTCTTTTTACCATCTATATTATATAGTAATGTGCAAAGTTAGGCTTTTTTATTCACATTCAGCGGCAGAAGAGGGCAAAAGTGTATCAGCATCAGTGTTTTTGGCATCGTGGAGAAGGTTTCTGGGGTGATGTTCGAGTATTTCGCGGCGCAGGGTGGTGGTGTCGATATGGGTGTAGATCTGCGTGGTGTCGATATGTTCGTGGCCGAGCATCTGCTGGATGGCCCTGAGATCGGCACCTCCTTGGAGCAGGGCGGTGGCGAAGGAGTGGCGCAGGGTGTGGGGCGAGACGGTGCGGGTGATGCCGGCGGCGGCAGCGGTTCCCTTGACGATGATGAGGATCATGGTGCGGGTGAGATGTCGGCCGCGTCGGTTGAGAAACACATAGTCTTCCTCGCCGGGAAGGATAAACATCGTGTCGCGCGTGGCAAACCATGAGCGCAGTTCGTCGACGGCGCTCTCCGAGATAGGTACGAGCCGCTCCTTGGCACCCTTGCCCGTGACGCGGATGTAGCCCTCGGCCAAAAAGAGGTCGGACAGGCGCAGCGCCACAAGTTCAGACACACGCAGTCCGCAGGCGAAGAGCACCTCGATGATGGCGCGGTTGCGCGTACCCTCCCACTTGTCGGTGTCGATGGCATCCTCCATGAGGTCGACCTCATGGGTGGAGAGCACCTCGGGTATGCGCTCGCCGAGCACGGGCGACTCCAGCAGTTCGCTTGGGTCGTCGCGCAGGGTGCGTTCAAGCACAAGGAAGCGGAAGAACGACCGCACGGCGCAGAGTATGCGGGCCTGCGACGAGGGGCCGATGCCCTTGTCGTGGAGTGTGGTGGCGAAGGTCTCGAGATGGAACAGGCGCACGTCTTCGAGAGCAGTGCCCGAGTCGGTGAGAAAGGTGGTGAGGTAGGCGATGTCGTGGGTATAGGCTTCGACGGTGTTGCGGGCGTAGCCGCGCTCGAGTTTGATGTAGCGTATATAGCGGCGCGCCGCGGCCTCCAGGACGGTGATCCCAGTGGCTGCGGCGTGCGTTTGGGTATTGTTGTTGGCGACAGGGGTCATTGCTTCTTGAGTTTGAAGCCGAGCCGCATGCCGTCATAACTGTTCATGAGCGAGGAGAGCACGCTGGCGGTCGTGTTAACCTTGGAGGCGAGCGAGGAGATGGTCTTGAGTCCGTCCATGAGTTTGCCCGACTCGAAGAGCATGCTCATCTCCGACGAACTGATGCTGATGTAGGTCTTCATGCTCACTCCGGCACTGGTCTTGAGGGTGAGGGTCTTGTTGGTCTCATCGAGGGTATAGGTACCGCTGGTAGTGTGACCTTTGAGGGTGGAGGTATAGGTACCGTCTTCCTTGAAGGTGTACGACACGTTCTGCATGCCGACCTTGGAGTAGATGGAGGCGAGTTTGGAGGTGACCTTCTTTGAGACGGCGGCACCGCCGGCCTTGGCCAGGAGGTTGTCGCTCTCAAACTCGCAGGCGGGTGCCGAGTATTTCCATGTCCCGACAAGGCTCGATGTGCTCACCTTGTTGCCGGTGACGGCGTTGACCACGCCCGAGAAGATGTCCTTGATGCTTTGGGCCTGTGCCCCGGTAGCCGCCATGCTGAGCAGGAGGGCGGCAAGAATGGTTTTCACTGTTTTCATCTTTTTACGCTATTTCTATAAATGTTTGATTGGTCTGTATACTTTGATTGGTCTGTATACAAGGAGCAAAAGTAGCAAAAAGATTTGTGACAAGGCTGATTTTTTAAGCACTTTTCAGTATCTTTGCATAAGATAGGCTGCACCTCGGCATAATGCTCAAGTGACCTTGGCATTCTGCGCTCGGTTTGCACTATCTTTGCATAAGATAGGTTGCACCTCGGCATAATGCTCAAGTGGCCTTGGCATTCTGCGCTCGGTTTGCACTATCTTTGCATAAGATAGGGTGGTGTTTTGTCTATTCCCGTCGTCCTTTTCTTCGCTATGAAAATACTTATCGTCAACGGCCCCAATCTCAATCGTCTCGGCACGCGCGAACCGGCCATCTACGGGCATCGCACCCTTGCCGACTATATGGAGGAACTGCGTGGGGCTTTCCCCGACATTGACATCGAGGAGTACCAAAGCAATGTCGAGGGATTTCTCATCGACCGCATGCAAGAGGCCGACCAAGAGGTCGACGGCATCGTGCTCAACGCCGGTGCCTACACGCATACCAGCATTGCGCTGGCCGACTGCATACGGTCGCTGGCGGTGCCTGTGGTGGAGGTACATATCTCCAATGTGCATGCCCGCGAGGACTACCGCCGGCAGTCGATGATTGCACCCGCCTGCATGGGAGTGATCTGCGGTTTCGGGCTCGACTCCTACCGCTTGGCCGTGGAAGCCCTTGTGCTGCAAGTAGCCAATGACAGACCATCAGAAAAACAGAAAAGATGAAAGACGGCAACAATCTGTCGGCTGAGGAGCGCGACGCGCTGCTCGATGCCTACGTTCTCGCCCACACGTCACCCGAGGGCGAATATCTGCACCAGTTGTGGCGGGCGACCAACCTGCGCACAGTGCATGGCCGTATGGCTTCGGGCCATCTGCAGGGCCGTCTGCTGAAGATGCTCGTGAGTATGGTGCGGCCCAAGAATATCCTTGAGGTGGGCACGTTCAGCGGATACAGCGCCATCTGTCTGGCCGAGGGGCTGGAGGAGGGCGGCAAGGTATATACCTTCGAGATCAACGACGAGATGGAGGATTTCGCCCGTGAGTGGATCAGTCGGTCTGCCGTGGCCGACCGCATACACCTCACCATTGGCGATGCGCTGACCCTTGCGCCGCAGATGGGCATCACGTTCGACATGGCCTTCATCGACGGCGACAAGCGCACCTACGTCGAGACCTACGACATGGCTATGCGGCTCGTGCGCAAGGGCGGTTATATATTGGCCGACAACACGTTGTGGGACGGCCACGTTGTAGACCACGCCTACGACCACGACCGGCAGACCTCGGGCATAGAGCGGTTCAACGATCTTGTGGTCGCCGACCCGCGCGTAGAGGTCGTGATGTTGCCCTTGCGCGACGGATTGACGCTCATACGCAAGTGTGGGGAGTAGACAATACAATGAGTCCCGAAGGTTTTCGCAAGCGTGAGTCCCGTAGGTTTTTTCGTATGTATGATTCCCGTAGAAAGGTCTCTCAAGCGTGAGTCCCGTAGGGACGACATAATACAGGGTAGGGCTTTCGCCCTACCCTGTATTGTTCATATCCAACGAGTTGCCCCTGTAAGGGGCGCATATTTCGATCTCACACAATGAATTATGCGCCCCCTACAGGGGCAATGCTTGTGGTACTTGTGGAAGGTAGGGCTAAAGCCCTACCCTATAATTAATCTGCGCCCTCTACAGGGACGACCATGATCACTTACTTCTTTGTCTTCTTGCTCTTGGCGGGCTTTTCGGGCTTGGCCGTTGTCTCAGTGGTAGCGGGCTTGGGCTCGGCACGCTTGACACTCTCCACCTCGACGGTGAAGATTAGTGTGGAGTAGGGCTTGATAGGTCCGGCCTGACGCTCGCCGTAGGCCAGTTCCTGCGGGATGTAGAGAATCCACTTGCTGCCGACGGGCATCATGGTGAGGGCCTCAGTCCAGCCCTTGATGACCTGGTCGGGACGGAAGGTGGTGGTCTGCGGGTTGCGCTTGTAACTGCTGTCGAACACGTTGCCGTCGATGGTGGTACCCTCGTACTTGACGGTCACCTCGTCGTCGGCCTTGGCTACGTCACCTGTACCCTGACGCACTACCTTGTACTGCAGTCCGGAGGGCAGCACGGTGATGCTGTCTTTCTTGGCGTTGGCGGTGATCCACTCGACGTTGCTCACCTTCCAGGCCTCCTCGCGCTTCTTCTTGTCGGCCTCAGACACTTCGGTGAAGTACTTGGCGGCGGGTGTGGTGGCCATCAGGGTGGTGTCGCCGCTCACGGCTGCGAGAAATCCGGCGGCAAAGAGGGTGGAGTCGATCTGGTGGTCGGTACCCTCAAACTCCTTGGAGATGTTGGGCACCATACGGCCTTCTACCATACGGGCAATCTCGGCACCGGCGATGCGGGCCATATAGTGGGAGTCTTTGGTCTTGCCGAGGGCTTCACGAAATCCGGCGGCAAACTCGTCCATGTCGGCGGCGGTGACGCCAAACTGCTCCTTGAGGTAACCATCGAGTCCGCGGGTCATAGACATACCGGCAGCGTAACTGACGGAGTCGGCCTTGGTGGTGAGGGTGACAGTCTTTGTAGGGGTGTTCTTGGCGCTCTTCTTGGCGTTCTTCTTCGCCGGAGTGAGGGCGAAAGCGGCCCCCGAAGCAAGCACGAGGGCGATGATGAATAGTTTTCTCATAGTTTTACTATTGTATGGCGGAATCCGAAATGTGAGATGACGGGGCACGTCCGCCTATTGTAAAAATGTTGATGACGTGTAGATATTGTGCCATGCGTGGCACTGCGGTTTTTGAAATAGGGCGGCCCCAAGGGGTCGCCCTATCTATGTTTGTGGCACGGTGGCCGCAGATTCTTACTTGATGCTGAGGAGTTTGATCTTGAAGATGAGGGTAGAGAAGGGCTTGATCTGTCCTGCACCGTTCTCACCATAACCGAGGGAGGCGGGCACGTAGATTTCCCACTCAGAACCTACAGGCATGTGGGTGAGGGCTTCTGTCCATCCCTTGATGACCTGATTGAGGCGCATCTCAACGGGATTGTTGCGCTTGTAACTGCTGTCAAACTCGGTACCGTCGGTCAGATAGCCGGCGTAGTGTACCTCTACCAAAGAAGTGTCTTTGGGCAGAGGACCGGTGCCTTCCTTGATGGGCTTGTACTGTACACCTGAGGGGAGGGTCTTCACTCCTGCCTTCTTGGCATTCTCGGCGAGCCACTTCTCCTGCTCTTTCTTGTAGGTGCCGTACTTCTCTTCCATGTTCTTGCGCTTGATTTCAGCAGCCTTGCTCTGTACGGTCTGCTGGGCCTGCTCTATGGTCATGACACCGGGCTTGCCTGTAGTACCTGCGATAAAGCCGGCCATGAAGTTCTTCAGCGAGATGGTCTTTGTGGTGTCACCGGCAAAGACATCTTGATTGATACCCTTGATCATGCGACCGGAAATCTGCTGACCGATCTGCACACCCATGAAGTAGGCGGCCTTCTTCTTGTTGTCGCCAGCGTTGACTCCGTCGTTGAGACCCTTGATGAAGGAACTCATATAGGCGGTGTCAATCTCCATCTGTGTGAGATATTCTTTCAGACCTTGGGTCTGTGACATACCGATAGCGTAGGACAGGGTGTCGATATCGTTTTTGAGGCTCGGCTTCGGAGTAGAGTTGCCGCACGATACCAGTGCGCTGGTTGCAAGGATAGCCGCTGCGGCTATTGCTGTGATCTTTTTCATTTTTTTATGTTGTATCTGTTATTTTCTGTTCTCTGATATAGTCTGACTACACGGGCCACAGACTTACTTCACCTCGATGAGTTCCACATCGAACACGAGGGTGGAGAAGGGAGGTATGCTCTGTCCGGCCCCACGCTCGCCATAGGCCAAGGTGTAAGGTATGAAGAAGCGGTACTTGGCGCCTTCCTTCATGAGTTGCAGACCTTCGGTCCATCCGGCGATGACACCGTTGAGGGGGAACTCGGCGGGCTCGCCGCGACGGTAACTGCTGTCGAATACGGTACCGTCGGTCAGTGTGCCCTCATAGTGGCACTTCACGGTGTCGGTGGCTTTGGGGCTACGGCCGTTGCCTTCGGTGAGCACGGTGTACTGCAGACCTGAGGCGAGGGTGACCACGCCGTCCTTCTTGGCGTTGTCGGCGAGGAACTGCTCGCCTGTAGCCTTCACTTCCTTGAAACGCTCTGCGGCTGCCTCGCGCTGCTTGGCTTCCTGCTCGGCGAAGAAGTTGTTGACCATTTCCTGAGCCTCTGCATCGGTGATGCTGGGGTCATTGCCCTGAAGCACGTCCTTGATGGCCTGTGCAAAGTCGTCGATGTTGAGTGTCTGTGCGCCCATCTGCGAGAGTTGGCGTCCGATGCCCAGTCCGAGGGCGTAACTCACTTTGTCCATGTCTTTTATTTTATTGTATTTTTTCTGTTTGTTGTACGGTGCCCTTGGCGAAAGGGCGTAATTAAAAACGTGCAAATTTACAACTTTTATCCGACTGGCTAAACTCCTTTGTAGAAAAATCACTATTTTTGTACAAATTTGAGGTTCAACCCAAGTAGGAAACAGACCAATGTCAGGGACTTGACACCCCTATTCCTACTTTTCTGAAAAACTGAAGATATGGCGAAAAAACATTTGGTGTTTCTCACCGGCGCGGGCATGTCGGTGGAGAGCGGATTTAAGACATTCCGCGGATCTGACGGATTGTGGGAGAACTATCCCGTAAGCGACGTGGCCACCCATGAGGGTTGGGAAAGCGACCCGACGCTCGTGACCAATTTCTACAATATGCTCCGCCGCAAACTCTATACGGCCCAGCCCAATGGCGGACACCGCATCATCGCCGATCTGGAGCGCGACTATCGCGTGACGGTCGTCACACAGAATGTCGACGACCTGCATGAGCGGGCCGGATCGACCAAGGTCATCCATCTGCACGGCGAACTGTCGGTGGTCTGCTCGAGCCGCAATCCCGATGACCCCCGCTACCAACGTCGGCTGACAGCCGAGCAACCCGAGGTAGCCGTGGGCGAGAAGGCGGGCGACGGATCGCTCCTGCGCCCGTTCATCGTGTTCTTCGGCGAGTCGGTGCCCAAATTCTCCGAGGCGGCCGAGGCCGCTGCCAAGGCCGACGTGTTTGTCATCGTCGGCACGTCGCTCAATGTGTATCCCGCCGCCGGACTGGTAGGCTATGTGCGTCACGGCGTACCCGTGTATCTCATCGATCCCGCTGCCGTCGACGTGCGGCAGGATGGCGTGTGCCATATCGCCAAGGGCGCTACGGACGGCATGGAGGAACTTGCCGCACTCTTGCGTGCGAAGAAATGACGCGAAGAAATGATTTGTACTGAAATCCACAACGACCCACCTGAAAAATGCAGTGGACTGACCAGATACGCCGTGTGAAGATCATACTCGTGGCCGCCGCCGTGACCATCGCCGTGGCCTCGCTTGTAGCCTCGCACCTGCTCGTGCGCGACCTGTCGGCCGAGGAACTCCACCGCATGGAGGTGTGGGCCGAGGCCATGCGTGCGCTCAACAATGCCGACGAAAATACCGACATGACGCTCGTCCTGCGCGTCATCAACGGCAACCATACCATACCCGTCATTGTCACCGACGCCCACGGAGGGGTGCAGACCTTCCGCAATCTGGCCGTCAGCGGCGCGTCCAACTACTCCGACACGCTCCGCATCGTCGCCGCAGAAGCGCAACACCTGCGCGCCGAAGGACGGGCCATACGCATACAACTCAGCGACACATCGCCCGACGACTGCATCTATGTGTGCCACGACGATTCCACCATGCTGCGCCGCCTGTCGTTCTACCCCTACATACAACTCGGCGTGGTGATGCTCTTCGCAGTGGTGGCCGTCTTCGCCCTGCTCACCTCCAAGCGGGCCGAGCAGAACAAGGTGTGGGTGGGACTGTCCAAGGAGACCGCCCACCAACTCGGCACACCTACATCGAGCCTTATGGCATGGGTTGAGATACTCAAGGAGACCTACCCCGACGATGCCCTCATCCCAGAGATGGACAAGGACGTGCATCGGCTACAACTCATCGCCGACCGTTTTTCCAAGATCGGGTCATTGCCCGAACCTGTACCCACCGACCTGGCGGAAGTGGTCGCCCATGTCGTGGAATATATGGACCGCCGCACCTCGTCGAAGGTCGTCATGGAGTGCCACATGCCCGAAGGCCCTGTGACGGTGATGCTGAGCGCATCGCTCTTTGAGTGGGTGATCGAAAATCTCTGCAAGAACGCCGTCGATGCCATGAGCGGACAGGGCCGCATCGACATCACCGTCACCGACGACGGACAGCGCGTGGCCATCGAGGTGGCCGACACGGGCAAGGGTATCCGCAAGAAAGACCTCGGCAGCGTCTTCCGTCCGGGCTTCACGACCAAGAAGCGCGGATGGGGGCTCGGTCTTTCGCTGGCCAAGCGCATCGTCGAGGAATACCACGGTGGTCGCATCTTCGTGAAACACTCCGAAGTGGGGCGCGGCACAACATTCCGTATAGAGCTCAAGAAAAACGGAAAGAAAGGCAGTCGTATCGCGTCAATAGCAAGAGGAACATAGGGACAAAAAAATGTTGGTGGCGGAAATATCGCAACCAACAGATGCCATACCAAGCCCTGGAAGGGCTTGGTATGTAACAACTCCACAAAACTGCGAACGCTTTTTATATCTTGAGCATCCTGCCTTTAGACCGAAATCCTTGAGTATTCGGCCTTGCGTACTGTGGTATTCGGGCCAAACTACTGCAGTATTCGGGCTCGACTACTGCGGTATTCGGCCCGAATACTCGAGTCTGCAAGGCCGAATACTATTTAGGCGTGTTCCAAAATGATGATCACCCATCATGTTTTTTTTCCTCACACGTGCAACAACTCTTTGTAGAGGGCAATATACTGTTTGACGTACTTGTCGTAGGTGAACTTTCGGGAATATTCGCGTGCAGCGACGGCCTCGGCACTCGTGCGGCTCCATGTGGCGAGTCCGCGCTTGACGGTGGCGGCCATACTGTCGGGGTCGAACGAGTCGAAGTAGGTGGCGTGCTCCTTGCAGACCTCGGGCAGGCTGGTGCAGCGTGAGGAAAAGACCTTGCAACCGAAGCGCATGGCCTCAAGCACGGGTATGCCGAACCCTTCGAGCGTACTGGGGAAGAGGAAGGCATCGCTATGGGCGTAGAGCCAGTTGCGCTCCTCGTCGGTGATGGTGCCGCAGAGGAAGACACGGTCTTCGAGACCCTCGTCGCGGATGAGTTGGGTGAGGTAGGTGCGGTACTTGTTCTTGTAGAATTCGCCGCAGATGTAGAGCCGGTAGTCGGGAAGGTGCTTCATCATGGGCACGAGCGAATGGAAGTTTTTCTTCTTGCAGATACGCCCCAAGGTGAAGAAGAACTTGCCCTCGCCGACAAACGCCGGACGCTGCTGGCGGGCGTTCTCTGCTCCCTGTATGCCGTTGTAGATCACGCGCAGGGGTTTGTGTCCTACACTGGCGTGGGCCAACAGGTCTTTCTTGGCATACTGGGAGATGACGGTGATGCAGTCAGACCGCATGATGTGCCACTTGAGTTTGAGCAAGGCTTTGTACTTGTGGATGTGCTTCTTCTCGCGGAGGAAGTTGAGGTCGTGCACGGTCAGTATATTGACCATGCCGGGGGCATGGCGACGCTTGATAAACAACTGGTCGGTGGTGTGCCACAGGTCGATGTGTCCCACACGGCGCAGATCCTCGTCCATGTGTTCCACCGTGACGTATTCGATGTCGGGCCCGAGGGCGCCACGAAACTGCTCCTTGACGAGGGCCACGAAGCGCAGACCGTCGAGGATGCCGCTCTTGACATATTCGGCGTAGTTGTTGGCAATCTCGCCAAAACCACCTTTTTCGCGGTACCGTGTGAAGTCTATCAGTACGGTTTTCATATTGTTTTTCCTATTGAGATGAAGTCTTGTTCTTGGATTTTTTATTCCGTCTCCAACGTGCGGCGGTACACCTCGGTCATCTGCCGGGCGATGTCGCCGTTCTCGAAGCGGCGGATATAGTTTCGGCTCCGCTCCACACACTCCCGACGCAGGATGGGGGAGGCAAGCAGACGGTTGAGCGTGTCGGCCATGGCCTGCACATCATCGGGACCGACATAAAAACAAGCGTCGCCGCCGGCCTCTTCCAGACACGACCCGGTGGCGGCCACGACGGGCAGGCCGCACTGTATGGCCTCGACAATGGGCAGACCGAATCCCTCGTAGCGTGAGGGATAGGCAAACACCTCGGCCGACCGGTAGATGGCACCCATATCGGCATCGGGTACGCCGCTGACCGTATGCACACGGTCGCTCACGCCGAGCGCCGAGGCACGGCGTAGGATGCGGCGGGTATAGGCCGTCTGTCGGCCTACCATGACGAAATGCACTTCGGTGTCGATATGCGGCAGGGCTTCGATGACGAGTCCGGCATTTTTGCGTTCCTCGACAGTGCCTACAAAGAGGATGTAGCGGTGGGGAAGGGCGTAGCGGTGGACTACCTCATTCCGTTCACCGTCGGTCACATGACGGCGGAAGCGGTGGTCGATGCTTTGGTATACCACATCGATGCGGTCGGCCGGAAAGTGGCCCAGTTCGGCCACATCGCGGCGCGTACACTCGCTGATGGCGACGATGCGGTCGGCCTCGCGACAGGCGCAGCGGAATTTCCACCGGTAGATGGCCACGTCGATGGGATTGTAGTATTCGGGATGGCGCATGAAGATGAGGTCGTGTATGGTCACGACCGTGCGGATACCGCTGCGGCGGATACCCACGGGCAGTTCGCCGGAGAGTCCGTGGTAGAGCGTGATACCGTCGCGACAAAGGTCGGCGACGATGCCCCGCGTGCGCCAAAGGTCACGGCCGATGCGCGTGCGGCAGTGGGCGGGGAGCGAATAGATGATGTTAGGATATTGCGGCACGAGCGCACGGAGGTCGTCGCGCCCCTTATCGGGTACGTAGAGATGTAGCCGGGCCGTACCACCGAGGGCGGCCGAGAGGGCGGTGACAAGGGTGCGGCCATAGTGTCCGAGCCCTGTGGCGTTGCGCACGATGCGTTTGGCGTCAAATCCTATATGGAGCATGGATTTTCCTCTTCAGAGAAATACATTATTGGTCTTGGGGGGTTGGGTCGGCGGGTCGCGGCACTACCTTGCTGTTTTCTACGACGAAAAGGCGGTCGAACTCCTCGTGGGTGCGTTTCCAGCGGTTGTGCGACCAAAGATAGTAGCGCGGTTCGCGGCGTATGGTGTCCTCGAGCATACGGAAGAAGCGGCGTGTCACCTCGTACTCGGGCAACGAGGCGGGACGGTCGGTGATGAGCCGGAAGGTGCAGGTATAATAGCCGCGGCGCGGACGGGTCATCTCGACATAGAAGACGGCGTTGTCCATCTTGCGCATGATGCGCTCTGCACCGGTGAAGACGGGGGTATCGTGGCCGAGGAAGGGTAGCCAAAGGTGGATGTTGGTCCACTTGGGGCCTTGGTCGGCGATATATCCGAACATATTGCGCCGACCGTCGCGGCGCAGTCCGACGAGCACGCGGAGAATGTCTTGCTTGGGCACGCAGACACTGCCGGGTTGCGAGGAGCGTATATCACGGAAGAGCCGGTCGAAGACGGCGTTGCGCAGAGGGTGGTAGATGAGCCCCATGCAGCGGTCTTGGGGCAGGGCGATGCCCACACAGGAGAGCCACTCCCAATTGCAGTAGTGACCGAGTATGGCGGCGCAGTCCTGCCCCTTGCTGAAGTAGTGTTCCACCTGTTCGGCGTTCTCTATGTGGAAGCGTCGGCGCAGTTCGCTGTCGCTGATGCTGAGCAGTTTGACCGCCTCGATGAGATAGTCGCAGAACCAGCGGTAGAAGCCGCGCTCTATACGGCGTATCTCCTTTTCGCCCATCTCGGGGAAGGAGGTGGTGAGATTGTGCCGTACCACGTGTCGCCGATAGCGCACCACATAGTACAGCAGTGCGAAACCGCAGTCAGACAGGCAGTAGAGCAGTCTGAGCGGCAGCAGCGACAGTGCGTAGAAGAGTGCGTGGACGATCTTGTACATCAATAATGGGTTGTTTTTTCTGCGGTTTTTTTCTGCGGAACTTTTCTGCGGAACTTTTCTGTGGAACTTTTCTGCGGAACTTTCTTACTTTACTGCGGGATTTTCTTTGAGACGGTCAGGCTTGCATCTCGTGCAGTTTGTGGTAGTAGCCGTTTTGGGCCATGAGTTGGGCGTGAGTGCCCCGCTCCACGATGCGGCCCTCGTGCAGCACGCAGATTTCGTCGGCTCCGCGGATGGTCGATAGGCGGTGGGCGATGGCGACGGTGGTGCGGGTCTTCATGAGACGCTCGAGTGCATCCTGCACCAGGCGTTCGCTCTCGGTGTCGAGGGCCGAGGTGGCCTCGTCGAGGATGAGGATGGGCGGATTTTTGAGGATAGCGCGGGCGATGCTCACGCGCTGGCGTTGTCCGCCGGAGAGCCGTCCGCCACGGTCGCCGATATTGGTGTCGTAGCCGTTCTCGGAGGCCATGATGAAGTCGTGGGCGTTGGCGATGCGTGCCGCCTGTTCCACCTCCTCGCGTGTGGCGTGTTCCACGCCGAAGGTGATATTGCCCATGAAGGAGTCGTTGAAGAGGATGGCCTCCTGATTGACATTGCCGATGAGTTGGCGCAGATCGTGTATGCCGAGGTCGCGCACGTCGATGCCGTCGATGAGCACCTGTCCTTCCTGTGCGTCGTAGTATCGGGGGATGAGGTCGACGAGGGTCGACTTGCCGCTGCCGCTCTGTCCCACAAGGGCGACGGTCTTGCCCTTGGGTATGGTGAGGCAGATGTCGCGCAGCACCCACTGTTCGCCGTAGCGGAAGGACACGTGGCGGAACTCTATCTCATGTTCGAAGGAAGCGATCTTGACGGGATGTTCCTTCTCGGTGATGGTATCCTCGGCCTGGAGTATCTTGTCGACGCGCTCCATGGAGGCGAGGCCTTTGGGGATGTTGTATCCGGCCTTGGAGAACTCCTTGAGCGGATTGATGATGCTGTAGAGCATCACGAGGTAGTAGATGAACGTAGGACCGGAGAGGGCCTGACTGTTGAGCACGAGCGTGCCGCCGAACCACAGTACGATGACGATCATCAGCGTACCGAGAAACTCGCTCATGGGGTGGGCCATCTGCTGTCGGGTGTTCACCCGAAGGATTTGGTTGCGGTAGGCGGTGTTGATGCGGTCGAAGCGACGGTTCATCTTCTCCTCGGCGCAGAAAGCCTTGATGATGCGCAGTCCGCCGAGCGTCTCCTCCACTTGGCTCATGGTGTCGCTCCAGAGCGACTGGGCCTCTTTGGAGCGTTGCTTGAGTTTACGTCCGACAAAGCCCATAAACCATCCGAAGACGGGCACAAAGAAGAGGGTGAAGAGGGTGAGTTGCCACGAGATGGCGACCAGCGTGGCGAAATAGGCGATGATGAGGATAGGATTCTTGAAGAGCATGTCGAGCGACGACATGATGGAGTTTTCTATCTCCTGCACATCGCCCGACATCCGCGCGATGATGTCGCCTTTGCGCTCCTCAGAGAAGAAGCCGAGGGGCAGTGAGGTGATCTTGCGGTAGAGTTGGTTGCGGATGTCGCGCACCACACCGGTGCGTATGGGGATGATGGTGGCCGAGGAGAGGAAGTAGGCAGCCGTCTTGAGAAAGGTCATCAGGGCGAGCAGCAGTCCGATGAGCAGAAGGGTGGTGGTGGCTCCCATCTCGCCGATGAGTTCGGAGATGTAGTAGTTGGCGTTGTTGGAGAGCACCTCTTTGATGTCGGCGCTGCCCCACTCCATGAGGTGCGTGGCGTGTATGCCGCCATCGGTCTTGAAGAGGATTTGCAGGATGGGGATGATGGCGGCGAAAGAGAAGATGTTGAGTATGGCCGACAGGATGTTGAACATCACGGTCAGCGCGAGGTATTTCTTGTAGGGCGGAACAAACCGCCGCAGTACTTGCAGGAATTCTTTCATTGGGGTCGGGGGTCAGGATGGGGTATCGGTCGGGGCTTCGGCGGCGTCGATGGCTTCGCCGAGCAGGGTGGCGCTGGTGCTTCCGGTGATACGCACGCGTACCAGTTCACCGATATGGTGGTTGCCCTTGTCGAAGACGACGGCCTTGTTTTGCGGTGTGCGTCCCATGAGTTGCTGGCGCGAGCGCTTGGAGAATCCTTCGACGAGCACTTCAAACTCGCGGCCCTCGTCCTCGCGGTTGCGCTCGGCGCTGATCTGGGTCTGCAGATGGATGAGTTCGTTGAGGCGGCGTATCTTCTCCTCTTCCGACACGTTGTCGGGCAGATGCTTGGCGGCGTAGGTGCCGGGACGCTCGGAGTACTTGAACATGAAGGCGGAGTCGAAGCCTACCTCGCGGACGAGCGAGAGGGTCTCCTGGTGGTCTTCCTCGCTCTCGTCGTGATAGCCCACGAAGATGTCGGTCGTCAGTCCGCAGTCGGGTATGATGCGGCGTATGGCGGCGACGCGGTCGAGGTATTGCTGGCGGGTGTACTTGCGGTTCATCAGCCTCAGGGTCTTGTCCGATCCGCTCTGTGCGGGGAAGTGGATGTGGTGGCAGAGGTTGGGCTCTTCGGCGATGGCGTGGAGGATGTCCTCGGTCATGTCCTCGGGATTGGAGGTGGTGAAGCGCACGCGCATTGTGGGCACGGCCTGGGCTACCATACGCAGCAGTTGGGCAAACGAGGTAGACCCTTCCTCGCGCTTGCCCGAGGGGGAGAGTCCGTAGGAGTTGACATTCTGTCCGAGGAGGGTCACCTCCTTGAATCCGCGGTCGCGCAGGTCGCGCACTTCGCGGAGTATGCTTTCGGGGTCGCGCGAGCGTTCACGTCCTCGGGTGTAGGGCACGATGCAGTAGTGGCAGAAATTGTTGCATCCGCGCATGATAGAGACAAATCCGCTGACCTTATTGCCGCCGATGCGTTGGGGTACGACGTCGCGGTAGGTCTCGGTCTTCGACAGTTCGATGTCGATGGCGTTGTGTCCGGTCTCGCACTGGGCGATCATGTCGGGCAGGTTGAGATAGGAGTCGGGTCCGCAGACGAGGTTGGCGTGGTGGTTGTCGATGAGGTCGTCGCGTACACGCTCGGCCATACAACCGAGCACGCCGAGGATGAGCGACCGGCCCTTGCGACGCTCGGCATCGAGCGTATCGAGGCGGTTGTAGATCTTGTTCTCGGCATTCTCGCGTACCGAGCAGGTATTGAGGAAGATGGCGTCGGCCTCTTCTTCCTTGTCGCAGGTCTCGTAGCCGGCCATCTGCATGACGGAGGCTACCACCTCGGAGTCGGCCACGTTCATCTGGCAGCCGTAGGTCTCTATATATAGTTTCTTCATTCTTTCGGATGCGTGTATAGGTAGCGTGCTATGGAGCAGGGGCGATACCTATGCAAAGGTACGGAAAATATCGCATATAGCATACGACTGCCCTCCATTTTCATTCCCGGCTGACGTGTACGGACAGTGTTTCGGCATCGAAGGCCACACCGTCGCCTTCCACAAAGCGGGCGAGCGTGCCGTCGGCGGCCATCGACCGGGGCGTGCCTGTGACGAGCGTGCCGCCGCCGGCTATCCACAGTCGGTCGGCCAGTTGCACGGCGGTACTGAAGTCGTGGGTGGAGGCGATGATGGTCTTTCCGGATTTCCGGGCAAGATTGAGGAGCAGGCGCATGAGGTCTACCTTGGCCGTGAAGTCGAGGTAGGCGGCGGGTTCGTCGAGCAGGATGACGGGGGTCTGCTGGGCGAGGGCCTTGGCTACCATCACCTTCTGCCGCTCGCCGTCGCTCAGATGGGCAAAGCGACGCTGGGCGAGCGGTGTGATGCCGGTCATGCCGAGGGCCTCGTCGACGGCCTTGTCGTCGGCGGCGGAGAGCGATCCCCAAAAACCGGTATAGGGCGTGCGGCCCATGGCCACCATCTCGCGGACGGTCATGTCGGCCACATCGGGTTGATGGGTGAGCACCACCGCCACAAGTCGCGACCGCTCGCGCGGGGTGAGCAGGGCGGTGTCGTGTCCGGCGATGAGGGCTGTGCCGGCTATTGGCGGCTGCAGGGCGGCGAGGGTGCGGAGGAGGGTCGACTTGCCCGACCCGTTGCGGCCCATGAGACAGATGAACTGTCCGCCACGCTCCTTCACATCGATACTCGAGAGTACCGTGCGCTCGGTGCGACGGCCGTTGCGGTAGCCTACGGAGAGACGGTGGAGCACGATGTCGGCAGTGGTGGATATATTGTCGGTCATGGGCGCAAAGATAGGGTGATTTTCTGAGTCGGCAAAGCGCGTCACTCTATTTTTTGGAAGGTGGTAGACTGCGGCCCACAAAAAAATGAGTACCTTTGTCGTGATGGACAATGCAATACTGGCGCTCCGTCAGCAGCGCGCGCTGCTCGAACTGGAGTATGCCCACGAGAAGGAGGAGTTTCGCCGTCAGACCGAAGCCGTCGGCATGGCCCGCAAGATCAAGCGCGGCGATGCCTGGTGGCCCGTGCGTGTAGGACGGTGCTACTACAATTCGCTCAACCAGACGGTGGTCGAGATTTTCCGTGCGGCCGACGATGTCGGCACAGACCATAACTTCGAGTTTGGCCGCCCCGTGATGTTCTTCACCATGGAGGGCGACGGGGCGAAGGCTGGGGGCGTGAAGTATTTCTCGTTTGCCGCAACGGTGAGTTACGCCGCCGACCGCATGGTTGTCGTCATCCCCGATACGGGACGTGCGCTCGACCTCAGCCGGGCGGGGCGCGTGGGCGTGCAACTCTCGTTCGACGAGACCTCCTACCGCCTGATGTTCGACGCGCTCGACCGGGTGTCGCGGGCTACCGGTGGTCGTCTGGCTTATCTGCGCGACCTGTTTGCCTCGTCGCGTCCGGCCGCGCGCTTCACCTTCGACACACCGCGTATGCCGTGGCTCAACGCATCGCAGGAGCGGGCTGTCGGCGAGGTGCTGCGGGCCAAGGATGTGGCCATCGTACACGGTCCTCCGGGCACGGGCAAGACCACCACGCTCGTCGAGGCGGTGTACGAGACGTTGCGCCGTGAGAGTCAGGTGCTGGTCTGCGCACAGAGCAATATGGCCGTAGACTGGATCTCTGAACGTCTGGTCGACCGCGGTCTGTCGGTGCTGCGCATCGGCAATCCGTCGCGCGTCGACGACAAGATGCTCTCGTTCACCTACGAGCGGCGGTTTGAAGACCATCCCGACTATCCTCAACTGTGGAGCCTGCGCAAGGCCATGCGCGAACTGCGCGGCGCGCGGCGGCGCGGCGACGGGTTTCATCAGAAGATGGACCGTCTGCGCAGCCGGGCTACCGAACTCGAAGTGCGCATCAATGCCGATCTCTTCTCCGAGGCGAAGGTCATCGCCTGCACTCTCACTGGAGCGGCCCATCGTCTGCTCGACGGGCAGAAGTTTGGCACGCTCTTCATCGACGAGGCGGCGCAGGCACTCGAGGCGGCCGCATGGATCGCCATCCGACGGGCCTCGCGTGTGGTCTTCGCCGGCGACTACTGTCAGTTGCCGCCCACGGTGAAGTGTCCCGAGGCGCTGGCCGGTGGACTGGGCCGGACGCTCATGGAGCGCGTGGCCCGCACAAAACCTGAAGTGGTGACGCTGCTCGGTGTGCAATACCGTATGCACGAACGCATCATGCGCTTCTCCTCAGAGTGGTTCTACGGTGGACGGGTGGAGAGCGCACCCCAAGTGCGACACCGCGGCATACTCGACTACGACCGCCCGATGGTGTGGATCGACACCGCCTCGCTCGATGCCCATGAGGAGTTTGTGGGCGAGACGTTCGGCCGCATCAACCGGGCCGAGGCGCGTCTCACCATCGACACGCTCACAACTTACTTCGCCAAGATCGGCAAGGGTCGCGTACTCGAAGAGCATATCGATGTGGGCATCATCACCCCCTACCGCGCCCAAGTGCAGTTGCTCCGCGGTATGGTGCGGCGAGAGGATGCGCTCACGCCCTACCGCCATCTGGTGACCGTCGGCACGGTCGACGGATTTCAGGGGCAGGAGCGCGACGTGATCGTCATCTCGCTCGTGCGGGCCAATGCTGAGGGCAACATCGGTTTTTTGCGCGACCTGCGCCGCATGAACGTGGCCATCACCCGGGCACGCATGAAACTCATCATCCTCGGCGATGTAGCCACGCTCACCCGACACCCTTTTTATCGGCGACTGTACGAGTATGCTTGCGAGGACGAGGAGGAACAATAAACCATTTTCAGTACACACACCATCACCTATAATAACGAATTATGCTACGACGAGACTATCTCGTGCGGCTCATCGAGGAGTTTGCCGCTGCGCTGGCACTTGCGCTGGAGAAAAAGGAGTTTGAGAGCCGTCGCGAAACGCTGTTGCGTCTCTTCGACCAATATCTGGGCGGACGCGACCGTTTCCACCATGTCACCCTCGACGAGGTGATGACCGCCGTGGCCGAATGGCCCGAGGACGAACGGCTGCAACGCACAGAAATGCTCGCCGAACTTTATCATGCCGAGTCGGCCTGCGTGGTCGGACCCGAACGCCATGACCTGGCCGACAAAGCCTACGCCCTCTACACCTTCGTCAGCCGACACGACCGCACCTACTCCTTCGACCGACTGCGCAAGATGGACGAACTCCGGCGGTGGAAGGAGAAATAGAGACGTTTCCCCACACGGAAAAATCCCGGACCGCACCGATTGGTGCTGCCCGGGATTTTCCGTGGTTGCAATAATAAAAAAACGTGGTACGCGCTTGGATAGTGTGTCCCGCGTTGTTTTTCCAGATTCTCTTATTTCTTGATCATCTTGTAAGCCTTGCCGTCGGCGGTGCGTACGACATATATGCCATTGGCAGAGGTGTTGGTCACGCGGCGGCCGCTGAGGTCGTAGAAGCCTACGGCAGTCTTGTTGGCAGATACCTTGGCGTCGTCGATACCGGCTGCAGTGCGGTTGGTGTAGTCGATGACGTAGGTGGTCCAACTCTGCAGGTCGCCGGCGTAGTTGGTCACATAGACGGTGGAGTGAGCATTCTCTTCCTCGGTAGCGGTGACGATAAATCCGGCATCGCCCTCAGCGTCGCAGTCGGCATCGATGAGTTCGGGATCGAAAGCACCGTCGCCCTCCATAGTATAGGCGTAGGTGTCGGGGGCAAAACCGCTGATCTTCTTGCCGTTGTACGACAGCGAAGAAAGGGCGGAGTTGTAGATCAGTTGTACGTCGTCGACATAGAGCGCATCGGGATCGCTGCTGCTCGTGCTGCCACCGGCAGGCTTGGAGCAAGTGGAGAGGGTGACAAGGATGGCCTTGCTTTCAGCACCGTTGTTCTCATAAGAGGCGTAGTCGAAGGGCACGACCACGCGTTGCCATGCGTCTGTACCCTCGATGGAGGAGTTGTTGGCCTTGGCTACAACGTTGGTGTAGGTCGTGTTTTCAGGATCCTGATAGTAAGTACCGTCGGTGATGACGGCCGACATGGTAGCGTAGTAGGTCTTTGATCCGCCCTTGTGGTACTTCACCCATACAGAGATAGAGTCGGGATAGCAGGGCATGGCGACATAGAAGGGATCGCCGGCTGCGTCGGTGGCGGTGTTGTCAAGATTGAGGAAGGCATTGTTGGCGCTATTGCTGGCATTTGCGTTTCCGGCGTTGAGTCGGCCGGTGGTGATGGTGCCGTTGGCAGACACGAATCCCATGACAACGCTCGAAACTACCTTGACACTGTTGGTGCCTGTGGTGCCGGGACGCACGTCGTCGCTGACATAAGTATGGGTGGTGCCGGCTACGGTTGCTGCCAACGAACCGGTGCAACTCATGAACGAGTGCCATGCGTCGGGCTCCTGGCTCGACTTGTTGCTATAAGTGGCGGTGTGGAAACGCTCGAAACCGGAGTTGGGTATCTGGCCTACTTCCTCGGGATGATCACCAAACTGTACCTTGATGACGCCAAGGCCGGAAGCGTTGACATCGATGAGGATGACAGCGTCGAGTTTCTCCTTGGCTACCTTGCCCATGAAGAGCACGGGCAGTTCGCCGAGGCTCGGACCCATCCAACCGTCTGCGTCTACGCTGGCATCGTCGCCCTTGGCGATGGTGATGCGCTGGTTGCCACCCATATAGGTGATGGTGCCGCTCGCCTGGTCGACCACACCGCTGAGGGTGATGGTGCCGATGGGCATGCCCGAGAAGGTGAAGTTCTTGAGGGTCAGTGTATTGGTACCACTGGCGTTTTTGTCGATGCTGATGGTGGTTTCACCGGCATCTACAGACTCGCTGCCCAGCATCACGCTGAGTTTGCCCGTATAGTCGGTGGCACTGGCGGCCATGGTCATGGCTGCCGCAAACATAAGAGTAAAAATTTTCTTCATGTTGTGATTGTTTTCGTTCCTATTGTGTTCTGATTCTAATGGGGAAAATGTCCTTTTACCTTTACCTTTTTTATATATACTTATTATATATATTGTTATGGAGCGTCGTGCAACCGTATGCATTGTTGCTCCTGTACTATTCGTGTGTGGTACATCCTTCGAATATCTCGCACGGGCTCATCCGTAGGGTGACCCCAAGAAAGATGGTGCAAAATTAGTCGTAATAATTTCCATAAACGGAAATTATTTACATGGTTTATGCCTTTGTAACATTTATTTAGACTTTGTCTAAGATGACAAAAAAGTTCTGAAACATTGCCTGATAGAAAATTTGCGCACATTTTTTTAACATCTTTTATTGCACGTTTTTCAGTACGCCTAAAGATGTTCGTCCGATATGTTGTCTAAAACCGTCCGTAATTCGTCCGATGTACTAAAAGAAAATCAGCGTAACTTGTTGGCCTTCAACTCGTTACTCTGACTTATGCGGAGAGAGAGGGATTTTATTCCACTCTACCATAGGCTGTAACTTGTTGACTATCAACAGTCGAAATTTTCAAACGTCCTTATTTTGTGTCAAA